>VGDP01000027.1 GCA_016869675.1 Alphaproteobacteria bacterium | reverse complement strand
TCGTCCAGCGCGCGGGCGTAGCGATGGCCTTCATAGACCGCCTGGGCGATCAGCCCCGGCGCGTAGGCATCGCCGATAGCGCGCACGGCCGCGATACCGGCCGAGCGCAGGGCGTACGGATCGCCGACCAGGTCGTGGTAGAGCGCGTCCTCGGGCACGCGCGCCGTGACCGTGATGACGGCCGCGCACGGGATGGTCTCGCGCCGGTCCGAGAAGACGCACGCGGTCTCGACGTGGTCGCCGGAGAAGCCGACCACGGCGCGGCTGACCTGGATCGCAACGCCGAGCTCGATCAGCCGGCGCTGGATGCGCGGCTGCTCGAGCGAGAATTCGGTCCACTTGGAGGCGACCGAGGCGGGCGTGACCAGGGTCACCGCCAGCCCCACCGCCACCAGGCGCTCAGCCAGCACGCCGCCCAGGTAGTTGTGGTCGTCGTCGAACACGACGGTCGGGCCGGAAGGCAGGCGGCCCATCATGATGTCGTCGGGGGTGAAGACCTGCGCGTGCTCGAAGCCTGGCACCGCAGTGGCATGGTGGCGGCCGATGCCATCGCGCCGCCATGTCGCCCCGGTCGCGATCGCCACATGGCTCGCGCCCACGTCGCGGACGTCCGCCGCGCTCATGTGGCTGGCGCGGTAGACCGTGACGTTGGGCAACTTGGCGATCTGCCCCACCCGCCAGTCGCGCACGCGGCCCCACGACGCCAGACCTGGCAGGCGGCATTCGCTCGCCACGCGCCCGCCCAGCTCCTCGCCGGCCTCGGCCAGGTGCACCTCGTAGCCGCGTTGGCCGAGCGCGCGCGCGGCCTCCAGCCCCGCCGGGCCGGCGCCGACCACGAGGACGCGCGCCTCCGAACGCTTCGGCACGATGACCTCGGGGTGCCAGCCGCGCCGCCACTCCTCGCCCATGGTCGGGTTCTGGGTGCAGCGCATGGGCGCGCCCTGATAGTCGTACGTGACGCAGACGTTGCAGCCGATGCATTCGCGGATGTCGTCGATGCGCCCGTCCTCGATCTTGCGCGGCAGGAACGGGTCGGCGATCGAGGGGCGCGCGGCGCCGATGAAATCCAGGATGCCGCGGCGGATCTGGCTGACCATGGTGTCGGGCGAGGTGAAGCGGCCGACGCCGACCACCGGCTTGGTCGTCACCTGCTTGACCCAGCGGATCCATTCCTCCTGGGACCCTTCGGGCGTGAAGCGCGACGTGGTGGAGTCGTTCGACCAGTCGGCCACGTTGACGTCCCACAGGTCCGGCAGCTCGGCCAGCATGGCGACGACGTCCCTGGCCTCGGCGACCTCGAGCCCGGCGGCGCCCATCAGCTCGTCCACGGCGAAGCGCACGGCGATGGCCGTGTCGTGGCCGACCGCCGCGCGCGTGTCCTCCAGCACCTCGCGGAACAGGCGCACGCGGTTCTCCAGGCTGCCGCCGTAATGGTCGACGCGCTGGTTGGTGCGCCGGTGCAGGAAGTGCTCGAGGATGGTCAGGTTGTGACCGGCGTAGACGTAGACCACGTCGAACCCGGCCGTACGCGAGCGCATCGCCGCCTCGCGGAACCAGCCGCGTAGCGCGCGGATGTCCGCCAGGTCCATGGCGCGCGCCTGGACCGGGTCGTAGCCCGGCCCGACCAGCGCCGAGGGGGCGAGCGGCGCCTCGCGGCTCTGCCGGTTGGGCACCACCATGCCGTTGTGCACCAGCTCGATCGCGGCCAGCGCGCCGTGGGTGTGCACCGCCTCGGTCATCAGGGCGAAGGCCGGGATGTCGCTATCGTCCCACAGGCGGCCTTCGTGGAACGGCGAGACGTCCGAGGTCGGATGGATCTCGGTCTCCTCGGTGGCGACCACGGCCCAGCCGCCCTCGGCCTTCATGCCGCGCATGGCGGCCAGGCTGCGCGGGTAGGCGTGGCCCATGCCGTTGCAGTGGGGCACCTGGTAGAACCGGTTCTTGGCGACCTTCGGGCCGATGCGGACGGGTTCAAACAGGATGTCGTAGCGCGGATCGCGGGTCATGGAGCCTCAGGCGCAGACGTGGTCGATCAGGCGGCGCAGGAACGCCTCGCACGCGTCGATCTGGGCGCGCTCGACAAACTCGTCGGGCTTGTGCGCCTGGTCGATCGAGCCGGGGCCGCACACGATGGTCGCCATGCCGGCGCGTTGGAACAGCCCGGCCTCGGTGCCGTAGGGCACCTTGAAGGCACGGTTGCTGCCGGCCAGCGCGAAGGCGAGCGTCTCGGCGGCCGAGCCGGGTTCGGGGTCGAGGCCCGGCACGGTGTTGGTCGCCACCGTCTCGATCGCGACCTCCTCGGCGCGCGCGCGCAAGCCCGGCAGCAGGCCGGCGCAGTGCTCCTCGAAGCGGCGGATCACCTCGTGCTCGTCGGCGCCGGGCATCAGCCGGTATTCCCACGCGAACGCGCAGCGCCGGGGCACGATGTTGAGCGCGGTGCCGCCCTTGATGGTGCCCACGTGGACCGTGGTGTAGGGCGGATCGAAACCGGTTTCGGGCGCCGCGCGCCCCGCCATCTCGTCGGCCAGCCGGCCTAGAAACCCGATCAGGTCGGCGGCGACCAGGATGGCGTTGACGCCCCGGTGCGTCAGGGACGAATGGGCCTCGCGCCCCGTGACCGTGGTGCGGAACGCATAGATGCCCTTGTGGGCGTCGACCACCTTCATGTCGGTCGGTTCACCGACGATCACGGCGCGCGGCCGCACACCGCTTCGCACTGCCTGGGCGATCAGGCGGTTGACGCCGATGCAGCCGACCTCCTCGTCGTAGGACAGCGCCAGGTGCACCGGCACGCGCGGCCGGCGGCGCACGATCTCGGGCGCCAGCGCCAGCGCCGTCGCCAGGAACCCCTTCATGTCGCACGTGCCACGGCCGTAAAGCCGCGAGCCCTTGGCGGTCAGGGCGAACGGATCGCTGGTCCACGGCTGGCCGTCCACGGGCACCACGTCGGTGTGGCCCGACAGCACGATACCGCCCTGGGTACCGCTGCCCAGCGTGGCGAACAGGTTCGCCTTGTGCCCGTCGTCGTCGTGGGTGAGCGTCACCGCCACGCCAAGCGCGCCCAGGAAGTCCGCGACGTAACGGATGAGCGCGAGGTTGGAATCGCGACTCGTGGTGTCGAACGCCACCAGGCGCGCGAGCATGTCGACCGGCGTCGTCGGCCACTCCGTCATGGTGCCCCCTCGGCTGTGCAGCGCCGGCGATTGTGCTTGAGTCACGCGCACGTGTCACGCGCACGGCCAGCTTGACAGGGGCCGCCCCGTCGCTTGAATGGCCCGATTGGGGAAGCACGATCATGGCGTCGAACACGGCGCTGATCGGAGCCCAGCGGCTGGTAGCGGGTGACTATCAATTCGCGCCGCGCGGCACGACGCACGCGACGATCCGCTCCGAGCGCGGCGCGCTGGTCTACATCCGCAGCGAGATCTACGAGTAGATCGACATCCGCCATCACGGATGCGTGAGCCGCGCATTCAACGGCGCGCGCACCACGTAATGCCTGTCGAGACGCCGATCTTGATGCGCGTTTCCGGGGCAGCCAGGGGGGGCCTTGGCGCCGATCCTCTGCCTCGACCTATCCCTTACGATGTTCGGAGACGTACGATGACTTCTGCCCTGCTTATCCCCGCCCGCGACGCGCTCGTCGTCGGCCGCCGTGCCCTCTTGTCCGGCGGCGGCAAGGCGACCCTGTCGGCCGTCGCGGTCGCGCTGATCGCCGGCTGCGAATCCATGGCGGCCAGTTCCTCGACCGCCGACCCGGCCGATGACGTGGCCATCCTCAACACCGCCCTCGGGCTCGAGCACGAGGCGATCGCCGCCTACCAAGTGGGTGCCGAAAGCGGGCTGCTGACACAGGGTGTGCTGAAGGTCGCGGTCGGCTTCCAGAGCGACCACAAGAGCCACGCCGAGGTGCTGTCCTCGACGATCGTCAAGCTAGGCGGCACGCCCGCCGCGATGATGGCGGTGGCCGACTACCAGTTCCCGGTCGACCAGCTCAAGAGCGAGGCCGACGTGCTGCGCTTCGCGGCCGGCCTGGAGCAGGGCGCGGCCAGCGCGTATCTGGGCGCGGTGCCGGTGTTCGCCAACCGCGACCTGGCGCAGGCGGCGGCCAGCATCATGGGCGCCGAGGCCCAGCACTGGTCGATCCTGCTCAGCGCGCTGGGCGAGAACCCGGTCCAGGGCGCGTTCATCGCTTAGGCGCAGCCCCAGCACCCGGCGGGGCCGGAACGCGATACCCCAACGTTCCGGCCCTTGGGCGCCCTTGCTTCCGGGAGTTCGCCATGACGACGACAACGACGTTGGCGCGGGCGGCGCTGGCCCTCGCCGTCCTGCTGACGCTTGGTGCCGGCGCGGCGCGCGTCGAGGGCGACGCGACCCGCGGCAAATCGATCTACGCCCGCTACGCCGGCTGCCACGCCATCGCGCGCAACCGCGTCGGGCCGCGCCACGCCGGCCTGTTCGGCCGCGCGGCGGGCAGCCTGGAGGACTACGCCTACTCGGGCGCCATGAAGGACTGGGGTCTGGTGTGGGACGCGGCGACGCTCGACCGGTTCCTCGCCGATCCGCGCGGTGTCGTACCTGGCACCAAGATGGGCTTCGCCGGCATCAAGGACGCCGCCGAGCGGGCCGACCTGATCGCCTATCTGGCCGAGGCGACCGCGCCCTAGGCGGCGGTGCGCCGTTCGCGCAGGCGCTGCACACGCCAGCCGGCATTGATGTGGTGGATCAGGACGGTCCGCGCCCGGTTGATGGGGTCGGTGCGGAACGAGTGCAGCACCTTCACGTGTTCGGCCAGGTATTCGTCGCAGTCCGGGTTGCCGAGCCAGGGCAACCCGAAGATGATGGTAAGCTGGCGCCGCAACCCGTTCCACAGGGTGGCCAGCACCTCGTTGCCCGAGGCCGCGCACAGTTCGTGGTGGAAGCGGACATCGAGCTGCGCCATGGCGAGTCGGTCGCGCCGGCGCGCCGCGCGTTCCATGGCCGCGATCACCCGTTCGAGCGGCCGCAGGTTCTTCGGATCCTCGTGAAAACGCGGCAGCGCGCATTCGAGCGCGAGCACCTCGAGCGCGCGGCGGACTTGATTGAGCTGGTTGAGCCGCGTCTCGTCCACCGACATCAGCCGCGTGCCTCGATGGGGCGTGCTCTTGACCACGCCCTGGGATTCGAGCGCCTTGATCGCCTCGCGCAGCGGCAGGCGGCTGACGCCCAGCGTCTTGGCGACATCGGTCTCGATCAGCCTCTGGCCGGGTTCGAACAGGCCGCGCGCGGTCTTCTTGACCAGAGCGTTGGCGACTTCCTCGGCCAGAAGCTTGTGCTTCACCCCGCGCGCCACCTTGCCTGGGGAAGGCCCTCGGCCCCCCCCGCGCGCCGCCGCCGGTCGTTTCGCCATGCGCCCCTCCCCGTTTTGCCCCCCCCCGCGTTGTGCCTCAAGGCATCATTCTGCGGATCAGGCGATCTTGAGCGCTGACGCGGAGCCCGTCCACCGAAATGTCGCGTGTCGAACCGACTACTGCACCTGGAAGCCGAGCGCGAAGGGATCGCGCGGATCGACCACGATGGTGTTGTGGCCGGTGACCCGCGCCCAACCGGCGATCGAGGGCATGATCGCCGCGACGTTGCCGACGCTGGCCGCAGACTCGACGCGGCCCTCGAACAGGCTGCCGATGATGCTTTCGTGAACGAACGCATCGCCCACGCGCAGCTTGCCCTTGGCCGCGAGCTGCGCCATGCGCGCCGAGGTACCGGTGCCGCACGGGCTGCGGTCGATCGCCTTGTCGCCGTAGAAGACCGCGTTGCGCGCGTGCGCCCCCGGCGCGCGTGGCCGGCCGGTCCACAGGATGTGGCTGACGCCCTTGATGGTGGCGTTGTCGGGGTGGACGACCTCGATCGACTCGTTGATGACCCGGCGCAGCACGGGGCTGAGCCGCAGCACGTCGCCGGCACTGATCGACTCGAGCCCGCCATAGGACGGCTGGGGCTCGACGATGGCGTAGAAGTTGCCGCCATAAGCGATATCGACCACCAGCTCGCCGAGCCCGGGACACGTCACCGTGAGTTCGGGCACCGCCAAGTAGCTCGCCACGTTGGCGATGCGCACGCGGTCGATGAAGCGGCCGTCGCGCTGGTAGGTCGCGGTGACGACCCCCGCTGGCACGTCGAGCCTGAGCGTGCCGTCGACCGCCGGCGTCACCAGGCCGTGCTCCAGCGCCGAGGTCACCGTGCCGATGGTGCCGTGCCCGCACATGGGCAGGCAGCCCGAGGTCTCGATGAACAGCACCGCCACGTCGCAGCCCTCGGCCAGCGGCGGGTAGAGGATCGAGCCCGACATCATGTCGTGGCCGCGCGGCTCGAACATCAGGGCGCGGCGGATCCAATCGTGATGGGCGAGGAAATCCTGGCGCCGCTCGCTCATGGTGCGGCCCCGCAGCGCCGGCCCGCCGCCGGCGACCAGGCGCACCGGGTTGCCGCAGGTGTGGCCGTCGATGCAAAAGAAGGTGTGCGGGCGGTCCGGTCCGGTCATGGGTGGACTATAGATCAGCCCTCGTCGCGGGAGAACCGGCTGGGCGAGGTGCCGAGCGCGCGGCGGAACATGGCGCAGAAGGCCGACGGGGTGGCGTAGCCGGCGTCGAGCGCCGCCTCGGTGACCGGACGGCCCTGTGGCAGACTTTCGAGCGCGGCGATCAGACGACGCTGCTGGCGCCAGCGGCCGAAGCTCATACCCGTTTCGGCGACGAACAGGCGGGCGAGCGTACGGCCGCTGGCGCCGACGGTGCGACCGTGGGCCGCGAGTGGACGCGCGTCCGTCGGATCGGCCATCAATGCATCCGCCACGCGGCGCGCGCGGCGATCTGTGGGCATGGGCAAATGCAGGGGCGCCTGATCCATCAGCACCAGCTTGGCGAGTGCGAGCGCCGCCATGGGATGCCGCGTCGTCACGTGGCGGCGCGCGCCCAGACGCTCGTTGAGGCCGAGGACCAGGGCACGCAGCAGCGGCGTCACCGCGATCACCGTGCAGGCGCGCGGCAGTCGCCGCGCCGCGCCACCGTGGACGAACAGCGCGCGCATGGCCACCCGCCCCGACGCCCGCACGGCGTGGCGCCGGCCCGGCTGGATCCATACGGCGCGCTGGGGCGGCACGACCCACAGCCCTTCGGCGGCCGCCACGGTCATCACCCCCGTGACCGAGTAGAGGAGCTGACCAGCCTTGTGCCGATGGGGCGCGATGACGGCGCCGTGCACGTAGTCCTCGGTGAAGGCCGAGATCGCGGCTGGTGTCGCGTGTCCTTTTCTCGACATGGCACGTCATTCTATCGAAGGCGATGCTGCCGTGCCTTGCGCGACATTCGACCGGAACCAAGGACTTCGCCCGCGCCATGACCCTGCCCTTCGCCTTTCTCAATGTCGGCCACGCCGCGACTCATTTCCTGCTGATGATCTACCCCACGGCCGTGATCGCGCTCGAGGCGCGCTCCGGCGCCAGCTACGGCGCGCTGGTCGGGCTGGCGACCTGGTCCTACGTCGCGATCGCGCTGCTGACCCTGCCAGTCGGCTGGCTGGGCGATCGGATGAGCCGGCGCAACCTGATGATCGTCTGCTTCGTCGGCCTCGGGGCCGCTGCAATCGGCACCGGGTTCGCCACGACGCCGCTCGCCATCGGCGCCGGGCTGTTCGCCATCGGCCTCGCCGCGGCGATCTACCACCCGATCGGGGTCGCGCTGGTGGCCGAGACCGCGCCCGGCAAGCTCGGGCGCGCCATGGGCATCAACGGCGTGTGCGGCAACCTGGGCCTGGCCGCCGCGCCGGTCGCGACCGCGGTGCTGCTCGCCCATGGCGACTGGCTGGGCGCGTTCGCGGTGCCGGGCATCGTCGTGGCGCTGCTCGGCCTGGGCTACGCCCTGCTGGTGGCACCCGATGGACGCCGTCGCGAGGACCAGGCAGCGACCGGACCAACGGTCTCGCTCACGCGGGCGTCGCTGTGGCGCGTCGGCGCCGTGCTGACCATCGCCACCACGACGGGCGGTGTCGTCTTCACCGCCACCACCGTGTCGCTGCCCAAGCTGATGGTCGGCTTCGTCGACACCGCGACGCCGGCAGGCGCGGGCATCGCGGCGACCGTGGTGCTCGGCATCGCGGGCTTCGCCCAGATCGTCGTAGGCACGCTGCTCGACCGCGTCCCCATGCGCCGGCTCTATGTCGGCCTGCTGCTGGCCGAGGCGGTGGCGCTGGGCGGCGTCGCGCTGGCGTCGGGCATGGCCGGCATCGTCATGGCCGGCATCGCCATGCTGCTGGTGTTCGGCTTGATCCCGGTCGGCGACACCCTGGTCGCGCGCGTCACGCCGGCGCGCTGGCGCGCGCGCGTCTACGCCGTCGTCTACCAGCTTTCGCTCGGCATCAGCGTCGCCGCGGTGCCGCTGGTCGGCTGGGTCCACGACGGTTGGGGATTCGACGCCCTCTACGCGATCCTCGGAGCGGCCGTGGCGGTCGAGGTCTTGGCCGCGTTGGCGCTGCCGCGCAGCCTGGACGCCGCCCCGCGCTGACGCCCGACTTGACCGACCCTAGGGCTCGGCGACGATCTTCGTTGGCTCCTCGAGCAGGGCGAACGGCTGACCTTCGCAAACCACGTTCGGGTTGGTCGGCTCGAACATCCCGAGCGGGTTGTCGCGGAACAGCTAGGCGTGCAGGTCGTAGTGGGCGACCTCCCGCGGCAGCAGGGGCTCGTGTCCCTCCATGGGGCCCTGGTAGGCCTGGCCGAACAAGGTCGGCCGCTCGTTCGCGATGGCCAGGAGCACGAACCACTCGGCGCCGACCAGGTGCATCGTATCGCCGTCGGGCTCGTAGAGCAGGATCGGAGGGCGCTCGGGATCCGGCGTGGGCCCGATGTACGCCGGATTTAAGAAGTGGACACCCATCGCGCCCTCGGCGTAGGTCATGTGCCCTTCAATTGTCTCGCCGCTGTAGTGGACGCAACCGACGGTCGAGAAATAGCCGTCACGCACGGCGGCATAGACGTCGTTGTACTTGGCCAGAGATTGTTGCAGCGCTGCGATCTGGGCGTCGACCGCCTCTTCGGCGCCGGCCGGCGCCCCGGCCACGACGCCACCGACGACACAGGCGACGGCAAGGGCCGCGAGAACTCGGTTCTGGATCATGGTTCTGGGTCCTCTGCGTTGGCGTCCCGGTGGGCGGCGACGGGGCCGATGCTATCGGAACACGACTTCGCCGGCTCGGTTAGTTTTCATGGGGATCCTGGGCGGTTCGCGCGGGCCGTGGGCGCCGCCGGCCAGGACCCAAAAATTCTCGCTTTCATCCCACGAGGCGCGCGATGCTGAAGCTGCACATCCTGAAACCCAGCGTGAACAACATGGCGGCGCGCGTGTTTATGCGCGCGGCCGGGCTCGAGACCGAGGAGATCGACGCCTGGGGCCACACGCGTTCGCCGGCGTTCCTGGCCAAGTGCCCGGCGCACATGACGCCCATGCTGGAGACGCCGGACCTTCCCAAGGGCGCGTTGTGGCAGAGCTGCGCGATCATGCAGTACCTCAGCAACAAGCATGGGCTGACGACGTTGTACCCGACCGAGCCTGCGAAGCGCGCCCAGGTCGACAGCGCCATGTTCTGCCTGACCGGCACGCTCTACCAGTTGGTCGCGCGCGCGACGTACCCGGCGCTCGGGTTTCCGCTCTATCCGGGCGAGGTCGGCGCCAGCGACGCTTCCGACGCGGCCAAGGACGCGGCGCGCACGGCGGCGACCGCCGCGATCGCCGAGCCGCTGAAGGTTTTCCATGCGGCCTTCATCGGCAAGGGCCCGTTCATCGGTAGCGCCAACCCGTCGATCGCGGACATCCGGCTCGCCGCGACCCTCGAGTTCCTGCCGGTGATCGACTACCCACTGCCCGCGTGGGCCAAGACCTATCTCGGCGCCATGGAGACGGCGCTGGGCAAGGCCTACCTGGAACCGGCGGCCGACGTGCGCGGTTACATCCAGCACGTGTGGTCGCAGAAGCATTGATGGAGGAAGCCATGATCAAGGGGTTGCATCACAACGCCTACCGTTGCTGCGATTCCGAGGCGACGCGGCGCTTCTACGAGGACTTCCTCGGCCTGCCGCTGGCCGAGACGCTGGAGATCAAGGAGACCAAGAGCGGCCGTGCGACGCGCACGTTGCACACGTTCTATCGCCTGGACGATGGCTCATTCCTGGCGTTCTTCGAGGCGCCGGACATGCCCTTCGCCTTCAAGGACCAGCACGACTTCGACCTCCACATCGCTCTGGAGGTGACGCGCGAGGACCTGGACCGCATGTTCGCCAAGGGCAAGGCTGCGGGCCTCGAGACGCGCGGCGTCTCGGACCACGGCTTCATCGATTCGATCTACTTCCGCGATCCCAACGGCTACGTGATCGAGCTGACCGCCAAGCGTCCCGACCACGACGCGCACATGCGGCACGCGGGCTCAACCGCGCGCGCCAAGCTCGACCGCTGGCAGGCCGGCAAGCCCGCCGCCTAGCTCTTGTCCGCGATGCGTGCGCCCAGCATCGCGATGTGTTCGATCACTGCGGCCATGTCGCCCTCGCTGGTGCGCGGGTTGACGGTGCAGAAGCGCAGCACCGTCGCGCCGCGCACCTGGGTCGAGGTCGCCAGCGCGAAGCCATCCTCGATCATGGCGCCGACGATGGCCCGGTTCAGCGCATCCAGGTTGCCCGCGCCCTTGCCCTGACCCACGTATCGGAACGTAACGACGCCGAGCGAGGCCGGCGTCATGACTTCGAACCGGCGGTCGGCGCGCAACAGCTGTTCGGCGTGCTCGGCCAAGCCGAGCCCGTGCTCGATCGCCGCGCGGATCGCGTCCATGCCGTGCACCTGCACCGTCATCCACAGCTTGAGCGCGCGAAACCCGCGCGTGAGCTGGATGCCGTGGTCGCAGAAGTTGATCTCGCGGTTGAGCGGCTCCGTATCCTGCATGTAGTCGGCCTCGCTCTGGAACGTGCGCTTGAGCCAGTCGCGCTGGCGCACGAGAACGGCGCCGATCTCGTAGGGCTGGAACAGCCACTTGTGCGGATCGACCACCACTGAATCAGCGCGGCCCAGGCCGTCGAGCGCGGCCGCGCCGCGCGCGGTGAGCGCCACCGCCGCGCCGTAGGCGCCGTCCACGTGCAGCCACAGCCCTCCGGCCGCCGCCAAGTCAGCCAGCGCGGGCAGCGGATCGACGGCGCCGGTGTTCGTGGTCCCCGCGTTGGCGATGATCAGGAAGGGCCTGAGCCCGCGCGCGCGGTCGGCCGCGACCGCCTCGGCCACGGTGCCCGGCACGAGCCGGCCGTCGTCGCCCACCGGCAGGCGGCGGAACTGCTCGCGCCCGAAGCCCAGGATGTGGAACGCCTTGTCGAGCGAGCCGTGGACCAGGGCCGAGCCGTAGCCCACGGCGCCGGCCACCCGGTCGGCCAGCTTCATGTGGCGCGCCGCGGCCAGCGCGGTCAGGTTGGCGACCGAACCGCCGCTGACGAACAGGCCGCCCGCGCCCTCGGGCAGGCCGAAGGCACGGCGAAGCCAGTCGATGGTCAGGAGTTCGACCTCGGCCGCGCCCGAGCTTTCGAACCACGTGCCGGCGAACGGGTTGAACCCGGCGACCAGCGCGTCCGCCATGGCGCCGACGAACGAGGACGGCCCGGGTACGAAGGCGAAGAAGCGCGGGTGGCTCGGGATCATGCAGTTGCCCAGCACGTGCTCGACCACGCGGGCGAGCACGGCGTTGGGGTCGGTCGGGCCGGCCGGCGGGTCCTGCCACAGCAGCGCGTCCAGCTCGGCGCGCGTCTTGCGCGTGGTGACCTTGAGCGACGCCTGGTCGGCGAGGCGATCGACGATGGCGTCGACCACCGCGTGGCCGAAGGCGCGCATCGCCTCGGGCGCTAGCTCGAGGCGCGCCTGGTCCGGCGTGGCGGTGGGATCAGCCCTGGTCATCGCCGCCCTCCTCGGTGCCGGACCGCCACGGCCGGCTAGTGCACGCGTCCGGCAGCGCGACCCAGGGGTGCCGGTGCTCGTTCCACACCGCGTAAGTCGGTGGCGGGAACCCGGGATCGGTGAAATTGCCGATCGAGACGTTGATCATGTCCGGCGCGAACTCGGCGTAGCCGAACACCGCGCAACTGCACGTCGGGCAGAAGTGCTGGTCGAGCCAGCGCCCGGAGTCGGAACCGCGCCGCCACGACTTGCTCTCGCCCGCGATGCGGCGCACCGCTTCCTTGGGCCAGTAGCCGGAGTAGCTGAACGCGCTACCGGTCAGCTTCTGGCATTCCAGGCAACTGCACAGGCCGTGGAACGCGGGGTCGCCCGCGACGGTCACCGACAGCTGTCCGCAGGTGCAGACCGCGGTTCGTTGCATGGCAGTTCCCTCCCCGGCACGGGCCGGCGGCAACCTTAGGTCGCGGGTCGCGGCCGCGCCACCCCGCCGTGCTACTGTCCGGCGCGGGAGGGACACCATGCGCATCGACACCGCGTTGCCGCGCCCCGTGCGCCACATCGAGAACCTGTGGATCCCGCTGGCCGACGGCACGCGGCTGGCCGCGCGCGCCTGGCTGCCCGAGGACGCCGAGAGCAACCCCGTGCCGGCGATCCTCGAGTACATCCCCTACCGCAAGCGCGACTACATGCGCGGGCGCGACCAAGCCATGCACCCGTGGTTCGCCGGCCACGGCTACGCCGCGGTGCGCGTGGACATGCGCGGCTCGGGCGAATCCGACGGGCTGATGCACGACGAGTACACCAAGCAGGAGCACGACGACGCGCTCGGGGTTATCGCCTGGCTGGCGGCGCAGCCCTGGTGCACCGGCAAGGTCGGCATGATGGGCAAGTCGTGGGGCGGCTTCAACGCGCTGCAGGTCGCGGCGCGCCGGCCGCCGGCGCTGGGCGCCATCGTCACGGTGATGTCGACCGACGACCGTTACGCCGATGACATCCACTACCTGGGCGGCTGCCTGCTCAACGACAACCTGATGTGGGGCACGGTGATGCTGATCTTCAGCGCCCGGCCCTCCGATCCGGCGATCGTCGGCGAGGGCTGGCGCGCCCAGTGGCTGGAACGGCTCGAAGCGAACCCGTTCCTGCCCGACCCGTGGCTCAGGCACCAGTGGCGCGACGGCTATTGGAAGCATGGCTCGGTTTGTGAGGACTTCGGCGCCATCCAGTGCCCGGTGTTCGCGGTGGGCGGCTGGGCCGACGGCTACTCCAACGCCGTGTTCCGCCTGCTGGCCGGCCTGAGCGTGCCACGCAAGGGCCTGGTCGGGCCGTGGGCGCACCTCTACCCGCAGGACGGCGTGCCCGGGCCCGCCATCGGCTTCCTCCAGGAATGCAAGCGCTGGTGGGACCACTGGTTGAAGGGCGAGGCCAACGGCGTGATGGACGAACCCACACTGCGCGTTTGGCAGCAGGATTGGGCGCCGCCCGCCGGCTTCCACGCGGCCATGCCCGGCCGCTGGATCGCCGAGCCCGTGTGGCCAACCCCGCGCACCCGACCTCGGACCCTGCACGTCAACGCCGACGGACTCGCCGACGCGCCCGGACCGGAGCGGGCGCTCGCCCATCGCTCGCCCGAGACGGTGGGCCTGGCGGGCGGCGACTTCTCGGGCTTTGCCATCGTCGGCGACATGCCGACCGATCAGCGCGCCGACGACGGCGGCAGCCTGGTGTTCGACGGCCCGCCGCTGGACGAGGCCGTAGCGATCCTCGGCGCGCCCGTCGTCGAGTTGGCCCTCGCCGTCGACCGGCCGAGCGCGTTCGTCGCCGTGCGTCTGTGCGACGTGGCGCCCGATGGCCAGGTCGCGCGCGTGACGTACGGCCTAGCCAACCTGTCCCACCGCGACAACCACGGCACCGTGGTTCCCATTGTGCCCGGCCAGCGCATGACGGTCCGTGTGCAACTCAACGACGCGAGCCACGTGTTCGCCACCGGCCATCGCATCCGGCTGGCGGTCTCGACCGCCTACTGGCCGCTGGTCTGGCCGAGCCCGCAGCCGGTCACGCTGACGCTGTTCGCCGGTGCCGGCCGCGTGACGCTGCCGGTGCGCGCGGCCGACCAGGCGGACGACCGCCTGCGCGCCTTCGACCCGCCCGCGTGCGCGCCGCGCCTCAAGACCACGACCGTGCGCCCGGGGCGCTACGAGCGCACCATCCACCACGACCTGGCGACCGGCGAGGTCGCCTACCGCGTGTACAACGACGGCGGCCTGTTCGATGGCGCCGCCGAGACGCTGATCGACGAGATCGGCCTGACGCTCGGCCACACCATCGACCGGGTCATGACGATCCATCCGGACGATCCCCTATGCGCCAGCCATTACATCGAGCACGAGTACACCATGGCGCGCGGCGACTGGCGCATCCGGCTCAAGGCGCGCACGCGCATGTGGTCGGACGCGACCACGTTCCACATGGTGGCCGAGCTCGACGCCTACGATGGCGAGGCGCGCGTGTTCAGCCGCGAGTGGACCTCGGCCATCCCGCGCGACGGGATGTAGGCCCTCGCCCCTAGCCTCGCTCGTGCCTTCACCCGCCCTCGATCACCAGGACGCGGATCGGCGTCGGCGAGCCGGCCGTGCACGGGTTGTTGACCTGCGGGCAGTTGGAGATCACCGCGAGGCAATCCATGTCCGCGCGCAGGTCCACGTGGTCGCCCGGCCGGCTGGTGGCCGGGCGGAAGGTCAGGGGCTCCAGCCGGCCGCCTTCGTGCACCGGCACGTCGCAGAAGAAGTTGACGTTGGCGACGACCGATTCGCGCCCCAGGCCGTGGCGCGCCAGCTCCTTCAGGAAGTTCTCGCGGCAGCCGGGCACGTTCTCGACGCCGTAGAGCAGCCGGTTGGAGGGCGCGGAGCAACAGCCGGCGATGGTGTCGTGCAGCCCGTAGCTGTCGGCGACGACGGTGAACATCGCCCGCGCCGCGTCGGAGTAGAGCGTGTGGCCGGTGGTGAGGCGCAGCGTACCGGCCTTCTTGAGCGTGTTGGCGGCGTGATAGCGCTCCTCGGTGCCGGGATGCCCGTAGCACAGGAAGTCCACACCCTGCCGCCCCTCCAGATCGACGACGCGCAACACCCTCCCGCGCGCAACCACGCCCGACCACGAGCCGCCGGCGGGGACCGTGATGTCAATGACGCCGCTCATCTCGTCCCCAGCTTCGCCTCGACGAAGGCACGCGCGTGGGGCACGTCGGTCGCCTCGATGTGCTCGAGGATCAGCGCGATGTCCGGGTCATGGCGCGCGAGCAGGCGCAGGTAGAGGTCGTAGTCCATCGCGCCCAGGCTCGCCGCCGGCCATTCGGCGCGGGCGTCGGGCACCGGCAGGTGGTTGTGCCGCTCGCGACGCTCGCCGTCCGGGCCGACGCGGCGCACGTCCTTGGCGTGGGCGACGTGGACGCGCGGCGCGATGGCGGGCGCGAACAAGCTCTCGATCACGCGGTGCTGGTCGCCCAGGTTCGACGCGTCGAGGAAATTGGTCGGGTCCATGAGCAGGCCGAGCGCGGCCGAGGGCACGTCATGGAACAGCCGCGCCACCGCGGCCGGCGTGTCGATGACGTTGCCGACCGCGCCCTCGATCAGCACCACCGCGCCGTGGCGGTGGGCGATCTCGGCCATCGCGCCGATCTCGTCGCGGAACTCCTCGTAGACCCCGGGGCGCGCCGTATCCGCGTGCGGCGCCCAGTCGTCCTCCGGGTGCTTGGTCCCGGTCTCGGTGACCACGAAGGGCGAGCCGAGCTCGGGCGCCAGCGCCAGGATGCGCGCCAGACGGTCGCGCGTGGCGCGTTTGCGCGCCGCCTGGGGCGCCACCAGGTTGACGTAACCCGAGACGGCGGCGAAGCCGATGCCGCGCGTGGCGAAGGCCTGGCGGATGCGCGCGCAGGCGTCCGACGTGATCGCCTCGGTCGTCGTCGCGATGTCGGGGAACTTGAAGTCGAGCTGCACCAGGTCGAAGCCGGCGGCGGCGATGCGCGCCGCGCAGGTCTCGAGCGGGTCATCGTAGTAGCCGGTGAAGATGCCGAGGCGCACCCGTGGCCCCCGTGCCGCGTCCACCCGTCATCGGAGCACGAACGGCGCGCGTGATCCAGCGCGCAATTCTGTATCCAGGACGTGCGGCCCCGTTGACGCCGTCCGCGCCGGCCCGCCATCATCGACGCCCGCTGCCCTGGGGGTCACCCGTGAAGATCGTCACAACGTTCCCGCGCGCCGTGCGCTTGGTCGAGACCCAGTGGATCCCCATGGCCGACGGCGTGCGCCTGGCGGCGCGCCTGTGGCTGCCCGCGGACGCCGAGCGCGATCCCGTGCCGGCGATCCTGGAGTACGTGCCCTACCGCCGGCGCGACGGCACGCGCGCGCGCGACGAGCCCAAGCACGCGCACATGGCCGGGCACGGCTACGCCTGCGTCCGTGTGGACCTGCGCGGATCGGGCGATTCCGAGGGCCTGCTGACCGACGAGTACACGGTGCAGGAGCATGATGACGCGCTCGAGGTCATCGCCTGGATGGCGCGCCAGCCCTGGTGCACCGGCAAGGTTGGCATGATGGGCATCTCGTGGGGCGGCTTCAACAGCCTGCAGGTCGCCGCGCGCCGGCCGCCAGCGCTGGCCGCGATCGTCAGCTGCTGCTCGACCGACGATCGCTACGCCGACGACGTGCACTACATGGGCGGCTGCGTGCTGGGCGACAACTTCTCGTGGGCCGCGACCATGTGGGGCCGTGCCGCCGCGCCGCCCGACCCGGCGGTGGTGGGCCCGGGCTGGCGCGAAGCGTGGCGGCGGCGGCTCGACGCGCTGCCGGTGTTCCTGGCCACTTGGCTCGGCCACCAGCGGCGCGACGCCTACTGGGCGCACGGTTCGGTCTGCGAGGACTACGGCGCCATCGCGTGCCCGGTGATGCTGCTGGGCGGCTGGGCTGATTCCTACACCAACGCCATACCGCGCCTGCTGGCGGGGCTCAGCGTGCCGCGCCAGGCGATCATCGGCGCGTGGGCGCATTTCTGGGGCCACGAGGGACTGCCCGGTCCCGCCGTCGGCATCCTGCAGGAGATGCTGCGCTGGTGGGACCACTGGCTGAAGGGCCGCGACACGGGGATCATGGCCGAGCCGATGCTGCGCGCCTTCCTGCACGATTGGGATCCGCCGCGGCCCGGCTACGCCGAGCGCTCGGGCCAGTGGGTCGCCGAGCCCGTGTGGCCGCCGACCGACGGCCGCGCCCCGCTCGAGCTCGTTCTCGACGCGCGCGGTCTGACCGACCGGCCCGGTCCCGAGGTCGCGCTGACCGTACGTTCGCCGCAGGACACCGGCCAGGCCGGCGGCGAGTGGTGCGGCCACGGCACCGGCACCGACCTGCCGACCGACCAGCGCATCGACGACGCCGGGTCGCTGGTGTTCGACAGCGCGCCGCTGGCGGCGCCGCTCGCGATCCTGGGCGCGCCGGTCCTCACGCTGGAGGTGGCGGCGGACCGCCCGGTCGCCATGGTCGCCGCGCGGCTTCTGGACGTGGCGCCCGATGGCTCCTCGGCGCGCGTCACCTACGGTCTCTTGAACCTGACCCACCGCGATGGCCACGCGGCGCCCAAGCCGGTCGAGCCCGGGCGGCGCATGACCGTGCGCGTGGCGCTCGGCGACGTCGCGCACCGCTTCCCCGCCGGGCACCGCATTCGCGTCGCGCTGTCCAGCGCGTACTGGCCGATCGCCTGGCCGACGCCCGAGCCGGTGACGCTGACGGTCTTCGCCGGTTCCTCGCGCCTGGCCCTGCCGGTGCGCGCGCCACGCCCCGAGGACGCGGCCGTCCGCTTCCAGCCGCCCGAGCAGGGCCCCGCCATGCGCGCGAGCCAGATCGAGCCTGGCCGCGCCAGCCAGGTCGTCCGCCGCCTCGTGGCTACCGGCGCGACCGAGTGCGAGGTGATCTTCGACACCGGGCGCGTGCGCATCGAGGACATCGACCTGGAGTACGGCTCGTGGCGGCGCGAGCTGTTCCGCGTCCACGCCGACGATCCCGACGGCGCCGTGGCCGAGGTGGTCTACCGCTTCAGCTACCGACGCGCCGATTGGGACGTGGTGCACGAATCGCGCACGACCCTGACCACCACGCGCGACGCTTTCCTCATCCACGCCGAACTCGACGCCTTCGAGGACGGTCGGCGCATCGCCGCGCGCAGCGAATCCGTGCGTATGCCCCGCGATCTGGTCTAACCCTGGGAGCCCGGCCGTGAAGATCGTCAACCGTTTTCCGCGCCCCGTGCGCGAGATCGAGAACCTTTGGGTCCCGATGCCCGACGGGGCGCGGCTGGCCGCGCGCGTCTGGCTGCCCGAGGACGCCGAGCGCAAACCCGTGCCCGTGATCCTGGAGTACATCCCCTACCGCAAGCGCGACTTCACGGCGCTGCGCGACGAGCCCATGCACCCCTACTGGGCCGGGCACGGCTACGCCACGGTGCGGCTCGACATGCGCGGTTCGGGCGAATCCGACGGCGTCATGGTCGACGAGTACCTGGAGCAGGAGCAGGACGACGCGGTGGACGCCATCGCCTGGCTGGCCGCCCAGCCCTGGTGCACCGGCGCGGTCGGCATGATCGGCAACTCGTGGGGCGGCTTCAACAGCCTGCAGGTCGCGGCGCGCCGGCCGCCGGCGCTGAAAGCGATCATCACGTCGTGCTCGACGGACGACCGCTACGCCGACGACATGCACTACATGGGCGGCTGCCTGCTCAACGACAACGTCGACTGGGGCACCACGTTCTTCGGCTGGCTGCCGCGCGCGCCGGACCCGGCGCTGGTCGGCGAGCGCTGGCGCGCCATGTACCGCGAGCGGCTGGCGGCCGCGGCGTTCCCCGTCGAGGAGTGGATGCGCCACCAGCGCCGCGACGCGTTCTGGAAGCACGGCTCGATCTGCGAGAACTACGACGATGTGCGTTGCGCCGTGTTCGCGGTGGGCGGCTGGCTGGACGGCTACTCCAACGCCATTCCGCGCATGCTGGCACACCTCAGGACACCGCGCCTCGGCCTGATCGGGCCGTGGGCGCACAAGTTCCCGCACAACGCTATCCCCGGCCCGGCGATCGGCTTCCTGCAGGAAGGGCTGCGCTGGTGGGATCACTGGCTGAAGGGCCAGGCCACCGGCATCATGGACGAACCGATGCTGCGCGTCTGGATGCAGGAGAAAGTCCCCGCCAAGGGCTTCTACGAGACGTGCCCGGGGCGCTGGGTCGGCGAGACCAAGTGGCCCAGCCCGCGCATCAAGACGCGCCTCTGGACGCTGAACCACGACGGCCTCGGCCGGCGCGCCCGGGCCGAAGCCGCGCTGACGACCGTGTCGCCGCAGACCGTCGGCCTCGCCGCCGGCGAATGGTGCCCCTACGGCACCGGCGGCACGGGCCCGGAGTTCCCGACCGACCAGCGCGAGGACGACGGCCGCTCGCTGGTCTTCGATTCGCCGCCGCTCGCGGAACGGCTCGAGATCCTGGGGGCGCCGGTCGTCCAGCTCGACCTGGCCATCGACAAGCCGGTGGGTTTCGTCGCCGTGCGGCTCGGCACGGTCGCGCCGCAGGGCGAGGTCACGCGCATCACATACGGCCTCCTGAACCTGACGCACCGCGACAGCCACGAGTTCCCGAAGCCCATGGTGCCCAAACAGCGCACCACGGTGCGTGTCCAGCTCAACGACATCGCCTACGCGGTGGACCCCGGACACCGGCTGCGGGTCGCGATCTCCACCACGTACTGGCCTATGGTGTTTCCCGCGCCCGAGCCAGTGACGCTCACGCTTCATGCGGGCGCGAGCAAGCTCGAGTTGCCCGAGCGGCCGCCGCGCGAGGCCGACGCCGCCATGACGCTGTTCCCCGAGGTCGAGCTGGCGCCGGGTGTCGAGCGCGAGCAGCTCGAGCCGTCGGTGTCGCGCCGCGTGCTCGAACGCGACGTGCTGACCGGCACCACGACGCTGCGCGTGCAGGAGGACGTCGGGCGCTACCGCATGACCAGGATCGGGCTAGAGGTCGGCTACTGGACCGGCGAGGCGCTGTCGGTGCGCGACGACGATCCCTTGAGCGCGCGCACCGAGATGTGGCGGACGACCGAGTACGCCCGCCCGGGCTGGCGCGTGCGCACCGCCGCCCGCACGGTCGTGACCGCCACACGCGATCACTTCCTGGTCAAGGGCGAGCTCAACGCTTACGACGGCGACGAGCGCGTGGCCGAGAAGCGCTGGGACGCGCGCATCCCGCGCGATCTCGTTTGACGTAAGGTGGCGATGGCCGTTGCATCGGCCACCGCCGCTACCCCGAACCCACTGCCGAAGGATCGCAGCCCACCATGACCATCGTCACCGCGTTCCCGCGCAAGGTCCACGAGCTGGAGACCGTGTGGATACCCATGCCCGACGGCGTGCGCCTGGCGGCGCGCGTCTGGCTGCCCGAGGACGCCGAGCGCGATCCGGTGCCGGCGATCCTGGAGTACATCCCCTACCGCCGGCGCGACGGCACCCGACTCGGCGACGATCCCATGCACGCCTACTGGGCGGGCCACGGCTACGCCTGCGTGCGCCTAGACATCCGCGGCTCGGGCGATTCCGAGGGCATTCTGATCGACGAATACACGAAGCAGGAGCAGGACGACGCCGTCGCCGCGATCGCCTGGCTGGCGGCGCAGCCCTGGTGCAACGGCAGCGTCGGCATGACCGGCATCTCGTGGGGCGGGTTCAACTGCCTGCAGGTCGCGGCGCGCCGGCCGCCCGCGCTGAAGGCGATCATCCCGGTGGCGTTCACCGACGATCGCTACGCCGACGACATGCACTACATGGGCGGCGCGCTGCTCAACGACAACCTGAACTGGGGCACGGCGTTCTTCGCGATCATGGGCCGCGCGCCCGACCCGCACGTGGTCGGCGACGGCTGGCGCGAGACGTGGCGCGCGCGGATCGACGCGGTGACACCCTACTTCGAGACCTGGCTGCGCCATCCGTTCCGCGACGGCTACTGGAAGCACGGTTCGGTCTGCGAGGACTACGGTGCGATCCGCTGCGCGGTCATGGCCATCGGCGGCTGGGCCGACGGCTACTCCAACGCGGTGTTCCGGGTGCTCGCCAACCTGGCGTGCCCGCGCCTCGGCATCGTCGGGCCGTGGGGCCATACCTACCCCTACGACGGCATCCCCGGCCCGGCCATCGGCTTCCTGCAGGAGGCGTTGCGCTTCTGGGACCACTGGCTCAAGGGCCGCGCGACCGGAATCATGGACGAACCCATGCTGCGCGCTTGGGTGCAGCACTACGTGCCGCCGTGCTCCCACCATCCTGAACGGCCGGGCCATTGGGTGGCCGAGCGGGCGTGGCCGGGGCCCGGCGTCGGCGCCAGCGTCCTGCACCTGAACCACGACGGGCTGGCCGCGCGCGCCGGTGCCAAGCGCGTGCTCACCGCCTGCTCGCCGCAGACCACCGGCCTGGCCGGCGGCGAATGGTGCGCCTACGGCCTGGGCGGCCAGACGCCCGAGCTGCCCCACGACCAGCGCGAGGACGACGGCAAGTCGCTCGTGTTCGATGCCGCGCCGCTCGACGCGCCCCTCGAAATCCTGGGCGCGCCGGTGGTCGAGCTGACGGTCGCGGCCGACCGGCCGGTCGCCACGGTCGTGGTCCGCCTGTGCGACGTGGCGCCCGACGGCACGTCGCTGCGCGTCTCGTTCGGCGTGCTCAACCTGACCCACCGGCGCGGGCACGCGCGGCCGCGGCCACTCAAGCCCGGCAAGGCCGAGCGCGTGCGCGTCCAGCTCAACGACTGTGGCCACGCCTTCGCGCCGGGCCACCGCGTGCGGCTCGCCGTCTCGACCTGCTACTGGCCGATCGTCTGGCCCGCGCCCGTAGCCGCGACGCTCGCGATCGCCGCCGGGGCCTCGCGCCTGACCCTGCCGGCGCGCGCGCCGCGCCCCGAGGATGTGGCCGTCGCGTTCCCGCCGCCCGCCATGGCCGCGCCGGGGCTCAGCACGCGCCTTACGCCGCGCATCGCGCAGCGGGGCGTCGATCAGGATCTCGCCACGGGGTTGACCACCTACACGGTGATGCGCGATGAGGGCACGGAGCGCATCGAGGCGATCGGCGTCGATGCGCGCTTCGCCAAGGCGACCCGCTACAGCATCGACGCGCGCGACCCCTTGAGCGCGCGCCACGCCAACACCATGACGCTGGCGCTCGGCCACGACGGCTGGCACCCGCGCATCGAGGCGCGCACGGTCATGACCGCGACGGCCAGCCATTTCCAGATCGAGGCGGACCTCGAGGCCTTCGACGGCGAACGTCGCGTGTTCGCGCGCTCCTGGACGCGCTCGGTGCCGCGCAAGCTGGTGTGATGAGCCCGGCGCCGGGGCGCCGCGCGTGGGCCGTAGTCGCGGTCGGCTTCGGCGCGCTCGCCGTCAGCTTCACCGGGCGCGCGCTGCTGGGCCTGACCATGACCTCGTGGGAGGAGACGTTCGGCTGGACGCGCGCCTTCGCGTCCTCGGCCGGCGCGATCGCGCTGGCGGCCACGGCGATCGCCTCGCCCCTGGCCGGCAATCTGGCCGATCGCTTCGGCGCGCGCCCGGTCCTGCTGGCCGGGCTCGCCGGTCTGGCCTGCACCGGCCTCGTCGCCTACGGCGCCACCACGCGCTGGGAGTTCCTGGCCGCGCTCGGCGTGCTCGGCGGCATCGGCTACGGCTTCGTCGCCCAGCACGTCATCGCCGCGGTGGTCGCCGCCTGGTTCGCGACCCGGCGCGGCCTGGCGACCGCGCTGGCGATCGCCGGTTCGACGGCCGGCCAACTCCTGCTCATCCCGGTCATGGCCTGGCTGCTGGCCAACGTGGCGTGGAACCTGCCCTTCGCCGCCAACGCCGCCCTCGCGCTGCTGCTGATGCCGGCGGTCTGGCTGGTCACCGGCCGGCGCACGCCGGTGACGCTGCACGCCGCGCAGGCGCGTGAATCGCTCGGCGACCGGCTGCGCCGGCTCGCGCGCAGCCACACGTTCCGCGCACTGTTCGCCAGCTTCACGCTGTGCGGCTTCACGACCACCGGCGTCGTCGAGACCCACCTGTTCCCCTACGCGGCGCTGTGTGGCTACGTGCCGCTCGAGAGCGCGCGCGCCTTCTCGGTGCTCGCCGCCGGCAATCTGGCGGGCATGATCCTGACCGGCTGGCTGGTCGACCGCATGCACCGGCCGACCCTGCTGGCCGCGATCTTCGTGCTGCGCGCGCTGTCGTTCGTGGTGCTCATGGGGATCGCGGGCAATCCGCCCGCGCTGTTCCTGTTCGCCGCCATGTTCGGCCTGCTCAACTTCTCGGTCTTTCCGGTCATCGCCGGGATCGTCGCAAGTCAGCTTGGCGTCGGCATCATGGGGCTCGCGCTCGGCGTGTTGTTCATGGGTCACAGCCTCGGCGCGGCGACCGGCATGATCCTGGCCGGCGTGCTGTTCGATCTGTTCGCCCGCTATGTCTGGGTCTGGATCATCGCGCTGGTACTGGCGCTGCTGGCCGGCGCGATCGCGCTCACGATCCGGGATGGACCAAGGACGCCGACGCTCGCCACCGCATGAGCCGCACGCTCGCGCACTTGCGCAACATCGGCCCCGAAACGGCGCGCCGGCTCGTCGCGCTCGGCATCGCCGACGAGGCGGCGCTGCGCCGTGTCGGCGCGGTCGAGGCCTATCGCCGGCTCAAGGCGGCGGACCCACGCCACACTTCGTTGAACGCCCTGTGGGCCCTGGCCGGTGCCCTGCTCCCCCTGCCCTGGACGCGTCTGCCCGCCGACCTCAAGGAGACCCTGCGCGCCGAGGCCATGGCCGAGCACCGCCCTGTCGGCTACCCTGAGCCATGATCCCGATCCACGACGACAACCCGACCACGCGCTCGCCGATTCTGACGCTCGCCCTGATCGCGGCGTGCATCGGCGCCTTCGTCTGGCTGATGTCCTTAGGTCCCGGCACGCGGGAGTGGGCGGCCTACACCCTGGGCATGGTACCCGCGGTGCTGACCGGCCGGATCGCGGTCGAGCCGTTCCTCCAGGGTTTCCGCCCCGAATTGTCGGTGGTGACCCTGATGTTCCTGCACGGCGGCTGGCTGCACCTGGGCGGCAACATGCTGTACCTGTGGATATTCGGGAACAATGTCGAGGATCGCCTGGGCCACGGCCGCTTCCTGGCGCTCTATCTGCTCGCGGGATTGGTGGGGACCGCCGTTCACGTAGCCAGCGACCCGGCCTCCGGGGTCCCCCTGGTCGGCGCGAGCGGCGCGATCTCGGGCGTGCTCGGCGCCTATCTGCTGCTCTATCCCTTCGCCCGCGTGCGCATGATCGTGCCACCGTTCCTGTTCCGCACGTTCAAGGTGCCGGCCTGGCTGTTCCTGGGCTTCTGGTTCGTGTTCCAGGGCATCCAGGTGGCCGGCGGCTTGGGCCAGGACGGCCGCCCGACGCTCGGCGAGGCCGAGGTCGCGTGGTCCGCCCACGTCGGCGGCTTCGTCGCGGGCATGGCACTGCTGCTGCTCCTACGCCCACGCGGCGTGCCCTTGTTCACGCGGCCCGGCCAACCGGCGCGGCGCGGCGCGGTGGCGGCTCCGTGGGGCGGCCGAACGACGCGGCCGACGACGCGCGCCGCCAAGTCGTCATCGGGACCGCCCACGCCTGCCCGCGCCGTCACGGGCGCGGTCCGCAACCGGACCATCGACCGGACCGGTGGTCCGTCGGGCCGAACCGGGTCGCGGATTGTGTCACGGTGAGACAATCATGCCCCTTGTAACACGCGTTAACACATTTTGATCGGCCCTTGGCCCCTCTCCGGGCCGCCTCGATTGCGCTCAAAGTGCTGACTTCGCAGACCTTTTCGTCGCATTTGCCGGCCGTTCCGGGCGTGCGCCGCCGATTGGGCCTGCGCTTGAGAAAAGATCCTAAATTTGATTGTTTATCATGACAATTTGTTGACCGAGCCATGACCCTACTAAATGAGCCGCCGTACGGGGGAGAGGCGTTCGCCGGAGCCCCGTCGTTCATGACCGAGACCTACCAGCAGATCGTCGGCACGATCGGCGAGCTGCTGACAGGCGCCACCAAGGGTCGTTTCAAGATCGACGAGGCAACATTGCTCAAGCGTGATCTCAACCTGGATTCTCTGGCCGAGATGGACCTGCTGATGATGCTCGAGGATCGCTTCGACGTGTCCATCTCGCTCAATCACCTGCCGGAGATCCAGACCGTGCGCGATCTGGCCATGGCCATCGACCGGATCAAGAAGGAAGCGGCCTGACCATGAGCCTGTACGCGAAGTTCGCGTCCCTGGCCGAGACCTATCGCGGTCTCGCCCAGAGCGGCCACAACCCCTTCAAGGTCGCCATCGACCGCGTGCTGTCGCCGACCGAGGCGATCATCGACAACCGGCCGACCCTAATGGTCGGTACCAACAACTATCTGGGCCTGACCTTCGACCCCGAGTGCGTCGAGGCCGCCGTCGCGGCGCTGCACGAGGAAGGCACGGGCACCACCGGCTCGCGCATCGCCAACGGCTCGTACGCGGCCCATCGGCAGCTCGAGGACGCGCTGGCCGCGTTCTTCGGCCGGCGGCACTGCATGGTGTTCTCGACCGGCTACCAGGCCAACCTCGGCATGATCTCGACCCTGGCCGGGCCCAACGATCACCTGATCATCGACGCCGATTGCCACGCCAGCATCTACGACGGCTGCCGGCTGGGCGGCGCGAAGGTGACGCGGTTCCGCCACAACGAGGCGGACGACCTGGACCGCCGCCTGCGGCGCCTGCCCGAGGACGGCGGTGCGCGCCTGATCATCGCCGAAGGCATCTACAGCATGCTGGGCGACCGCGCGCCGCTGGCCGCCTTCGTCGAGGTGAAGCGCCGGCACGGCGCCTATCTGATGGTCGACGAAGCGCACTCCATGGGCGTGCTGGGCCGCACGGGCCGTGGTCTGGCCGAGGAGGCGGACGTCGAGGCCGACGTCGACTTCGTGGTCGGCACGTTCAGCAAGAGCCTGGGCGCCGTCGGCGGCTTCTGCGTCTCGGACCACGACGAGTTCGATGTGCTGCGCGTGGCGTGCCGCCCGTACATGTTCACGGCGTCGCTGCCGCCCAGCACCATGGCCTCGGTGCTCAAGGCGCTCGAGGTGCTGGTGCGCCGGCCCGAGCTGCGCACCCGTTTGATGGGCAACGCGCGCGCGTTGCACGACGGCCTGTCCTGGCGCGGCTTCGTGGTCGGCCCGCAGATCAGTCCGGTGGTGGCGGTGCAGCTCCAGGATGTCGCGACCACGATCCAGTTCTGGAGCGCGCTGCTCGAGAACGGCGTCTACGTCAACCTGGCCCTGCCGCCCGCGACGCCCAACGGCATCGCGCTCCTTCGTTGCAGCATTTCGGCGGCGCACACCCGGCCGCAGATCCGCCGGATCGTCGAGGTCTTCGAGCACGTGGGCGAGAAGCTGGGCGTGCTCAAGGTGCGCCAGGCCGCCGCCGTCTGACGTCCCGCCGCCGGGCGTCTCGAGCGCAACCCACCACGGGAATGGCGCGCGCGGCGCGTCGCGCCGCCAAACCGTGACCGAAGACCCAACGACGCCGTCGGCTTGGCGTGGCCGCGTGGGGCGGCTGGCGGCGCCGCTGATCGTGGCCAACGCCACCGTGCCGCTGCTGGGCATCGTCGACACGGCGGTGGTCGGCCAGCTCGATTCGCCGACGCACCTGGGCGGTGTCGCGGTCGGCTCGCTGCTGTTCGGCTACGTCTTTTGGAGCTTCGGCTTCCTGCGCGGCGGGACCAGCGGCCCCATGGCCCAGGCGCTGGGCGCGCGCGACGGCGACGAGATGCGCGCGGTGCTGGCCCGCGCCGGCCTGATCGTGGCCGTCGCCGGCGTTGGCCTGATCGCGATCCTGCTGCCCTTGCTGGCGTCCCTGCTGCGGCTGGCCGGCGCCTCGACCGGGGTCGAGGGCCACGCCGTCGACTACGCCGGCATCCGGCTCCTGAGTGCGCCGGCGACGCTGGCCGGCTACGCCCTGCTCGGCGCCTTGACCGGCCTGCAACGGCCGCGCGGCGCGCTCGCGCTCATGCTCGCGACCAACGGCACCAACATCGTGCTCGACCTGTGGTTCGTGCTCGACCTGGGCTGGGGCGTGCGGGGCGTCGCCGCCGCCAGCGTGATCGCCGAGTATATCGGCGCCGCCGTCGGGCTCGTGGCCCTGCGCCGCGCGCTGACCGGCGTGTCCGGCGCGTGGCGGCGGCGTCAGATCCTCGATCGCGGCGCGCTGCGCCGCATGGCCGGCCTCAACCGCGACATCCTGCTGCGCAACCTGGCGCTGATAAGCGCGTTCTCTCTGTTCACGGTGTTCGGCGCGCGCCTCGACGACGTGACGCTGGCCGCCAACGCGGTGCTGATGAACTTCCACACCCTGGCGGGCTATGTGCTCGACGGGTTCGCCGACGCCGCCGAGGCTTTGGTTGGCCAGGCGGTGGGGCGGCGCGCCCGCGACCAGTTCCGCGCCGCCGTGCGCGCCGCCGCCCTGTGGGTCGGCGGCTTCGCGGTGGTGCTGGTCACCCTGCTGCTGGTCCTGGGCGGGGTTTTCATCGACATCATGACCGTGCTGCCCGAGGTGCGCGCGGCCGCGCGCGACTACATGCCCTACGTGGCGATCGCGCCGCTGATCGGCGCCTGGGCGTTCCTGCTGGACGGCGTGTTCATGGGCGCCACGCGCGGCCCCGAGATGCGCAACGCCATGATGCTGGCGCTCATCGCGTTCATCGCCGCGGCGTCCGCGCTGGTGCCGTGGCTCGGCAACCACGGGCTGTGGAGCGCCTACGTGCTGTTCATGATCGCGCGCGTGGCGCTGCTCGGCCGCTACCTGCCGCGGCTGGCGCGCGGCGTCGGCTGAGGCCTGAACGGCGCCAGCAGGAGGCCGATCGTGTCCGTCTCATCCACGCCCTCGACGCCGATCGCCATGGTCGGAGAGCGGCGCGTCGCGCTGGTCGAACCGAACAGCCGGTCCCACACGCTGAGAAGTGTGCCATAGGTCGAATCGGTGTCCGCCCGCCGGCGGTGGTGATGCACCCAGTGCAGCGAGGGCGTGATCACGACGCGGGCGAGCGCCGCCTCGAACGCCGGAGGCAGGCGCAGGTTTGAATGGTGGAACAGCGTCGCCGCCAGGAGCACGGCCTCGAACACCAGGATCGACGCCAGCGGGAAACCGAGCGCTAGGATCACCACGGCGCGCGCGCACGCCGACAGGATGACTTCGCCGGCGTGGAAGCGAAGCGCGCTGGTGGTGTCGAGGAAGCGGTCCCGATGGTGCACGGCGTGGAACCGCCACAGCAGCGGCACCGTGTGGTTGGCCCGGTGCCACCAGTAGATCAGCAGGTCCAGCAGGACGACATCGGCCGCCAGGCCCGCCCAGCCCGACCACCAGGCCGGCCGCCAGGCCCAACCATGGCCGGCCGCCCATGAGGTGAGCGGCACCACGAAGGCGACCGAGAGCGCCGCGGTGATCCCCCACAGGATACCGTTGCGCCCGACCCGGCCCCACGCCGGGGCCGGGCGCGGCGCCACCGGCCACAACCGCTCGGCGACGAACAGGCCGACCAGCACGGTGCCGACCGCGACGGCCTTCCAGGCGATAAGGGTCTCGACATCCAGGATCACGGTTACTCCATATGAACCTTGACAGTCGTCGGAGGGAAGGCAATCTGGCGCTTCGGGCCCCGTTTCCGAGGATTCTCATGTCCCTGCCCCTGGTCGGCATACCGTGCGACACGCGCGACATCGCGACGACGCCGTTCCACTGCGTCGGCGAGAAGTACATCACGGCGGTGGCGCGCGGGGCCGGCGCGCTACCCGTGCTGATGCCGGCGTTCGGGCCGGGTCCCGACGCGCCGGCGCCCGCCGAGCTTTACGACCTGGACGCGATGATCGACCGGCTGGACGGCATCCTGGTGACCGGCAGCCCGTCGAACGTCGAGCCCCACCACTACGAGGGCACGCCCAGCCGCCCCGGTACGCTGCACGACCCGCAGCGCGACAACGTGACCCTGCCCATGATCCGCCGCGCGCTCGACCAAGGCGTGCCCATGCTGGCGATCTGCCGCGGCATCCAGGAGCTGAACGTCGCCCTGGGCGGCACGCTGCACCAGCACGTCCAGGAACAGCCGGGACTGCGCGACCACCGCAGCCCGCCCGACGAGCCGCGCGACGTCAAGTACGCCCACGCCCATGAGATCGAACTGACGCCCGGTGGCGCGCTGGCCCGGCTTTCGGGCATGCAGACATGGCGCGTCAACTCCCTGCATGAACAAGGAATCGAGCGCCTCGCCCCCGGGTTGGAGATCGAGGCGCGCGCGCCCGACGGCATGATCGAGGCCGTGCGCGTGCGCAACGCGCGCTCCTTCGCCATCGCGGTGCAGTGGCACCCGGAATGGCTGTTCTGGGAGGACAAGCTGTCGATCGCCCTGTTCGAGGCGTTCGGCGCCGCCGCGCGCGAGCGCATGGCACGGCGCGCGCGCGCGGTGGTCCATGGACGCGTGGCTTAAGGAACACCGGGTCGACGAGGTCGAGTGCCTCGTCCCGGACCTGGCGGGCATCCCGCGCGGCAAGATCCTGCCGGCAGCCAAGTTCATCAAGACGATCGGCGAAGGGACGCTGCGCATCCCCGAGTCGATCCTGGGCCAGACGGTGACCGGCGAGAACCCGGACAGCGACGCGGTCGACGTCACCTCGCCCGACATCGAACTGGTGCCCGATAAGCGCACCATCCGCCTGGTGCCCTGGTACGAGGAGCCGACCGCCCAGGTCATCTGCGATTGCGTCTATGCCGACGGCGCGCCCGTCGACATCGCCGCGCGGACCGTGCTGGACCGCGTCATCAAGCTGTACGCCGAGTGCGGCTGGCGCCCGGTCGTGGCGCCCGAGCTCGAGTTCTTCCTGGTCGCGGTGAACACCGACCCGGACTATCCCCTGGAGCCGCCGATCGGCCGCTCGGGCCGGCCCGAGACCGGCCGGCAGGCCTACGGCATCGACGCGGTCAACGAGTTCGACCCGCTGTTCGAGGAGGTCTACGACTACTGCGAGGCGCAGAACATCGACATCGACACGCTGAGCCACGAGGCGGGCGCGGCGCAGATCGAGATCAACTTCAACCATGGCGACCCGGTGCTGGTCGCCGACGAGGCCTTCCTGTTCAAGCGCACGGTGCGCCAGGCCGCGCTGCGACACAAGATCTACGCCACCTTCATGGCCAAGCCCATGGAGCAGGAGGCCGGTTCGGCCATGCACATCCACCAGAGCGTGATGGATGTGGCGACGGGGAAGAATCTGTTCGCCGACGCCGAGGGCAACGACACGCCGCTGTTCCACGCCCACATCGCCGGTCTGCAGAAGCATCTGCCCGCGGCCATGCCGCTGTTGGCGCCCTACGTCAACTCGTACCGCCGGCTGTTGCGCGATTCGGACGCGCCGATCAACGTCCACTGGGCGCGCGAGAACCGCACCGTGGGCCTGCGCGTGCCGCGCTCGGGGCCCGAGGGCCGGCGCGTGGAGAACCGGGTCGCCGGCGCCGACGTCAACCCGTACCTGGCGATTGCCGCCTCGCTGGCGTGCGGCTATCTCGGCATGGTCGACGACCTGGAACCGGCCAAGGCGATCACCGGGTCGGGCTACACACGCGCCCACGGCCTGCCGCGCTACCTGCCCGACGCGCTCGACAAGCTGGGCGACAGCAAGAGCCTGAAGCGCATCCTCGGCGAGCGTTTCGTCGAGCTGCTGCTCGACGTCAAGAACGCCGAGCACGACGCCTACCAGGCGGTGATCAGCTCGTGGGAGCGCGAGCACCTGCTGCTGAACGTGTGAGCACCGCCCGGTGAAGCTGGCTCTGCTGCGCGCCGCCAAGGCCGTGGGGCTGTTCGGCCTGAGCCGACTGCTGACCCGGCGCTCGTTGCGCATCCTCTGCTACCACGGCGTCTGGCTGGGCGAGGGCACGTTCGGCAACTACCTGTTCATGCGGCCCGAAACCTTCCGCGCGCGCATGCGGCTGCTGGCCTCGCTCGGCTATCCTGTGCTCGGGCTCGACGAGGCGGTCGAACGGCTGGCCGCCGGCACGCTGCCCGCTTGCGCGACCGTGATCACCATCGACGACGGCTGGTACGGCACGTACCGCCACATGGTGGACGCGCTCGCCGCCTAAGGCCTGCCCGCGACGCTCTACGCCTGCACGTACTACATGCGGCGGCAACGCCCGGTGTTCACCGTGGCCGTGCAGGTCGTGCTGACCAGTGCGCCCCGGCGCATGCTCGACCTGGCGGGGTTGATCGGTGCCGGCGCTGGCCGACCCGTGAACCTGGACGACGCGGACCAGGTGACGCGCGCGGACCACCCCACGCTTCCCGCCGCCGTGCCTCCCGGCCCCGACAATCCCATGGGCGCCTACGCGCTCTATTTCGGCTGGCCGACCTACGCCATGCATGGGACCAACAAGCCCTGGGGCGTGGGCAGGCTGGTCAGCCGCGGCTGCATCCGCCTCTACCCCGAGGACATCGAGTTGGTCTATCCGACCATAATGGTCGGCACACAGGTCACGACCGTCAGCCAGGCGGTCAAGCTGGGCTGGCATCAAGGTGGGCTCTACCTCGAAGTCCATCGGACCCGCGCCCAGCTCAACGAACTGGGGCGGCTGGGCCACTTCACGCCGAGCCCCGCGCCCGACATCAAGGACCGCATCCTGGCCGTGGCGGGCGAGGCCGCGAACGCGGTCGATTGGGCCTTGGTCGTCGCCACGGCCCAGCGCCGGCTCGGCTATCAGGTGCGCATCGCGTAAGACGAAGGGCGCTGGCGGAACCTCGCAGAGGCGCGCCCCGCCAGCGCCCGGATTCTAGCCGCAGGTGTACGGGGTCCCCGCGGCGACGATGATCTGGTTGTACTCCTTGAAGATGCTCACCACCTTCGCGGCGCGCTCGCTGGTCTGGGCGATCTCCTCCCAGAACACCTTGGCGTCCTCCTCGACCTGACGCCACTCCTCGGCCGGGATGGCCGTGAGCTCAAGCTTGTCGCCGGTCGCCCTGAGCTTCGCCTCGCCGCCCCAGTACCACTGGTTGCGGTAGGTGTGACTCGCCTCGACGCACGACAGGTACGCCTGCTTGAGGTGCGCCGGCAGGTCGGACCACTGCTTCTCGTTGACGTAGAACGAACCGATCCAGGCACCGGAAATGTTGTTGGTGAGGAAGTACTTCGTCACGTTGGCCCAGCCTACCGTGTAGTCCTCGGTGATGCCGGACCAAGCCATGCCGTCGAGTTCGCCCGTCTGGACAGCCACTTCTGCGTCCTCGTAGGGGATCGACACCGGGATCACCCCGTACTTGGCCAGGAAGCGCCCGGCCGTCGGGAACGTGTAGAGCCGCAGGCCGCTCAGGTCCGAAAGGCTCTTGAGCGGCTTCTTGGTGTTGAAGTTGCAGGGATCCTGGCCCGCCGCCGACAGCCAGACGACGCCGCCGACCTCGCTGTAGGCCTCACGCCAGATGTCGGCGAAGCCGTACTGGTGGAACAGGGTCGGCACGTCGAGCGCGTGCTTGGTGCCCAACGGGAAGTAGCCACCGAACACCGCGATATCCACCGGCGCCGACATCGAGTCGTCATCCGAGTGCACCGCGTCGATGGTGCCGCTCTGCAGGGCGCGAAACAGCTCGCCGGTCGGGACGAGCTGATCGGCATAGTAGAGCTCGATCTCCATCTCGCCCTTGGCGACCTCGTTGAAGGCGTCGACCAGGGGCTTCGTAACGAACTGGCCCAGCGTCGAACCGGCATAGGTCTGCAGCCGCCAGCGGATTGGTGTCTGGCTGCGCAGAACGGTTGGCGCCCCGATGGTCGCCGCGCCCGCGGCGGCGGCGGCGACACCCGCCTTCCTGACGAAATTGCGTCTGTTGCTCGTCGTCATGATGCACTCCCTTTCTGTTGAACTCGCCTTTGCGGCCTCGGCCGCCCTCCCACGCTCCGTTGGCTCAGGGTTACCCGCGCCAATGGATCTCGATCCACCCGGACCTGGTCGCGTGCCCGTCAACCCTCGTAATGCGTGCGCGGCAGCCACAGCGCCAGATCCGGGAAGGCCATGACGATCGCCAGGGCCAGCATCATGACCAGAACGAAGGGAATGATCGATCGGTAGATGTGGAAGATGTTGATCTCGGGTGGCGCCATGGCGCGCATCAGAAACAGGTTGTAGCCGAAGGGTGGCGTCATGTAGGCGATCTGACAGGTGATGGTGTAGAGGACGCCGTACCAGATCAGGTCGAAACCGAGTGCGCCGACCAGGGGCACATAAAGCGGGGCGACGATCACGAGCATGGCCGTATCGTCCAGGAACATGCCCATGATGATGTAGGAGAGTTGCATCATGATGAGCACTTCCCAGGGAGTCAGGTGCAACTGGCCGAGGAAATACCCTTCGATCGCCTTGACCGCGCCGAGCCCGTCGAACACGGCGCCGAAGCAGAGAGCTGCCAGGATGATCCACATGAACATGCAGGTGACACCCAGCGTCTTGCGCAGCGTCTCCTCCATGACGTGGCGATTGAGCCGTCCGCGCAGCCAGGCGGCGATGGTGGCCGCGGCGGCGCCCACGGCCGAGCTTTCGACCAGGCTGGTGATGCCCAGCACGAACAGGCCGGTCATCGCGACGAAGATGGCGAGCGGCAGGATGCCGGCACGCAGCAGGGCCAGCTTCGCCGACCAGGGAATGTTGCGCTCGGCCGGCGGCAGCGAAGGGCCGAGCCTGGGCTGGATCATGCAGCGCACGGCGATGTAGACGACGAACAGCCCCGCCATCATGAGGCCGGGAATCACGCCTGCGAGCCACAGTTGGCCGACGGGTTGGCGCGCGATCATGCCGTAGAGCACCAGGACCACGCTCGGCGGGATAAGGATGCCGAGGGAACTTCCGGCCTGGATGACCCCGGTGATCATGACCTTGTCGTAGCCACGACGCAGCAGCTCGGGCAGCGCGATCGTGGCGCCGATCGCCATGCCCGCCACGGACAACCCGTTCATCGCCGAAATGATCACCATCAGCCCGACAGTGCCGATCGCAAGGCCGCCGCGCACGGGGCCCATCCAGACGTGGAACATCTGGTAGAGGTCGTCGGCGATGCGCGACTCCGACAGGATGTAGCCCATGTAGATGAACATCGGCAGGGTGAGCAGCGGGTACCACTTCATCACCTTGACGACGGAGCTGAAGGCCATCTCCGAGCCGCCGTCGCCCCACAGCAGCAACGCCGATGCCGCGGCGACGAAGCCGATCGCGCCGAACACGCGCTGCCCGGTCAGCAGCAGGACCATCATGGTCGAGAACATCAGGAGCGCGATGTAGTCGTAACTCATGGCAACGGCTTCCCGAGCGCGTTGGCGAGATCCCGGAAGAACGTCGCGATGGTCTGCAGCAGCGTCAGCAGGATGCCGAACGTCATGACGCACTTGACGGGCCACATGTACGGCCGCCACGCGGAGAATGCGCGCTCGCCGAACTCGAACGCGTAGATCGTGCTAGCCACGCTGCCGTAGAGCAGCACGCCCAGATAGAAGACGAGGAAGAACGACGTCATCACGTCCCAGCGGGTCTTGGTCCGCTGCGACCAGCTGCCGTAAAGCAGGTCCATGCGGACATGGCCGTCGATCTGAAGGGCATAGGCGCCGCCGATCAGGAAGTACGACACCATCAGGAACTCGGAGACGTCGAGGGTCCAGATCGCCGGCACCTTCAGGGCCTTGGTGCCCGACGAATAGAACAGCACCGCCATCATCACGAAGATGAGGTACATCGACGCTCGGCCGACGCGCCGGCTGATCGGCTCGACGAAGCGAACGTACGCGACGACCCAGCCCGGCATCGGCGCGTCAGGTCCGGACCAGCATGCCGTTGTCCACGAACAACGTCTCGCCGTTGACGAAGCTCGCCTCGGGACCGGCCAGGAAGAGCGCGGCATTGGCGACTTCTTCCGGTTCGCAGATGCGTCCCTGCAACCGGCGCAGATCGTCCTCGGTCACATCCACGCCATAGCCGCGCAACTGCTGGAGTTCACGCAGGCCGTGGTTGGTACGAATGAAGCCGGGGCAGACCGCGTTGCAACGGACACCCTGGTCGCGAAACTCGGTCGCGATCGCCCTGGTGAACATGTGGCAAGCCCCCTTGGTGGTGCAGTAGAGCACTTCCATGGGGGTTCCCGCCACCGCTGATATCGACGATGTGTTGACGATCGCTCCGCCGCCGTGGCGCAACATCGAAGGCAGCACGGCCTTGGTCATCAGGAACATGGACTTGACGTTCACGGCCATTAGCCAATCCCAGTCCCGCTCGGTCGTCTCCAGGAATGGCTTCACCACCAGGGTCCCGGCGTGATTGAAAAGAATGTCGATCCGCCCACCGAATCGGCGGTCGATCTCGACGACCGCGGCCTGGACCCGATCCGCCGACGAGACGTCCGCCTCGACGAAGAACGCCTCGCCGCCGCGGGCGCGGATCGCCTCGGCGCGCGCCTCGCCGGCCTCTCGCTGGATGTCGACGATGGCGACGGCCGCGCCCTCGCGCGCGAACAGGTCGGATGCCGCGCCACCCGCGCCGTCGGCACCTCCCGACACGATCGCGTTTCTGCCCGACAGCCGACCCGCTCCCACCCCTGTCCCCCCCTTCGACGAACCCGGAAAGCGTGATGATATCCATTCAGACACGCGATGGGCACTGCTAACGTCGCGCGTCGCTTCACGGGAGCCTCAGGTGTCACATCGGTCCGCGCTCGTTTACGCACGAAAGCGAGAGGGGTAATGTCCGCCCAGCGAGTCATTATCGACTGTGATCCCGGCAAGGATGACGCGGTCGCGATCTGGCTGGCGGCGGCCTCGTCGGAACTCGCGATCGACCGGGGCATCACGACCGTCGGCGGCAACGTCGGGCTTGAGCGCACCACGCCAAACGCGCCGGCGATCCTGGAAGCCTTCGGGCGAACCGACATCGCGGTACGCGCGGGGTGTCCCTTGCCGCTGCTCCGCCCGCAGGAGAAGGCCGAGGACATCCACGGCATCTCCGGGATCGAGGGCGGAGGACTCGCCGCACCGAAAACCGAGCCCGCGCCTGGACACGGCGCCGCCCATCTGGTCGAAGCGGTGATGAGTGCGCCGCGGCCCGTGACGATCGCGGCGCTGACGCTCCTGACTAACCTGGCCGTCGCTTTGGCCATGGAACCGCGTCTCGCCCAGCGGGTCGAGCGCCTGGTCATCATGGGCGGCGGCTTCGCGCTGGGCAACATGACGCCCTTCGCCGAGTTCAACATCTACGTCGACCCGCATGCCGCGGCGATGGTGTTTCGCTCGGGCGCGCCGATCACCCTGGTTCCCCTCGATGTCACGCGCCGGGCAAGCGATCCTGCGGTGCTGCACATCGTCTAAACGGGCGTTCTCTAGACGGATCGGCGCGACCCCTCGCCGCTGTTCGCGGCGCTGGCGCGCATGCCCGGACGCGACGCCGTGCGCGTCGAGTTCTACGGCGCCGATCCCGCCAGCCTGCGCGCCATGGCCGAGCGCCACGGCGTGGCCGACCGCGTCGGCATCAACGGCCGGATCCCCTACGCCGAGTCCATCGACGTGCAGATGAACGCCGATGTGCTGCTGCTGCAGTGAAACGACCCGCTCGAACGCGGCAACGTGCCCGGCAAGCTGTTCGAGTTCCTGGGCGCGCGCCGGCCCGTGCTGGGGCTCGGCGTCGAGGACGGCGTGCCCGCGCGCATCCTGCGTGAAGTCGACGCCGGCGTCGTGGTCAATGATCCGGACGCGATCGCCACGCACGTGCGCGCCTGGATCGCGGAAAGCAGGCCAAAGGGAGCATCCCGCTCCTGCCCATGGCGGCGCGCGACGGGCTGGCCCGCGACGAGCAGTACGCCGTCACCGAGCGCCTCTTGCGCGAGGCGATGGAGCGCGGGCGCGGGAATCCTTGACCTGACGGGACGCCCGGCGCACGTTCCCGCCGGATTTCGCCAGCGCCCCCGACCCGGTACCGTAGCGGACGATCGACCATGGCCTTCCTTGCCCGACGCCTGGACAGCATCAAGCCTTCGCCCACCATCGCCGTCACCAACAAGGCGCGCGAGCTGAAGGCCTCCGGCCACGACGTCATCGGGCTGGGCGCCGGCGAGCCGGACTTCGACACGCCCGACCACGTGAAGGAGGCCGCGATCAAGGCCATCCGCGCGGGGCAGACCAAATACACCGCCGTCGACGGCACGCCCGAGCTGAAGGCGGCCATCGTTGCGAAATTCAAGCGCGAGAACGGTCTGGACTACACGGCGGCGCAGATCACCGTCGGCACCGGCGGCAAGCAGGTGTTGTACAACGCGCTGATGGCGACGCTCGACGCGGGCGACGAGGTCGTCATCACGGCGCCCTACTGGGTGTCGTACCCGGACATGGTGCTGCTGGCCGAGGGCGTTCCGGTGATCGTCGACTGCCCGGAGGCCAGAGGCTTCAAGCTGCGGCCGGCCGACCTGGAATGCGCCATCACGCCGCGCACCAAGTGGCTGATCCTCAACTCGCCGAGCAACCCGACCGGCGCCGCGTACACCGAAGCCGAGCTCAAGGCGCTGACCGACGTGCTGGTGCGCCATCCGCACGTGCATGTCATGAGCGACGACATGTACGAGCACCTGGTCTACGACGACTTCCGCTTCACCACACCCGCCCAGGTCGAGCCGCGCCTCTACGACCGCACGCTCACGTGCAACGGCGTCTCGAAGGCGTACGCCATGACCGGCTGGCGCATCGGCTACGCCGGCGGGCCGGCGCCGCTGATCAAGGCCATGGGTGTGATCCAGTCGCAGTCGACCTCGAACCCGTCCTCGGTCAGCCAAGCCGCGGCGGTGGCCGCGCTCAGCGGGCCGCTCGATTTCATCGTCGAGCGCAACAAGGCGTTCAAGGAACGGCGCGACCTGGTCGTCGCCATGCTCAACCAGGCCAAGGGCCTGCGCTGCCCGAAGCCCGAGGGCGCCTTCTACGTCTACCCGAGCTGCGCCGGGGTGATCGGCCGGACCACTCCCAAGGGCGCCAAGATCGATTCGAGCGAGGCCTTCGCTACCTACCTGCTGGAGTCCGAAGGCGTCGCCGTGGTGCACGGCACGGCGTTCGGGCTCGACCCCTATTTCCGCATCTCTTACGCCACGGCGACCGAACTGCTGGAGGATGCCTGCGGTCGCATCCAGCGGGCCTGCGCGAATCTGCGCTGACTGACCTGCCCCCATTGAAGTGGTCCAGCGAGTATCATCGTATGGCGATTCAAGAGGAGGCGGGAGATGCCCAAGAAACGGCATTCGACCGAGGAGATCATCGGCAAGCTGAGTGAGGTTGAGGTTCTGGTGGGTCGGGGCGGATCGCTGGGTGAAGCGATCCGGTCGATCGGGGTGACGGACCAATCAGCAGCGTCAAACGGCCGCTGGCGATGCTCGCAGCGGCGAGCAACGTTCATCGCGGCTGCTCAACGCCCGCCAGATTGCCGCATAAGCCCCAAATGGATACCCTGATGCTCGGAACCAGGGTTCATCCGGGGAACGTCGGTTGAGTGATGAACGTTGAGTTGTCCGATCGCGCAAGGCGAAGGTTGCCGGCGCAGTCACGGTTGGGGCATGAGGGGGCGACGTGGCATCAGGGGATGGCATGCCCGACGTGGAGTTCCGCGGGGTCCACCGGCGCTTCGGGCCGGTGCGCGCGGTTGATGGGGTGAGCTTTGCCATCACCAAGGGCTCGTTCCATTCCTTTCTCGGCCCGTCTGGTTGCGGCAAGACGACGTCGCTGCGCCTGATTGCGGGGTTCGAGCAGCCCGACGAGGGCGACGTCCTCGTCGCCGGCGTCGGGATGGGCGGGGTGCCGGCGTACCGGCGCCCGGTCAACATGGTGTTTCAGCACTACGCCCTTTTCCCCCATCTCGATGTATTCGCCAACGTGGCGTTCGGGCTGCGTCAGCGCAGCCCGCGCCCGACACGCGCCGAGCTTGGGCGCCGCGTCGACGAGGCGCTCGCCCTCGTCCGCCTCGCTGGCTACGGCGACCGGCGCGCGTGGGAGCTTTCCGGCGGTCAACAGCAGCGGGTGGCATTGGCCCGCGCGCTTATCAATCGGCCGACCGTCCTCTTGCTCGACGAACCGCTCTCGGCGCTCGACCGCAAGCTGCGCCGCGACATGCAGTTCGAGCTGCAGACCCTGCAGCGCGACGTGGGCATCACCTTCATCCTGGTGACTCACGACCAGGAGGAAGCGCTGTCGATGTCGGACTCGGTCGCGATCATGCGCGACGGACGTATCGTCCAGTTCGGTGCGCCGAATGAACTCTACGATGCGCCAGTCAACCGCTACGTCGCTGGCTTCGTGGGCGAAACCAACTTCCTCGCCGGCCGTGTGGTGGAGCGGCAGGACGATCGGGCCTCGGTCAGGCTCGACGACGGCCGCGTGCTCGCCGCCCCCCTGTCTGCCGGCGGCCCAGGCTTGGCGGTCGGCGAAGCGGCCGTCATCGCTGTGCGGCCCGAGGCGATCCAGCTCTGGCCCGGCGGCGATCCCGCGCCCACGCCGCTCGACCAAATGTTCGAGGGCCACATCGAAAGCCGGATCTTCCTCGGCGATCAAATCGAGTTCGCGGTCCAGGGCGATCTTGGACGCATCTTGGCGCGCGCACCCAAGGCGGCGATCAGCGTCCGCGGCGACCTGGTTCCGGACACGCCAGTCCGCTTCGGGTGGGAGAACGAAAGCGCGTTGGCGCTTGCCGACGTGTGATGCCCATGGCTTCACGATCGACCAACATTGAGGGAGACGACCATGAACAAGCGTGAGTTCCTTTATCACCTCCGCCGCTACCAGCAGGGCTCGATCAGCCGTCGTCAATTTCTGGGCGCCACCGGTCTCGGCGTCGCGTCCGCTGTGCTGGCGACTGAGCTCGGGCTACGCCCGCGCCGTGCGTTCGCCGGCGACATCGGCGACCGGGTCAGTCTGTGCACCTGGCCGAGCTACCACGATCCGGCCAACCTGGAGGTGTTCACCCAGGCGACCGGTGCCACGGTCGAGATGACCGTGTTCGGTTCGAACGAGGAGATGATGGCGAAGCTCCAAGCGGGCGCCGCAGGCTACGACGTGCTGGTGCCGACCAATTATACGATCCGTGACTACGCCAGTCAGAACCTGATCCAGCCGCTCGACCTGGCGCAGATCCCCAACCACGATCCTTCCGCCCACGACACACGCTTCACCGGCGAGGGCGCGGTTGATGGCACAGTCTACGCCGTGCCGAAGGACTGGGGCACCACGGGCTACGTCATCAACAGCTCCGAGGTGACCGAGGGGCCGACCACCTGGAAGGAGTTCTGGGACCTGACCCAGACCACCCACTCGGGCCGGGTCATGGTGCATGACTACCAGCTCACGACCATCGGCAACGCGCTCAAGTACTACGGGTATTCGTTCAACTCGATTGACGCGGCCGAACTGGCCAAGGCCGAGGAGCTGCTGCTCGCGGTCAAACCGCATCTGTTCGGCATCAACTCCGACTACAAGCCCTCGATGCTGAGCGGCGATGCAATCATGTCGATCTGCTGGACCGGCGACGCGGTGCAGCTCCGACGCGAGAACGCGGCCATGCAGTACGTGCTCGGCCGAGAGGGCGGCGAGATCTGGACCGACTTCTACGCGATCCCGGCGGACGCGCCGAACGTGAAGGGCGCCTACGCCCTGATCGACTATCTCGTGACGCCGGACATCAACGCGAAGGAGGTGCTGTTCCACGGCTATCCGTCGACCGACGCGCGCACCAACGCGCTGCTGCCGAAGGAACTGCTCGAGGATCCGATCCTCTACCCCGCGGCCGAGGTTCTGGCACCGCTCGAGTTCGGGGCCACGGGCTTGATCACCAACGAGGCGCGGGCCGAGTTGTTCGCGCGCTTCAAGTCGGCCTAGGCGAACGTGGAGACTAAGCGCCTGCTTCCCATTGGGGAAGCAGGCGCGCTTCCTGTGATGAAGCGCGCGGGACCGGGGCGCCGCAGGGCCATCGTGACAGCCCTGCTGCTGGCACCCTCGACGCTGTGGTTCGTGGCGCTTCTCGTCATGCCGCTTGTCGTCGTCCTCGTCTTCTCACTCGGCGAGCGGGCGCCGGCCGGCGGCTACCAGGCCGGCTTCACCTTCGCCAACTATCTCAACCTTCCGGCGCGACTGACCGCGTTCACCAACACCCTGACGCTGGCCCCGGTGGGCACGCTGCTCTGTCTCGTCTTCGCCTACCCGCTCGCATACTTCCTGGCGGTCAAGGTCAAGCGCGCCAAGCTGATGCTCCTGGTCCTGGTCATTCTTCCGTTCTGGACCAGCTTTCTGCTGCGCACCTACGCCTGGATCATCCTGCTGTCGGGTAAGGGAATCCCGTCCTGGCTCGCGGTCGTGGGCATCGAGGGTGTACGTTTGATCAACACGCCGACCGCGGTGCTGATCGGCATCGTCTACGGCTATCTGCCGCTCATGGTGTTCCCGATCTATGTGAGCCTGGAGCGTCTCGACAAACGTCTGCTGGAGGCGGCCGCCGACCTCTACGCCGATCCGATCGCCACCTTCCGCCGGGTCACGCTGCCGCTTTCACTGCCGGGTGTGGTCACCGGCTGCCTGCTTGTGTTCATTCTGCTCATGGGCGAGTACCTGATTCCGCAGTTGCTTGGTGGCGGCAAGGTGTTCTTCATCGGCAACGCGTTGGTCGACCTGTTCCTGCAATCGCGCAATTGGCCGTTCGGTTCCGCCGTAGCCATCGCGCTGGTCGTCATCATGATCGTCGCGGTCGGGCTTGCGACGCGCTGGGCCAAGCACCAGGGCGCGACGCGCGAAGTCTCCTTGCTATGAAGGGCCGAGGTCTCAGCGCCTACGCGCTTCTCGTCTACCTTTTTCTTTACGCGCCGATCGGCCTGATCGTGCTGATCTCGTTCAACGCCGGGCGCCAAGCGTCGAGCTTCACCGGCTTCTCACTCCAGTGGTACCGGACCGCGTTCGGAAACCGGCTGATGGTCGAGGCGCTCGGCAACAGCCTGTCGATCGCCTTAACCTCGGCGTGCATGGCGGCGGTCATGGGCACCATGACCGCGCTCGCCCTGCAACGGGTCACCGGCTGGCGCCGTGTCCTCTACGATGGCCTGATCTACGTCGCCCTCATGGTGCCGGGCATCGTCATCGGCATTGCAACCCTGATCGCGATCGCGACTGTGCGCGACGCGGTCAACCCTCTTCTCCAGGCGGTGTGGCTCGACGCGCCGCGCTTCGATCTGGGCTGGGGCTCGATCGTCGCGGCGCACACCCTGTTCAACATGGCGCTGGTCGTGGTCATCGTGCGCGCACGGCTGGCTGGTATGGATGCGAGCCTGATGGAAGCGGCAGCGGATCTCAATGCCACGCCCTGGGGCACATTTCGCCAGGTCACCCTGCCCCTGATCGCGCCCGCGATCCTGGCCGGGTTTCTGCTGGCGTTCACGTTCTCCTTCGACGACTACGTCGTGGCGAGCTTCGTCAACGGCCGCGAGGTGACGCTGCCGCTCTATGTCTTCGCCTCAATCCGGCGGGGCGTGACGCCCGAGATCAATGCGATCGCCACGGTCGTACTCGCGGTCACGGTGGCGCTTCTCGTCCTCGCCCAACTCGTGCTCAGGCGAGCCCAGCGCCCACGCCTACGCGCGCAAGTGCCTGGCCCTGGCGGTTGACACCTCGCTCTCCCGCACGCAGGTTGGGCGTGAACTCCATCGTATCGCCGAGACGCGCGGCTACGCGCAACAGATGGTCAGCGACAATGAGACCAAGCTGACCTCGCGCACCGTCTTGTGCTGACAGGAGGAACAATCGTCGCCTGACATTGCATCGCGACTCGGCGAGCCACAGCAGAGTTGCTTCGCCGCGAGATTCATTGAAGGGGTGCACGACGAGTGTCCGCGACAAGGGCAACGACAGGAGGCGTGCGTCTTGATGACCGAAAACGGACCAATCAGCAGCCTCAAACGGCCGCTGGCGATGCTCGCAGCGGCCAGCAACGTTCATCGCGGCTGCTCGACGCCCGCCAGATTGCCGCATGGGCCCCACATGGATACCG
>VGDP01000026.1 GCA_016869675.1 Alphaproteobacteria bacterium | reverse complement strand
TGACGACGGACATTGGAGATGGAAACTCCCTGATCGCCCGGGCACGGTCGGCCAGCCTTACGCTGATGGTGGGGCATCTCCTGCGCTACCACCCCGCGTTCCGCGCATTGCTTGCCGCGGTTCGTGCCGGCGTAATTGGCCGCCTGCAGTACATCTACTCGAACCGGCTGAGCCTCGGCCGGATCCGGATATCGGAGAATGCGCTCTAGGATCGCTCTGCGACCAGGACGATGCCGGCTACCGCCAGATCCTCGTCGGGCAAGGCTCGGAACCGCGGGGCCAGGCGCGGGCGGATGGTCGCGACCGTGGCGAGCGCTTCGCGCCTTGCCGCCGCATCCAGCGCGTCCCATCGCGCCGGGCCGACAGTGCCCGCGACCCCAGCCAGCCGGGTGACGCGTACGCCGCCGTTCATGCCGGCACGCCGCAGCCACGCGGTGTACTCGGGCGCCAGCACGCGGTTGGGCCGGCCCGAGCCAACGGTCATGGCGCGGTAGAGTCGGTCCGGCACAGTGAGGAATGTCAGAGGATGACCCTCGAACATGCCGTGGTCGCGCAGGTCGATGCGGTGGACCATGACGCCGCCCGGCGCCAGGCGCGTCGCCATGGCGTCGAGCGCCGCGATCGGGTCGTAGAGATGCTCCAGTACGGCGCGCGACACGATCCAGTCGAACGCCAGATCGGTGCGCGTGAAGAACGTCTCGGCCGGCGATCCCGCGTGCTCGTGGATGCGCTCGGCCAACGTGGCCGCGCAACCATAGCGGGCACGGAGTCCCTCCAGGATCGCCGTCTCGCGCGCCGGGTCGCGGATCGTGCGGTAGCGGTCGACGGTGTGCGCCTCGCGCGCGCCGCGCGCCAGGGTCAGCACGGTTACCGCCAGGCTGTCGCCAGGCCCGATCTCGGCCAGGCGGCCGGCGAACCGATCACGGCCGGCGTAGCCGAGATAGTCGTCGACGACGCCCTCGACATAGGCGAGCGAAGCGTCGAGATCGAGTTCGGCATGGCGCCGGCCCGAGCGCGTCTCGATGCGCCCCGACGCCAGGCGCCGCCGGGCGCGCCAATCGTCGATCAGGTAGTAGGCGCAGGTCAGCGCGCGGTTGCGGCGCACCAGGCGGGCGAGGGACCGTGACAACACGGGGGCAAGCAGTAGCAGAGCCCGCCGTGCGAGTCATGCATGTCATCACCGGGCTCGGCGTCGGCGGCGCGGAAGCGCAGCTCGGGCGGCTTCTGCTGGCCGGCGGGCGCTTCGCCCACGGCGCCTCGGTCGTCAGCTTGACCGCGGGCGGGGCGTGGGCCGGGCGCCTGCGCGCGGCGGGCATTCCGGTCGTCGAGCTCGGCATGGCGCGTGGCAGGCCCAACGGCGCGGCGCTCGCCGCGCTCACGCGGCTGGTCCGCGTCGAGCGGCCGGCGGTGGTACAGGGCTGGATGTATCATGCCAACGTCATGGCGACCGTCGCCCTGTTCCTGGCGGCACGACGGCGGTCGACGCGGCTGATCTGGGGCATCCGGGCCAGCGATCTGGATCCCGCGGCCTACGGCCGCTCGTTTCGGGTGGCGCTGCGGCTGTCGGCGTGGCTTGCCCGCGTTCCCGACGTGGTCAGCGCCAACGCCCAGGCGGCCATCGCGGCGCACGAGGCACACGGCGTGCGGCCCCGGCGCTGGGCGGTCGTGCCCAACGGCGTCGACGGCGGGGCATTCCGGCCCGACGCGGCGGCACGCGTTGCCGTGCGCCAGGACCTCGGCATCCCACGGGACGCGCCGGTCGTCATCCACGTCGCCCGGCTCGACCCCATGAAGGACCACGCGACACTGTTCGCCGCGCTCGACCGCGTGGCGGGCGTGCACACGATCATAGTCGGGCTCGGTACGGAGACGCTTGAGCCGCGGCCGACCCTGTACCGCCTGGGCCTGCGCGACGACGTGGCGCGGCTGATGGCGGCGGCCGACGTGTTCGTGAGTTCCTCCGCATACGGCGAGGGGTTTTCCAACGCTCTGGCCGAGGCTATGGCGACCGGCTTGGTGCCGGTGGCGACCGACATGGGCGACGCGCGCGCGATCGTGGGCGAGACCGGGTTCGTCGTGCCGCCGCGCGATCCCGTGGCCTTGGCGCGTGCGATCGGGGCCGCCCTGGCCGAACCGGTGCGTGGCGCGGCGGCGCGGGCCCGCGTGCTCGAACGCTTCACGATCGCGGCGGCGGCCGAGCGTTTCGTCGCGATCCAGGACGGCGCCTGACATGTGCGGCATCGCGGGCTTGCTGGATTTCGGCGGTCTCGATCGCGCCGTCGCGGCGCCTCGCCTCGACGCGGCCGTCGCGGCCCTGCGCCGGCGCGGGCCCGATGGCGCGGGCACCTGGTACGACGGTCTCGCCGCACTCGGCCACGTTCGGCTCGCGGTGATCGACACCTCGGACGCCGCCGCCCAGCCCATGGCGCGCGATGGCCTGATCGTCACCTACAACGGCGAGATCTACAACCACGCCGAGCTGCGCCGCGAGTTGGAGGCGGGGGGGCACGTCTTCGCCACGCGCTCGGACACCGAGGTGCTGCTGGCCGGTTGGCGCCACTGGGGGCCGGATCTCTTGCCCCGGCTGCGCGGCATGTTCGCCTTCGCGTTGTGGGACGTGGCGCGCGCCACGCTCGTGCTCGCGCGCGATCGCTTCGGCAAGAAGCCTCTCGCCTATGCCCAAGAGGGCCAGCGACTCGCCTTCGCCTCGGATCTGACGGCGCTCGCGCGTCTGCGCGCCACCGAAGGCGCGGTCGATCCGGTCAGCCTGCGCCTGATGCTGGCGCTCAAGTACGTGCCCGAGCCCTGCACGATCCTGAAGGGCGTGGTCAAGGTGCCGCCTGGCCACTGGCTCGTGGTCGATCGCTCGGGCGCGCGCCTGACACGCTGGTACAACCTGGGACCGGCGTTCGCGCCCGGCGCGCCGCCGCCCGATGACGCGGACTTCGTGCGCGCGCTCGACGCGGCGGTGGCCGACCGGCTGGTCGCCGACGTACCGGTCGGTGCGTACCTGTCGGGTGGTATCGATTCGGCGCTGGTCGTCGCGTCCATGGCGCGCCAGGCGCCGCGCGTGCGCACCTTTACCGTCGGTTTCGCCGACGCGCCCGCCTACTACGAGGAGCGCCCCGCCGCGCGCCGGGTCGCCAGCGCGCTCGGCACGACGCACGAGGACATCGAGCTCGCGCCGGGCGAGGCGGTCGCCTCGCTCGACGGCGTGTTCGACGCCTTCGACGAGCCGTTCGCCGATGCCTCGGCCGTGCCGTCGTGGATCCTGGCGCGCGCGACCCGCGCCCACGTCACCGTCGCGCTTAGCGGCGACGGCGCCGACGAGGTGCTCGCCGGCTACCGCCGCCACCTGGGCGAACGCCACGCGGCGACCTACGGGATGTTGCCTGGCTGGCTGCGACATCGGGTGATCGAGCCGGGGGCGCGCCGGTTGCCCGAGGACAAGGGCCGGCCGGCGTGGGAACTCGCCCGTCGCCTGCGCCGTTTCGTCGCCTACGCCGGTGCCGATGGCTTGGCGCGCCAAGTCGGCTGGGTGCGCATCATGGGCGACGACGAGATCAGCGCGCTTCTGCTCGGGCCCGGTGCGGCGCCCGACGTCGCCGCGCTCTACCGCGCCGCGCGGGCCACCACCGGCGACGACGGCCTGAACGCCGTCCTGGCCGGTGACATCGCTGTTGGCCTGCCGGGCGACATGCTGGTCAAGGTCGACCGCGCGTCCATGGCCCATGGGCTCGAAGTGCGCTGCCCCTTCCTCGATCATCGTGTGGTCGAGGCGGCGGCCGCGCTGCCCGGTCGGGCCAAGCTCGGGCAACGTCGGGGCAAGCTGGTGCTGCGCCGCACCTTCGCCGACCGCCTGCCGGCCGAGGTGTTCGCCCGGCCCAAGCGGGGTTTCGAGCTGCCCGTGGCACCATGGCTGCTGGGTCCGTTGGCCGACCGCCTGACGGCCGCGACCGATCCAGTGCGCCTGGCCCGTCAGGGCCTGTTCCGGCCGGGCTTGGCCGAGCACTGGCACGCCGAGTTGGCGGCGGGGCGACGCGACACCGCCGAACGGCTGTGGGCGCTGATCGCGTTCCAGGCGTGGTCCGAACGGCACGGCTTCGGCTGACATCCATTGCCTCGCTGGCGGCCCATGCGGCACAGTCGCTCACCCATGACGGTTCGTTTGCACGGCCTTGTCGCCGCCGGCTTCCTGGCCCCGCTCGCCGGCTGCGCCACCGATGGGGGCACGGGCCGCCGTTACCTCGCCAAGTACGGTGCGGCCGCGCCGGACCCGGCCGCCTTCGCGGTGTGCTGGGGCTATGGCTGTCGGCGCGAAGCGGCGGTCGATCTCGGTTCCGAATGGGATGCCATCGCCGAGTCCTTCGCCGAACCGGCGGCGAACGCCGAGGCGGAGCGGCGCGCCATCGCCGCGGCGGTCGGCGCGTGGGAACGGGCGGTGGCCGCGATGACGCCGATCGGCCACTATCGCGGCGGCACGTTCGAGGGTGTGGGCGAAGTCGGCCAGCTCGACTGCGTCGACGAATTTATCAACACCACACGCGTCCTGGTGCTGCTCGAGGCCCAGGGGCTCTTGCGCTTCCATCGGGTCAAGGGCGCAGACTCGCGCGGCGCGTTCGTGTTCGGCTGGCCGCACACCTCGGCCGTGATCGCCGACAAGGCGACGGGCCAGCGCTACGCGGTGGATTCGTGGTTCCACGACAACGGCGCCCCGGCCGAGATCGTGCCGATCGAGGCGTGGAAGTCCGGCTGGTCGCCGGGCGACGCGACGTGACGTCCGCCCCTTGAAGATCGCCCAGGTCTGCGCCGTCGATTTCACCTTCGCCCGGTTCCTGCTGCCGCTCGCGCTGGCGGAACGGGACGCTGACCATCAGGTCGTCGCCGTGTGCTCACCGGGACCCATGCTCGAGCGCGTAGCGGCGGCCGGCCTTCGCGTCGCGCCAGTCGCGATCCCGCGCGGCCTGGCGCCCTTGGCGTTGCTCACGGCCTACCGCGCGCTCGCGGATCTGTTCCGGGCCGAGCGGTTCGACATGGTGCATGCGCACACGCCCGTGGCGGCGGCGCTGGCCCGGCTGGCCGCGTGGCGTGCCGGCGTGCCGCGCATCGTTTACACGGCGCACGGCTTCTACTTCCACGACCGCATGCCGTGGTGGCGGCGCGCGTCCTGGGTCGCGGCCGAATGGTTGCTGGGGCGCGTCACCCACGTGCTGTTCTGCCAGTCGGCTGAGGACGCGGCGTTCGCCCGACGCCTGCGGCTGTTGCCGGCGGGGCGGCCGGTCGAAGCGATTGGCAATGGTGTCGATCCCGGCCTGTTCGCTCCTCCCGATGCCGCCGCGCGCGCGCGCCAGCGCGCCGAGCTCAAAACGCCCGACGACGCGACGGTGATCGTCACGGTCGGCCGGCTCGTCGCCGAAAAGGGCTACGCCGAGCTGATCGACGCGGTCGGCCTGCTGGATGCGCACCTATGGATCGTCGGCGAACGCCTGCCCAGCGATCAGGGGGGAACGGTGGACGGGCTGCTGCGCGCCGCGGCCTCGGACGCGCGGCGCGGCGCGCGCCTGCGGCTGCTGGGCGCGCGCGACGACGTGCCGGCGATCCTCAACGCGGCGGACGTGTTCGTCCTGGCCTCACACCGCGAAGGCATGCCGCGCTCGGTGATCGAAGCGATGATGGCCGGCCTGCCGGTGGTCGGCACCGACATCCGGGGGACCCGCGAGGAAGTGGTGAACGGCGTCACCGGCCTGCTGGTGCCACCGCGCGACGCGGCGGCGCTGGCCGAGGCGCTGGGAACGCTGTGCGCCGATGCGGGCCTGCGGGCGGCGATGGGCGCGGCGGGGCGCCATCGCGCGCTGGAAAACTACGACGAGCGCGTCGTCATCCGCCGTCAGCTCGCGGTTCTGGGGCTAACGCATCCTTGAGCGCGCGGCCCTTGCGAGCGCCGAGCGCGGCCAGGGTCCAGCGCACCACGGTCTCCGTGCCGTTGAGCCCGCCGACAACGGCGATCTGCCAGCTCCGGCGCGCTTCGCCGCGCCGCCCCAGGTAGACGCTTTCGCCCAGAGACAGGATGCCGTCGCTCGCGACCAGGCGCCAGCCGGCGCCGCTGGGCAGGCGGAACAGTGCCGCCGTGCCGTCCTCGACCAGGGCGACCGACACCGAGGGGTGCAGGTGGAAACGCAACGTCCAGCGCTCGCCACCGGGCCCGTTCAGCCGTTCCTCGCCAAGTACGCTCAGGCCGTCCTCGGCCAGCGTCAGCCGGCGCACGTGGTCCAACTTGAACCGGGCGCGGTAGCCGTCGTGACGGATCTCGATGCCCGAGGCACCGTCCGCCTCGAACCGCTCGGCGCCGACCGCCACGGGCACGCGGCCCATACCGTCGGGCAGCAGCTCGCAGGCGTTGGTGTCGTCGACGGTCAGGGTCGAGTGGGCGGCGGTGGCGCGCATCGCCCGGCTCCAGCTCTCGTCGGGCCCTTCGTAGCCGCCGCAGTTCACGATCACCCGGTCGGTGCCGACGCTCAACTCGAAGCTCGCGATGCCGGCGTGGGCGCCGGCGCCGAACAGTCCAGGCGCCGGACCGCCCGCGTCGACGATCAGCGTGGTCGCGCGACCGACCAGGCGAGCGTAGCCGCTGGCGGGCGCGTGGCTGGCCGGCTTGGCGACGGAACGAGCCAGGGCCAGCGCCGCGCCGATGGCCGAAGGTTCGTCCTCGGTGCCGCCGTTGAACAGCGCGAGCCCGCCGTCGCCGTGGCGGAAGAAGCGCAGCATGGGCGCCGTGTGCTCGATGGCGCCGTTCAGGCCGTCCGGCGCGTCGCGCCCCGCGGCGGCCAGGGCGGCGCGCAGCATGGTCGCGTCGCGCATCACCGCGAACAGGGCGGACGGGTTGCGCGACACATGGCCGCCGTCCGCCAGGATCTGGCGCTTCAACTCGGCTTCGACGCCACGCAGCGTCGCCGGCAGGCGGCTCGCCAGGCTGGGCAGGGCCAGCTCGACGACGGCGAGGCCCGTCAGGGTCGCGAAGCGGGGCACGCCGTCGGGTGCGCCGCGCGCGATGCGCGCCAGGTGGCGCGCCTGCTCGGCCAGGCTGGCCAGGAACCGGCGGCGGAACGCGACGTCCGCGCCGTTGAACAGGAACGCCGCGTTGGTCAGCCACGACAGCAGGCGCCGGGCGACCACGTCGGCACGCCAGGTCACGCCGTGCCAGGCGGCGCAGCGGCTGATCCAGCTCGCGACCGCGGCACGGGCGAGTTCGCGCGCCGCCTGGCCGACCTCGCGGCTGTCGCGCAGCCAGGCGAAGCCGTGCATGGCCTCGAGCCAGCCGGGCGCCGCATCCTCGGGGTACCAGGGCGGGCCGTCGCGGCTGACGAACGTCTGACCGGCGAACGACCAGATGCCGTCCAACATGCGCACGCCGCGCGTCGTGTCGCCGGTCCAGGGATCGCCCGGCAGGGCCGCCAGTTCGTCGGGTACGCGGCCACGCAGGGACAGGCGGTACAGGCGGTTGCGGAACAGCGCCCGTTCCACCGCCTGGCGCGGGCCTGGCGTCCAGGTGCGGCGGCGCGACGCCCGCATCACGGTTCGCCGCGCAGGCCTTCGAGGTTGGCGCCGTAGGCGCCCGCGCCGCCCGCGAAGGCGGCCGTGCCGGCGACCAGCAGGTCAGCTCCCGCCGCGCGCGCGAGCCGCGCCGTGGCCGCGGTGATGCCACCGTCGACCTCCAGATCGATCGCCCGCCCGACGCCGTCGATCATGGCGCGCAACGCGGCGATCTTCGGCACTACCTCGGCGATAAACGACTGGCCGCCGAAGCCCGGGTTGACGGTCATGGCCAGGACCAGGTCGATCTGGCCCAAGACCGGCGCCACCGCGCCGGCCGGGGTCACCGGGTTCAGCGCGACGCCGCAGCGCACGCCTCGATCCTTGATGCGCTGCAGGGTGCGGTGCAGGTGCGCGCCCGACTCGGGGTGGACCGTGATGATGTCGGCGCCCGCGTCGGCGAAGGCGTCGATGAACGGGTCGACCGGCGCGATCATCAGGTGCACGTCGAACGGGCGGTCGGTGTGCGGTCGCAATGCCTTCACGACGGCGGGACCGATGGTCAGGTTGGGCACGAAGTGCCCGTCCATCACGTCGATGTGGATCATGTCGGCGCCAGCCTCAGCCATCGCCCGCACCTCGTCGCCGAGGCGGGCGAAGTCCGCAGCCAGGATCGACGGTGCCACCCGTACCGGACGTGCCATGCCGCCCAGTATCAGCTTTCCCTTCGGCGTCGCAAGCGAGCGGCGTAGAACCCGTCGAGTCCCCCGATGTCCGACCACAACGCGGGCGTCGTGCGCACGTCGCCCTCCGCGGTGATCGCCTCGGCCAGGCCGCCGATCTCGGCGGCCGCGACCGGCACGCGCTCGATGGTGGCGTCCCGCACGAGCGCGTCCGCGACAATCACCGGGCCTTCCTCGGGTTCCAGCGAACAGACCGCGTAGACGAGCGTACCGCCGGGCGCGAGCCAACGAAGCGCCGCGTCGAGCAGGCGCGCCTGATACCCGGCCAGTCGGTCCACGTCCTCGGGCCGCTTGCTCCAGGCGATGTCGGGGTTGCGGCGCAGGGTGCCCGTGCCCGAGCAGGGCGCGTCCAGCAGCACGGCATCGGCCTGCGCCGACGGCGCCCAGGTCGCGGCGTCGGCTTCGATCAGGGTGGCGTCGCGGCCGAAGCGGGCTAGGTTCGCGCGCAAGGTCCCGAGTCGCGCCGCCGACCGTTCGACGGCGACGACCCGTGCGCCGGCCGCCAGCAGTTGCAGGGTCTTGCCGCCGGGCGCCGCGCACGCATCGATCACGGTGCGTCCGTCCACCGGCCCCAGCAGACGTGCCGGCAGCGCGGCCGCGGCGTCCTGCACCCACCACGACCCTTCATCGTAACCGGGCAGCCGATCGATGCGACCGCGCGGGCGTGCGATGCGCAGCGCGCCGGTCGGCAGCACGGCCGCGCCCAGCATCTCGGCCGATACCGCGCCGTCGTCGGCGACCGTCAGATCGAGCGGCGGCTCGGCCAAGTGCGCCGCCGCGATGGCCCGCGCGGTGTCCTCGCCGTAGGTCGCGCACCAACGCCGCCACAGCCAATCCGGCGTCGCGATCCGTGGCGGGTCCAAGGCGGCGAGCCGGTCCCGGCCCTCGCGCGCCAGCCGGCGCAGCACCGCGTTGATCAGGCCCTTGTAAGCGCCCATGCGGCGCGCCTCGGCCTGTTTGACGGCGCCGTCCACGGCGGCGTGGGGCGGGGTGTCCAGGATCAGAAGCTGGGTCAGGCCCAGACGCAGCACGTGGCGCGCGCCGCGCGCGCGCGCCGGCAGCGGGCGCTCGATCGTGTCGTCGATCAGCCGGTCAAGCACGCCGAGCCAGCGCAGGCACGACGTCACCAGGTTGCGGACGAAGGCGCGGTCGCGGGCACTTACATCGTCCAGGCCGGGATGCGCGGCGAAACGCGCGTCCAGCGCCAGCCGACGTTCGAGCGCGTCGACGAGCAGATCGTGCGCCGCGAGGCGCGCATCCAGCCCGGCGGGCCTGGCGGACCGCATCAACCCCAGGGGCCGTGCTGTCCGGCCAGGGCGCGCAGCCGCCGTACCCGGTTCTCGACGGCCGGATGCGTCGCGAAAAGACCATCCACCGCGTGGGCGTGCAGCGGGTTGACGATGAACAGGTGCGCAGTCGCCGGGTTGGCCTCGGCGATGTGGTTGTCGATGTGGCGCGATCCGGCGTGGATGCGTTCCAGCGCGCTGGCCAGCCACAACGGTCGGCCGCATATGGCGGCGCCGACGCGGTCGGCCTCGTACTCGCGCGATCGGCTGATGGCGAGCTGCACCAGGGTCGCGGTCAGGGGCGCCAGGATCGTGACCAGGATCGTGCCGAGCATGCCCAAGGGGTTGTCGCGATTGCCGCCGAAGAACATGGCGAAGTTTGCCAGCATGCCGATGGCGCCCGCGATGGTCGCCGTCACAGTCATGGTCAGAGTGTCGCGGTTCTTGATGTGGGCCAATTCGTGGGCCAGCACGCCGGCGACCTGCTCGGTATCGAGCATGCGCATGAGCCCCGTGGTCACCGCGACTGCGGCGTTCGCGGGGTCGCGCCCGGTGGCGAAGGCGTTGGGCTGCGGGTTGTCCACCACGTAGACCTTGGGCATCGGGATTTCGGCGCGCTCGGCCAGTTGCTCGACCAGGCCGACCAGATCGGGCGCCTCGGCACGATCCACGGCGCGCGCCCGGTACATCGCCAGCACCAGGCGGTCTGCGTTCCAATAGGCGAACGCATTGGTTGCGGCGGCGATCGGGAGCGCGATCACCATGCCGCCTTCGGCAGCCAGTAGCCAGCCGGCGGCCAGGAACAGCGCGGTCATGGCCGCGAGCAGCAAGGCGGTGTGGGCGTGGTTCATGGGGTTCGGCGGGGCGTCGGTGACGGCGATCGGGGTTGTGTCGGGACGCCTCTCCTATGTATGGCCAGGTGCTGTAGGATCAAGTCCATGACCGAGAGCAAGCCCGCGCCGCAGCCCGCGCCGCCCACACCCGCCGCGACTGGCGAGCGCGCGCCTTCGCCCGCCGCGCGACCCGACGAGGTCGGCGGCCCCAAGGGGCCCGAGCCCACCCGGTACGGCGATTGGCAGATCAAGGGCCGCGTCAGCGACTTCTGATCAACGGTGCCGCCACGCGTGCCGTCATCGCGTCATGGTGGCGGCTCATTCCGAAAAGAATCGTTCGGTGCTCCGCCACACAGGCATACTTCCGCATGCGCCGTCATTTGCGTGTTACTGGCGTCACATTGGTATGGTTCAGGAGAACTCAATTTCGGTGAATGCCAACAGCAAGGTGATGTCGAATCTTTACAAGATAATCACGATGTGTATGTATTATATTCGCTATTTGTTCCAAACAAGGTGCCATGGCTTGTTCCTGTTCGGCACCCGCCACGCCGCTACCCCGAAGGCGGTCCCGGCTCGCCCTGGCGCTCAGCGCGGCGCTTGTCCTGCCCGTCGGTTTCCCCGTGGTGTTCGCCAACGACCGCCAGGGTCCATTGCCGGGTCCGCTTGCCACCGATCCGATCGCGATCGTCGACGGCGATACGACCAGGGTCCGGGTCCGCATCTGGCTGGATCAGGACGTCGAGACCCTGGTGCGTCTCGAAGGAATCGACGCGCCCGAGCTGAAGGGACGTTGCGCCGTGGAGAGCGCGCTCGCCCAGCAGGCGCGCGCCACGCTGGCCGGGCTGATCGGCGAAGGCCCGGTGCTCTTGCGCGACGTGCGCCACGACAAGTACGGCGGCCGGGTGCGCGCGGCGGTGTGTGACGATACGGGGCGCGACCTGGGCGCTCGGCTGACCGAGGCCGGGCTCGCCCGCGCTTACGCGGGTGGCGCGCGCGCAAGCTGGTGCCCGGCCGAGTAGTCGGCTTCCGCTCGGCCACGCGCGGGCGTAGCGTTTGGTGTATGATCCGCCCGCTTGTCGTGCTTGCCCTGTGCCTCGCCGTCGGCTGCGCGCCGCGCCTGCCCGAACGCTTCGACTCAGCCGAGAACGATGCGGTGCTGGCACTCGCTCTCGAGGGCGACGCTGACGCCCAGGTGGCGCTTGGCCAGATGCTCGAGCAGGGCCGTGGCGGGGCGCCCGACTACGACGGAGCGTTGCACTGGTACCGGCGCGCCGCCTCCCAGGGCAACGCGTTGGCCGCGTTCAGCCTTGGCCAGCTCTACGAACAGGGACGGGGTGTGGCGCGCGACTACGCCGAGGCCGTGCGGTGGTACACACGCGCCGCCAAGCGCGGCAGCGGTTCAGCGGCGTTCCGCCTGGGTGTGCTCTACGAGCACGGGCTCGGTGTGGCGCGGGATACCACGCGCGCCGCAGCCTGGTACCAGCGCGCCGCCACCCAGTGGAGCGCCGGCGTGGCCGTGCCGCTCGCACCGGACTATGTGATCGTCGAACCGGCGCGCACCGCTGATGCGGCCGCGGCCGCGCGAACCGCGCGCGTGCACCTGGCCTCGGTGCGCGACACGGACCAGGCGCTCGCCGTCTGGCAAACCGCAAGGGAATCGTTCGCCGACGTGCTGGGCGGGTTGGCGCTGGTGGTGGTCGAGCTCGACCTGGGCGCCGAGGCCGGGCTGTTCTACCAGGTGCAGGCCGGGCCGTTCGCCGACGACGCGGCGGCCGAGACCGCGTGCGCCATGCTCAACGAACGGGGCCGGTTCTGCCGGCCCGTGCCCGCGCCCTGAACCGCTACTCGGCCGCGGCGCGGGCCGCCGGCCGCCAATCCAGGATCGCCTCGCGGCCCGGCGCCGGGGCCCGAGGCACGTTGAACGACGGGGCGAGCGAAACCGCCGCCATGGCCGCTCCGGCCAAGAACACCACCGCCGGCGCCACCATCCACAACGCGCCGAACGCGGCGGGGATGACGACCGCCGCGATGTGGTTGATGGTGAACCCGACGCCGTGCTCGCCTTGTTCGCGGACGCGCGGGTCAAGGCGACCTTGTTCACCGTGGGTTGGGTCGCCGAACGCCACCCGGCGCTGATCCGCCGCATCGTCGACCAGGGGCACGAACTGGCGAGCCACGGCATGGCGCACGTGGCCGTGCGGCGGCGGCGGTTGGTTCCGGCTGTTGCCCTACACCTGGTCGCGCTACGCCATGGGCCGGGTGAACCGGGTCGACCGCGAGCCGTGCATCTTCTATTTCCACCCATGGGAGATCGACCCGGGGCCAGCCGCGTAAGCACGGCATCAGCCTGCGCACGCGCGTGCGTCACTACACCAACTTGGACCGCATGGAGCGGCGGCTGCACCGCCTGCTCGCCACTTTCGCGTGGGACCGGGTGGACCGCGCCTTCGGCCTGACCGACCGCCCAGCCTGATGCCGCCCGCTCCGGCGCTCGGGATCGGTACGCTCGATGCCGGCTAGAAACAGGCGATCGAAACGACCTTCGGCCACCGCTGCCCCTTTCTTCACGCCGAGCGCGGCGGCGCCATCGTCGGCGTGCTGCCACTGATGCACCTGAAGACCCCCTGTTCGGCAACGGCCTGGTGTCGACCGCCTTCGCGGTCTACGGCGGCGTCGCGGCCAGCGACGACGAGGCGCGCCGGGCCCCGGTCGAGCGGGCCTGTGCGCTGGCCGACGAACTCGGCGTCGATCATCTGGAGATGCGCTGCCGCGCGCCCTCGAATCCCGACTGGCCGACCAAGTCGGACCTCTACGTCACGTTCCGCAAAACGATCGACGGCGATCCCGAAAAAAAACATGCTGGCCATTCCGCGCAAGCAGCGCGCGATGGTGCGCAAGGGCATCAAGGCCGAACTCGAAAGCACGCTCGACGACGGCGTCGACCGGCTGCACGCCATCTACGCCGAGAGCGTGCGCAACCTGGGCACGCCGGTGTTCTCCAAGCACTGGTTCCACGCACTGCGCGAGGTGTTCGGCGAGGACTGCGACGTGCTAACGGTCACCGCCGCGGGCGCGCCGGTGGCCAGCGTGATGAACTTCTACTTCCGCGACGAGGTGCTGCCCTACTACGGCGGCGGAACGGCCGAGGCACGCGACCTGGCCGCCAACGACTTCATGTACTGGGAGGTGATGAGCCGCGCCGCCTTGCGCGGCTGCCGCCTGTTCGACTTCGGGCGCGGCAAGATCGGCACCGGCAGCTTCTCGTTCAAGAAGAACTGGGGCTTCGAGCCCGAGCCGCTGCGCTACGCGTACCGCCTGCGCGCGGGTGCCTCGATCCCCGACATCAACCCGCTGAACCTGAAGTACCGGCTGTTCATCGGCGCGTGGAAGCGATTGCCCCTGCCGGTCGCCAACGCGCTCGGCCCCTGGATCGTGCGCGGGCTGGGCTGACCCAGTTCCACCTCAGCCGATCGTCGCCAGCACCGGGAAGGTATCCAGCAGCCACAAGGCGATGGTCGGCAGATCGCCGGTGATCATCAGCACGCCCATGCCGATCAACACCACGCCGGCCAGCATGTGCAACGGCTTGCCGAACCGCCGCAGGCCCTTCAGGCGGCGCAGGAACGCGCCGGTGAACGCCGCCGCCAGCAGGAACGGCACGCCGAGGCCGAGCGAATAGATCGCGAGCAGGGCGACGCCCGACCCTGCCTCGGCGGTCGAGGCGCTGACCGCCAGGATGCCGCCCAGCACCGGCCCGATGCACGGCGTCCAGCCGAACGCGAAGGCCATGCCGAGCAGCCCCGCCCCCAGCGGTCGTCCGCCCGGGATGCGCGCGTGGAACCGGATGTCGCGGTCGAGCACCGGCAGGCGGTAGGCGCCGAGCAGGAAGAGCCCGAACAGGATCACCACGACGCCGGCGATGAAGCCGAACTCGTAGCGGTAATCCAGCAGCAGGCCGCCGATCGCCGTGGCGCTGGCGCCGAAGCCGATGAACACGACCGAAAAGCCGGCAACGAAGCAGAAGCTGAGCAGAAGCGCGGCGGCGCGCCGACGCGCGTCGCCCTCGGCCTCCAGCTCGTCGAGCGACTGTCCGGCGACGTAGGAGACATAGCCCGGCACGAGCGGCAGCACGCACGGCGACAGGAACGAGATGACCCCGGCCGCGAACGCGGTCAGCACGCCGATGCCCGAGATTTCCAGCATGGGTTAGTCGTCCGGCGGCGGCGCGACCGTGCCGTAGCGCGCGACCCGCGAGGCCTTGGGCCCGCCGCACGAGCAGGACGACGACGTGGTCGTCGTGGTGGCGCGGGCGTCGCGGGCCTTGACGATGAGCGGCTCCAGGAGCGCCATGGCGGCGTCGCTGTCCCACGCCGCGTCGCCCAGCAGGCGGGCCAGCACGCGGCCCTCGTGGTCGATGATGTACGTGGCCGGCAGACCGACCACCCTGAAGGCGCGCGCCAGCGCCATGTCCTTGTCCACGTGGATCGCCAGGTGCTCGAGCCCGAGTTCGTCGAAGAACGGCCGCACGTCGACCACACCGCCGCGATCCTCGGACAGGGCGAGCACCATGAAGTCGGGCCCGCCGAAGCGTGCCTCGAGGGCGTCCAGGCTCGGCATCTCGCGCCGGCAGGGCGCGCACCAGGTGGCCCAGAAGTTCAGCAGCACGACTCGGCTGCGGAACGAGGCGAGCGTCAGTGCGCTGCCCTTCTCGTCCTGGAAGACGATAGCGTCGGGCGCGGGCTCTGGCGCGTCGAACCAGACCAGGGCGTCCAGATCGGCCCGGGCAAGGGCGGGAAACGCCAGCAGGCCGAGGAGGGCGAGGGTCGCGAGCCGACGGCGCATCAACCGCGCAGGTCCTGGATCAGCGGCCAGATGTCGCGCTCCCACGCTTCGGGCGTGATTGGGCCGATCTGCTTGAAGCGGATGCGCCCCTCGGCGTCGATCACGAAGGTCTCGGGCACGCCGTAGACGCCGAAGTCGATGCCGACGCGGCCCTGACGATCGACGCCGGTGCGCGTGTAGGGGTCGCCCATTTCGCCCAGCCAGCGCGCGGCATCCTCGGGCGCGTCCTTGTAGTTGAGGCCGTGGATGGGCACCAGGCCCTCAGCGGCGTAGCGCATGAGCAGCGGGTGCTCGACCCGGCATGCCACGCACCACGAGGCGAAGACGTTGACCAGGGCTACCTCGCCCTTCAGGTCGGCGGTCTTGAGCCCGAGCTCCCTGCCCGGCACGGGCGGCAGGTCGAACTCGGGCGCCGGCTGGTCGATCAGCGCCGAGGGCACGATCGACGGGTCGCGCCCCAGCCCGAAGGCGAAGGCCACCGCCAGGGCGACGAACAGCACCACCGGCAAGGCGAACAGCCAGCGGCGCGGGGCCGGGGAGGGGTTCGTTTCGGCGGTCATGGGGGGCAGCGCCTCGGGTCTCAAGATGGCCCGGCCACCACGCCCGGGCAAGGGCAGAACCGGCCGTTCACTCGGGCGTGATGGGCGCGTGGCCGCGGCGCAGGCCGCGCACGAAGGCCTCGAGCCGGTCGCACGCCTGGCTCAGCCGCTCGGTCGGCACGGTCAACGACCAACGCAGGTAGCCGGTGCCGCTGGGGCCGAAGCCGTCGGCCGGCAGTGCGGCCACGTCCGCCTCCTCCAGCAGGCGCCAGGCGAACGCCTGGGACGACAGCCCGCTGCCGCGCACGTCGACCATCAGAAACACCGAGCCTTCGGGCTGGATGCAGTCGAGCCCGGGCATCGCGCGCACCCGCTGCACCACCAGATCGCGCCGGGCGCGGAAGGTCTCGCGCATGGACGCGACCTCGTCGTGGTCGTGGGCCAGGGCGACCGGCACCGCATCCTGGACGAACGTGGGCAGGCCGTAGTGGATGACCAGGCTGAGGTTGTAGAGGTGGTGCGCCAGCTCCTTGGGCCCGATCACCCAGCCGACGCGCCAGCCGCACATGGCGTGGGACTTGGACAGGCTGCTGACCACGATGACCCGGTCGGCGATGGCCGGGACGGCCGACGGCGAGACATGGGCCACGCCGTAGGTCAGGGTGGCGTAGACCTCGTCGCACACCAGCCACAGGTCGTGGCGCCGACAGACATCGCCGATCGCCTCGATCTCGGCGCGGCTGAGCACGGCGCCCGTCGGGTTGTGCGGCGTGTTCAGCAGCACGGCACGCGTACGCGGCGTCACGGCGCGTTCGACGTCGGCGGCATCCAGGTGGAAACGCCGATCGCCGCGCAAGGCCACGCGCACCATGGTGGCGCCCGTCGCGCCGATGGTGCCGTCGTAGGTCGCGTACATGGGCTCGGGCACGATGACCTCGTCACCGGGCCCGACGACACAGACAAGGGCGCTGTAGAGCGCGCCTTGGGCGCCGAACGTGGCGACCACGCAGTCCGGGTCGACGGCGATGCCGGTCAGGCGCTGGTGGTGTTCGGCGATGGCGCGGCGCACCTCCGGGCCGCCCTCGACGTAGGTGTAGTGGGTCCGCCCACCGCGCAGGGCCGCGACGGTTGTGTCGACGACCGCCTTCGGCGTCTCGAAGTCCGGATCGCCGATGCTCAGCACGATCACGTCGTGGCCGGCGTCCTCGCGCGCGCGCGCGGCGCTGTGGATTTCCCAGGCGCGCGAGCCTTCGTTCTCCAGCCGGTGGACCAGGTCGGCGTAGCGCATCGGGGGCTCCGTGGCGGCAAGGCGCGGACAGTAGCCGCTCCCCGCGCGGCCGGGCAAGGCGGCCTCGGCTGGACACGGTGGCAGGCGCCGCTACACTCCGGCGCCTGCACTTGGCGGTCCGCCATGGCCCTGTTTCACGGCCTCCATTTCGGGAATGTGCGGGGCGACATCTATGGCGGCGTCACGACCGCCGTGATCGCCCTGCCGCTGGCGCTGGCGTTCGGTGTCGCCTCGGGCGCGGGCGCCATCGCGGGGCTCTACGGCGCGATCTTCGTCGGCTTCTTCGCGGCGTTGTTCGGCGGCACGCCCGCCCAGGTGTCCCGCCCGACCGGGCCGATGACCGTGGTCGCCTCGGGTCTGTTCGTCCAGTTCGCCCATGATCCAGCGATTGCGTTCTCGGTGATCCTGCTGGGTGGCGCGCTGCAGATCGCGTTCGGCGTCATGAAGTTCGGCGGCTACATCCGCCTGATGCCATACCCGGTGATTTCCGGCTTCATGAGCGACATCGGCTGCATCATCATCGCGCTCCAGCTCGAGCCGCTGATCGGCCATGCGCCGCCGCCGGGCGGCCCGATTCCAGCCCTGGCGGAGCTGCCCGCCGCGCTCGGCGCGATCAACCTGGACGCCGCGTTCCTCGGTGCCCTGTCGCTCGCCATCGTCTACCTGGCGCCGCGACGCGTCACGCGCATCGTACCGGCGCCGCTGATCGCCCTGGTCGTCGGCACGGTGCTGGCGCACGTGCTGCTGAAGGACGCGCCCGTGATCGGCGCGATCCCACATGGCGTGCCGACCCCGCACATGCCGGGGATCGGGCTCGACGAGCTGCCGGCGATCGTCACGGCGGCTTTGGTGCTGGCGGTGCTCGGCTCGATCGACAGTCTGCTCACGTCGTTGATCGCCGACACGATCACGCGCACCCAGAACCTGTCCGATCGCGAGCTGATCGGCCAGGGCATCGGCAACATGGTCTCGGGCCTGGTCGGCGGCCTGCCCGGTGCCGGAGCCACCATGCGTACGGTGGTCAACGTACGGACCGGGGGGCGCACGCCGCTGTCCGGTGCGCTGCACGCCGTGGTCTTGCTGGCGCTCGTGCTCGGCCTGGCGCCGCTCGCCGAGGGAATCCCGCTCGCCGTGCTGGCCGGCATCCTGATCAAGGTCGGCATCGACATCATCGACTGGAACTACCTGCGCCGCGTGCGCACCGCGCCGCGCGACGGCGTGGTCATGATGGCCGTGGTGCTAGTGCTGACCGTCGTGGTTGATCTGATCGCCGCTGTCGCGGTCGGCGTCATCATGGCCAGCCTGTTGTTCGTCAAGCGCATGGCGGACTTGCAGGCCGCGAACATGAACCTGGTGTCGGGCCCGACCCCCGGCGGCGTCTTCAGCGCCGAGGAGGACGCGCTGCTCGGCGCCGCGAAAGGTCGGTTGCTGGTCTACCACCTGCGGGGCCCGATGAGCTTCGGCGCCGCTAAGGAGCTGGTCAGCCGGATGACACAACCCAGGTCGTGACCCCGTTCGAGGCCCTGGTGCTCGACCTCGGCGAGGTGCCGACGATCGACAGTAGCGCCTCGCTCGCGATCGAGGAAATTGTCACCTAGGTCTCGGGCCAGGGCTGTGCGGTCTACCTGGCCGGCGCCGGCCCGACGGTGAAGGCGGTGTTGGACAAGCTGCGCGTGCTCGACCACATCCCGGCCGATCGCAGGTTCGACCGGCGTCTCGACGCGCTGCGCGCCGCCGCCGCGGGCCTGGGCGTCGCTACGGGAACAGCCGCTTCGTGATGGACGCGACGTGACGGCCCTGGAAGCAGGCGAGCTCCAGCTCGTTGGCGCTGGGCGTGCGCTTGCCGTCGCCGCCGGCCAACGTGGTGGCGCCGTAGGGCGATCCGCCGGTGATCTCGTCCATGCGCATCTGGCCCTGGGCGGAGTAGGGCAGCCCGACGATGACGAAGCCGTGGTGCAGCAGCGTCGCGTGGAACGAGGTGATCGTCGTCTCCTGCCCGCCGTGCTGGGTGGCGGTCGAGGCGAACACGCTGCCCACCTTGCCGATCAGCGCACCCTTGGCCCACAGGCCGCCGGTGCGATCGAGGAAGTTGCGCATCTGCGCCGCCATGTTGCCGAAGCGAGTCGGCGTGCCGAAGATCACGGCGTCGTAGCCGGCCAGCTCGTCCGGCTCGGCGATGGGCGCCGCCTGGTCGGTCTTCATGCCCGACTTCGCCGCGACCTCCGCCGCCACCAGTTCGGGCGCACGCTTGATCGTGACATCGACGCCGGCCACTTGGCGCGCACCGTCGGCCACGGCGTTCGCCATGGCTTCCACGTGGCCGTAAGCGCTGTAGTACAGCACCAGGATCTTGGTCATCACATCCCTCCAGGAGCACGGCAGGGGCCATGCCGATGCGGCTTAGCTGGGACGGAGGGTCGGAACGATCAAGTAGGCACGACCGCACGGGGCCCGTGCGTTCGCGCAAAGGCGCTCAGGGCGCCGTGCCGAGCCACAGGTCCATGAAATGGCCGGTCCAGCGCGCCATGACCTGGTCGTATTGATCGCAGCACGCGATCTGCTCGGTGTAGGGCTGGGCTCCGGGCCGCTTCAGGTGCTCGCTCGCTTCGGTCGACCACAGACACAGGATGTCGCGCGTGACCTCGGGATGGAACTGCACGCCATAGGCGCGCGGCCCGAAGCGCATAGCCTGGTGCGGGAACGTGTCGCCCTTGGCCAGCAGCTCGGCCCCCGCCGGCAGAGTGAAGCCCTCGCCGTGCCAGTGGTAGACCATGCGCAGGGAGTCGATGACGCCGTGCCCCGCCTCGGTCGGCTCGATCGGCCAGTAGCCGATCTCCATGTGGCCCTGCTCGTGAGGCGCCACGCGCGCGCCCAGCGCGCGGGCCATCAGTTGCGCGCCCAGGCAGACGCCGAAGAACGGTGTCCCGGCGGCCAGCAGGCGGTCGATCCAGCGCAGCTCGTCGCCGATGAACGACAACTTGTCGTCATCGTTGGCGCTCATCGGGCCGCCGAACACCACGGCACCGGCCAGGCTCTCGGGCGCGTCGAGCGGGTCGCCGATCTTGGGCCTACAACGTTTGGGCTCCCAGCCGCGCTCGCGCAGCAAGGGCTCGATGCGGCCGGGGTTTGAGTTTTCGCCCTGCAGGACGAGGAGGACGGTTCGATTCGGCGTGGCCATGGTTGGCGGGGCGTCGGCGGCGACGGACTATAGGAGTCGCACCGCATACAGGCAACAATTGGGCCAGATCAAAGCAGGGATGCGACCGCCCGGGCGGTCACGAGGCCGCGCACGTCCGCCTCGCCATCCTCCCACGACCAGACGGCCGACAGCATCGCCTGGGCGAACGCCCAGCCCACCAGCCGCGCGCGATCGAGCCCGGTCGCGTTAACGATGATCGCGAGGCGCCGCTCGATAATGTTCGGGTCGGCGAAGCGTCGGGGATCCTCGGTCGGGTTGCGCAGCAGCGCTCCGAACTCGTAGGCCGGCTCGCCGATTACGCCCTTGGGGTCGATGGCCAGCCAGCCACGCAACTCGTCGCGCAGGACGTTGTCGTGGTGCAGATCGCCGTGCAGCAGAACCGGCGATTGCTGCGTCGCGGCCAGGTCCTGGAACAGGTGTTCAGCGCGCTCCAGCAGGTCCCGGGGGAAGCCCGTGCCGCCGCCGGCGCGGTAGCGCGCAAAACCTTCGCCCCAGTCCGCGACGATCGGCACCGCGAACGCCGGCCGACCGGCACCGTGCAACCGTGCCGCGACGGCACACACGATCGCGGTCGCCTCGTCGTCGCGCCCTGAAAGCACGAGGTCGGTGAGCGGTTCGCCCGGCATCGCCCGTTCGACCAGATGGGCCGGGCCGTCGGCGGCGATCAGCCGTACCGCGCCCTGGCCGTCGAAATGACCCAAGACCGCGGGCGCGTTCGTCTCGTCGCCTTCCGCGCGCGGCAGCTTGAGGACAAAGTGCTCCGAACCGCGCCGGACGAAGCAGACCGTGCCAGAGAACGTACGGCGTTCGGGCCCTTCGACCGTCAGCCCCCAGGCGCGGGCGAGCGCCGGCACGTCATCGCCGGGCACGACGGCGCGTCAGCCCATGTCGCCGGCCGCCGCCGAGGACAGCGCCGCCTTGAACCCGGCGCTGGTCAGCTTGTTCATCAGGTCGCGCACGTGGGTCATGTCGCGCGTCTCCATGACGATGTCGAGATCGGCGGACTTGACGGGCAGGGCCGAGAACGTGCGCTGGTGGTAGACCTCCATGATGTTGGCGCCGGATTCGCCGATGATCCGGGTGATCTGCGCCAGCACGCCGGGCTGGTCGGGAATCTCGATGCGCATGCGCACCAGCCGGCCTTCGCGCACCAGCCCGCGCATGATGATCGACGCCAGGATGCGTGGGTCGATGTTGCCGCCGGTCACGATGCAGCCGACGCGCTTGCCGCGGAAGCGCTGCGGGTTGGCCAGCACGGCGGCCAGCGCGCCGGCGCCGGCCCCTTCGGCCACCGACTTCTCGATGTTGAGCAGGAGCTGCACCCCGCGCTCGAAGTCCGCCTCGTCCACCAGCAGCACGTCGCTGACCAGCTCGCGCACCACGGGGAAGGTGAGCTTGCCCGGCGTCTTGACCGCGATGCCCTCGGCGATGGTACGGCCGCCCGCCTTGGGCGGCAGGGCGTTCAGCGCCTGGTACATGGAGGGGTACAGCGCGGCCTCGACGCCGACGATCTTGATGCTGGGCTTGATCGCCTTGGCGGCGATGGCGTTGCCCGAGATCAGACCGCCGCCGCCGATCGGTATGACGATGACGTCGAGAGCCGGGTCGTCCGCCAGCATCTCGAGCGCGACGGTACCCTGGCCGGCCATGACCTTCTCGTCGTCGTAGGGGTGGACGAAGATCAGGTGTTCGTCCTGGGCCAGTTCGCGGGCGAACACGGCGGCTTCGTCGATGGTCTCGCCGCCGAACAGGACGCGCGCGCCGAAGCGCTGGGTGTTCTCCACCTTCACCTGGGGCGTGCCGTTGGGCATGACGATGGTCGACGCAATGCCCAGTCTTTGGGCATGATACGCCACCGCCTGGGCGTGGTTGCCCGCCGACATGGCGATGACGCCGGACTTGCGCTCGGCCTCGCCGAGCGAGGCGAGCTTGACGTAGGCGCCGCGGTCCTTGAACGAGGCGGTGAACTGCTGGTTCTCGAACTTGAGCACGATCTGGCAGCCGCAGATCTCGGATAGGGTCCGCGAATGCTCGGTCGGCGTGCGCACCACCTGGCCCTGCAGCAGGCGGGCGGCGGCGCGGATGTCGTCGATGGTCACGGCCATGTCCTGGTCCCCGGGCGACGGGGCCCCGGCGGGTGCCCCGCGGCTCATCTTACGGTGGTCGGGCTCAGCCGTCGAAGGACGTGGCGCGATGCACCTCGCGACCGGCCAGCAGGGTCAGCAGCACCTCGGTCGCGCCGATCGCGTGGGGGTCGACGGTGAAGATGTCGCGGTCGAGCACGATCAGGTCGGCGGCGCGCCCCGGCGTGAGCGCCCCGGTCGAACCGGCGCGCCAGGCGGCCTGGGCGGCGTTGACCGTGTAACCGCGCACCACGTCCTCGACGGTAATCCGCTCCTCGGGGAAGAACACGGGGTCGTCGGGCCGGGCACCTTCGGGCTGGCGCGTCACCGCCGTCTGCATGATGGGGAACGGGTTGAGCGTCGAGACGCCCCAGTCACTGCTGACCGCGTAGGGCGCGCCCGATTGGATGATCGAGCGCCAGGGGTACATCCAGCGCCCGCGTCGCGGCCCCACGAAGTTTATGGCGAGCGCGGTCGAGGCCTCGTGCCGCGCCCACAGGGGCTGCATGTTGGTCACGACCCCCAGCGCGGCCAGGCGCGGAATGTCGGCGGGGTCGATGAACTGCACGTGGGCGAGTTGGTGCAGGGCGGGCCAGGCGCCATTGGCCGTGCGCGCGGCCTCGATGCAGTCGAGCGCCACGCGGGTCGCACGGTCACCGATCACGTGCACGTGCAGCTGATAACGCGCCGCATCGAAGGCGACGAACAGCTCGCGCAGGTGATCGACGTCGAACATGATCGGCGCGTTGCCGCCGGTGGCGTCGGCGTAGTCGTCGATCATGGCCGCGGTGCGGTTCTCGACAACGCCGTCCAGGAAGAACTTGGCGGAATGCACGGCCAGCATGTCGGAGCGATGGGCGTCGCGCAGGGCGCCCACGCGCGCCATCGCGCCGGCCACGGTCTCGGCCGGGTCGACCACGGCGGTGGCGCGCACCCGCACGGTCAGCTCGCCGGCCCGTTCCAGCGCGCCGTAGACCTCCATGTGCCGCTCCGCGACCAACGCGTCGAGCACTCCGGTGATGCCGTGGCGGTTGCACAAGGCTTGGCCGTAGCGCACGCCGTCCGCGTAGGTCTCGTGGCTGGTCGGCGGCATGCGGTCGGTGACCCAGCCGATGGCGAACTCGTAGATCAGCCCGGTGGGCGTGCCCGTGGCATCGCGCACGAAGCTGCCGGTCGGCGGATCGGCGACCGAGGCGTCCAGCCCGATGGCGGCGCACGCGGCCGAGTTGATCGCGGCGTTGTGCCCGTCGGCGGCGAAGATGAACACGGGCCGGTCGGGCACCGCCGCGTCGAGCACGGCACGGTCCAGGTTGTGCGCCCCGAAACAGCCCGAGTTCCACCCCGTGCCGCACACCCAGGTCTCGTTGGTGCGCGTGGCCGCGTAGTCGCGCAGCAGACGTTGCAGCTCATCGACCGTGCGCGCGGCGGCCAGGTCGACGCTGGTGGCGAACCCGGTGCCGCTGTCCTGCAGGTGGATGTGGGTGTCCTGGAAGCCCGGCAGCACCAGGCGTCCGCCCGCATCGATGCGGCGCGTCCGGCCGTTGGCCAGGGCGCGGATGTCGGCATCGTCGCCCATCGCCATGACGCGACCGTCGGCGATGGCCAGCGCGCGGACGCGGGGGCGCGCCGCGTCCATGGTGCGGATGTCGGCGTTGACGACGATGGCGTCGGGCGCGGCGCGGGCGGTCATGCGGGAGGCTCCCCTGGCGGGCGCGGGGCCCAGCCGTGCTAACGTCGGTGGGTAACGATCACGGGCAAGGGGATACGCCATGGGCATGCTGACGGGCAAGACGGCGGTGGTCACCGGGGGCAACCGCGGCATCGGCCGGGGCATCGTGGAACGCTTCGTCGCCGAGGGCGCCCGCGTCTTCGCCGTCGGCCGGTCGGCCCTGGCCGAGCCCTTCGCGGCCAAGGGCGTGCGTTACGACCGGGCCGACGTGGGCAAGCGCGCCGATGTCGAGCGTTTCGTCGCCGCCGCCCACACCCACCTGGGACGCATCGACATCCTGGTGAACAACGCCGGCGTGCTGATTGAGGCGCCGCTCGCCGACATGACCGACGAGCAATGGGACGCCACCATGGACACCAACGTGCGTGGCGTTTTCCTGGCGTGCCGCGCGGTCATCCCCATCATGCGGCGCCAGGGCGGCGGCAGCATCGTCAACCTCGGGTCGATCAGCGGCGTGTTCGCCGATCCCGCCGGCGCGGCTTATTGCGCGTCAAAGGCCGCGGTGCACCTGCTGACGCGCGGCGTGGCGCTCGACTACGGGCCGAACGGCATCCGCTGCAACGCGGTCTGCCCGGGCTGGATCATGACCGACATGATGGCGCCGGCCTTCCCACCCGGGCCGGTGGGCGAGGCGGTCATGAAGAAAGTGCTGGCCATGCACCCGGCCGGGCGCATCGGCACGCCGGCCGACATCGCCGCGATGACCGCGTTCCTGGCGTCCGACGATGCCTCGTTCGTCACCGGGCAGTACTTCTTCGTCGACGGTGGCCTGAGCGCGCGCAGCCACACCGACGCGATCCCGCCGGGCTAAGCGGTGTTCATTCGCTGGTGAGCGTCACCAGCCCGAAGGCAGCCAACGCCGCGCCGGCGATTCGCCCGGTCCACGGCCCGAACGGCGCCGTCTTCTCGACCAGGACAAAGATGGCGATAGTAGCGACCCACGCTAGGTTCATGACGCCGACCGCGAACAAGACACCCATCAGCGCCCAGCAGCAACCGACGCAATAGGCGCCGTGGCGGAGTCCCAAGAGAAGCGCGCCCCGCGTTCCGGGCCGCCAGTAGCGGGTCAAGAACGTTTTCGGTGTGCGGCAATGCTCCAGGCAGGCGCGCTTTTGGGGCGTCCACTGGTAGAGGCCGGCAACGACGAGCACACCACTTGCCATCATCGCGCTGCCGCTCGTCATCGCCCTCGTGACGAGCGCGAGATCGACTAACGCTCCCTGAGCGATCGTAACGACGAGGCTGAACGCCGACCGTACTAGAAGGTAACCGGCGGTGAATACGACAGTCGGCGCCACCGATCGGCCCTGGATCCGAGACTTTCGCGCTATCCGGAACTGAAGGACGATCATCGGCATGGCGCTTGGCAACATCATGCCGATCATCATGAGTGACCACATGGCGAAGCCGAGCGCGTACGCTTAGGGCTCCCCAGGGTCCCATCTTGCGCCGCCACGGCCGAACCAGACGGCCGCTTCAGTGGGGGAGTATTCCGCCGACGTTCTCACCCGGGGCGAGCAACTATTTGGCGCAGTGAACGGGCGGTTGCGAGTTACCGCGGGCGCCCCGCAAAAATCGGCGCAGGCCGGGAGCTAGAGAATTTAGGGATGTTGCCTGCTGGCTGCCCTTTCTACATACCTATCGAAACATGTGCCTTGCGCCGACGCCAGATATTCGACGGCTCCTTGAGTGCACCCGTGACGTTAGGTTCGAGGCGTAGTGATCGCCCCCCCCCTGGTAGTGGTCCGACCGTGATGTAAATTTTTCACATCGAGGGGGACCGAGATCACGGTGCGCCACGCCAAGGTCCCGGCACGGCCGCACGCCGGGCAGTTCGGCGCCCACGCCCCGGCGGCCGTGCCGCACGCGCGGCACGCCCAGGCCGCGTCGGGCGCAGCGTCGGCGCGGGCGCGCCAGGCGCGGTCGGCCGCCGCGTTGCCCTTCTCGCCACGTTCGATCGCGGCGAACAGGCGACAGGCCCGCGCCGGCGTCGCCGGTCCGTCGAGGGGGGCGAGCCAGCGTCGCGCCTCGCCCCACAGACCGGCGTCGAGCGCTGCCTCGGCCACGGCGATGCGCGTTTCCTCGTGCTCGGGGTTGCGCGCCGCCAGCCGTTCCATGCGCTTGAGCCGGGCCAGCGCGTCGCCCTCGCCCTTGAGGTAGAGCCGCGCCAGATCCGGGTGCGGCGCGCGCGCCCACGTGGCCTCGATGGTCTTGGCCATGGCGGCCTGCTTGCCGGTGGCGTCCTGCAACTCGGCCAGCAGTACGGCGGCGGGGATCAGGCCCGGGTCGTGGCGATGGGCCTCGTGCGCCCGTTCCATGGCGCGCGCGACGTCGCCGGCGGCACGCGCCTCGCGCGCCACCGCCACCGCCAGCTCGGCCTTTCGGTGGTCGAGATCGGCGCGCGCGAGCGACTTGCCGCGCGCCGCCTCGGCCAGCGCGGTCTCGGCCTCGCGCCAATGGCCGGCCTTGGCCTCCAGCTCGGCGATGGCGTTGAGCACCCACGGGGCCTTGGGCCGCAGCGCACGGGCACGCCGCACGTAGTCCAGCGCCCCGGCCACGTTGCCCGCGTTGCTCGCCTGCACCGTTAGCCCGCGCAAGGCCAGGAACTCGGTCTCGGGGCTGGCGAGCATGCGTTCGTAGAGGCGCTTGGCCTCGGCTTCGTCGCCGGCGGCCTGGGCCGATTGCGCTTCGATCAGGAGCGGCAGGGGCGAGCCGTCGAGCAAGACGGCCGCACGCCGGCCGAGTTGGCGGGCCGCGCTGGTATCCCCGGCGGCCACGGCGACCAGACCGTCCGAAAGCGCGCGGTAACCTTGCTCGCGCCGCTTCAGGCCACGGCGCTGGGCCAGCGCGCCGGGGCCGCGCCGCAGCCCGCCCACCAAGCGGTCGGCGCCAAGCGCCAGGACCAGGATCGCGATCGCGACCACCGCCAGGACGGCGACGGAGGCGCGCACCTCCCAGCCCTGCCAGCGCAGCACGGCCTGGCCTGGATGGTCGGCCAGCCACGCGGCGCCCAGCGCGCTGGCGACGACGAGAACCAGCAACCCGATCAGGCGCGCCATGAACGTCAGGGCCCCGCCGCGGTGACGAAGCCGACCAGGGCGTGGTCGGCGAGCGCGGCCAGTGCCGCGTCCAGCCCGACGCGCCCACGTGCCGCCGCCGCCCAGTCCTCGAGCGCCGCTGCGCCGCTGCCCTCGAGGCTGGCCGCGGCCGTGGCCAGATCGCCAGCCGCCAGGGCCTGTTCGGCGCGGGCAATGCGGGCGTCCAGATCATCGCCCGCCACGTCGTCGCCGACCCGGCGCACGGTGACGAGCCCGGCCAGACGATCGAGCGTGCGGCGCAGCCACGGCGCGTTCGGGTCGGTCGGCGGCGCCAGCGCCGCTTCCATGGCGCCGACGAAGCTGGCCCGCAGGTCGTCGAGCGTCGGCGCGCCGGACGCCGCGACAGCCGCCAGGCCGTCCAAAATCGCCGCGACGAACCCGTCGTCGGGCACCAGCGCGCGCACCGCGTCGAGCGCCGGCGCGAACGGCGCGGGCCCGCGCGCCTCGTCGCGCAACTGACCCACCGCGACCACCAGGGCCGCGGCCGGTCCCTCGGCCAAATCGCCGGCCAGGTCGCCGATTTCGTTCTCCAGAGCAGCCAGGCGCGGTTGCAGGGTCGAGGCAGCGGCGGCTACTTGGTCCAGGCGCCTTTCGAGTGAGGCCGTGTCCGGCGCGACGACGGCCGCGAGCGCGGCCTCAAGCGCAGCGACGCGCTCTGTCAGTCCGTCTGCGACAGGCGCCGCCACCGCCGGCGCCTCCGGCCACGCCGCCAGGTCGGACAACGTGGACTCCATAGCGTCCAGGCGTGCGGCCAGACTGGTGTCGGCCGCTGGGGCGGGCGTGGCTTCGAGCATCGCCAGGCGCTGCTCCACGACCGCCACGCGATTCGTCAGGGCTTCCAGGTCGGCCGGCGCGACGGAGGGCGCGGCGCCCGCCGTGGCTTCGACGGCCGCCAGGTGCGCCTCGAACGCGCGCTCGAAGCGGTAGCCGGCCCCGTAGTAGCCGGCGGCCAGCATGGCACCGGCGAGCACGAGGGCCACGAGCACCGGCCAGCGCGCCCGGCGCCGCGTCGGCGTGACGGCGGCGGCGGGAGCCTCGGCCGGCGTTGCCTCGGGTTCGGGCAGCGACGCGGTCTCGTCCTTCGGGTCGGACACGGTCATGGCCGCACGTTATCCCGTCGCATCCGGCGCGTCACCGCCGAGCGCATCGAGCAGGGAACCCGTATCGGGCCGCGCCGCCACGCGCACGGCGCGCCAGGGCACGGCGCGCGCCTCGGCCGCGACGGCGGCACTGAGGCACACGGCGTCGACGGACCCGAGCGCGGCCCCCAGCCCCGCCGCGCGCACCAGCGTGACGAACGACCGGGCGGTGCGCGGCGAGAACAGCAGGACCGCCTCGATGGTTCCCTCGGCCAACGCGGCGCGCGCCATCTCGGGCAGTGTGGCGGCGGGGACCGCGTCGTAGGCGACGCAGCGCCGGACCGTGAAGCCGGAACGCTGCAGAGTGCCCGCCAGATCGCCCGCGACGACGCCGGCGGCCACGTGGAGCAGGTCGCCCGCGTGGGGATCGAGCACGCGATGGGCAAGACGGGCGAGCGCGGCGACATCACCCTCGGCGCTCGCCACGTCGGCGAAGCCGGCCTGGCGCGCGGCGGCCGCGCTAGCCGCGCCGACGGCCAGCAGCCGCAGGTCGCGGCGCGCGGTCAGCCGCGCCAGCGCGCGGGCGCCGTTGGCGCTGGTGATCAGGACCGCTTGGACGCCCTCGAGGTCGAGCACCACATCCGCGCGCGGTACGATGGTGAGCAGCGGCGCCAACACGGCCTCGACGCCGAGCGCCGCGAGCGCCGCGACCAGGGGTTCGGCGTCGTCCTCGGGCCGGGTGACCAGGACGCGCAAGGCTCAGCCGAGCGCGGCGAAGAAAGCCGGACCCGCCGCCGCGCGCAGCGCGCGCCCGGTCTCGTCGCCGAGCGCCACGGCGTCCGCGGCCGGACCGCGCCGCGAGGCGCGATGCCAGGCGCGGCCGTCCGGCGTGACGATTAGGCCATGGATCTCGAGGGAAGCGCCATCGAGGCGCGCGAGCGCGGCGATCGGCGTCTTGCAGCTGCCGTCGAGCGCCGCCAGCAGCGCCCGCTCGGCGCCCACCGTCGTCGCCGTGACGCGGTCGTCGAGCCGGGTGACAAGGTCGCGCACCGCGCCATCCACGCGCGTGGCGATGCCGATGGCGCCCTGGGCGACCGCCGGCAGCATGGCCTCGGGGTCCAGCACGGCCGCCGCCTTGTCCAGCGCGCCGAGCCGCTTGAGCCCGGCCACCGCCAGCAGCGTCGCCTGCGCCTCGCCGCGTGCGATCTTGGCCAGCCGCGTCCCGACGTTACCGCGCAGCGGCACGATGCGCGCATCGGGGCGCGCCATCAGCACCTGGGCCGCGCGGCGCAGCGACGCGGTGCCCACGACGGCGCCGGGCTTCAGGTCGTCGAGGCCCGCGAGCCCCTGGCCGATCAGGGCGTCGCGCGGGTCCTCGCGCGGCAGGTGCGCCGCGATGACCGTGCCTTCGGGCAGCACGGTCGGCACGTCCTTCATGGAGTGCACCGCCAGGTCGATGCGGCCGTCCAGCAGGGCTTCGTCGATCTCCTTGGTGAACAGGCCCTTGCCGCCGAGCGCGGCGAGCGTGCGGTCCTGGATCTGATCGCCGGTGGTCTTGATGATCTCGATCGCCGTGGGAGGCGCGCCCGGAAGGGCGGCCAGGCGGGCACGCACCTCCTCGGCCTGGATCAGGGCGAGCGGGCTGCCGCGTGTGCCGATGCGCAAGGTCGTCATGGCGCCTTCCTAGCACGTCGAACCCTTGCGGCGCTCGGGTCCATGGACGGATAACGGAGCCATGAAGGTCAGCGATGCCCTCAAGCCGATCGAAGGCAACGGCTGGTATCATATCGCGACCCCGGGGCAGCCATCGCCAGTTCAAGCACCTGAAGCGCCCCGGGCGCGTCACCGTCGCCGGGAAGCCGTCGGACGATCTGGCACCGGGGACGTTGAACAGCATCCTGAAGCAGGCCGGGATCAAGGGAGTCGAGTGATGCGCTACGCCGTCGTCATCGAACGTGCCGCCGGGAACTTCTCGGCCTACGTGCCGGACCTGCCGGGCTGCGTCGCGACCGGGGCGACTGTCGCCGAGGCCGAACAGGAGATCCGCGACGCGATTCGCTTTCACGTCGAGGGCCTGATCGCCGACGGTCAGCCCGTTCCCGAGGCGCGCAGCATCATCGAGTACGTGGAGGCATGACGGACCGCGCTGCGATCGTCCTCGGCATCGAAACGAGCTGCGACGAGACGGCGGCGGCGCTGGTCGACGGCGACGGCCGCGTGCTGGCCGAGCGCATCGCGTCCCAGGACGAAGAGCACCGCGCCTACGGCGGCGTGGTGCCCGAGATCGCGGCGCGCGCCCATGTCGAGCGGCTCGACCACCTGATCGCGGCCACCCTGGCGGAGGCGGACGTCGGGTTCGCCGACCTGGCGGCGGTCGCGGCGACCGCCGGGCCCGGCCTGATCGGCGGGGTCATGGTCGGCCTGGTCACGGGCAAGGCCATCGCCGCGGTGCACCGCCGCCCGCTGGTGGCGGTCAACCACCTGGAGGGTCATGCGCTCTCGATCCGCCTGGCCGAGGCGGTGCCGTTTCCCTATCTGCTGCTGCTGGTCTCGGGCGGGCATTGCCAGTTGCTCGCGGTCGAGGGCGTCGGGCGCTACCGCCGCTACGGGACGACGCTCGACGACGCGGCGGGCGAGGCGTTCGACAAGGCGGCCAAGCTGCTGGGCCTGGGCTTCCCGGGCGGCCCGGCGGTCGAGCGCGCGGCACGCGAAGGCGATGGCGCCCGTTTCGCCCTGCCCCGGCCGCTGGAGGGCCGGCCCGGCGCGGACTTCTCGTTCTCGGGGCTGAAGACCGCGCTGGCCCACCGGGTGGCCGCCCTGGCCGAGCCGACGCCGCGCGACATCGCCGACCTGGCGGCCGCGTTCCAGGCGGCCGTGGTCGCCGTCCTGGCCGACCGCACCGCCAACGCCGCCCGGGCCTTCGTCACCGACTACGGCACGGGCGCCCTGGTGGTCGCCGGCGGCGTCGCCGCCAACGGCGCGGTGCGCGCCGCGCTGCAGGTCGTCGCGCGCCCGCACGGGCTGCGCTTCGCCGCGCCACCACCCCGGCTGTGCACCGACAACGCCGCGATGATCGCGTGGGCCGGCGTGGAGCGCCTGCGGCTTGGCCTGACCGATGCGCTCGACGTGCCCGCGCGCGCCCGCTGGCCGCTGGGCCACGACGCGCCGGCGCCGATGGACGCACCCGCCGGCGCCCGATAGGCTCGGCGCCACGGAGGACCCCATGCTGTTCGTCATCTACGCCCAGGACAAGAACGACGGCGGCGCCGGCCGCCAGGCCCACCGTTCGGCGCATCTGGAGTACCTGAAGGCCAACGGCGCCACGATCAAGACCGCCGGCCCGCTGCTGTCGCCCGACGGCCAGGCCATGGTCGGCTCGATGCTGGTCGTCGAGGCCGCCGACTTGGCGTCCGCGCGCACGTTCGCCGAGGGCGATCCGTTCCATCGCAACGGCGTCTTTGTCCGCGTCGAGATCCACCCGTGGCGGGCCTCGGTCGGCACCGTCAGCTTCGCGTGAGCGCCATGGCGTACTGGCTGGTCAAGTCCGAGCCCGGCACCTGGTCGTGGGATGACATGGTCAAGGCCAAGCAAACCGAATGGGACGGCGTGCGCAACCATCAGGCCAAGCTGAACCTGAAGGCCATGAGGAAGGGCGACCGGGTTTTCTTCTACCACTCGGGCGACGAGAAGGCCGTGGTCGGCATCGTCGAGGTGGTCAAGGAGGCGTACCCCGACGACAGCGACCCGACCGGCACGTTCGTCATGGTCGACGTCAAGGCCGTAGCGCCGATGCCGAAGCCGGTGACGCTGGCCGCGATCAAGGCGGACGGCTGGTTCAAGGACTTCGGCCTGGTCAAGCTGTCGCGCCTGTCGGTGGTGCCGTGCGCGGACGCGCACTGGGTGGCGATCTGTGCCATGGGTGGCGCCAAGGCTTGAGGGCCTTCGCGCGGAGCGCCGCCGTGGCCGTCACGCTGGCGGCGGCGGCCCTCGCCGAGGACCCGGCGATCGCGACGATGCGCGGCCTCGGCGCCGCGATGTTCGATCTGTCCCTGCCGACGTTGTGACCCTCGAGCGATGGATCGCCGGCGCGCTCCCAAGGGGCGCCAGGGTCGCGTGGGAGATCAACGACTGCGACGAGCAGAACGGCGATCCGGCGCTCGATGCGGGCCGCGACTTCCCGACGTGCGTCGGCATCACCATCGACGTGCCGAGCCGGGCGCGCACCATCGCGCTCCTGCTCGATCCCGAGGGCCCGGCCTTCGTGATCGGCGCGCTGATCAGCGCCGAGGCCCACGGCACCATGTACTTCGACGAACTCGGGCTGTTGCCCGCCATGCTGGACCAGCCGCTGGCGCTCCGCCCGCTCGACTGCGCCGAGGGCGCCACGCCGGTGGTCGAGACGGCCTACGCCGGCTCGACCGAGCGCTGCGCGCGCGGGCGTCCCCGACGGCCCGTTCCGTGCGTGGTTCTAGGCCGGGCTCTACCTGATGGAACAAGGCGCCTAAGCTAACGGCGCCAAGACCGGCCCGTGGCTCGAATGCGACCGCTTCGAGCGATGCACCCGGCGCGACTATTAACCTATGTCTCCGCCAACAGCGCCCGCCAATCGTCGCTGATGTCGGTCACCGCGGCCTCGACCAGCCTTCGCCCGTGCTCGGGCCGCGCGAGGCTGGGGTCCGAGCCGATGCGCCCGTCGGGGTAGCGTCGGCGGTAGTCGGCGGCGTCGCCGAACCCAGTGTTGCGGGGCGCCGTGCCCTGGAAGGCCGCCGGCTTGATCGCGTCCAGGTAGGCGAACTGGGTCACCGAGACCTCGGAGCAGGTGGCGTGATCGCCCTCCTTGTCGCCGAACAACTCCTTGGACAGCGCCTTGACCTTGGGCGTGTCCCACCAGTTCTTCAGCACGAGATGCAGCGATGGTGCGTTGCCGGCGCGAGCCAGGCTGATCTCGGCGTGGATCTCTGAGAACGCGGCGCGGATGGTGGCGATGTTGCCGCCGTGGCCGTTGAGGAACATGAAGCGGTCGAAGCCGTGGCGCGCCAGGCTGTCCACCGTGTCGCGGATGACGGCGATCAGCGTCGTGGGCCGGAGCGTCATCGAGCCGGTGAACGCCATGTGGTGCTGCGCCATGCCGACGCTGATGGTCGGCGCGACCAGCGCGCCGGTGGCATCGACGATGCCCCTGGCGATCACCTCGGGGCAGAGCGCATCGGTGCCGATCAGCCCGTTGGGCCCGTGCTGCTCGGTCGAGCCGATCGGGATGATGACGCCGGTCGAGCGCGCGAGATACGCGCCGACGTCCTCCCACGTGGCGAGCTGGAGCTGCACCGACCTAGACCCGCCCGCCGACGAACACGGTCGCCTGCTCCTTGGCCTTGCCGTAGTGCGTCATCTTGGCGAAGGCGTCGTGACTGACGCGCAGGTTGGTCATGTCGCACGCGGTCTTGCCCTTGTCCACCGAGACCCAGGGGTCGTTGACGGTGATGCCGTCCGCGTCGATGCCGGTGACGACGATCCAGTGCGGCGTGTCGTCGCCGTGGATCCAGCGGCATGTGATCAGCACGATCGGGACGAAGCCGGCGGCCAGGCGTTCGGCCAGAGCGTCGAGCGCGAGCTCGCCATGGTGGATCGGGATCGCGCGCGCCGTCGCCTCGGCCAGGTCACGCGCGTGCATCAGCCGCACGATGGCCTGGTACTCGGGCTTCTTGGCCCGCGCCAGCAGCAGCGGCCCCTTGTGGTTGCACTGCACACCGACGGCGAAGCCGCGCCGCTGCGCCGCGAGCGCCAGGCCGAGCGCCGAGCAGCCGCCGTGCCGGCCCTTCGGGCTCATGAAGATCGTGGTCGCCTCGCGCCAGATGGCGAGCTCGTCCGTGCGCGCGAGCTTGACCCGGCGATCCTGGGCGTTCATGGCCATCAGGAGCGAGGACGGCCCGCACGTGAAGTTCGTGGTCTGGCGATAGTGGCGCACGCGCCGCGTGCGTGCCCGCGCCGTCGCCACCTTGCGCTGGATCATGGCGTTTCCCCTTCAAGGGGTGCGAGCCTATGCGGGCGCGGCGCCGCGGGCTAGTGTCGTGGTTTCGAGGTTCGCTCGATTTCCGGGGCCAAGCCCGTGAGCGAACCTCGAAACCAAAACGACACTCGATTCAACAGTTTGCTGGTGTCCCCTCGATACCGAAGTTCGCCCGAAGCGTGCCTGCGAGGTCGGGTGAATTTCGGAATCGGGACACCAGCTCGTTTGCTTGTTCGGCCCCGGTGCCTTGGCTTAAGAATCGCCCGAGCGCTGCCAAGGGAGGCCCGCCATGAGCCACGACGTTGTCCATCCGGTGACCGCTGACTGGGCCAAACGCGCCTGGTGCGACGACGCCAAGTACCAGACCCTGTACAGGCGCTCGCTCGACGACCCCGACGGGTTCTGGCGCGAACAGGCCGCGCGCCTCGACTGGATCAAGCCGTTCACCAAGGTCAAGAACACGACCTTCCAGGGCAACGTTTCGATCAAGTGGTTCGAGGATGGCGTGCTCAACGCCTCGGCCAACTGCCTGGACCGGCACCTGGCCAAGCGGGGCGACCAGACGGCGATCCTGTGGGAGGGCGACGACCCCAAGGACAGCCGCGCGATCAGCTATCGCGAGGTGCACGCCGAGGTCTGCCGCATGGCCAACGTGCTGAAGGCGCGCGGGGTCAAGAAGGGCGATCGGGTGACGATCTACATGCCCATGATCCCCGAGCTCGCCTACGCGGTGCTCGCCTGTGCGCGCATCGGTGCGGTCCATTCGGTGGTGTTCGGCGGCTTCTCGGCCGAAAGCCTGGTCGGGCGCATCCATGACGCCGCGTCCGATTTCGTCATCACGGCGGACGAGGGGCTGCGCGGGGCGCGCAAGATCCCGCTCAAGGCGACCATCGACGAGGCGCTGGCGCGCTGCCCCGAGGTGCGCCATTGCCTGGTGGTCCGGCGCACCGGCGCGGCGGTCGGTTTCAAGGCCGGGCGTGATTTTTGGTACCACGACGAGCGTGCCAAGGTCGGCGCCGACTGCTCACCCGAGCCCATGGGCGCCGAGGACCCGCTGTTCATCCTCTACACCTCGGGCTCCACGGGAAAGCCGAAGGGCGTGCTGCACACGACCGGCGGCTACTTGGTCTACGCCGCGATGACCCATCAATACGTGTTCGACTACCACGACGGCGACATCTACTGGTGCACCGCCGACATCGGCTGGGTCACCGGGCACAGCTACATCCTGTATGGGCCGCTGGCGAACGGTGCGACGACGCTGATGTTCGAGGGCGTGCCCAACTACCCGACCGTGTCGCGCTTCTGGGAGGTCATCGACAAGCACAAGGTCAACACCTTCTACACGGCGCCGACGGCGATCCGCGCGGTGATGCGCGAAGGCGACGCGCCGGTCACACGCACCGCGCGCAAGAGCCTGCGCCTGCTCGGCTCCGTGGGCGAGCCGATCAACCCCGAGGCGTGGGAATGGTACTGGCGCGTGGTCGGCGACGGGCGCTGCCCGATCGTCGATACCTGGTGGCAGACCGAGACCGGCGGCATCCTGATCACGCCGCTGCCGGGGGCGACCGCGCTGAAGCCGGGCTCGGCGACCCGGCCCTTTTTCGGTGTGAAACCGATCATCGTTGACGGCGAGGGCAAGGAGCTGGCGGGCGCCACCGAGGGCAACCTGTGCATCGCTGACTCGTGGCCGGGGCAGATGCGCACGGTCTACGGTGATCACCAGCGCTTCATCGACACGTACTTCAAGACGTTCCCGGGCCGCTACTTCACCGGCGACGGCGCCCGGCGCGACGCCGACGGCTACTACTGGATCACCGGACGCGTCGACGACGTGATCAACGTCTCGGGCCATCGGCTGGGCACCGCCGAGATCGAAAGCGCGCTCGTCGCCCACCACGACGTGGCCGAGGCGGCGGTGGTCGGCTTCCCCCACGACATCAAGGGCCAGGGCATCTACGCCTACGTTACGCTCAAGACCGGGGTCGCGCCGACCGAGGACCTCCGCAAGGCGCTGGTCCAGTGGGTACGCAAGGAGATCGGCGCGCTGGCCTCGCCCGACCACATCCAGTGGGCGCCGGCCCTGCCCAAGACCCGCTCGGGCAAGATCATGCGCCGCATCCTGCGCAAGATCGCCGCCGACGAGCACGAGCAGATCGGCGACACCACGACGCTGGCCGACCCGGCCGTGGTCAAGGACCTGGTCGACAACCGGCGCGGCCGCTGAGCGACGGCCGCGCCCCGTGAACGCACCTACCCCCGAAGGGCCGCGCGCCCACGCGCCGTTCGCGTCCGACGCGGCGGTCGAGGAAATCGTCAAGGGCTTCCTCGACCGCACGCTGGTGCGGCAGCGCTGGACGCACCATGCCCATATCGTGGTGGCGATCTGGCACATCCGCCGCTACGGCGAGGCCGAGGCGCTGGCGCGCCTGCGCGACCGCATCTGGTCGTACAATCTGAGCGTCGGCACCCAGAACACCGACAGCGGCGGCTATCACGAGACGATCACGCGCTTCTTCGTCTGGCAGGTCGCGTGCTACCTGGAGGGCGCGCCGGTTGACGCCTCGTTCGTCGCGCTGGTCAACGACCTGGCCGCGCGGCCCGAGGGCGGCAAGGACTGGCCGTTCACCTACTGGAGCCGCGAGCGTCTGATGGCGGTCGCGGCGCGGCGCAGATGGGTGGAGCCCGACCTGCGGCCCATGGCCTGAGCCCGTGCCGCCCCGGCTGCGCACCGCGTTCTGGGTTCAGGTGCAGGTGCGCCGCGGCGACCAGGACCACATCCCGGTGGTGGTGACCCACAAGGGTGACGAGCAGGCGGGCACGGTGATCGTCAAGCACAACCGGCTGGGCCTGGGCTGCCACGTCTACGCCCGCACGGTGACGGCGGAAGGCACGGACGCCTGGCTCGCGGTGTTCGGCCCGGCGACCGTGGCCGAGGCGGAGGCCGACGCCTATCTGGGCCGGGCCATCGCGCGCGACCCGGACGTCTGGGTGCTCGAGGTCGAGGACCGCGACGGCCGCTACGAACTGGACGCACCGGTGGTCGGCTGACGCCTCAGTTCGGCATGGCGAGCCGCTGGGCCACGATGTGGTCCTGCAGCGCGCCGGTGGCTTGGCCGTCGACGGTCAGCCCGTTGCGCTTCTGATAGCTACGGATGGCGCCGCGCGTCTTGGGCCCGACGATGCCGTCCACCGGACCCACCGGATAGCCGAACGAGGCGAGCCCGTCCTGGATACGCAGCACCATCGCCGTGGTCGGCCGGTCGGCGCGCCATGTGTCGGCCAGCTTGTCCCCCTGGCGTTCGGACCACGCTCCATCCATGGACGCGATGCTGTCCTCGCCACGCAGCCCGGACAAAACGATCCGGATCTTCTCCTCGGCCGAATACTGCTTGCGCGTCCGACGGCGGATGTCCCGCACCGTCTGCTCCACCTCGGACATCAATGCTTGCGATTTCTGTCTCATCTCCGGTCCCTACGATGAGCCAGAAATCCTCCACTACCGAATCCCTTCAATCCGTCCCATGGGCGCTGACGTCAGACAGCACCGCCTTCGACGGTGCGCAAGCATGTCAGCGCACGGTCACCGTCGTCGCCTGGACATCCGCCCTGGCGCCTGCCGTACCGGGCGTGAAGCGCAGGTGCCCCGACCAGCGGTGCTCGATCCAGCGGAATCCGTAGAGCATCCCGTATGAGAGCAGGCAATACAGCGCGCCCACGAAGATCCAGATCTCGTAGACGGCGAACGAGCGCGAGATCAACACACGCGCCACGCCGGTCAGGTCCATGAGCGTGATGATGCTGACCAGGCTTGTGGCCTGGAACAGGAACACGACTTCGTTGGTGTAGGCGGGCAGGGCGAGCCGGAAGGCCTTGGGCAGGATGATGCGCCGTACCTGTTGCCAGTGCGACATGCCGACGGCGCGCGCCGCCTCGACCTCGCCGAGCGGTACGGCCTGGATCGAGCCACGCAGGATCTCGGCGGTGTAGGCTGCGGTGTTAAGGGTCAGCGTCAGTACCGCGCAGAAGTAAGGCTCGCGCAACAGGGTCCACAGTCCGAGCGACTCGAGCTCGGCTCGGAACTGGCCGCTGCCGTAGTAGATCAGGAAGATCTGGACCAGCAGCGGCGTACCGCGGAAGAAGAAGATGTAGCCGTAGACCGGCATCCACAGATATGGGCGCGGTGACAGCCGCAGCAGGGCGAGCGGTACGGCGCAGCACAGCCCGATGACGACGCTCAGCGCCGTGATCTCGATAGTCAGGATCAGGCCATCGATGAAGCGCGGTAGATTGTCGAGGATGGGGCTAAGGTCCATGGATCACGCCCTCCGCACGCCACGGTTGGCCCAGGCTTCGGCCCGCTGGAAGGCGATCATCGACGCAATGGTGATGGCCAGGTAAATGACCGACGCGCCGAGGTAGAACGTGAACGGCATGCGCACTGCGCGGGCGGCCACGTCCGTCATGCGCATCAGTTCGGGCAGCTGCACCACCGACATGAGAGCGGTTGCCTTGACCAGCACGAGCCAGACGTTGCCGAGCCCCGGCAGGGCGAAGCGCCACATCTGGGGCAGCAGGACGCGACGGACGAACAGGGTACGCGGCATGCCGACGGCCTTGGCCGCCTCGATCTGGCCCTTGGGGACCGCCAGATACGCGCCACGGAACACTTCGGTGGCGAAGGCGCCGTAAATGGTGCCCAGCGTGATGACGCCGGCGCTGAACGGATCGATGTCGATGCGCGTGTCCGCGCCCGTCAGCGTGCTCAGCAGATCCTGCAGCAGCGTCGTCACGCCGTAGTAGACCAGGAGGATCAGCACCAGCTCAGGCACGCCCCGCACGACCGTGGTGTAGGCGTTGGCGATACCACGCGGCAGCGTCGACGACGCCAGCTTGCCCCAGGCTCCGAACAGACCAAGCGCGACCGCGACGACGCCAGCGCACAAGGCGACCGGAATGGTCACCATCAGGCCCTCGACGAAGACCCAGCCGTAGCCCTTGAAGTCGATCATGCCCGCACCGCTTCCCGGACGGCGACACCGAGACCGCCCGAAACGCGATCGCCGCCGCCCGCGCCGGTGACGCGAACGGCGGCGACCACTGTCTTGTGCCGCGCGGCGGCCTACATGCCCGCCTCGCCGTAGACATCGAAGGCGAAGTACTTGTCGTTGATCGCCTTGTAGGTGCCGTCCTCGCGGATCGTCTTGATCGCCGCGTTGAAGGCTTCAACCAAGTCCTGCTCGCCCTTGCGGATCGCGATGCCCGCGCCTTCGCCGAACCACTTCGGATCGCTGTAGCCCGACCCAACCAGTTCGCAACATGCGCCGCCCTCGGTCTTGATGAAGCCCTCGTCCAGGGCGACTGAATCCGCCAACACTAGGTCCAGCCGGCCGGCCGCCAGGTCGGCGTTGGCCTCGTCCTGAGTCGCGTAGACGCGGATGTCCGCGTTGGGAAAATTGTCGCGCAGGAAGTTCTCGTGGATGGTCGCGCGCTGGGCGCCGATCACCTTGCCGGCGAGCCCATCGGCCGTGAACTCGAACGTCGTTCCCTTGGTGGCAGCGAACATCGCCGGCGTGTTGTAGTACTTGCCGGTGAAATCGACCTTCTCCTTGCGTTCCTCTGTGATGGACATCGAGGCGATGATCGCATCGTATTTCTTCGCGATAAGGCCCGGGATCATGCCATCCCAATCCTGCACGACGAACTCGCACTCAAACTGGGCAACCTCGCACAGCGCCTTGGCGATGTCGACATCGAAGCCCACCAGCTCGCCGTTGGGGTCGATCGAGTTGAACGGTGGATAGGCCCCCTCGGTACCGATCAGCACCTTGCGCATCTGGGCCTCGGCGGTCCCCGCGGCGAGGCCGAGGGCCAGCAGCGCGGCCATGACGTATGTCAGTCTCTTCACGGTGTTTCTCCCCTTCGTGGTGTCAACGAATACGGTTCCGGCCATCCCCGAGCCCAACATCGTCAGAGCAACCGGGCCAGGAATTGCCGGCATCGCTCGGACTTGGGGTTGCCGAACACGCTCTCCGGCAGGCCCTGCTCCTCGATCCGGCCAGCGTGCAGGAAGATTACGTCCGACGCGACTTCGCGAGCAAAGCCCATCTCGTGGGTGACCACGATCATGGTCCGCCCTTCGTCGGCGAGCTGACGCATGACGCGCAGCACCTCGCCCACCAGTTCGGGATCGAGCGCCGAGGTCGGCTCGTCGAACAGCATCACGTCGGGTTCCATGGCCAGCGCGCGCGCGATCGCCGCGCGCTGCTGCTGGCCGCCCGACAGATGGGACGGGTAGTGGCCGAGCTTGTCGCCGATGCCGACCTTGTCGAGCAGGGTCTTGGCCGCCTCGACGGCCTGGGCCTTGGGCTTCTTCAGCACGTGGACCGGCGCCTCGATCACGTTCTCGAGCACCGTCATGTGCGACCACAGGTTGAAGCTCTGGAACACCATGCCGAGGCGGGCGCGGAGCCGGTCCACCTGGCGTTGATCCGCCGGCACGGCGTGGCCGGCGCGCGTCTGGCGCATGCGGATCAGCTCGCCGCCCACGGTGACGCGGCCCGAATCCGGTGTCTCCAGCAGGTTGATGCAGCGCAGGAATGTGGACTTGCCCGAGCCTGAACCGCCGATCATGGCGATCACGTCGCCGACCTTCGCGGTCAGCGACACACCCTTCAGCACCTCGAGCGGGCCGAAGCTCTTGTGCAGGTCCTCGACCCTCAGCGCCTCGGCCCCGGCCGACTTGCCGTTGGCTTCGCCCATGCCCTCGCCTCCCCGGCCCGGGCTCGCGCGGCCCGGGCTCGCGCGGCCCGTTCACCGGCGGCGCGAGCCTAGTCCGTTTCCGGGCCCCGAGTCACGGGGCGGATCGGCCCTAGTCGGTGCTGGGCTCGGGCTCGGGCAACGGTTCCGGCCCGCTGACCGAGGCAAAGGCGTCGCCCGGACGAACCAGCAGATCCATGTCACGGCCGAAGAACATGCCGTGCGTGCGCGCCTTCACGGGCGCGCGGGCACGCGCCGGGTCGTCGGCGACGGGATCGACGATCTCGGCCACCACCTCGCCCTCGGCGACCTCCTCGCCCAGCGCCTTGCGAAAGACCGCGATGCCGCCGATCGGCGCGCGCAGATGGTCCAGCCCGTCGGCGGGCGCCGCCGTGCCGGCCAGCGCCGGCAGCGGCCCAGGGTCGCCGGCCACGATGCCGCGCCGCTGCATGAAGCGGAACAGATTGAGCGCGTCGTTGCCCGACAGGGCATCGTCCGCCTGGTTGTGGCCGCGCAGCTCCAGCGTGACGCCCAGGCACGACGGCGGGATCGGCCGGTCAGGGAATGCCTTGGCCAACGCCAGCCAGGGCGCGCCGTTGGCCTCGTCGAACGAGTGGCCGTCGTCGCGCGACCAAGTCAGCACGCGGCGGCAACCCAACTGCGCTGGCAGGTCGCTGGAACCCGGCCAGAACGCCTCGGGCATGTACAGATAGAGCACGGCCTCGCCGTGGCTGTGCAGGTCCAGCACGATGTCGGCGTCGACCGAATGGCTCAACAGAGCCTTGCGCAGCGAATCCATCTCGGAACGCGCGTCTAGGTCGGCCACCGCCGCCAACAGCGCCTCGCGCACGGCCGCCACATTGGCCTCGGCCGCCTCACCCAGGCGGTTGCCCAGCTGCTTGGCCGCCGTGTCCGCCAGGCGCGAAAAGCCGCGGTTGAAGTTGCCGGCGCCGGCCAGCTCGAAGCGCCCCACCTGCTTGCCGTTGATGGATTGGCCCAGGCCGATCGGGTTGGCGGTCGGCACGACGACGATCTCGCCCTTGATGGCGCCCGCCGCCTCGGCGTCGTCCAGCCGTCGGACCAGATGGTGCAACACCAGGATGCCGGGCAGTTCATTGGCGTGTAGGGCCGCCTGCAGGTAGATCTTGGGCCGTGCGCCGGCCAGGCCGTAGCGCCGCACCGCAAGATGGCGGGTGGTGCCCGGGCTCGGGCTGATCAGCGGCACGCGCGTCGTCGTCGGCATGGCGGCTCCCCGTTACGTCCGATCCTGGTGCCCCTGGGCGGCGGGGCTGTCAAGGCCGCGCTTGCGGGGGCGCGCGGCGATCGGCTAAGCGAAGAACGAGGAGCAGCGCCCGTGACCACCGACATCCTGATCATCGGCGCCGGGATCGCCGGCGTCACGGCCGCCTATTTCCTGGCGCCCAAGCACCGGGTCGTCATCCTGGAGCGCGAGCCCCAGCCCGGCTACCATACGTCGGGCCGCTCGGCGGCGCAGTTCGCCGAGGCGTTCGGCTCGCCCATCGTGCGGGCGCTCGCGCGCGCCAGCCGCGGCTTCTTTGAGCGGCCGCCGCCAGGCTTCGCCGATCATCCGCTGCTGACGCCGCGCGCCTCCCTGGTCGTCGCGCGCGCCGGGCAGGAGGCCGAACTGGTCGCCGAGCAGGTGGCGTGCGCCGCCATTGGAATCGTCACGGACCTGGTCGACGAGGCGGGGGCGCGCCGCCTGTTCCCGCCGCTGGCGCGCGGCCTCTACTCGGCCGGGCTCAGTGAGCCGGGCGCGGGCGATCTGGACGTGGACGCGCTGTTGCAGGGGTATCTGCGCGGGGCGCGTGCCGCGGGCGTGCGACTGGTCACCGACGCCGAGGTGACGGCGCTCGAGCGCCGCGCTGGCCAATGGCACGCGCGCACCCGCGCCGGCGACTTCGCGGCGCCCATCGTGATCGACGCCGCCGGCGCCTGGGCCGATGCGATCGCGCGCCTGGCCGGCGCCCGCCCGCTCGGCCTGGTGCCGAAGCGGCGCACGGCGCTGGTCTTCGCCGCACCGGCGGACACCGGCGACACGTCCGCCTGGGCCCACACCGGCGACGCCGACGAGACGTGGTACGTCAAGCCGCAGCGTGGCGCGTTCATGGGCAGCCTGTCCGACGCCACGCCCGATGAACCACGCGACGCCTGGCCCGACGACCTCGACGTGGCCCAGGCGGTGGCGAACATCGAGGCCGCGACGAACTTGCGCGTCGGCCGGCCGATCCGGTCGTGGGCCGGCCTGCGCTCGTTCGTGCCGGATGGCACGCCCGTGGCCGGCTTCGCGGCGGACGCCGAGGGGCTGTTCTGGCTGGCGGGCCTGGGCGGTGTCGGCATGTTGACCTCGCCGGCCATGGGCCACGCCGTCGCGGGCCTGATTGCCGTCGGCGACGTGCCGGCTGAGCTGTACGCGTTCGGCGTCACGGCGGCGACACTGTCGCCCGCCCGGCCGGGTCTGTGACCGCGGTTTTCCTGCGCAACGCGGTCGACGGCGGCCCGGCCCGGCTCTACCGCGATCCCAAGGACGTCCTGACGTGCCGGACACCCGAGGACGTGCCGCGCACCTTCGCGGCGATCGAGCAGGCGCTCGACCAGGGCCTGCACGTGGCTGGCGCGTTCGCCTACGAACTCGGCCATGTTCTGGAGCCGCGCCTGGCGCCCCTGTTGCCACAAGCGCGCGACGAGCCCCTGATCCACGTGGGCGTGTTCGGCGCGCCGGATGTCGTGGCCGATCACGACGCGTTCGTGGCCGGGCATGCCGGCCCGGCCCGGCCAATCGTGCCGGCCTGGGGCGAGACCCGCGCCGCCTACGGCGCCAAGATCCGACGCATCCTTGACTACATCGCCGCGGGCGACGTCTACCAGATCAACCACACCTTCCCGGTCCGTTTCCCGTGGGACGCCGGGCCCTGGGCGCTCTATGCCCGGCTCGCGGCGCACCAGAGGGTCGCCCACGGCGGCGTGCTCGATCTCCCCGAGCTTCGCGTCGCGTCGCTGTCTCCCGAGCTGTTCTTCGCCAAGGCGGGCTCGCGCATCGTGGCCAGGCCCATGAAGGGTACGGCGCCGCGCGGCGCGGACGCGGCGGCCGATGCGGCGCTGGCCGCGGGCCTGGGCACGGACGCCAAGAACCGCGCCGAGAACCTGATGATCGTCGACCTCATCCGTAACGACCTCGGGCGCATCGCGACCATCGGCAGCGTGCGCGTGGAACGCCTGTTCCAGGTCGAGACCTACGCGACGCTGCACCAGATGACCTCGACGGTCGCGGCCGAGGTGTCGCCGGGCGTGCCGCTGCTCGACCTGTTCCGCGCGCTCTTTCCGTGCGGCTCGGTGACGGGGGCGCCGAAGATCCGCGCCATGGAGATCATCGCCGAACTCGAACGGCGCCCGCGCGGCGTCTACTGCGGCGCGCTCGGCTGGATCGCGCCCGACCGCACCATGGCGTTCGCCGTGCCGATCCGCACGGTCGCCCTGGGCGAGGGGCGCGCCACCATGGGCATCGGCAGCGGCATCGTCGCCGATTCGGAGCCCGACCACGAGTACGACGAATGCCGGCTCAAGGCGGCGTTCCTGACCGCGCTGCCCCCCGCCTAGCCACTGTCGCGCGGCAGGATGGCC
>VGDP01000025.1 GCA_016869675.1 Alphaproteobacteria bacterium | reverse complement strand
TCGTCCATGTCGGCGTGGAACGGCAGGCTCAGCACGCGCCGGCTGAGCGCCTCGGAAACGGGGAGGGAGCCTTCGCCGCCGCCGTGCATGGCATAGGCGGGCTGAAGGTGCATGGGCTTGGGGTAGTAGATGGCGGTGGGGATGCCCTTCGCCTTCATGTGCTGGGCGATGCGGTCTCGCGCGGGCGACTGGATCGTGTACTGCGCCCAGGCACTGACCGCGCCCGCGGGGCGTGGCGGCGTCTCGACGGCACCCGCTAGCGCCGCGTCGTAGCGCCGGGCCAGCCTCTCGCGGGCCGCGATCTCGCCGTCGAGTGCCGGCAGCTTGGCCAGGAGGATGGCCGCCTGCAGCGTGTCGAGCCGGCTGTTGAAACCCACGCGCACGATGTCGTACTTGGTCCCACCCGTGCCGTGGGCGCGCAAGGACCGGTAAAGCTCAGCCCGCGCCGGGTCGTCGGTCATGAGCGCGCCGCCATCGCCGTACCCGCCGAGCGGTTTGGCGGGGAAGAAGCTTGTGGAGGCCACGGCCGCCATGGCGCCCGCGCGCCGATTGCCCGCGCGCGCGCCGAAGCTCTGCGCGGCGTCGGACAGCACGAACAACCCGTGCCGTGCCGCCACCGCGCCGATGCCGTCATAGTCCGCGGGCAAGCCGAACAAATCGACCGCAATGACCGCGCGCGGTCGAAGCCGACCCTTGGCCGCGACCGCGTCCGCGCGCCGCGCCAGATCGACGGGATCCAAATTGCACGTGCGCGCGTCCACGTCGCAGAACACCGGCGTGGCGCCCAGCACAAGGACGGCCTCCGCCGTGGCCGTGAAGGTGAAGGCCGGCACGAACACGGCATCGCCCGCGCCCACGCCCTCGGCCATGAGCGCGATGGTCAACGCATCCGTGCCGTTCGCCACGCCCACGCAATGGGCCGCCCCCGTGTAGGCGGCGATTTTCGCCTCGAGCTCCTTGACCTCGGGGCCCAGGATGAACTGACCGTGGGCGAGGACGCGCGCGATGGCCGCGTCGATCTCGGGTTTCAAGCGCGCGTATTGCGCCTTCAGGTCCATGAAGGGAATGGGTGGGCTCATGGGCTCCCCTCCAGAAGAACGAGGCCGCCGCGGCTCTCGCGGTAGCGCTCGCCGGTGCGCGGGCAGACGAGATTGCCGCGCAGAACCTCGCCCGTCCGGCTCACCCAGCCGCGTTGGCGCGCGGGGTTGCCCAGCACGAGGGCGTGGTCGCGCACGTCGCGCGTAACCACGGCGCCGGCACCCACCATGGCGTAGCGGCCGATGGTGACGCCGCAGACGATGGTCGCGTTGGCGCCGATGGTGGCGCCGCGCTTGACCAGCGTGGGTGCGAACTCTGCCTTTCGTTCGACGAAGGCGCGCGGCGTCAACACGTTGGTGAACACGCAAGACGGCCCGCAGAACACCTCGTCCTCGAGTGTCACGCCCTCATAGATCGAGACGTTGTTCTGGACCTTCACGCGGGCGCCGACCCGCACATTCGGGCCGACCATGACGTTCTGGCCCAGATTCGAGCCTTCGCCGATGCACGTGCCCTTGAGCACGTGGGTGAAGTGCCAAATCTTGACGCCGGGCCCGATTTCGGCGCCCTCATCCACGATGGCGCTCGGATGAATGTAGGCGGGCGGGGTCACGGTGCGGCCTCCACGGCGACGGGGTGACCTTGAACGAGCGAGCGCTGGCAGGCATCCAACGTCGCCAGCACGCGAAGGCTTTCCGCCGCGTCGGAGCGCGGGCGCGCGCGCCGCGCCACGCAATCGAGGAAGTGGCGGCACTCGCGCGCGAGCGGTTCTTCGCCGTCGAAGGCGATGGGCTCGGCCGCGGCGCGTTCGACCGTCGGCAGCTCGTCCTTCCAACCGACGGCGTGGGGGTAGAACAGCAGCTTGTCCCGGTCCTGGGCGCTGTCATGAAAGCTGGCCATGCCCTCGCTTCCCACCACGACGAGGCGATGGTCCTTGTACGGATGGAGCCAGGAGACGAAGACGTGCGCGCGCATCCCATCGTCGAAGTCCAGATGGGACAGCGTCGTGTCGGCGACCGTGGGCTGAAGGTAGCTGCCGCCGCTGGTCATGGCGCGCACGGGTGCCAGGCCCGCGAGCGCCAGGATCATGGAGACGTCGTGCGGCGCGAAGGACCACAAGGCGTTCTCCTCGCGCCGGATTTTTCCGAGACTCAGCCGATTCGAATAGATGTAGCGCAAGCGTCCCAATCGACCGCCGGCGACGAGTGCTTCCAGCGCGTTGAAGGCCGGGTGGTAGAGAAGAAGATGGCCCACCATGAGCGTCAGGTTGCGCCGCGCCGCGTCGGCCCCCAGGGCCCTTGCCTCCGCCAAGTCCAGGCAGAGCGGCTTCTCGACGAAGACATGCTTGCCGGCGGCGAGCGCCCGCGCGACCAGCGCGCCATGGGTGGCGGCCGGCGTGGCGATGACGACCGCGTCGATGCCCGCGGACAGAAGGGCATCGAAATCCGCAAAGGGGGAAACACCCGAAAGCCGCGCCGTCACGGTCTGGCGTGCCTCCTTGCGCGCGTCGCACACGGCGGCAAGCGCGCCCAGCGCGTGGAAATTCCGCGCGAGATTGGGCCCCCAGTGGCCGAGGCCGGCAACACCCACGCGGGTCATGGCGTCCTCCGCTTGGTGTCCGCGTGCACAGCGGAGTGCGCGGCAAGTTCCCGGTCTAAACGGCAGGCGTGATCGGCGAGAAAACGCGCGAGGCGCTTGGCGGGCTCCGTGGGAGGATCTTGCCACCAAATCGGATGCGTCAGGAGCTGTAGCGCTCGGCCGTCAGCGACCGCCGGATGGTCCAGCGGTGCGCCACGGTGCCAAGCGCCACCCGAGTCCGAGCAATACCCCATCTCGGTGAAGAAGCGCGGCTCATAAGCGTGGCGCCGGCCGCCCAAGGCGCCCGATCGGCCGAGCAGCGCGGGCGCGGGCCGATGGAAGCTGATGGTGGCGACGGGCGTGCCCGTCATGTGTTCCAGGAGCGCGCACTCGCGCGCCGCCGCCGCGTCGAGCGCGCCCCCGTCGTTCTCGTAAAGGGCGGCGTCGAAATGCAGCCCGATCTCGTGGCCGAGCGCGGCGAGCCGGGCGAGAACGCGCGCGCCGTCGGGTGCCGCGGGATTGTAGAACGCACTGCGAACCAGGACGAAGTACGCGGCATGGAAACCCAACTCCGCCTCCATCTCCGCCATGGGCAGGGCGGCGTCGAGGGAATAGTCGATATCATGGCGGAGGATCAGGTGGCGCTGGGCGGGCGCGGCGTCGGCAAATCCGCGCACGGCATAGCCGCGGTCGCGGAACGCGCCGAGAAGCGCACGGTACGCGGCGAGGCCGAACGCCGCGCTCACGCCGCGAACTCCAGGACGCGCTCGAAGAATGTCCGCTGCGGTGCGCGCATCTGGCCGGTGTGGTGAAGGATCGCGAAGGTTCCGCCATGGCGGCGGCAGAGGGCGTTGGCCGCCTTCGCCTCAGCGAGCGCGTCGGCGACGCTCAAGTCGCGGTACTTGCCGCCAAACAGGCCGAAGTCCATGACGGCCGTCGCGACCTGATCGAGTGCCAGCGTGCGGCGCCGGCGCAGGCTGTACGCGGCATGGCGCCGGCAGGTGCCGTTGCGGAATCCGCTTGCCTCCGGCCACGCCAAAGTCGCATCGAGCGCCATGCCGGCGTCGTTCCAGATATCGGGCGTGTCCTCGGCCGCGTAGCGCAGCACGTGCTGGCGGCCTTCCGTCACCGATCGGCCGAGCGCCCGTTCGAGCCCAGCTTTTTGAGCCTGCCAGGTGCCGGGATCGGAGGGCGTCTCGAAACCTGGATGGAAGCCGATGACATGGCCGCGCTCCGCGATTTCGTCGCCGAGCGCGCGCAGGAGGCGCGGCATACTCGCCGCGTAGGGACTGTCCATGGGGTGATAGCTGGGCCCCATGAAATAGAACCGGCTCTTAAGCCCGCGGGACTCGCTGGCCGCCATGATCGCGCGCACGGAGCGCCATGGTTCGCCGGCGGCGTAGCCATCGACAAGGCGCCTGAGCGCTGCCCCGGGGCGGCCGCGTTTCAGGAGGTCTCCAGCCGCTTGCCGCAACGGCTCGTGCAGCCGGTGATAGCCGCGCAAGCGGTCCACGTCATGCGTGACATGGACGGCATAGGACGTGGCGAGCGGCGGATCGGCCCGGCCGAACAGGGCGGCGGCCACGTCGCGCGCCGCCTCGTCGGCGAGCGGGCCGGCAGCACCAGTGCGCCGCACGGCGAGGGCCGCCGCGCGCGGAAACCGGCCATAGCGGTCGCGGGCGGGATGGCCGCGCTCTTCCAAGCGCGTCAGCAGAAGAAAGATGAGGCCGAGGGCGTCATAGGCGAGGCCCGGCCCCTGGGATGGCGCCGAAAAAAGCCCCGTGACCTGCCGGTCCGCGTGGCGTTCCAGCACGCCGTGAATCGGATGGACGCCATCCGTGTCCAGGCGCACGCCACTGGGAAACAGCAGGTTCGGAATAGGGACGGCGCCCGCAGGCGCACCGGGGCCGTAGTGAAGCACCGTGGATGCACCTGCGTCGCGCGCCAGCGGGTGGCAGCGCTCGAGAAAGGCGCAGGCATGTTCGATCTCGGGCCGGAAGGCCTCGAGCGCTGGCGAAACCGACAGACGATAGGCGAGGCGGGTCACGCGGCGATCCCGAACTCGCGCACCCAGGCGTCGTGCGTCAGCAACTGGCGCAGAAGCTTGGTGTGCTTGGCGTGGCCCTCCAGATGCTCGTCGATGCAACGCGCGAGCGCGCCCGCATCCAGCACGCCCAAGGTCAGCGCGTCCAGGCGTCCCTTGATCTCGACGAAGCGCCGCCTGTGTCCCGGTTCGTCCTTGTAAAGGCTCGGAATGTTCTGCCACGAGCCCGCCGAGTGATAGCTGGTGGGCGTCGCCGCGCGCTTAGCGAGGCCCAGGCGGCGAAGTGCCGCGCGACCCAGGAGGGCGCCGATTTCAAGCCTGGGATCGAGATCCGCGCGGAATCCGGTATTGGCCTGCGCCATGGCGCCGGCCGCCGGCGAAAGGAGGACCAAGGCGCGCTTCACCATGCGAGCGCTGCAGCGCCACGCAGGCGGCATGCGCAGATAGATGTCGAACACCTCGTTGTCGAAGGCGGGCATGCGGAGATTGCCGACCGCGCGCGTCGCCATCATGCCGGTGAAGGCGTAGTGCTTGGACAGCGCGTGGAGAATGAAGGCGTCCCATGCGTCATAAGGCTCGGCCGATTCGAGCCAGGGCTTGAGCGTGTCGTCGAGCGCGCGCGCCTGGCTCGACCACCACGCGTCGCGCCAGCCGGGCGCGGCGATGCGCTCCACGGTGGCGAGCGGCGGGCCTTGGCGAAGCGAGCGCAGCACGTCCGCGCCCGTGGGGCGCCCGGGAATCGGGCGCAGCATCGGCAAGCGCGTGCGCGAACCCATGATCTCCACGAAGCGCGCCGGCAGGTAATAGCCGCGCAGCGTGAAATCGAGGCCATGGCCGGTGAGGATCGTGCGGCACGCCGCTCCCACCCGCGGCAGGAACGCCGACATGGGGGTCGATGCGGGATAGAGGCCGTTCGAATCGACGACGGTGCGCTCGAGAACCGGAAGCGTGTCGGGCGGGGGCACGATGAGGGCATGGTGCGCGGCGCCAAGGGCGTTCGCGAGCGCACGCGCGTTGGCAAGCTCGGGATTGTCCTCGAAGCTCGCCGTGGTCCAGGTGCTCATCGCCCCCCGGGGCGCCGCCGCCAGGATCAGGCGGCTGTCGATGCCGCCCGAGAGCAAGAGACCGATATCGCGCCCGGCCGTTTGCCTTGTCGCGGCGCGCCGCAGCGCCGCCGCCAGGAGCGTCGCCCCTTCGGCCTCCGTGAAATCCGGCTTTCGCCAGGCGAGGGTCCAGTGGCGCAGGTCCTCGGCGTTCCGGCCGTCGAAGGCGAACAGGCAGCCGGCGGGCAGCGCCTCGATGCCCGCGATCGGCGTCGCGCGGCCGAAGGTGCGCTGGGTGGTGAACAGCTGCGCGATGGCGCCGGGTTCCGCGCGGCGCGGCACGCGCGCATCGCCCAGGAGCGTCCGGATCTGGCCGGCGAACACCAGCTCGCCGCCCGATCGCCACACATGGATCGGAAAACTAGCATGCCGGTCGGTCGCGAGGGTCAGGCGATGCTGGGCACGGTCGTGGATCGCCAGGCTGAACAACCCGTTCCATTGGGCGATGTCGCGAAGTCGCCCCGATGCCGCCAGCGCCACGGCGCGCGCCGCGAGACTGGGTTCGGCCTCAGGTCCGCCCGCGCCGAAGATCTCGCCCAGCGCGATGGCGGCGAAGCGTCCGTCCGCGGACTCGGCATAGCCCGCGCCGTCGTGCGGATGGGCCGCGCGGCACAACGCCGCGCCGCCCTGCTCGTGCCGGGCCACCGCGTATCCCTCCGGCAGCGTCGCGGCCATGGCGCTCGCATCCGCGGGCAAGCGCGGATCGGGTCGATAGAGACCGAACAGGCCGATCATGGACCGATCCTACACGCGCCTCTGGCGCCGCCAGGCGACGGTAAAATCGACCGCCGCTGCGGCGTCGACGACAAGCAGATACGTCTCGACCAGCGTGTGCCGAACCGCAAGCCCGTCGCGCAGCATGTCGTCGACGCACGCGCGCGCCCAGTCGTGAGGGAAGCGGACATCCGAAAAATTGACCCAGCGCCTCTCGCCGTTGACCATCATGCAAGCGGACTTCGTCTCCGGCTCAGACCAGCCGACGCGATACTGGCTCAGGTGAAGAAGCGACATGGTTTCGTAGGGCGCGCCGAGCATGACGGCCTTGCCGCCCAGTCGCACCAGGCGGCCGAAAGGTGAGTCCTCGCCGAAACGGTTGTCGAGCGGAACATCGGCGACCAGCGCATCCGCTTTGGGACCCGCGGCCGCGACCGAGGACACGGGATGTCTGCTGCGCCGGACACCGGGGTAGCTGCGAAAGAGCTCCGCCACCGCACCCACGCTCTGGGTGGGCGTGCGTACCGGATCATAAGCGGGCGTCTCCGCGACCAGCGCGTCGAGCCATGCGGCGGGCGCGGGTGGGTAGCGCCATTCGCGCGGATCGACGGTATCGCGCGTGTAGGCGGGCATCATGAGCGTGCCCTCGGCGCCGATGGCGTCCATCAGCGCCTCGATGACGGTCCGTGCGCCGCCGCAGACATAGCCGAGCCGGCCCATCGCCGCGTGAACACAGATCACATCGCCCGGCGCGATGCCCGCGGCGGCGAGCGCGGCGGCAAGGCCGCTGCGAGTCACGAGATGGGCGCCGAATTCCGTCATGGCCGTTCCGACTTCATGCCTTGCCCAGCAGAAGGGTGCGAAAAAACGTGGCGTCCATGCGCTCGCCCGGCCGGGACAGCACCGCATCTTTGAGCGCCGCCGCGTCGATGTGGGGCCGGTTGCGCTCGTCGAAACGCGCGGCGACGACGCGGCAGCGCCTGCGTATGGCGGTATCCATGTCCTCGTTCCATGCCTTGAGACCGAAATCCACGAGGACGATCGGCCGGTCCGAACACAGCGCGCGACCGAACGTCGTCGATTGCTGGAAGTCGAAGACGAAGACATCGGTTTCGCCCATGAGGCGCTCGAAAGTGTTCTCCGAGGTGTCGAGAAGCGCGCACAGCGGATGGGGCTTGCCGCGGAAGATGCCCTCCGGATGGGGGCGGCACACGAAGTTGATGGGCATGGCCATGAGCGCCTCGGACAGGCGGGATTGCCAATCGAGGTGCACGGGATCGGGAAGGAGAGGCGGAACGAACTGGCGCCAGCCCGCAATGATGGTTGGCGCATAGACAACGCGAGGGCGTGCGCCCGGCGCCCGCGTACGTGCGAGGGGCAACCGGCGCGCGTCCAAATCGCCCGCGCCGGCGAGGAACTCGATGCGCCGCTGGGGACTCGCGATGACGTGCGCGGCCGAGCCGCTATGGCGCCGCGCGCTTTCCGGCGTTAGCGCCACGTAGCGGTCGGCCACGCCGAATTCGGCGTAGGCGGTGATTTCCTGGGCACGCTCGCACGACGCACCCCAGCCGTGCTCGAAGGCCGTCACGTGTCCGCCCCGGCGTCGAATCTCGGTGGCCAGGTAGCGTGCCGTCAGCTGTCCGCCTATCCAGGCGTCCTTGGGCAGGTCGGGCAGGCGACGGGCGGCGTCGAGCGTCGCATGCGCGAGGCCGAGCTGTTCGCGCGCGAAGGGCACGGCGAGCGCCATGTACCGTCGTGCCATCTCCGGACCCAGGCTGCGCCCCGAGGCTATCGCCTTTGCGAGCTGCTCCGCCGTGTCTTGGATCCAAGGCGGCGGCGCGGCCGTGCTATCCGTCCGCGACCACGCCTCGCGCATGAGCTCGTCGCAGTGAAGGAAGCGGACGGCGCATCTGTTCTCGTGCGCGTAGGCGTGCATGGCGGCATTGTGGCTGAGCGCCACGCCGTCGGGAGCCGATAGGAGTTTGAGCCACGCCGTGGGCGGGGTAAGCAGGAGCGCCCGCGCAAGCCGTTGCGGCGCCGCCCAGACGGGCCGGGCCCCGCTCTTGAACGGCGTGGGCGCATGCTTCTCGGGCGGCGTGTCGCCACCTTGTCGCGAAACCAGAAAGCGCAGTGCTGGCGGGCCACCCAGCACGGTCCAGCCGTGCCCCGCCGCTGCTTCCGCCACCGCTGCCGCCTCGGCGATCGCGAGACCTTGCGAGACGACCCGCGCGCCGCCCAACAGCAGGACATCGCGTCGATCCGCCGCGCAGCCCTCCGCGACCGCCCAAAATCCCCGCCACGCGGCGCAGCCGGCCTCGTGGGTGTCCGCGAGCCGCACCGGCCAGCCGACGCGTGCGCGCCAGTCGTCCGAAAGACGGCCGGAGTCGGCATCGAATGGAAAGGCGAAAGACAGAACCGGTTGCCGATCGGCGGATGTTCTACAGGGTCTGGATATCGCGCACGACGACGAAGGCCTCTGCGGCCCTAAGCCCGACGCTCGTGCCCCGCCACTGGGCGAGCGCCGTGACGGCCGCCTTCGAACGCGGGTGGGGAAAGGCGCGCAATTCTGAGGCGTAACACTCGAGCGCCGCCAGCTTGGCATCGAGATCCGTGCCGATATCGACGAACCGCGTCGGGCGGAAGCCAGCGCTGTCGATCGCCACGTCGCTCCACTCGGTGCTGCTCGGCGTCTCGTAGGCGTAGATCGAGCGCACAGCCGACCCCGGCAATGGCCGGCACGCCGTGAGGACCGCCTGGTGCGCGATGCGGTGATCGATGTTCAAGTCGCCGCCGTGATGGGTGTAGACGACGGCGGGATTCCTCGCCGCCACTTCCTCCTCGATGCACTTGACGACGTCGAGTAGCGCCACGGTGTCCAGCCGGTTATCGGACAGGCCGGCGAAGCGCGGCGCCGACGCGCCCAGGATTCTTGCGGCGCGCTCGGCCGCGTCGCGCAGGTTCGCGACATCGCCGGCCTTCGCGTCGGCACGCGAGGTGGCGCCCTCGCCGAGGATAAGGATTGACACGCGGTCTCCGGCGCGCGCGTGGCGCGCCAACGTGCCGCCGCATCCCAGGATTTCGTCGTCGGGATGCGCGGCGATGACGAGGACGGATCGGGTCATGCGGCCGGCGCCGCGGTCTCGGGGTTCAGAGTCGGACCGCCATATCGGCGTGGGCGCGGTTTTCGCCTGCCTTCCCGTCGCGTTCCGCCGCCGCGGCGGTCATGCGGCGGTAGGCGAACACGCGATCTCCCAACGCTCCGATGATGTTCGTGCGCACACGGTAAATCACCTCGGTGGGCATGTCCGTGATCTTCCGCGCCCGGTCGAGCTGTTCGACGATGTTCTTTTCGAGCGTGTAGACGCAATAGACCGGCTGGGGTGTCCGGTAGGCCGACAAGGGCTCGGACGGATCCGCGGCGAGCCAAGCGTCGAAATCGTATTCGTAGGCGACGGTCTTCTCGGGCACGAGCGGGTCGTAGCAGACGATCCTGTCAAAGGCGACGCCGAGGCACGCACGCAATTCGTTCCGCGCCTCGGGATCGGTCCGGTCGTCGAAATCGCCGGCGATGAGGGATTCAAGGTAGCGCCTTACGTCATCCAGCATGGTGCGGTGGGCGACCAACGTCGCGAAGAAATACGGGATGAGCGCCAACTGGTGCTTCTGCACGCCGGCGATGTCTTCCGCGGTGAAGCGAAGCTTCACGTCCTCGCGCTCGATGAGTTCGGCTCGCGCCGCCGCGAGGAAGCCGTCGATGAGGGCGGCCAGGCCGGGCGTCCAGCGGGCGCGGTCACCCGCGACCAGCTTGGCGAGGCTTCCGTAGTCGAGTCCAGCACGGGAAAGCGCCCGATTGAACTCGGCGAACGACTGGCTGGACAGGAGCGTCACGAGGAACTGGAACAGGCGAATGCGCCAGAACCCCTCGCGGGTCATCTCGTTGTGCTCGACGACGATCTCCTCGTACTCCATCGAGTGAATGTCGCCGTAACTGCTGACATATCGCGGAATGATACGAAACGCGGTCTTGAGACCGAACTTCTTCCGGTACTCGGGAGCGCTTGATTCGGCGCCCGCGATCAAAAGCTGCGGATACATCGTCACCCGCTGGCCCTCGCGAATGGTTTCGATGACGCCGTCGATGAAGCTCTCGTCGCTTTCCCCGGCAAGGCTGTAGATCAGCTCGCAGAACGTCTCGATCCCGCGCTTCTCGCACTCCTTGCGAAGCTGGTCGTACTGGGCGATCGGGATGTTCTTGCGTTTGACGTTTTCGAGCGCCGCCGAATTGAGCGTCTGCTTCGACATCGACATCGAGGTGACGCTTCGCAACGTCTCGGCGATGCGAATCACCTTTTCGTTCGTGTTCTTGGCGAAATAGATGAACACGCGCTTGGGCGCCCCATGGGCGTCCGCGCATTCCTGCATCGTCTTGGCGATGTCCAGATCGCGTTCGTAGATCCCGAAATTGCCGTCGGCGACGTAAAAAAATCCGGTCGGATTTTTGCTAACCCGCGCAGCGTAGCGGATTTCCTCCGTCACCGTTTCCAACGGGAACTTGTTCACCTTGGATTGGGTTGCCTGCCCCCAACAGCAATAGGTGCAGGAGTACGGGCAGCCGCGATTGGTCTCGATGATGGGCGCCAAGCGCATATCGTTGAGGAACGGGTCCATCATGCCGTTCAGGTAGGGCGAAGGTACGGTGCTCAGGTCGAGACGCGGCTGCGGCTTCCCGGGATTGTGGATCACGGTGCCGCTCGCCATATCGAAGGCGTAGAAGGAGGACAGGCGTTCCTCAAGCGGTATCGCCGCGACGCCGCCATGGGCCTCGATAAGGTGCACGAGCTTGGTGAAGCTCGCTTCGCCCTCGCCGCTGATATAGAGGTCGAGTTCCGGCCGCTTGGCGAAGAATTCCGTCATCCAGGCTTTGTCGCCCGCCTGGAAATTCGGCCCGCCCATCACGTTCACGATTCCGGGCCGCACGCTCTTGGCGTGGGCGAGCATGGGAATATTGAGATTGGCGTTCCAGTCGTAGTGGCTCATCGCCAGGATATCGGGTGGCGCCTCGCCCAGCCTACGCAACAGGTCGCGGGGATCTTTGAATAGCTCGAGCTCGTCTCCAGGACGCTCGCGCTTCAGATAGGCCGCGATATAGCCGATGTTGAGCGGCACCGGCTGGTTGTTGTCCCAGTCGTGCAAATAGCAGAGATCGGCCAGGAAAATCCGCATGCCCTATGCTCCAGGCTCCGGGCGCGCGAGGCCCGCCACCGTGCCACTGCAATATATAATCTTCACCAATGCCCTTTCAAGCCATTGTATTATTTGAATTTTCAAGCTGCTGCGAGGTCGCCGCGGCCCAGATTGCCCGACATCAGGATGTCCAGGCTCGCCGGCCCGCAATTGAAGAGGAGGTCCACCACGCTCAGGTTCGGCACGAAGGCGCCATAACGCTGGGCATAGCTCGGATGCCGGTAGTCCTGGAACAGCGGCTCCACGCCTTTGGCGCGAAAGGCGGCGACGTCCGCGTAGTCACGCCCCTGCGCGCCGAAGATGTACGTTCGCGCACCCAACTGCACGCACATGTCCAGGACCAGGTCCGACTTCGTGCCCTGGAAGGCATAGTCGGCCGCGGAGCGGAACGGGGTCTTGATGCCGAGTTCGGCCATGAACCAGCGCAGCATGTGCTCGTTGAGTTCGACCAAAGTCCGCCACGTGCGCTTCAGGTAGACGTCCTCTAAGAAATCCGCATAGTGCGCGAAATACGGCGCGGGCTTGTAGAGCATCTCGAGCGACTTCCAATGCTTGCGCGCCCAGGACGACGTATTGTCGATCTCGATCTCCGACATCGACTTTTGAAGAAAACCGGATTTGAGGACCGGTACGCTCAGCCAGATGGGGCCGGTAGAGGTCTTGACGCGGTTGCGGTTGCTCCAGCTTTTGACCTCGTACTGGACCTGGTTGAAGGACACGAACATGTCCGCCACGGCGATTTTGTGGAACAGGCCGAGCCAAGGAAGATAGGTCGGCTGGTGCGCGGTCAGGATCACGGCTTCGGCGCCTCCGCGAGCGCATCGGCGACGCGGCGCGCCTCGTCGTCTCGGAGCGCGGGATAGAGCGGCAAGGAAAGCGTCGTCGCCGCGACCCGCTCGGCGGTCGGAAAGGCCGACGCTGGCATGCCGAGATAGCGGTGCAGAAGCTCCAAAGTCTCGAGGGGCACGATGACGCCGATGTCTCGCGATGCGAAATGGGCCTTGAGCGCGTCGCGCACACGTTCGTCCGGCGTGCGGACCACGAACCGATACGGCATGTCGCGCGGGCCGTGGATACCCGCCTGCAGCGTATAGCCCGCGGGCAGCGCGGCGCGATAGGCGGCGGCGATCGCGCGGCGCCTGGCCGCGATCGCATCGAGACGCGCCAGTTGCCGCCGTGCGAGGGCGGCCTGGAAATCGGTCGTCTGGAAGTTGAACCTCGGCTTCCAGCTTTCGCGCCCGTCGAAGAGAACATAGTCGCGCGCCGCCGCCGCCGCCTTCCCGTCGCGGGCATAAACCATCCCGCCATGCCCGCTTGTGACGATCTTGGTGGCATAGAACGAATGGATCGCCACCGTGCCTGTCGTGCCCAAGGGGCGGTCCTCGGAATCGACGCCGCCGATGGCTTGGGCGCAATCCTCGACGACGACAGGGCAAAGGCGTTGGAGCGCCGCCACGTCCGCTGCCGCGCCGTAGGTATGGACCGCGATCGCCGCATCCGGCTTGCGCGCCATTGCCGCCATGGCGGCAGGGTCGATATTGAACCGTTCGCCGTCGATATCGGCGAGGACGGGCTCGGCGCCGCACAGAGCGATGGCGTTGAGCACCGCCGTGCACACATAGGTGGGGATCGCAATGAGGTGGCCCGGACCGATGCCAAGAGCCTTGAGCGCGACGAAGAGCGCCGCGCTTCCCGAGGACACCGCGCACGCGCCGCCGCCGCCGTGCAGCGCGACGAAGTCCTGTTCGAGCGCGGCCGTCTCGGGTCCGGGGGCGAGCCAGCGTGTCTCAAGCAAGGCGTCGACTGCCGCTACGTCGTCCCGGGTGATCCAAGGCTTGTTGTGGGCGATGGGTGTCATGACGTCCGGCGGCGGGCCTTCGCGCGTCGTGCCCGCACGCGCGCGGTCTTGCGCGCGGCCGGCTTCTTGCGCCGATAGTAGCCCGGCTTCACGACCGCCGGATTGCCCACGACCAGCGAGTAAGGCGGCACCTTCAGCCCGCGCACGACGGTCCCGGCGCCCACCACCGAATTGTCGCCGATGACCGTGCCGCCCAGGATGACCGCGTGCGAGCCGATGAACACGTTGTCGCCGATCGTGATGTCGCGGATGTCGCTGGAAGGGGAAACGCCGATGTTGCGCTTGTGGCTATCAGCCACGTTGATCGCCACGAAGGACGCGATGTCGCAGTTCCGCCCGATCGCCACGCGCGCGCCCTTGGCGTTCAGCTCGCTAAGCCCGCCGATATAGGTGCCTTCGCCCACGACGGGATCGCCGTTGATCCATACGAGCGGATGGAAGCGGTTGTCCTTGTTGGACATCATCGCCAGGAACATCCGTTTGAATTCGGCCGCATCCATGTCCGTTCTCCCTAGCGTGCGGCGCCGAACAGGCGGTCGAGGATCACATCGCCGATGGCCACGCTCACATGTCCGCGGTCGATGAAGTGGGACTTGTCCGCGTTGAAGGCGAGGTCGCCACCCTCGTCGTGCAGGGTGAAGCCGTGGCTCTGCGCGATGGCCGCAAGGCGCGCCACCCACCTGGCCCGCATCTCCATGTCCAGGCCGAAGGCCTTGTGCACGGGCATGACGACAAGGCGCAAATCCACGCCGCGTTCGGCCGCCGCGCGGCAGATCGCCTCGAATGCCGCATAGGCGCCATCCGCCGGCGGCACGGTCGCAACCGGTACGGCCGCGTCGTCGATGGCGACGGGCTGGCGCGCGGACCAATTTCCGCGGCCGTCATGGGTGGGCACGCCTCCCATCCGGTTGAGCGTCACGCCGCGTACAGCGGCGAGAAAGCCTTGCATGCTGAATGTCAGATCGGCCAGGTCGCGCGCCTCGCGTCCGATGCGGCGCTCCGCGCGCGCGCGGAGAAGGACGGCCCTCTCTTCCGCCGGCTCGAAAGCGACGTAGTCGAGGGCAAGCACTGCCGTCCTGACCGGCGCCACGCGGAGGGCGTGCTCGAAGGCGACGGCCGTCTCCTCGATGCGAGCGCCCAGGAAGCCGAGATTGTAGGCGCCCAGGCCGGTCAATCGTTCGAGCGTGGCCGTGCGCAAGCCGCCCTCCGCCTGCGAGTTGCCGAGCACGATCGCCGTGGGCTTGAGCCGCGCCACCTCGCGCAGCTTCGCCACGCGGCCGAACTCCGCCATCTCGTATTTCCGTTCGGTCCAGCCCGGAACGCGCGGCGCGCCGGTGAAGGCATAGGGGTCGACCAGCGCCGTGAACGACGCGAGGACGAGCCACGTACCCACGAGGGCGGCTGCCCATTGGGCGAGCGCCGGCCAGGCCCGCTCGGGCGCGGCTTGGGTGACCTCGGGATAGGCGTCGGCCACGATCAGAACCGGAAATAGATGAAGGCGACGGGGTGGAAGATGCTCATGAGGCCCAAGGCGCCGAGCGCGCCGCATACGACGGGCCCCATTCGCGCACGCAGGAGTGCGCCCGTGCCGGGCCCGCGTGAGCGATCACCGCGAACAAGTTGCTCGCTATTGGGCATGGCAAAGGCGATCGCGGCGCAGAAGGCGAGAAACGCCATCTCCTGGATTCGGACCAGGCCGTCACCGGCGAACCTGAGGCCTGGGACGACGCCGGCGAGCGGTGCGAGCGCGGCCTCGTAGCCAGGTGGCAGCGCGATCCCGTTCAGACCAACAAGGCCGGAGAAATTCGCGATGGCGGCGTCCGTCGTCTGCGTGCGGAACAGAACCCAACAGAGCATGACGCCCGTGAACGTCGCGGCCCAAGCCAGGCCCCGTGGCAGGCGCAACCCCGTGCCTCGCCACGCATGGTTGGCGGCTAGCATCGTGCCGTGCGCGGCGCCCCACAGCGCGAAGTTCCAAGACGCGCCGTGCCATAGGCCGCCGATCGTCATGGTGAGCATCAGATTGATCCAGCGCCGCACCTGCCCGCGCCGGTTGCCTCCCAGCGCGAAATAGAGGTACTCGCGCAGGAAGCGCGACAGCGTCATGTGCCAGCGCCGCCAGAAGTCGATGATGCTCAACGCCTTGTAGGGCGAGAAGAAGTTGATGGGCAGTGCCACGCCGAAGAACAGCGCCAGCCCCACGGCCATGTCCGAATAGCCCGAGAAATCGAAATAGATCTGGAACGTGTAGGCGAGCGTTCCGCCCCAGGCGTCGATGAACGAAGGCGCGTGACCGCCCTCCAGCCGGCCGAAATGGGCGTTGGCCAGCGACGCAAGGCCATCGGCGACGACCGCCTTCTTGAACAGGCCGATCGAGAACATCATCAGACCGGGCACCGCGGTGCGCGCGTCCAGCGGACGCATGGTCTCAAGCGCGCCGCGTACCTCCTGGAACCACAGAAGCGGGCCAGCCAAGAGGTGGGGGAAAAAACTGAAGAACAGCGCCATCGTGCGCGCCGGCGGGGCTGGCCAGCCCGCGCGTGCGCTGTCGACCAGAAGGGCGATGAGCTGGAAGGTGTAAAACGAGATGGCAAGCGGCAAGGGAAGGCCGGGCGGTTCCAGGGCGAGCCCGGATGTCCGCGCGACGGTCTCGACGAACAAGTCGCCGTATTTGAAAGCGCCGATATAGGAGAGATTGGCGGCAACGGCGAGGCCGAGCATCAGGTGTCGCCGGCTGCTCTCGAATCGGGCGAGTGCGTTGAGGAACAACCAATTGACCGCGAGGCTCGACAACAGTAGCGCCAGATCGAGCACACTCCCCGCCGCGATGAAGAAGAGAGAGGCGGCAAGGACGACCCATTGCGCCAGGCGCACGTTGTCCAACCGGTTGCGCGCCAGCCAATAGGCCGCGAGCAGCGCCGGCAATAGGCCGAAGATGAACTCGAAGGACCCAAATAGCACGGGGCGTCAGTCGGTCCGCTGAAGGGTCAGGTCGTACATATAAAAGGTCTGCCAGATGCGTGGATGGACAACGCTCGCCCGCGCCTCGAATCCGGCGGCGCGCGCCAGCTCCTCCGCCCGCGCGGGCGTCAGCCACAGGGTTTGGCCGAGGAGCGAGCGGTTGAGCTCCCGCGACTTGGGGTCGGGATTCTCGTCGATGACCTTTTCGTAGGCGGCCTTGCGATCAAGGTCGGGATTGGCGGCCAGGAATGCGCGCCCCCCCGGTTTGAGGACGCGGCGGATCTCAGCGAACGCGGCGCCCAATGCCTGCTCGCCCGCAAGGTATTGGATCACGCTGTAGCAGAGCGCCTTGTCGAACGACCGGTCGGCTTGACCGGTCTCGGCAATGGTTCCCACCGAAACCGAGACAGTCTCGAGGTCGCTCAAATTGCGCCGAGCCCGTTCGACCATGCCGGCGCTGATGTCGCAGGCATGCACGGCCCGGACGTGGGGAGCGAGCGCGAGCGCGAGCAGACCGGTGCCGCAGCCGATATCGAGCAAGCGGTCTTCCGGGCGCAGAGCCAGGGCCCGCGTGCACTCGCGAACCAGGTAGAGGAAGCCGATCACGTCCATGACGGATCGGCCCGTGGCTTGGAAGTCGGTCGCCTGCCGGGACTTGGTGTCCCAGAAGCCGGCCCAGTCGAAGGATGAAGGCTCTTCCACGTCATTCCACCATGGCGAGCGTGAACTGGGTGTCGGCCCCGACGGCCTGGCGCGTGCGCCGACCGATCAGCCGATCACGCTCGTACGGCATGAGCCCCGTACCTGGCCGCCGGTAGCTTAGGTCTTCCGGTGCGACCACGTGGCCCTTCGGGAGGTCCCGGTTCGCGACGATCGAGCGCCGGGCGATCGCCGCCATTTCCGCCTCGCCGCGCGCCGGGCGGAGGCGCGGGCTTCCCATCTGCGCCTCGAGCGCACGCAAACCCTGCACCATGGCGCGAAGCTCGGACGGGTCGGCGGAGAAGTGATGGTCCGGGCCCGGCAAGTCCTTGTCGATCGTGAAGTGCTTCTCGATCACCGATGCGCCGAGCGAGACGGCGCCCAAGGCGGCGACGATGCCGGCGCTGTGGTCGGAATAGCCGATGGGTCCTGGATACTGGTCGCGCAAGGTGCGGACCCGCAGCAGGTTCACGTCCTCATCGGGTGTTGGATAAACAGACACGCAATGGAGGATGACGATCCTGTCGTTGCCCGACTTCGTGATGGTGGAAACCGCGCGCTCGATATCGGCGGCGTCCGCCATGCCGGTGGACAGAATGATGGGCTTTCCCTTGCGCGCGACGTATTCGAGGAACGGTGTGTAGACGAGATCGTCGGAGCCGATCTTGAAGCCGCCGATGCCGATGCGGTCGAGAAGATCGACCGCGTTTGTGTCCGTGGGCGTCGACAGGGGAACCAGGCCACGCGCTCGCGCGTGCTCAAACAGGCGGGAGAAAGACTCGGACTGAAGCTCGTAGCGCTTGAACATCGCCAGCATGGATTCGCGTACGACCTGGCCCTGGGAGACGTACTCCATCTGCTGGTCGGGCCCGTTCATGAATTCCTCGGCCGAGAAGGTCTGGAATTTGACGCAGTCCGCGCCCGCGTCCGCGATGGCGTCGACCATCCGGTGCGCCAGGTCTTCCTGGCCGTTGTGGTTGATGCCCACCTCGGCGATGACGAAGCAGGGTTGTCCGTCGCCGATCGTCCGGTGTCCGAATTTCAGTGTGCGCATGACAAAGCCTCGATCCAATCGCAAATTCTTTCCGCGCCGCGCCCATCGATGAGGGTGCGCGCGGCCTCGGCCATCCGGCGGCGCGCGGCCGCATCCTGCATGAGCGCGTCCAGCCCTTCGACGAACCGCCGGTCGCCGAGCGAGGCGACCGTCCCGAGGTCGAGCGCGCAGCCGCGCTCCGCGAGGTGCCGGGCATTGGTGTTTTCGACCGCGCCGCCCGTGACGACGGCGAAGGGCACGCCCGCGTGGCACAGCTCCCAGCAGGTTCCGCCCGAGGCGGTTACCGCCACGTCCGCCCACGCGAACGCCGCGCGCAGATCGGCCGGCGCCACGTCCACGTCGAGCGACGGCCATTCCCGGGCCAAGGCAGCGATCGAATCTTTGCGCGGATAGGCGGGGCCGAGCACGGCGCGGATGCGCCATTCGACCGGCGCATGCGCGCGCAGCGTGGCGAGGGCGGCGCCCGTGGCGTCCGCCGGATCACCGCCGCCGAAGGTCAGTAGAACGTTCCGCGCGCGGCACCGCGTGTCGCGCGCCGAACGGAAAGGTGCTCGGTAGACGGAGCGTAGCAGCACGAAGGACGACCCGGCCATGACCGTGCAGCCATGCGGCACGTGGCCCGCATAGTCCGCGGCGCGGCGGCCCAGATTGGCGTCCACCAAGCCGTCGCAGTCGTGGTCGCGGTCGGGGAAGTCGCTGAACGCGAGCAGGGTGCCCACCCGCCGGCGGAGGGCGGACTCGTACACGGCGTCGAGGCCGTAGTGATCGATGACGGCGAGGTCGTGGGCGGCCGGAATCGCCGTGGCGTCGGCCCCGCGCGCGTCCTCGAGCGCCACGGTCTCGGCGAAGGCCGGGAACGATGCGGCAAGAGACGCCGTCTCGCGCTGGCCGTAGAGGGTCGTCGTCCAGCCGCGCTCCGCCAAGGCGCCGGCCAGAACCGAGGCACGCGCCAGGTGTCCCACGCCCAACGCCGCGCCGGCGTCTAGGCGGAACGCGGCGCGAGGCATGTGCAGGCCCATTGGTCGACCGTCATCGCGCCGGGCGGCACGAGATAGGGCGCGAGCTCCTCGTCGGTGAGCGGCGCCCCCCTGTGCGCGTTCCGGATTCCGGCCAGCATGGGGCCGAGAGCCTCCGCGCGCCGCACGCTGTACACGGCGGCACGGTCGCCAGATGTGGGTGGCGTCTCGCGGCCGTTCAGTTCCCGGTAGCGTGGCGTGATGCCCCAGAGCAGCACCGGTTTCCGGGCATAGAGCGCCTGCATTATGGTCGTCGAACGGAACGCCACGAGCAGATCGGCACGCGCAAGGTCCTCTGCGAAGGGCCTGGTGTGCCGGAAGGCGATCTCGACGCGCTCGCTCGGGGGTAGCATGGCGCGCAGTGTCGCCTCGTCCATCTCGTATCGCCGTACTTTGGTGCGAAGGACATAGGCCGTGCCGTCCACCGTCAAACCCGCGCCGATCAATGCGACGGCGCCGGCGACGAACTCGTCGACGTTCTCGTAGATCCAGTCTGCGCGCGAGAAGAACCGCAGGCAGTTGCTGGCGTGCAAGACCATGAAGGGGCCGGGCGTTCTGGCCTCCGCGCGGGCCGTCGGGGGCAAGGCGGAGAGAAGGGACAATGGGCGGCCCGGAAATGCGCCGCTGGCCGCCGCATAGGCCGACGGCGTCCAGAACAGCATTGCCTCGGCTCGTCCGTCCGCGTACTGGTGCCCAATCTGGTCGCGCAGCGACAGCGCGTTCACCCCTCCGCCGACCGGCGCAAAACTGTTGTGGCTCGCGATCGTCCGCGCCACGCCCTTCTCGCCGCACGACGAGAACAGTGCGGCCGTCAGCCCGTCGCTGATTTCACTGGACAGCATGAATGCCGGCCTGATCCGTCCCAGCATCGCCGAAAATTCAACCTCGGCGCCGGCGGCGATCTCGAACGTCCTGAAGATCTGGGCGGAGAAACTTCCCAGAAGCGCACGGCAATCCGGATCCGGAAAGCACTCGAGCGCTTGCCTGAACCGCTTCTCGATATGCGCCCCCCGGCGTGGAACGGCGCGCAGCTGGATTTGGAACGCTCCGGCCAGGCTTCGCCACATTTCGCGAACGAGGCGCGCGTACTCCCACGCGCCGTCCTCGGCGCACGACATATGCCATTGGCGCAACCCGGGCCGCGTCCGTGCGAGCGCGCGCTCCAGGCCAAGCGGATGATCCGACCGCGTCGCGACCCAACTGGGCGCCCGGCGCCGGCCGGCGAGGATGAGCGCGGCCCGCAACGCGCGATACAGCCAGGGCAAGGGCGGCGGCCTGAATTTGAAGTTGCCAAATGAATGCCAGTAGCGGTCCATGATGTGATGGGTCATCGCAAGGCTAGCCGCCGCACGTTCCTCGTGCCGCGTCCATACCCCGTCTACCCGAACCAGCCACGGGCCATCCGGCCCGGCGATCCTGCGGATCCGGTCGAACCCGTTGAACAGTGTCACGAACGCGATATCCAACATGTGCCATTCGGCGAATGTCGGACGCAGCGGTTCGAGCGCCACCTGCCACCGCGCCCGGAGCCGTTCCCGCTTGACGATGGTCTGGGCGTGCGCGCAATCGCCGTACCGGCTCAGGCCGTCGATGCATGGGATGGCGTCGCGGGCAAGGGCGACGCGCGCGGCGGGCGAAAGCGCACAGACCGAACGGGCGGCCGGCCGCTCCTTGGAAAACGATTCGGCGTCCGCGCGGTCGTAGACCAGGGCGAACGGCAGCCTCCGTTCGTTCAAAGGCGAATCTCGGCGACCAGGGTATCGGACAGGTCCGCCGCGGCCAGCATCCGGGAATATTCCTCGAACATCGTCTTCGATTCGAGGAAGGACCAGATCTTGTGGCCGCCCGGTTTGCCGTGCCGGAGCCAATAAAGGTGATTGGCGAGACCGAAACGGTTGTGCCCGCTCATCGTGACCACGCGAAGGCCCGCCCGCTTGACCGTCCGCGCCAGACTCGCGCGCGTTAAATATTGGAGGTGATCCTGGAAGAACAGGAATTTCTGGGCCGGTTCGACGTCGTAGAGGGTCATGAGCGCGTCGTTCACGTTCGGCACTTCGAGATAGATCAGGCCGTCGGGATTCAGGCACTTCGCCAAGCCGCGAAGGGATTCCACCGGGTCGGGCAGGTGTTCGACGACGTGGAACGCCAGAATCACGTCGTAGGAGGAATCGAGATCGCCGATCTTCTCGTGGACGCGATGGCCGCGCTGGATCAGACGGCGGCGGAACGGCTCGGTCTTTTCCAGACCTTCGACCGATTTTGCGAGCGGCAGAATCTTTTCGATAAGCGCGCCCGCACCGCAGCCGAAGTCGAGCACACGCTTGTTCACCACCAGCGGCCCCACACGATCGAACCGCTCGCTGTTTTCGTGCTCGTAATGGCGCAGACGGTCGTCCACGCCGTCGAGGAAGGGCTTGTTCAGGAGGAATTCGCCACGGTCGAAGTACGCTTCGTTGATGTGGTCGAAGGAATCGAGGAACACGTGCGTGCAGTCGTCGCATTCCAGGACGCGAATTCCCTCGGCGTCCCTGAGGCGTTCGGGCCGCGCGCGAAGAAAGCGCCCCAGGCACACGGGGCATGCGGTGTTTTTCGCCATGTCGGCAGTCGCTCCGGTTAGTGCCGTGGAAGGACCCGAAGAAGATCGCGCCAGCGCATGGAGGCGAGCGCCTCGGCGTGCGCGTTGAAGGCCTGGCTCAGGAACCGGTAATCCTCCGGCGTGTCGAGCGTCCAGCGGTGGCACGAGGCATCGGCGCCCGGATTGGCGAGATTGGCCTTCGTGATGTCGGGCGATTCGATCATCCAGACACTCACGTGCTCGCGCTGATAGGCGGTCTTGCTCTCGCGCTGGGCGCGCTCGAGCGTTTCCATGGTGAAGGCCTCGCAATCGAGGCCGTGCGGAAAACTCGGCGGCGAGAAATTGCAGGCGTAGTCTGTGCCCGCATTCCGGCGCCTCGCGATCACCTGCGCGCACACCTCCGGGTCGATGAGCGGACAGTCCGCCGTCACGCGCAGCACCTCGCTGGCGCCCAGTTCGCGCGCCGCGCCGTGGTAGCGCGAAAGAACGTCATGCTCGTCGCCGCGAAAGACATGAACCCCGAGCCGTGTCGCCTCGCGCGCCACGGCGTCGTCCCGTGCCAGAGTGGAAGTGGCCAGACAAACCGCATCCGCTGCCACGGCCTTGCAGCGCACGAGGACGTGGTCGAGCACGGTCCGGCCGCCGAGCGACATCAGCACCTTGCCAGGAAGACGCGTCGAGCCCATGCGCGCCTGCACGATGACGACGCTCGTCACGCGTGGGGCCCCGGCTCGGCCGCTTCGGCGATGGCCGCGACGACGCGGCCCACATCCCCGTCCGTCATGTTGCAGTGAAGCGGCAGGCTGAGCGTTCCCGCGTAGTAGGCCTCAGCCCCCGGCAAGCCTTGTCGGTTCCAGCGCCGCGCGTAGTAGGGATGCCGGTAAAGCGGCATGTAGTGCACTTGGCTGCCCACCCCGCGGCGCAAGAGGCGGCGCATGAAGGCCGCCCTGTCGCAGCCCAGCGCCCGGAAGTCCACGCGGATGCGGAACAGATGCCAGCCCACGCGCTGACCGAAATTCCGAGTCTCCGCCTCGATGCCGCGAACGGGCGCATCGCGCAGTGCTTCCTCGTAGAGGCGGATAAGAACGCGCCGGCGTTCCACGAAGCGGTCGAGCTTCGCGAGCTGGCTCGATCCGAGGGCACACTGCAGATCGCTCGCCCGATAATTGAATCCAACCTCGTCCATCTCGTAGTACCAAGGATTCGCGCTTTCGTCGGCCGCAAAGGCCTGTTCGCGCACCGTGAAGTCGGTCGCGTCGCGCACGAGGCCGTGGTTGCGCAGGCGCGCCAGGCGCTTCGCGGTGTGCGCCTCGTTCGTCGTCACGACCCCGCCCTCACCCATGGTCATCATCTTCACGGGGTGCGCGGAGAAGACCGTCATTCGGCTCCACCGGCAGTCGCCCGCGATGAAAGGCATTCCCGCGCCATCTCCCGTTGTGCCGAGGGCGTGGCACGCGTCCTCGACGACCGTCATGCCGTGGCGTGCGGCCACCGCGGCAATCCCGGCCATGTCACAGCTTGGGCCGCCGATGTGCACGGGGAAGACCGCTTTGGGAGGCGATGGCGCGCGGACGATGGCGGCTTCCAGATGCTCGGGCGACATGAGTGCCGTGTTCGCGTCCACGTCGGCGAACACGGGTTCCGCGCCCACGTAGCGCACGGCGTTCGCGGTGGCGAGGAAGGTGACGGCGGGCACGATCGCGCAGTCACCCGGCTTCAGATCGAGGGCAAGCGCCGCAAGGTGCAAAGCGGCGGTTCCGTTCATGCAGGCGACGGCGTGGCGCGCGCCGACCGCGCGGGCAAACGCGGTCTCGAAGGCTTGGACGGCGGGACCGGTGGTCAGAAACTCGCCGCGCAGCGCGGCAACCACCGCGGCCACGTCATCGTCCCCGATATGCTGCTGGCCGTATCCGAGCACGCGGTCCGTCATCACGGGGTCTCCGCGAGGAGCGCCTCCAGCTCCCCTTTGCTCAACCACTCGGAATTGTTGTTGCTCATGTAGCTGAAGGACTCGTCGCCGATCGGCCGCGCCCGCGGGTCGAGCCCATCTGCGGACCAGAACCGGAACGACGGTGCGATCACGTAGCGATCGCCAAGATCGTAGGTGTTGCGCGCCTCTTCCTCGGCGATGAGCGCCTCGTGCACCTTCTCGCCGGGCCGGATGCCGATGAAGCGCGGGGCCGTCCCCGGCGACATGAGCGCGGCAAGGTCGATCACGCGCATGCTGGGTATTTTCGGCACGAAGATTTCCCCACCGCGCATGAGGACCAACGTGGACAGCACGAGGTCGACGCCTTGCTGAAGGGTGATCCAGAACCGGGTCATGCGTTCGTCCGTGACCGGCAGTGCGGTCACGCCGTCGGCAAGGAGTTTTCGGAAGAATGGAACCACCGAGCCGCGCGAACCGATCACGTTCCCGTAGCGGACGACACCGAAGCGCGTCGGCGCAACACCCGCCAGATTGTTGCCCGCGATGAAAATCTTATCCGACGCCAACTTGCTCGCTCCGTAGAGGTTGATCGGATTCGCGGCCTTGTCGGTCGACAGTGCCACAACCTGCCGGACGCCGGCACGCAGGGCCGCGCGCACCAGGTTCTCGGCACCGTGCACGTTTGTCCGGATGCACTCGAAAGGATTGTATTCGGCCGCGGTGATTTGCTTGAGCGCGGCCGCATGGACGACGATATCGACGTCCCGCAAGGCCATTTCCAATCGGCCGTCGTCGCGCACGTCGCCGAGGAAGAAGCGTAGCGCCGGATGGCCCTCGAATCCCGGCTCGTGCTGCATCTCGAACTGCTTCAACTCGTCGCGCGAGAAGACGATCAGCCGTTCGGGTTTGTAGCGGTCCAGAACCGTGCGGACGAAGCGTCGGCCGAAGGAGCCCGTGCCGCCCGTCACCAGGATCGACTTGCCGTCCAGTTGAGGCTCTGGCGCGCGGAAGTCGCGCCTCTTCGCGTTTGTCATGACGCCAATTTTTCTTCGGTTTGGGTGAATGGGGATTCCGCCGTGAGGCCCTCGACCTGCATCCGGAACGCGGCGGCGTACCAGCCGCTGCGCTCGAGAAGCTCGGCGTGCGTGCCGCAATCCATGACGCGCCCGCCGTCCATCACGACGATCTGATCCGCGTCGCGAACCGTCGAGAGGCGGTGTCCGACCACGACGATCGTCCTCCCGGTTTCGCCACGCAGAGACTGAATCGCCTTCTGGAAATGGAATTCGGACTCGCTGTCGATGTTGCTGGTCGGCTCGTCGAGAATCAGAAGGTCCGCGTGGCCGACGAGCGCGCGCGCCAGATCGATGCGCTGCTTCTGTCCGCCGGACAACCGCACGCCCTTCTCACCGAGCATGGTCTCGAAGCCTTCGGGCCACGCCTCAATGAAGGCGCGGGCGCCCGCCCGTTCCGCCGCCGTGCGAATCTCATCCTCGCTCGCCTCCGGACGGCCGTAGCGGATGTGCTCGGCCACCGTTGAGTTGAAGATCTGCGGGGCTTGCGGCGCATAGGACATGATCCCGCGCAAGGATCGGTGCGTGAATTCCCGGATCGGCGTCCCGTCCAGCCGAATCTCCCCGCTGTCCGGTTCGCGCAGCCTTGGAAGCATGTCGATGAGCGTCGATTTCCCGCCGCCGCTGGGGCCCACCAGGGCGGTCATCTTGCCGGCCGGGATCACGAGGGACACGCCGTTCAAGGCCGCGTCGCCACCTGCGGAATACCGGAACGTCACGTTGTCGAAGATGATCGAATCGCGCAGGCGCGCGTCGTCGCGCTCGCCCGTTGTCGGTTCGGCGGTCCGCTCCATTTCCTCGAACAGGTCGACGACGCGCGCAACGGACGGCGAATTGGAGACGATCGCCTGGCGCACGATGATGAACTCCCGCACGACGGGAAGCTGGCGGATGAGGATCGCCAAGGTCATCCCGATCGTCGCCAGTTCTAGCGACAGGACGGTGGTGCCGAAATGCAAGAGTGCGATCACGCACGCCGCGACGAAGCTCTCGATGATGAGGGCCGTGCGCGCGCTGTTGCGGATAAGCGCGATCTCGCCGCTCGCTTGGCGCTTGGCGCGCCGGCGCATCTCCTCCACCTCCGCCGTCTCGGAGCGAGCCAGGCGGATGAGGCGCGTGGCCCCCAGGCGCTCGACCAGGAAGGCAGAGGCGGCCTGGTTGGCGCCCACGAGCGTCTCGCCCACTTTGTGGGAAGCCCTGGCGATCGGCAGGACAACGAAATAGGCGAGGCCCAGTACCAAAAGAATGGCGAGTGTCATCTTCCAGGAAAGGAGAAACAGGAACGCGAAATAGTATGCCGCCATGAAGGCAATGTGCGCGATCGAGACCAGCGAGAAGATGGCGCTCGACGACGTCGAAATCTGGAGATTCAGGTCGTTGACCACGCGGCCGATCGACATCGTGTCCTGGTAGTCGTTGCGCGCTTGCAGGAAAAGCCAGAAGCCGCGGGCGCGGTTGTCCAGGATGAAGTGCTGGGCCGCGACCGCGACGAGGACCGAGCGGGCGTAGACGAGGGCGTTGCGGATGGTGAAGAGCGCAAGGCTCGCCAAGAGCAGGGTGGGCAGCGACAGCGGCACGCCCAGGAAGTCCGCGCCCGCGGCGAGATAACGCCAGTGGGGCTGGTTTCGCACGGCGTCCGACAACTCGCCACCGACTTGGAGAAGTTCCGCGACCGGCAGAAGCATGCCAATGCCGAAGCCTTCGACCACCGTCGTCGCCATGAACAGAGCGAGCAAGGCGGACAGCTTGGGCCAGCTGGGTCCCAGCATGGCGACGCCCTTGCGCATTGTCGCAGGCATCGAGCGTCCGGGCGTTGTCGCACCGTCGGCAACAGGTGGCGCGTTCACCATGCGGTCCATCCGCCGTCGACGACGATGTTCTCGCCGGTGACGTAGGCCGAGAGATCGCTTGCCAGGAAGGCGATGGCGCCTTTGAGGTCGTCCTCGCGGCCCATGCGCCCGAGCGGCGTGCGATGCTCGTAGCGCTCGACGAACGTGCGGGGTTGTCCCCGCAGGATTCCGCCGGGGCTCAGCGCGTTGACGCGCACGCGCGGGGCCAGCGTCGTGGCCAGCCACCGCGTCGCCTGGATGAGGCCGGCCTTGCTCGCGGCGTAGGCCGCCGGGTTGGCCAAGGCCGTGCCCTCGTATAGGCGCCAATCGGGCCCTGACAGGCCGTGGATGGACGCGACGTTCACGACCGCGCCGTTCCCGGAGGCGGCCAGGCGCGGCGCGAGGTTCTGGATGACGAAGAACGGCGCGGTCAGATTGACCTCCATGGCCTTCCGCCACGCATCCGCGCCCTGGCGTTCGAACGGCACCGCCCAGCCTTCGAGATCGCTCGTTCCCACCAGCGCCGCGCAGTTGACAAGAATGTCGAGCCTGCCCTCGAAACGTTCGAGTTCGCGCCCGAGTCGCGCGGGTGCGTCCGCCTCCATCAGATCACACGCGATTCCCGCCGTGCGGGCCGAATGCGTAGATGCGATGCGTCGCGCGGCGTCTTCGGGCCGCGCCACCGCCAGGTCGATAACGGCGACGGCGGCGCCCAGCTCGGCGAGCGCCTCGCCGGCCGCGAGCCCGATATGCCCCGCGCCGCCGAGGATGGCGGCGGTGCGGCCGCGCAAATCCATGAGTTGGGCGATCGATCGTCCGCCGCTCATCGCGTTGTCTCCATCCGGCGCAAATATGCCTCGGCTGCTGCCAGATCCCATTCGTCGTCGATGTCGATGGCGCGCTCCTTGGGCACGATCACCGCGCCGACCCGGCCTGCGAAGATGGCGTCGGCGCGCATCACGAATTCCGGCGCGGCGACATAGGCAACCGTGGTGACGTCGTACAGAACGGGCGCGCCTTGGCGCCCGGCGATCGGCCGATCGGGCTTGGTCGCGAGATGCGCCGCGCCTGCGCTGTCGAGGTGTACCATGTTGAAGTACGGACTGCGTTCCGCCGGTCGGACGGTCAGAACGACGTCCCATAGTCCGGTCTCAAACGCATCGAGGCAGCGCGCGATGTCGCCGGGCTCGCGCAGCGGCGCGGTCGTCGGAACGGACACGAAGCGCGTGAAGTTCGCGCCGCCCGAGCGCGCCCATTGGATGGCGTGGCGCCACGCGAGCCATTCGGGCGCATGGTCCGTCGCCAGCTCGGCCGGCCGGCGGAACGGCACTTCGGCGCCCGCCTCCTGCGCCGCCTGGGCGATCGCCGCATCGTCGGTCGAGACGACCACGCGGTCGATACGGCCGACAGCCTTTGCGGCGCTCACCGCGCGCGCGAGCAAGGAGCGGCCAAGAAGTGGGCGGAGATTCTTCCCCGCCATTGAGGAACCGCCGCGCGCGAAGATGAAGGCGATCGTCTCGCCGCTCACGCCGCCACTCCCGCGTCCAGACCCGCCTTGCGGCGCAAATCGAGCACCGCCTTCAACGCGGCGATGCCGTCGTCGAGCGTGCAAAGAGATGCCGCCTCGCCGCGCACGACAGCCAGGAAGTGCGCCATCTGCCGGCGTAGGCGTTCGTCGGGTTCGGGGGTTCGGTCGTGAAGGGTACGAATGCCTCCCGGCTCCTCCAGGCGGAGGGTGCCGTCCTCCGCCGTCCAGACCAAGGTTCCGCGCGTACCGACGGCGCGGTAGCGTCGGGTGGATCGCGCGCGCGCCATGTCGATTTGGACGGAAACCGGGCCGCCTTGGCAGCGAAGAAGAAGTATCGCCGCATCCTCGACCGCCAAGCGCGGCGTGCCGCGCCGGTCTGCGATCACGTGGCTTTCGACGATCTCGCCCAACAACCAGCGCGCCGCGTCGATCTCGTGGCTCAGTTCGAAAAGGACGCCTCCGCCCGTCTCTGGCCGCGCGCTGATCTGACGCTCGGGCGCCATGCCAGGCCGCCAGCCGGCCAGGGCTCCTCCCGCTTCCAAGTGCAGGCTTACCAGGCCGCCAACCTCTCCGCTCGCGAGGGCCGCGCGGAAACGCGTGAGCGCCTCGTCGTGGCGCAGAAGGTAGCCGATGAGCACGCGGTCGGGCGCTGCGGCGGCGGCGCGCAGGGCGTCGGCGCCAGCGGCGTCCGCCGCGAGGGGTTTTTCGACGAGCGTGGGAATACCCTTGGCGAGCAAGGGCGCCGCCGAAGCGGGATGGCATGGCGCCGGATCGGCGACGATCGCGCAGTCGGGGCGCAAGGCGAGTGCGTCGGCGAACGCGTGGACTTCGCGGTCGGCGACCCCGTCGGGGAGCGCGCCGCCGCGGCCTGAACGCAGCGCCACCACCTCCGTGCCCGGCGCGAGGGTGCGCAAGGCGCGGGCATGGCGTCGGCCGATATGGCCGCTTCCGACGAGAAGACAGCGCACGGCTAGGCTCTAAGCAGGCCTCGGTTGCGGAGGAACTCGCCGACGCGAAGCCGGATCAACTGGGTGAGTGGATAATGCGTCTTGTCGCCCCGGAAGGCGTCCAGATGCTCGTGATCAGAGATGACGCGCGGATCGGCCATGGAATGCTTGATGTGGAACGTCACCAGGCGGTTCGTCGCCGTCAGTTGCAGATGGCCCAGCCATCGCTCCTCGCCGGGCTTCAGCAGTTCGGCGAGGCTCAGATTGAGGACGCTCATCGGCGCGACGCGTCGGCGGCTGATTTGGCGCCCGTCCTGCGTCGCCACGCTGGCGAGCACGGCTTTCGCGTATGGGTTGATGAGCGTCAAGGTCTCGCCAAGGTCGCGCGCGCGATCGAGATGCATCACGGGATAGGCGTCCACGTAGCGGCCGAACGCCGCGATTTGGTTGATGGTGGGCGGCGCGCCATAGCGAAACGCGTTGTCCGAGAAGAACGATTTCTTTCCGGGCTTGCTGTAGATCGCGTAGAAACCGACAACTCGCGTGTCGCGGAACATGGCGCGGCCGTCCTCGGCGTGGAAGCTCAATTCGAGGAAACCCGCGTTTCCGTTCCATTCCGCGTCGTGGTCAGGCCAGCGGAAGACGGGCAATCCCACGGCCGTTCCGCCGCGAATCTCGATGTGGTGCTGGGCCTCGTGCACCAGGCGCCCGGCGTGGAAGACGCGCTGTTGGCAGACCGCCCGTCCGTCGCGGATCGCCTTCTGGGCCAGGCGCGCAGGCGGGATCGACACCGCGCAGTCGTAGCCGGGCGGCAAGGATGTGATGGAGGGAAAGAGAAAGGCTGAGGACATGGCGGGTTCCTACAGGTGGTCGATGGAGAACCTGTCCAAACCGACGGAGGCGCAGATGGCGTGAACCTTGTGGGGCACGGCCGCCTGCCAGCTCACAGACACCGGCGCGCCGGCACATTGCGGGTCGCGCCGCGCGAGCCGCATTTCGTGGAGTGCAGCACCCCTGGGCGCGAGTTCGATCCGGTGAACCTCGCCCGCATCGTTCGGCGTGCCGGCGAGATACGTCATCTCCACGACCGTCCGGCGATCGCTGCCGTTGAGGATGCTGAAGAACATCCGCTCGTCCTCCGGCCGGTCGAGGCAGGTGAACCAATAGCGCCCCGGCCCCGCCATGGCTTGGCTGTGGACGGCGCACGCCGCGCGCGGCGTGAGGACTTCGACCTGTGGGCGGGTCGTGCCGCGAATGCCGGGGCTGAGGCCCCGCCGCTTGATCTCGACCGATCCGACGCCGAGCGCCCGCTGTCCGGGCGTGGCCGCCGCGCGTTGGAAGGCGCCGGACAATTCCACGCGCAGGGTCGTCTCGGGCGCCACGTCGTGGCGCCGCTTTTCGATCGTCCGGCCTTCCGCGTCGCGGAGGATCAACTCGATGCGCATCGTCGGCGCGCAGATGCGTCCCTCGAAGAGCAGGGAGCGATTGACGATCCAAAGCCATTGCTCGATGCCGGGGCCGTAAAGGACGGGCATCGGATTGTTGAACCGGTAGGCGACCGGCGGCGAGGCGGCGTCGAGAAAGGCATACAGCGCCTCCCGCCAGCCGCGCCGGGCGGCGGGACGCGTCATCGCGGTCGCGGACGATTCCGTTTGGTGCCCGCCCCGGCTTCGCGCTTCCACGAAGTGGTATTCCAGATCCAGCAAGCACGCCGTGCACGTCGTTCCGGCGCCGAGCGAGGCAAGAAGGTTCTCGAAGCCGAGTTCGGGCTGGGCGGCGATCCGGCGGCGCAGCGCGCCGAGCGTAAGCGCCGCGCAACCGCAGACGACGGTCGCCTCGTCATCGCGAACAGGGTCGTAAATCTCGGCTGTGCTCATGGCGCGCGCGCTCCTCGATCGCTTTCGCCGGCGGCCGGCCCTCCGCTCTCCCACGGCACCTCGAAAGACGGCGTTGTGCCGTAGTGGAACGATTTTCGAAGCAGTCTTTCTCTTTCCGGAAGCCGCGCGAGCGCGCAAGCGATGCGCGGGGCGGCGTGGCCGTCGCCATAGGGTGTTTCCCGCGCGTGGCGCGCACGCGCGCGGAGGACGGCCTCCAGTGCCGCGCGAACGGCTGCTGCATCAGCGGACACGTGCCGGACGTTGCCGCCCGAGCCTCGGCCCGTCTGGCGTCCGCCCACGTCGATCACCGGCAGGCCGAAGAACCCAGCCTCGATCAAGCCGCTCGATGAATTTCCCAGCATGACCACCGCGTGGCGGAGCGCATTCGGATAGAGCACGGGCCCCAGCGTTTCGCGGAAGGCCGCCTTTGGGTGGTCGACCAGAAACGCCTCGATCATCGCGCGAAGGGCGAGGCCGCCCGGATCGGAATTGGGAGCTGTGAACAGGATCGGTGCGTCGCTTGCGTCCAGCGCATCGAGGACCGCGCGCATCGGCGCCGCCGAGTTGGGCGCATTCGTCTCCGGATGCACGGTCGCCAGCACGAATCCATCCGCGAAGGGCAGCGACAGGGCCGCCGCGAAATCGGCGGCCAACATCGCCGGAACCCGCGCCAGCGTGTCCAATCCGGGCGCGCCGGTCACGAGGATGCGCCATGGCTCCTCGCCCATGCACGCAAGCCGCACCGCCGCCTCACGCCCGCTGGCGAAGTGAAGATGGGACAATTTGCTCATGGCGTGACGCGCGCGGTCGTCGATGGCGCCCAGGGTCAGTTCGCCGCCATGGAGGTGCGCGATCGGCACATTATAAGGTGTGGCGGCGAAAGCGGCCGGCAGCATGTCGAGCCGGTCGCCGATCACGAGCATGCAATCGAAGCGCATGCGCGCCAGGAGGTCCGAAACGGCTTGGGCGCACGCGACCATCGCGCTCGCCGCGTCCCTGCCCGCGCCCCCGCCCAAGTCCGCCCCGCCGATGTGGCGCGCGGCCGCCGCGGGGATCGGCGGATCGGGCGCGTCCGGGGCGCAATGCATGCCGGTCGCGAGCACGTGAAGCTCGATGTCGTGCCGCGCGGCCAGGGCCTCCCACACCGGTAGGAGGATGCCCACATCGGCCCGGCTGGAGGTCACGCTCAGGATGCGAACCGCCATGGCGCCTCAGCACGCTTTGCCGCAATAAACGGCACGGGCCGGCACGAGTGTCCGATCCCGAACCTTGGCGCCGGGCAGGATGACCGCACCCGCACCGATCATGCAGAACGTTCCGACTCGCGCACCGCCCAGAACGATGGCGCCCGGCGCCACGTGGCTTCCGGAGCCGATCCGTGCGTCGTGCTCGACGATGGCGCCTGAATTGACGATCGCTGCCTCGTCGATCCACGCGCCCGCGTTGACGATCGAACCGACCAGAATCTGGGCGCCCGCGCCCGCGCGTGCCGACGCGCTCGTCGTCGCGCGCGGATCGACGACGAGCGATGCGGTGTGCCCCGCCGCCCGGTAGCGCGAAAGCAGCGCGTGGCGCGTCTCGAGGGCGGCAGGCGTCATCCCTCCCAGGCCGATCGCCACGTCGTACAGGTCGTCCGATTCGAGCGCGGCCTGGTCGGTGTCGAAGCGCGATCCGTCGAGCCAGTCGGCGGCGCGCGCATCCACGTAGGCGCGCACCGGGCGGCCCGCGGCGCGCAACGCGTCGACGACCGTCCGCGCATGTCCACCGGCGCCGACCAGAAGCGTCGGGCGCGCCGAATCCACGACGGCCTTCATTCCAGCATCGACCAATCGATGAGCATCCGGGCCGCCACGGCCACTCGCAGGCGACGTCCGACGACACGGGAGGCTTCGAAGGGTGCGATGCCGGTTCCCGGCCGCAATGCCAGGAGATCGCCGTCCTCAAGACGCGCGCCTGCCGGCATGGCGCGCGCGGCCGCCAGGCTTCGGCGCGCGACGGCGGCGATGGGCGCTTCCGACCGCGCCGGGTGCTTGACCCCGTCGCCCAGGGCCGAGGCCGTCCGCGCGACGGCTTCGGCCATGGCCTTGAGTTCGCCAGGCTCCAAAGACGCGCGGTGGTCAGGTCCAGACAGATTCCGGTCGAGGGTGAAGTGCTTCTCGATGATGGAGGCGCCCAGGGCCGTGGCTGCGATGGCGACGTCGATTCCCAGGGTGTGATCGGAATAGCCGACCGGACAGCCAAAGGTGCGCGCAAGCGTCGGAATCGCGCGCAGATTGGCATCGCACGCGGATGCCGGGTAGTTGCTGGTGCAATGAAGAAGCGCGTAGTCGCCGCAACCGGCGCTCTCGACGGCTTCCACCGCCGCCTCGACCTCTCCCAAATCGGCCATGCCCGTCGAGAGAATAAGCGGCCGGCCGAAACCGGCTGTGGCGCGAAGGAAGGCCGGGTTCGTGATCTCGCCCGAGGGAATCTTGAGCACGGGCACCCCAAGGTCACAAAGAAAGCGCGCGCTCTCGACGTCGAAGGGCGTGGAGAGGAAGACGATGCCACGACGCGCACAGTGCGCCGCCAGCGCTTCGAAGTCGCGCCGGCCAAGCGCGAGCCGCCGCACCATGTCGAGCTGTCCGCCGTCCTCGCCGTCGCCGCGCTGATAGGCCGCGCGCGGCGCAACGGGGGAGGCGAGAAGTTCGGGCACGAAGGTCTGGAACTTGATCGCGTGCGCGCCGGCATCCCGTGCGGCATCGACCATCCGCATGGCGAGCGCGGCGTCGCCGTTGTGGTTCACGCCTGCCTCTGCGATGACGAACGGACCCTCGGTCGCGGGCAGGCCGGTCAATGCGGGCGCGCGAGCGTTCACGACGCGGCCGTTGCCTGGACGGCCGTTCGCGCCGCGGCGCGCAGCGCGAAGATTTCGGCGCGCTCGCGCCGGAGATGGGCGATCATGCCCTCGATGACCGGCCGCTGCGCCGGATCGGCGGCGAGATCGTTCAGCTCACGCGGGTCGGCGCGACGGTCGAAGAGCTTGCGCACCCGCAGCTCCGAGCCGACAAGCATGGCCATCATGCGGTGCGTCTCGGATGTGACCGTGAAATAGATGTCCCGGCGCGCGAGATCGGCGTTGCCGTGCCCGCAACTCTCGCTGACGATCGCGTCGCGTCCGGGACGGAAGGCGCCGATGCCCTTGTGGCTTTGGTGCAGGGGTACGCCGAGCGCGTCCATGACCGTGGCGCTGATCCCCATCGTGTCGATGAGGCCGCGGCCGGAAGGCCCACGGCCCGCTCCCGCGACGAGAAGCGGCACGTCGATGTGCTCGTAATGCATACGCAGCCCGACGTCCTGCTTGGGGCGCGGGCTCTCCGCGTATTGGCTGCCGTGGTCAGCGATCACCACGAAGACGGTGTCGGATTCCTGCCCGGTCGCGGCGATCGTGCCGGCCAGCTTGCCGACCGCGCGGTCGACGTACATGACCGCCGAGTCGTAGAGAAAGCGCCGGCGCGTCATGCCCCGCAGGCGCGCGCCCAGCCAGCGCGGCAGATACCGCAGACGGCCGAGAACGTGAAGCGGCCGGTTGACCGACCGGCAGTCGTGCACGTCCATCACGTGCAGATGCACGTACCACGGTCGATCCTTGGCCCCGGCGATGAACTCGCTGATGGCCGGGATCACGTCGCCTGTGATGGTCTGCCGGTGCGAAAGGGTCAGGAACGGAAACCACGTGTGCGCCGAAACGTACTCGCGAATGCGCCAGCTGAGCGCGGTTCGCGCGCGCGCAAGGAACAGCGCGCCCGCGCTCACCGTCCGCGCGCCCAGGAACCGCCAATAGACGCCTGGCGCAATGCGCGAAAGTTTGTTGAGAACAGCGCGCGGCTCGGCCTCGATGAGCGCGAGCTCGCGCACGCAGCCGTCGGCCACCCTGCGGTTGATCCGATGTAGTGCCGGCGGCCAGATTGACTTGTCGTGGCCCTCGATGGATTCGACGAGCGTGCGCAACAGCAGCGCAAATTCCGCGCGCAGGAGCGCGATCGCGTCTGCCTCGCTGCGCTCACCCTTGCGCCAGAGGTCGAGCTCGTACTTGAGCGTGCGGCCAATGCGCTGCTCCAAGAGGGTGCGGTAGTCACTGGTGGTCCGCACGCTGTCGAAGCCCCGGTCGTAACCCATCGTGATGCCGAGCTGGTTGCCGGACGCCATGAGGTGCGTCTCGAAACCGGCGTCGCGCAGCGACTCCACGTAGGACTTCGGCCGTTCGCGGATGCCGTTGTTGTAGCCGCCGTGATCCAGGGGATAGGTGAGCGAGAACAGCGCGGGCATGACGAATTGGGTCGACTGCGCGTTGGCGACGGCTGGCACGACGAAGCCGCGATCCGCCAGGCGCGCGAGGTTCGGCACCAGGGTTGCGCGCGCCGCGGGATCGGCGAGCACGTCGTAGCGCAGCGCGTCGATGAGGAGGACGAGCGCTTTCTTCGAGGGGCGAATCGCCGCGGGCGTCATTGGGCCGCGGCGCGCCAGGCGGAGACATCGGCCAGCTTCAATCCCTGGGACTCGGCACCGAGGCCCGCGATCAGCTTGTCGCAGGCATCCGCTACGGCCTCGGGCGTGAAATCCCTGAGCCGGCTGTAATGATAGGTGCCCATGTCGAAGGAGCGCGCGGCGATCGCGCGGAGAAGCCGCGCCGCATGTGCGCGCACCGTGTCGGCATTGGGCGGAGCTTCGAGCGCGCGACGCAGATGGTCCTTGAGTTCGATTTCGTCGCGCACGACGGTCACGTTGGGCAGGAAGTTGTAGAGATTGCGCCGCCCGAAGGCGATGACGGGCTTGCCCGCTGCCGCGGCCTCCAGACCCGCCGTGCCGCAGATCGTCACCACCGCATCCGACCTCTGTGCGCACTCCATGCCGACCTCGAAGGTCTCGAGCAGCACGACGTTCTTGAACTCGGCGATTTGGCCGTAGAAATCGCGCGGCCTCCGCCCGGTCGCGGAATAGAACTCCTTGACCGCCAAGAGCACGCCGGCGGGAAGGTCGCGCGACACCGCGGCGATGAGGGAGAGTTGGTAGAAATACTCGGGCGATATCCCTTGCAGCGCCGTCTCGGGCTCGATGTGCAGCGGATAGTAGACGAACCGTTTGCCGTCGAGATCGCGAAGCCGCGTGCGCGCGCGCCGGCGCAGATCGCGCCACTGGGCCCAGGTGCGGACGAAGTAGGCGAGCTCGCCGAGCAAGTAGTAGTTTCGGCCCTTCCGGTAGCCGCGCAGGCGCCACCAGGCGTGCCGCGCGACGGTGAGCGCCAAGTTGCGCGCGAGCGACCACGTCCCCATCCGCTTGAGATACAGTTCGCGATGGGCGGTGTGGCCGAGATAGGGCTTCTCGAGCGCACCCTCACCTTTGCCCTCGCCAGTTTCAAAGGCCTGCCGGAACTCGGGAGTCTCGAAATACTCGTTCCACGCCCAGTTCTGGTAATTGCGGTAGCGCGAGGTGCCCATGGAGCGGAAACGGATGCCGAGAAGGCGGCAGATCATCGCCGTCTCCTTGTTGCCGTTGATCACGAGGTCGATCCGCTTTGAAGACAACTCGTGCTCCCAGAAGGCGAGCACCTCGCCGTAGCCAAAGAGCATGTGGAGGTAATCGACTTCTTCGGAGGCACGCGAGCGCGGATGATGGTAGCCGCCAAGCGCGTAGCCGCGGCCGAGATGCCGATTGGACACGGCGATCATGTTCATCGTCGTTCCGGTGCGCCGCTCGTACGCGGCGGCGCGCGCGACGATTTCCGCTTCGCTTAGCGGCAACTCCTTTCGCCGGGCGTTCAGCAGCAGGATGTCGGCGTCCACGATATCAGCGAAGACGCGGTCCGCGTTCTCGCCGCCATAGAACGCCGCTTCCTGCGGGCCGGAGCAGTAGAGGAAGATTTCACACCCCAAGCGCGCCTTGAGCTCGCGGGCGACTGCCAACATGAAGAAGCGCGTCTCCGAGCGCGCGAGGAGTGCGATCCTGCGGATGTGCATGGGATTCCTAGACCCGTTCCTTGGGCAGGGCCATCACGTTGCCCCGTGCGCCGACGAAGACGTCGTACCCAGCGCTCTCGATGGTCGATCGGATAATGTCGGCGATGCGCCGGTCGCCCCGCGTGTACCAGCCGGCGGCGCGGATGCGGGGGCGAAGGCGGTGGAGCGTTTCGGTGGCGCCCTCAAGCGCCTCCACCTCGGCGCCGTTGAGCGTGAGGCTCAGCATGTCGAGGCGCTCAAGGCCCCGCTCTGCGACGAACTTGTCGATGACAAGCGTCTGCACCGGCTCTCGTGCGTTGCCTTTTTGCACCTCGCTCACCAGGCTGTTCCCCTGGGCGACGGTGGTTTCGAGCGCGAGTTCGGTTTTGACGTTCCAAACCTCGCGGTGGATCGGCTCGACATTGCGCGCGCCGTTCGCCTCGACGTTTCGGCACAGAAGTGCGTGGCACGCGCGATTGGCTTCGACGGCGTAGACGCGGCCTTGGGCGGCGGCGCGCGCCATGTGGATCGCCCCGAAGCCGAGGAACGTGCCGCAATCGAGCACCACGTCGGTCTTGCCGGGCGCGAAGGCGCGCGCGAGGCGCGCGCGCGGCCGCGTCGGGATAGGCGGCGATGTTGCCCTTATGCTGGCCGTGGAGGCCGTGCAACCGGTCGAGGGTGTAGCCGACCGGGCCAAGATCGGGCCGCATGTGCGGGTACATCCAGCGCGTGACGTAATCCTTGACCAGGCGGAAATGCGTGCGCACGAGGGCGGCCGGTAGCGCGGGACGCAAGAGATCGTAGAGTTCGAGATTCTTCGGTTCTGTCTCAAATCCGTAGAGGCGCAGGCTTTCTGAGGCGGATTCGACCCACGGCACAGCGCCATCGCGGCCCAGCGTGAGACGCTCCATCGCCTCGCCGATCGCCGCGATGATCGCGGCATGGCGCACGTAGTGCCGGCGCCGATAGCCCGGGAGCCACAGTTTGAGGCCGAGAGGAACGAAGCGCAGCGCGCTCAAGCAGCCACCTGAGGCGCGTATGTCCTGAGGACGGACAAGCTGTCCAGCGCGCTTGCCGGCAAGCGGTTCATGAAGCGCTCGAAGAGCCGAAGGTCCTCCGCCGAGACGGCGGTCGCGCCGCGGCCCGCCTCGAGATTGGTGTTGCGCACCGGGACGCGGACGAGCGGGCGATGGGGCAGGTCGAGTGCGCGGAAATGTTCGGCCATGCGGCCGGCGTTGTCCAAGTCGCGCGTCGGAATTTCGGCCACGTGCGTGACCTGCCCTGAGTGGCGGAGTTGAAGGTAGCGAAGATACATCTCGCACCAGGCCCACAGATAAAGTTCGCCCTTGGCCAGGTCAGGGTCCGTCATGCGCAGGCAATTGCGCGGCGCATCGGGTCGAGCGTTGTCCTTGAAAAAATCCTTTCCCCGGTTGAGGAAGCTCCGCATGTTGGCGACCGGATCGCGCAGCAGGATGGCTAGGCCGAACCGCGGCACGACTCGCGAGAAACCGGCGTGCAGGCCGCGCGCATAGTACTTGCTCACGTCGACATAGATGGACTTGTTCGCGGCCGCGCACCAGCGTCCTGCCATGGCGACGCGCTTGGCCGCGACACGGGCCAGATAGCCGTCGTCGCCGCGCGCATAGGCGGCCAACACCCTCCCTCGGCCCAACAATTCGTCGGTTTCGACGAATTGGCGGCGAACGCGGCGCTCCACATCGCCGAGGAAGCCCGGCAGCCGAACCCGCGCGTGCGGCTCCTCGAAGGCGGCATGGGCATCGGGAACGTGGCAATTGATCCACTCGGTGAATGAGGCTTGTCCGCACCGGCCCGAGGCGACCGTGAAGATGAACCGCTCCGGGAAGGCGATCTCCTTGGGCGCGTTCATCGTCGCGCGCGCTTCTTTTTGCCCGCCGTCGGCCTCTTGCGCGTCGGCGCGCCCTTGGGCGCGCCGAAATCGCGGCCCGCCTGCACGAGGTCGTCGGGCCGGCCAACGTCCTTCCAGTATTCGTGCACGGGAAACAGGCCGATGCGCAGCCCGGCATTGGCGCCAAGCATCAACAGCTCCGGCATGTCCACCGCTCGGCCCCGCGGAGCGAGCGCGACGAACTCCGGCGAAAGGTAGTAGAGCCCGGCGGCGACAAAATGCGTCACGCTCGGCTTCTCGTCGATACCGGCGAACGCGCCGTCCGGCGTTTGGCGGATGACGCCGAAGGGAACTTGGGTGTCGTAGCGCGAGACGGCAATGGTGCCGTCGTAACCGTGCCGTGCATTGAACTCGCCCAAGGATCGGAAATTGACTTCGGTCAGGACATCGCCGTTGGTGACAAGGAGCGGCTCATCGATGCGGTTGGCGAGCTGGGCGATGGCGCCCGCGGTGCCCAGAGGCTCGGATTCCTCGATGAAAGACATCTGGGCGAGGTTGTTCCGCGCGCGGATGAAGTCCTTGACCATCTGCGCCTTGTAGTGGACCGCGATGTGGATCACGCCGACGCCGGCCAGCTCCAATTGCTCGAGCACGCGGTCGAGGATGCGCCGTCCGCCGACCTCGAGCAGGGGCTTGGCCGTGTCGCGCGTGAGCCCGCCCAGGCGCCGCCCGAATCCGCCCGCCATGACAAGGGCGTGGTTCATCGGCTGCTCGAAGCGGCGCTGAACGAGGACATGGTCGAGCCGCCCCCGCTTTTCGACCACCGGCAGGAACCAGGCGCGCCGGAGCAGCACGGCGTTGGTCACGTCCTCGCCCACTCGCCCGAGAATGGGCGTCGCGCGCATGCACCGTGTCACTGGGTCCGCCATCCCAACGCCGCGTAGCATCGCGCGCCGTACGTCGCCGTCGGTCACGGTGCCGAGCACCCGGCGGTCCGCCGAGACGACAATCTGAAACAGATTGGGCGTGGCGCGGTCGATGCGCGCCAGGGCTTCGGCCACCGTTGCAGTCCCGGCGCAGACGAGGCCGTCCACCTGGGCCGTTCGGTTCGCCGCTCCGGCGAGCCGGGGCGTGCGCGGGCCTAGCTTTCGCGCCGCCACTTGAGCGTCTCCGCGAGGTCCGAGATGTGGTGAACCTGGATCAGGTTCATGCGGTGTCCGGCGCGGGAATAGCTGCGGCCCGTGACGAGAATCACGTCGGCGTCGTTGAGCACGCCCGCGCGCCACATTTCCTCCAAGCCTGCGACGATGTGCTCGGTCGAGGTGCGGGTGAACTTGGTGCGCGTGTGGCAGCCCGTCGTTCCGGCGAAAAGGTTGAAGCTGCGCGCGGCCATCGCATCGTCACTTACCGCGATGATGGGCTGGCGCGGCCGGCGCGCGGAGATGAGGCGTGCCGCGAAACCGCTGCGCGTGAAAACGACGATCTTGGTGATCGGAAGCTCACGGCACAAAAGCGCCGTTGCCTCGGCGAGCGCATTGGGCTCGGCCGCGTCGGACGCCGGGCGTCGGCCGTCCAATTCCGCTTGCATGTGGCATTCGGCGGCGGCGGCGACTTGGCGCATGCAGCGCACGGCGTCCACCGGATACGCGCCGACCGCCGTCTCGCCCGAAAGCATCGTCGCCGCGCAGCCGTCGAGCACCGCCTGGGTGATGTCGCTGACCTCAGCCTTGGTCGGGAAGGGATTGGCGATCATGGTATGCAGCATCTCGGTCGCCACGATCACGGGCTTTCCGTGCCGGGCGCCGGCGTCCAGAATCCGCTTCTGCATGATCGCCACGTCGGCGAGGCTGGTTTCCACCGAGAGATCGCCGCGATCGATCATGATCGCGTCCGTTGCGGCGGCGATCTCCTCGAGATTGTCGACCCCGCCCCGGCTCTCGACCTTGGAGACGATGCGCGGCCAATCGCCCGCCAGCTCGCGCACGGCTTCGACATGGACGGCGGACTCGACGAAGCTGATGCCGATGAAGTCCACGCCGTTCTTGTGGGCGAACTCCACGAGTTGGTGGTCGCGCGGCGTGATCAGGTCGCCGCGCAGGCGGACGTGCGGGACGTTGATGCCCTTGCGGCTTCGCAGTTGGCCCGCGTTTTCCGCCTTGCAGGTGATGTCGTTCCCGACGACGGAAAGCACGGTGAAGCGCAGCGTCCCGTCATCGGCCAGGATCTGGTCGCCGGCGGAGAGGTCCAGGTGAAGCCGGTCGTTCGTGATCGGCACCTTGCGCGAACCATCGTGGCCGGGCTCGGTCGTCAGGACGATGTTTTCGCCCGCCTTGAAGAACGGCTCGACCGCGAGCGCGCCGGTCCGGATCTTCCGGCCCGGGATGTCGAGCAGGACCGGGATGCCCGGTGCCGCGGCGCGCACGACGGCGATCGCCTCCTTGTGCCACTCCAACGTGCCGTGGCTGCCGTTGAAGCGCGCGACGCTCATGCCCGCTTGGGCGAGCGCGCGGACAGCTTCCGGCGTCTGGGTCACGGGTCCGATGGTGCAGACGATTCGGGTGGCACTCATGGGTCACTCTGTTCGATGAACAGGGAAACGCCCTTGAGCGCCGCGACGATCTCCGGGCGCATGAGGCGCGGATCGGGCACGGCGCCGTCCACGAGAATCCGGCGCATGTCCGTGCCGCTGATGGCGCGCGTCGCCGGCGTGCCGAAATGGGGGCAGGTCTTCTCGGTCACGATGCCGTCGCAGATATCGCAATGATACGGACCCTTAAGTCGCATGATCTCGATGCCGAGTTCGCCGTCGAAGTGCTTGGTCAGCGCGTGCGCGTCGTAGTCGCCGTACCATCCGCCCACACCCGCATGATCGCGGCCGACAATGAAATGGGTGCAGCCGTAATTGCGCCGGATGATGGCGTGGAAGATCGCCTCGCGCGGGCCGGCGTAGCGCATGACGGTCGAAAGAATGCCGAGTACGATGCGGTCCTTGGGAAGAAAGGAACCCACGAGCGCCCGATACCCGCGCATGACGGCCTGCGGCGTGTAGTCGCCGTCGCGGCGATGCCCGACAAGCGGTTGCACGAACAGCCCGTCCACGTGCTCGAGCGCCACGCGCAGCAGGTACTCGTGCGCCCGGTGCGGCACATTGCGCGTCTGGAACCCGCCCACCGTCGTCCAGCCGCGGGCCTTGAAGGCCGCGCGCGTTTCCTCGGGCGTCAACTCATCGGGCGAGATGTCGAAGGTGGTCCGACGCAACAACTCGACGCGCCCGCCCACGAAGACCGCCTTCAGGCCCAAGAAATAAGCGACGCCCGGATGGCTGGGATCGTCCGTGCCGAACACGTGGCGGGCGGCGGCCGGCCTGTCACAGCCGTAGAAATCGCTGGGCCACAGCCGGCCGACACAGACGCCGTCATGGTAGAGATCGATTTGCGAGGCCGCCTCGAAGCGGTCCGCGGTGTCTTTGTCGATGTCGAGCACGACGGGAATGGAGAAGACGTGGCCGTCCGGCAGACGCATGGTCTCCACGACCGAACGGAACTGCGCCTCGGTCATGAAACCGTCGAGCGGCGCGAAGGCGCCGAGCGCGATCTTCTCCAGCTCGAGATACTGGTTGCGGTTGAGCGCGAGGCTTTCGCTCATGCGGCCGTCTCGGTCCGCCGCCCCGCGAGGCGCGCCATGATTCGCGCGGCCGTGTCGGCTGGCGGCTCCATGCGTTGGGCGTCGATCACCATGTCCGGGTGCTTGGGCGCATGCCAGGGAATGTCCATGCCAACGACGTGGCGCACCGTACCCGCGGCGGCACCCGCGTAGAGGCCCTTGCCGTCGCGCGCGCGCAGGAGGTCGAGCGGGGCTTCGACATAGATCTCGAAATAGCCTGGCAAGTGCGCGCGGTTCCACGCCAGAAGATCGGGGTGGGCGTAGAGCGCGGCCACCACGACGCATAGCTCCTGGCGCCCCAACCAATGGGCCAAGCCCTGGATGCGGCGGATTTGTTGATGGCGCGCGGCCTCGTCATAGCCGAGATCGCCGCCGAACAAGACGCGCACGGCATCGCCATCGATAAGGACGGTGTCGGGCCGCGCGAGCTTCAAGTGGCCCACCAACGCCTCGGCGATCGTGCTCTTGCCCGCGCCCGAAAGGCCGGTCAGCCAAATGACGGTGCCGCGCGCGCCGCTCATCAAGACATCAAGCGGCGAGTGCCGCGCCCTTGGCGAGGCGCCGGCGCAGCCAGGTGCCGGCCGCCAAGGAGGTGAGGATTGAGGCGAGCACGAAGGCGACGAACAGCGTCGCATCGATGATGCCGGCGGCATGCGCCACGCTCGCCAGGACGATGCCGGGCCCGCCGCGCGCGTTCATGGCGATGCCAAAATCGAGACCGCGGCCGCCATCCGCGCCCGCCAGGCGCGCCGCACCCGCCACGAAACCGATCTTGGCGACCGACGACAGCGCGAGGAAGGCGAGTGTCACGCCTAGCGCGAAATCGCCCGGCAGGTCGATCTTCAAGCCCACCAGCGCGAAATAGATCGGCACGAAAAACCACAGCGACATGTCCGCGATGCGCGTCTTCGCCGCCTCGAAACGCTTGGCCGGAAAGCGCGCGATCACCAAGCCCGCGAGCAGGGCGCCGAAGATGAGATTGACCTCGAGAAGACTGGCGGTGGCCACGAAGGCGAGGCACAGCAGCATGGCGTAGCCCAAGAGCGGCGCCTCCCCCGGACGCCACGCCGTGAGCCGGCTCGCGAGATGGGCGAGCGTGGGCAGCAACAGAACCGACACGAGCGCGAAGACGAGCGTCATCGCGACGGCGCCGCCCAAACCCGTGATGTCCGCGTCGTGACGCACCTGGATCGACGTGGCGATGGCGAGCACCACCCACAGCACCAGGTCCTGCAAGGCCGCCGCCGCCAAGGTGAGCTTGGCGAAGCGTCCATCCATCAATCCCAGTTCCATGAAGATCCGCGAGATCACGGGGATCGAGGTGACCGAGGCCGCGATTGCCACCACGAGCGCAAAGGCCGTGGGATCGGCGCCGGCGGAATTGGGCAGGAGGGGGGCCGCGAACCAGCCCAGGGCGAAGGGCGGGACCAATCCGCCAGCGACGAGGGCCGCCAGCATCCGCCTGTCCTCGCGCGCGAGGCTGGGCGACAGATTGAATCCCGCCGTGAACATGAGAAGGCACATGCCCAGCCAGTAGAAGGCCGAAAGCAGCGTCTCCTGCGCGGCGAAACCCCGGAACAGCCAGGTGTGCAACTCGGGCGCGACGAGGCCAAGGGCGGAGGGTCCCAAGAGAAGCCCGCCGCAGATCTCGCCGATGACGCGCGGCATGCCCAGGCGCGCGAAGCCGTGGCCGCACGCGAGCGCCGCCGACAGCAGCAGCACGAGCGAAAGGAAGAACTGAGAAAGCTCGGGATTGCTCACGCGGGCCCGACCATGCGTTCGGCTCTCACGATGCGGCGACGGCGCCCGCTTCGGCGGCGCGCGCGAGGACGCCGGCTTCGACCGGCGTTAGCCGCAGCCGAGCCGCTTCGGCGTCGCGCACAAGGCGCGCGGCAAGCGTCCGGCCCCGGCGCATCGCCTCGGCGTCGGCGGCGATGGCCGCACCCCACTCGGCCAGCACGAGTATCTCGGCGACGCGGCCTTGCGCGCTCGCGCGCCAGGATGCCAGCGCACCCGAAAGCGCGCGCGCGTGCAGGGCGCCGAACTTGGCCTTGAGCACGTTGCCGAGCGAGGCATCCGCCCGGCCGCCATTCAGGTCTTCCTGCCAAAAGTCGAAGACCCCCCACATTGCGGTGCCGCCCTCGGCGTCGAAACGCGCCG
>VGDP01000024.1 GCA_016869675.1 Alphaproteobacteria bacterium | reverse complement strand
GACCAGATTGGACACGGGCGCCCTCGCTGTGGGTTGCAGCGGCCCAAGATCCCCCGGGATCAGTCAACAAGTCAACAACTCGCCAAGGCATCGTTTCGCCGATGCTTGTTTCCCCTTGCCCCGCGGCTCGATCGGTGCTGTTTCGGGGCCGCCATGGCTCAAACGGGCGACGAAACCTCGTCACGCTATCCGGGCTGGCGGGTCGTCGGGGCCTGCCTCGCCATGGCCATGTTCGGCTGGGGCCTGGCGTTCTACGGCAGCGGCGTCTATCTGGCAGCCTTCCAGAAGGCGTACGGCTGGCCCGCCTCGCTGATCGCCGGGGCCACGACCGCATGCTATCTGCTGAGCGCGCTTCTGCTGACCCGTGTGGCGTGGCTGATCGATCGGTTCGGGCCGCGCCGCTTCGTGTTGAGCGCCATCGGCGCGCTCGCGGTCGCCCTGGTCATCATGGCCTTCGCCGACCGGCCCTGGATGGTTTACGCCGCGTTTCTGGCCATGTCGTTCGGTTGGATCGGGCTGGGTTCGGGCTCCATCAGCATGATTATCGGCCGCTGGTTCGAGCGCCGGCGCGGCTTGGCATTCAGCCTGGCGCTCAACGGCGCGAGCCTGGGTGGCGTCGTGGTGACGCCAAGCCTTCTGCTGGCCATCGAGCATTTCGGCCTGCGTGCGGGCGTGCTGGCCGGTGCCGCGGTCATGATTGTCATTCTGGTGCCGGTGGTGGTGCTGTTCGTGCGCGCGCCCGAGCGCGCGCGAGCGCCGGGCACGCGGCCCGTGGCCGCGAGCAACCTGCGCATCCTGTCGATGCCCCAGTTCTGGGCCGTGGCGGGTCCTTTCTCGATCGGGTTCCTGGCGCTCGTCGGCTACATCGTGCACCAGGTGGCCATTCTCTTGCCGAAGCTCGGCGTCGAGTTGGCCGGCGCGGCCGTGGGCATCATGACCGGCGCGGCGCTCGTTGGCCGATTCGTGCTCGGCCTGGTGGTCGACCGGCTCGACCAGCGGCGCGTCGCGGGCATCGCGTTCCTCGTCCTTGCGGTCGTGCTGTTCGCGTTGCACGAGCTCGACGATCCGCTCGCGATCCTGGCCGTGTGCGCCGTGCTGGGCGCCGCGCTCGGCAACGCCACGACCCTGCCATCGCTCGTGGTGCAACGGGTCTTCGAACCGGCGCTGTTCGCCCCTGTCGTCGGCATGGTCACCGCGACCAGCCAGTTCACCTACGCGCTCGGGCCCATCCTGGTCGGCGCTGTGCACGATCTGACCGGTGGCTATGACGTGCCATTGCTGCTGTGCGCCGCGCTCGACGCGGTGGCCGGCGCGATGTTCCTGGCGGCCGCCCGTCGGCCAGCGGCGCCCTGAACGCCGGCGATCCCGCGATGTGTTGGTGACGAATCCCATAAAGAGCGGGGCGCGCTACCTGCGCACCCCGCTGAGTTCAGGGAGGACACACCATGAGCAACGCACTGCGGCGGCGTTGGTGTGACGCTGGTGCCGCAGGACCACGAACGTGACGTGGCGGTCCGGTTCGTGCAGCCCTGGCGAACCAGGAACCACCGACTACGCGATGACCGCGCTTGAAAGACGCCCCCGTCGCGGACCTCTAACCCTTTCCCCCTCCCGCCCGCGCGCCTACGAGCAGCCGCTCGTAGAGCCGCAGGTGTCGCACTTGAGGCACGTGCCATTACGCACCAGGGTAAACTGGCCGCACTCGCTGCACGCCTCGCCCTCGTAACCCTTGATCCGGGCCTCGCGCACCCGGTCGAGCACGCCAACCATGGTGGCGCCGACCGCCATGCGCTCGACCGTTGCCTCCGAGAATGCCTCGGCCCTGATCGCCTCGAGCCCGGCGCCGCCCTCGACCACGCGCAGGGATCCGCGCAGGAAGCCGCGGCTGACACTCTGCTTGAAGGCCGTCTCCATGGCCGCGGCGCGTTCCGCCTCGACCGAACGCGGCGTGTCGCCCGAGCCGCGCCCGACGCTGTCGGGGCGCAGGTCCGACTGCTCGACGTGCGCCAAGTCGTGGCGGTCCAGGTACGAAATCGCCAGTTCGCGGAAGATGTAGTCGATCACCGACGTGGACATCTTGATCGCGTCGTTGCCTTCGACCATGCCCGAGGGTTCGAAGCGCGTGAGGGTGAACGCCTCGACGAACTGCTCCAGCGGCACGCCGTACTGCAGGCCCATGGAGACGGCGATGGCGAAGCTGTCCATCAGGGCGCGGAAGGCCGAGCCCTCCTTGTGCATGTCGATGAAGATCTCGCCGAGCGAACCGTCCTCGTACTCGCCCATGTGCAGGTAGACCTTGTGGCCGCCGACCACCGCCTTCTGGGTATAGCCACGCCGGCGCTGGGGCAGGACGCGGCGGCCGGTGACGCGCACCACCTCGCGCACGATGCGCTCGGTCGGCGGCGCGGCGGCCACGATCTCCTCGTCCTCGTCCTCGCCGACCTCGATCGCTTGCGACGACAGCGGCTGCGACAGCTTGGAGCCGTCGCGGTAGAGCGCGTTCGCCTTCAGCCCCAGGCGCCACGACAGTTCGTAGGCCGCGCGGCAGTCCTCGACCGAGGCGTCGTTCGGCATGTTGATGGTCTTGGAGATGGCGCCCGAGATGAACGGCTGCGCCGCCGCCATCATGTGGATGTGGCTGTCCACCGACAGGAACCGCTTGCCCAGCCGGCCGCACGGGTTGGCGCAGTCGAACACGGGCAGGTGCGCGGCCTTGAGCCCCGGCGCGCCTTCCAGGGTCATGGCGCCGCAGCAATGGACGTTCGCCGCCTCGATCTCGGCCTTGGTGAAGCCCAACGCCGCCAGCATGTCGAAACCCGGATCGTCGAGCTGGGCCTTGGTGAAGCCGAGCGCGCGGGTGCAGAAGTCGGCGCCCAGTGTCCACTTGTTGAACACGAAGCGGATGTCGAAGGCGCTGGCCAGGTTCGATTCGACCGCGTCGATCGCCGCCTGGGTGAAGCCCTTGGCCTGCAGCAGGTCGTGATCGAAACCCGGCGCGCCGCACAGCGTGCCGTGGCCGACCGCGTGGCGCACGATCGCCTCGATCGCCGCCGGCGCGTAGCCCAGTCGCTCCAGGGCCGCCGGCACCGTGCGGTTGATGATCTTGAAGTAGCCGCCGCCCGCCAGCTTCTTGAACTTGACCAGGGCGAAATCCGGCTCGATGCCCGTGGTGTCGCAATCCATGACCAGGCCGATCGTCCCGGTCGGCGCGACCACGGTGGCCTGGGCGTTGCGGAAGCCATGGGCCGTGCCGAGTTCGAGCACCAGGTCCCACGCCGCCTCGGCCGCCGCCACGATGGCGCGATCCGGGCAATCCTCGGACTTCAGCGGCACCGGCGGGACCGCCAGGCCCTCGTAGCCATCGCTCTCGCCATAGGCCGCGCGCGCGTGGTTGCGCATGACGCGCAGCATTGCCTCGCGGTTCTCCTCGAAGCGCGGGAAGGCGCCCAGTTCCTTGGCCATCTCGGCCGATGTCGCGTAGGCCACGCCGGTCATCAGCGCGCTGATCGCGCCGATCAGGCCGCGCCCCTCGCGGCTGTCGTAGCCGAGGCCCGAGGCCATCAGCAGACCGCCCACGTTGGCGTAGCCGAGCCCGAGCGTGCGGTACTCGTAGGACCGCTCGGCGATGGCGCGCGACGGGAACTGCGCCATCAGCACCGAGATTTCCAGGACCATGGTCCACAGCCGGCAGGCGTGGGCGAACAGGTCGACGTCGAAGCGCCCGTCGGCCTGCTGGAACTTGAGCAGGTTGAGCGACGCCAGGTTGCACGCCGTGTCGTCCAGGAACATGTATTCCGAGCACGGGTTCGAGGCGTTGATGCGCCCGCTCGCGCCGCACGTGTTCCAGTCGTTGATCGTGGTGTCGAACTGGATGCCCGGGTCCGCCGACGACCAGGCCGCGAACGCAATGTTGTCCCACAGATCCGCGGCCCTGAGCGTCTTGGCCACCATGCGATCCGTGCGCCGGATCAGGTCCCACGGCCCGTTGTCGCGGACGCGTTCGAGGAACGCGTTGGACACCCGGACCGTGTTGTTGGCGTTCTGGCCCGACACGGTCAGGTACGCCTCGCTGTCCCAGTCCGCGTCGAACACCGGGAACTCGATGCCCGTGTACCCCTGCCGCGCCAGTTGCAGAGCGCGCTGGACGTAGGCGTCGGGCACCATCGCCTTGCGCGCGGCGCGCATCGCTTTGGCCAGCGCCGGATTGTCCGCCGGGACGAAGCGCGAGGGGCCGTCCCCGGCGCGCGTGGCCGCCATGACGTCGTTCAGGTGCCGTTCGCACGATTTCGAGCCGGCGACGAGCGCGGCGACCTTCTGCTCCTCGCGCACCTTCCAGTTGACGAAGATCTCGATGTCCGGGTGGTCGACGTCGACCACGACCATCTTCGCCGCGCGCCGCGTGGTGCCGCCCGACTTGATCGCGCCGGCCGCGCGGTCGCCGACCTTGAGGAAGCTCATCAGGCCCGACGACCGGCCGCCACCCGACAGGCGCTCGCCCTCGCCGCGCAGCTTCGAGAAGTTGCTGCCCGTGCCCGAGCCGTACTTGAACAGGCGCGCCTCGCGCACCCACAGGTCCATGATGCCGTTCTCGTTCACCAGATCGTCGTCGACGCTCTGGATGAAGCAGGCGTGGGGCTGCGGCCGTTCATAGGCGCTGCCCGACTTCTCGACCCGGCCGGTGGTGTGATCGACGTGGTAGTGGCCCTGGGCCGGGCCGTCGACGCCGTAGGCCCAGTGCAGCCCGGTGTTGAACCACTGCGGCGAGTTGGGCGCGCCCATCTGCTGGCACAGCATGCGGCGCATCTCGTCGAAGAAGGCGCGCGCGTCGACCTCGCCGTCGAAGTAGCCGGCCTTCCACCCCCAATAGGTCCAGGTGCCGGCCATGCGATCGAACACCTGACGGGCCGACGTCTCGCCGACCTCGGGGCTGCTGGACTTGGCGCGACGGCGCCACAGCCACGACGGCACGTCGATCTCCTCGACCGGCTCGGTCTCGGCCGGCACGCCCGCCTTGCGGAAGTACTTCTGCGCCAGCACGTCCGTGGCGACCTGGGACCACGCCTCGGGGACCTCGATATCATCCAGCCGGAAGACGATCGATCCGTCGGGGTTGCGGATCTCGCTGGTCGTCGTCTTGAAGGCGATGCCGTCGTAGGTGTCCTTGCCGGCAACCGTGCACTGGCGTGCGATACGCATGATGTTTCCCCGACCACTTGATGCCCGACGGCCCCCACACCAGCTCTTCGTGGTGCGTCGTAGCGCACCGAGACCTAGTGTCCCCGAGGACCGTCACCCCCTAGGGCTGGGGAGTGTGGTCGGGGTAACTAACGCTGTCAACTCTATGTGGTGTGAATCCGCAATGGCACATACTAGATAGCGCTCCGAGACAACAAGATGTCGTCTGAGGAACGTTCCATGTTGCCGTTGTTCACCAGCGCCTTGCGCCGCTTCGTCCACGCGCGGCGCGAGAGGGGAGCAGGGCACGACGAACCGGATGCGGCACGCCGCGCGACCCCTGCGCGCGACGTCAGACTCGGAGGCAACCCTTTACGACGCGGGGACGGCCGGGCAAGATGACGACGCATTCACCACGGTGAACCATGTCCCTAGGTACGCGTCTTTTCACGTTGTTGCGCGGCGAGCTGGTCGGCACGGACGGGGCGGGCAACCGCTATTATCAAGAAAAGGCAGGCGACCACGATGACGGAGGCGCCCGGCGCAAGCGCTGGGTGCTGTACGCAGGCAAGCCCGAGGCCTCGGCGGTACCGCCGGAGTGGCATGCTTGGCTGCATCGCATCGTCGATCGACCGCCGAGTGAAGCGCCGCTACCCACCCAGCCGTGGGAGAAGCCGCACGTACCGAACCTCTCGGGCACCGGTTCAGCGCAGCTGCCGCCCGGTTCGCTCCTGACCGGCGCGCGGCGCCCACGGGCGACGGGCGATTATCAGGCGTGGCGGCCTTAATCGGCCGCACGCGGAGATCATAGGATAAGACTCTGAAAAGACACGCGATAGAAACCGTCATGGGCGCCGTCGTCCTGGCCGTCGCGGCGTTCTTCCTGGTGTTCGCCTACAGCCGCGGCAACGTCGCGCCGGTGGAGGGCTACACCATCTCCGCCAAGTTCTCGGCCATCGATGGGCTGTCGGTCGGCGATGATGTGCGCATTAGCGGTATCCGTGTTGGCACCGTCGTCGACCAGACCCTCGAGCCCGATTTCTTCCGCGCCGTCGTCACGCTCAGCATCTGGTCGGACGTCGTGCTGCCCGAAGACACCACGGCGATGATCGCGAGCGATGGCTTGCTGGGTGGCAAGTACGTGGCGTTGCAGCCGGGCGGGCTGGAGGAGACCATCGCGCCCGGCGGCCAGATCACCATCACCCAGCCGGCGGTGAACTTGGAAACCCTGCTCGGCAAGCTCATCTACAATTACTCGGGCGGCTCGTCCTCGTCCGACACGACGGCCGACTGACGGCAGGAGCGGGGCGCCGCCCTGGTACGGACATGAAGCGTGAATCGGTCCAGCATCCGACCTGGCTCGGACCCGATGGCCGCCCGGTGAGCTGCGTCGAAAAGATAAAGGTTCTCAACGAGAACATCGACGAAATTCAGAAAATGTGTCAGGACGCGATCGAGGATGCCGTGCTCATGGGCTGCGACGAGGCCCAAGTCCGTGCCGAACTGCATCGTCTGATCGACGGGCTCAATGCCGCGTTCAAGCGCTGACGTTTTCGTCGCCTTCGCGTTCCTTACCGCGTTGACGGCGCCTGCGGTCGCCATGGCCGCGCCGGTCGCCGTGCTGCAGGGGCTCGACAAGCTGACCGCGCGGGTTTTCACGATCGAGGTGCCGATGGACACGGCCGTGCGCTTCGGCGCGCTCGAGGTCGTCGCCCGCGCGTGCATCAAGGCGCCGCCCGAGGAGCCGCCCGAAAGCGCGGCCTTCCTCGAGATTCGCGAACTGCCCCCCGACGCCCCGCCCGAGGAAGTGTTCTCCGGCTGGATGTTCGCGTCCTCGCCGGGGCTGTCGGCGATGGAGCACCCGGTCTACGACCTGTGGGTGCTGGACTGCCGCGAGGATGCGCCGGCGGTCGACGGCGAGGCCGGGTCGGACGCCGCGGCGACACCCTGACACTATCGGCACGTCATCGGAGTTCACATGAAAGTTTACATTAGCATCGATATCGAAGGTGTTGCGGGCATTACTCATTGGGACGAGGCCGAACACGACCACAAGGCCCACCCGCAGTTCCAGGAACGGATGACCGGCGAGGCGGTCGCCGCGTGCGAAGGCGCGATCGCGGCCGGCGCCACCGAAATCTGGCTGAAGGACGCGCACTACTCGGGGCGCAACATCCTGGCCGAACGTCTGCCCGATTGCGTGCGCCTGATCCGGGGTTGGAGCGGCCATCCGCTCGGCATGGTCCAGGAGCTCGACGCGAGCTTCGCCGCTGCGGCGTTCGTCGGCTACCACGCGCCAGCCGGCACCGAGGACAACCCGCTGGCCCACACGCTCACGCTCAAGATCGCCGAGGCACGGCTCAACGGCCGGCGCGCGTCGGAATTCCTGCTCTACGCCACGGCGGCCTCGACGCTGGGCGTTCCCGTGGTCTTCGTCTCGGGCGACGAAGGACTCCAGGCCCATGTGCGCCAAGCCAACCCGCGCATCCACACGCTGGCGACCAGCCGGGGCGTCGGCCCGTCGACCATCAGCATCGCGCCGGCCAAGGCGCGCGCCGACATCAAGGCGGGGATCGCCGCGGCGCTGGCCGACGATCGCAAGGCCATGCTGCTGCCGCTGGCCAACCTCTGGACGCTCGAAATCGCCTACAACGACCCCGTCCACGCCTACAAGGCGTCCCACTACCCGGGCGCCCACCACGTCGCCGACCGCACCGTGCGCCTGGAAGCCGACGACTACATGGACGTCCTACGCGCGCTACAGTTCATCCACTGAACCGGGTCGCCGCCCTACCGGACGCTGAGCGCCTAAAGGATGCAGTCTCCTGAGGCGGCAGTCGTGGTATGACATTATCATACTTGTGACGAACCCTGGCACGCGAGGTACCGACGATGCCCAGTCCCGCGCGGCGGACCATCACCTTGCCTGAGGAGCAATCGGCCTACATTGACGCCCAGGTCGGCTCGGGCGCGTATGCGTCGGCCAGCGAGGTCGTGCGCGCTGGGCTCAGGGCGCTTCAGGAACGCGACGCCGCCGTCGATCGCTGGCTTCGTGAGGACGTTGCCCCAGTGTATGACGCGATGGTCGCCGATCCGGGCTCGGCGATAGACGCAATCGACGTCTTCGATATGGTTCGCGAGACGATCGCCGCCCGGCGTGCGCAGGATCGGTGACACCACGCCGGGTCGTCTTTTCGCCCCATGCGCGCAATGATCTGGCCCGCCTGTTCGATTGGATTCTCCAGAAGGTCGGCGCCGACGTGGCGGGCGCCTATCTGGCGCGCGTCGAATCGTATTGCCTTGACCTGGAGGTCGGACCCGAGCGCGGTACGCGGCATGACGATGTGCGTCCAGGTCTGCGCATCGTCGGATTCGAGCGTTCGTTGACCATCGCCTTCACGGTGGCGGACGATAGGGTCACGATCCTTCGCTGCTTGTACCGTGGCCGTGACTGGGCGCGAGACCTACGCTGATCGCGTCCCGCATCTCGCGGCGAACACGCCACGGTAGTCCAGATCGTAGCCGAAGGCGCGCGGGCCGACGTGGGCGAGCCCGCGCGGGCTCAGAAACACGGGCGGCGGCGGCAGGGCGATCACCGTGACGCGCTGGCCATAGCGGATGGTCTCGCTGCCCACAGCCTCGCCGCTGGCCGCGTCCAGCACGCAGATCAGGTCGGGCGACATGGCGCAGGGGGAGTCGTCGCGCCACGCGACGATCCATTCGTTCTGGAAGGCGATGGCGAGCGCGCCGCCCTGCCAGGCGTCCAGCCCGTCGATGCACACCCGGCCGCGCAGGAACCCGCCGGTGGCGCGGCGATCCACGTCGACGACCTTGCCCGCGAACAGCACGATCCCGGGCTCGGTGGCGAGGATCGCGGCAATGGGGTCTTGGTGACTGCGCTGGGCCTCGCGCACCGCGCGGCCGATGGCGATCGCCTTGCTGACCGTCCCCAGGATGCCCCAACGCTTGATCTCGGCACCTGTGCGCGGCGCCTTGCACGTGGCCACCGTCGAGCCGAGCTCGACGCAGATGCGCCGGCTGATGCGCTCCATCCACGGCCAGTCTGGCACGCGCTCGACGATGGTCTCAATGCCGCGCGGGTCGACCGAGGTCAGTGGGTAGGGGCGCAGGCCGCCGACCGCGGCGCTGGTCATCTGGGCCTCCGGGTAGGCGCGGCCCATGAAGTCCGCGTCGACCACCGGCTGGTCCAGGTGCGCCGCCGCCATGAGTGGCTGGATCGCGTTGCCGCCGCCGATCTCGACGGCCATGATGCCCGCGAAGCGCAGCCCCGTGTGTTCCTCCATCAGGGCGACGGCGCGTGCCACGTTGCGGCTGTCGGTCAGGCGTTCCTGGCCGACCAGCGGCGCGCCCATGGTAGAGACCACGGCGATCGGCGCATCATCGGCGAATGACGCGGCGTCCGCCAGTCGGACGCGGCACCCCTCGGCGTAGAGCTTGCGCATGTTGAGCAGGCCGAGATACGGGCTGCCGCCGCCGCCGGTGCCCAGGATCCAGGCGCCGACGGCCAGCACCTCCACGTCCTCAAGGGTCAAGTCTCGGGGCATCGTCCTCGCGGGGTCTCGAGGTTCAGCGCATCAGAACGTCGCACGCTTGTCCAGCGCCTCGGCCAACAGCCGCAGGTAGCGATCGCGCGGCACCTCGACCGCGCCGAGCCGGCGCAGGTGGTCGGTGACGAACTGGGTGTCCAGGAGGACGAAGCCGCCCCGGCGCAGCCGCTCGACCAGGTGGACCAGCGCGACCTTGCTGGCGTCGGCCTCGCGGCTGAACATGCTTTCGCCGAAAAACGCCGCACCCAGAGCCACGCCGTAGAGCCCGCCGACCAGCCAATCTTCGCGCCAGGTCTCGACCGAGTGGACGAACCCGGCGTGGTGCAGTTCGGTATAGGCGTCGATGATCGCGTCGTTGATCCAGGTCTCGCGGCGCGTCGCGGTCGGTTCGGCGCAGGCGGCCAGCACCGCCGCGCATGCCGTGTCGACACGCACCTCGAAGCGGCCCGAGCGGACCGTGCGCGCCAGCCGATGCGAGACGTGAAGGCCTTCCAGCGGGATGATGCCGCGCCGGTGCGGCTCGATCCAATGGACGTCCCGGTCGTCGCGCGTCTCGGCCATGGGGAACACACCCAGGGCGTAGGCGCGCAGCACCAGCTCGGGGTCCAGCCGGCTCATGCGCCGGACTTAGCTCGCTCCATGAACCGCTCGAGCCGGGCGATGTCGTAGTTGCCGTTGGCGAAGTCGGGATCGCGCACGAGCCGTTGGTGCAATGGGATGGTGGTGCGGATGCCGTCGGCCACGTACTCGTCGAGCGCGCGCCTGAGCCGCATGATGCACTCGTTGCGCGTGCGCCCATGCACGATCAGCTTGGCGATCAGGCTGTCGTAGTGCGGCGGCACGCGGTAGCCGCCGTAGAGTGCGGAATCAACCCGCACGCCCAGGCCGCCTGGGGCGTGATAGCGCGTCACCACGCCGGACGAGGGCGCGAACGTCTCCGGGTCCTCGGCGTTGATGCGGCACTCCATGGCGTGGCCGGCGAAGCGCACGTCCTCCTGGCCGAACGAGAGCGAGGCGCCCGCGGCGATACGGATCTGTTCGCGCACCAGGTCGATGCCGGTGATCATCTCGGTGATCGGATGCTCCACCTGGATGCGCGTGTTCATCTCGATGAAGTGGAACGCGCCGTCGTAGAGGAACTCGATGGTGCCTGCGCCGCGGTAGCCGAGCGTCGCCATGGCCTTGGCCACCGTCGCGCCGATGCGCGCGCGTTCGGCGTCGTTCAGCGCCGGCGAGGGCGCCTCCTCCAACACCTTCTGGTGCCGCCGCTGCAGCGAACAGTCACGCTCGCCCAGGTGCACCGCGGTGCCTTTGCCGTCGCCCAGCACCTGGATCTCGATGTGGCGCGGCCGGACCAGAAACTTCTCCAGGTAAAGGGCGCCGTTGCCGAACGCAGCGATGGCTTCCTGGCTGGCGAGCGTGAAGGCGGGCTCGAGCGCCGCCTCGTCCTGCACGACCTTGATGCCGCGCCCGCCGCCGCCGGCCGCCGCCTTCAGCATCACCGGGTAGCCGATGTCGCGGGCGACGCGGCGGGCCTCGGCCGCGTCGGCGACCGGCCCGTCGGAGCCCGGCACGCAGGGGACACCGAGGCCGCGCACGGTCGCCTTGGCGGCGATCTTGTCGCCCATCAGGCGGATGTGCTCGGCGGTCGGGCCGATGAAGACCAGGCCGTGGGCCTCGACGATCTCGGCGAACTTGGCGTTCTCGGACAGGAAGCCGTAGCCGGGGTGGATCGCGTCGGCGTTGGTGATCTCGGCCGCCGAGACGATGGCCGGGATGTTCAGGTAGCTGTCCTTGGCCGGCGGCGGACCGATGCACACGCTCTCGTCGGCCAGCCGCACGTGCATGGCGTCGGCATCGGCGGTCGAATGGACCGCGACCGTGTGGATGCCCATCTCGCGGCAGGCGCGGTGGATACGCAAGGCGATTTCGCCGCGGTTGGCGATCAGCACCTTGTCGAACATCGCCGCCTCAGCCGAGAACGACGAGGATCTCGCCGTACTCCACCGGCACGCCGTTGGCGACCCTGATCTCGACGACCCGGCCCGCACGCGGCGCCTTGATCGGGTTCATGACCTTCATGGCCTCGACGATCACCAGGGTCTGGCCTTCGGTCACCAGGTCGCCGACCTTGATGAAGGGCGGCGCGCCCGGTTCGCCCGCCAGGTAGACGGTGCCTACCATGGGCGAGGTCACGGTGCCGTCCACGGGACCAGCCGGCGCGGCCGACGGTGCGGCGACCGGCGACGAGGCGGGGGCGGCAGGCGGCGACACCGCGATCGTGGCGGCCGTCACGTTGCGCGCGACGCGCACGTGGCGTTCGCCGTCGCCGATCTCGATCTCGTCGAGCCCGGTCTCCTGCAGCAGCGCCGCAAGCTGGCGGATCGCCGCTTCGTCGATGGTCATGCGCGGCACGGTCAGGCCTCCGTGGCCAGCCGGGCGGCGGCTTCCAGCGCCAGCACATAGCCGTGCGGGCCGAAGCCGCAGATCGAACCCCGCGCCGCGAGCGCCACGTACGAATGATGGCGGAAGGATTCGCGCTTGAAGATGTTCGACAGGTGGACCTCCACCACCGGCAGGGTCACGCCCGTCAGCGCGTCCATCAGGGCGACCGAGGTGTGGGTCAGGGCGCCGGCGTTGATCACGATGGCGTGGGCCTTGCCGCGCGCCGCGTGGATCCAGTCGATCAGCTGGCCCTCGTGGTTGCTCTGGCGCACCTCGACCGCGACGCCCAGCGTCTTGGCGGTGGCACGGCACAGGGCCTCGATGTCCGCCAGGGTCGTGGTTCCGTAGACCGCGGGCTCGCGCGTGCCCAGCAGGTTCAGATTGGGACCGTTGAGGACGAGGATGTGGGGCTGGCGTTTGGCCACGGCGGGCAAGGTCGCAGGGTGCGCACGGGGGCGCGACGACCCGATGCCATGACACGTCTGGGCGGACCCGTCAACTGCGCGCGGGCGTCATGGCGTCGTCTCGGTCGCGACCAGGATGTCCTGGGCGTGGTACCAGGGCGGCGTGTTGGGTGTCAGGCCCTTCAGCGCGCGATCTGCGAAGTGCCGGGCGTCGGCGTAGGCACCGGTCAGATACGCCGCTTCGGCGGCGGCCAGCGCCGACTCGGGCTCGCGCCCAAGGCGACCGTAGGCTTGGCCGAGCAGTCGCCACGTCGTCGGGAACTCGCGGTCGCGTTCCAGCGCCTGTTCCAACTGCTCGGCAGCCTCGGCGACGCCTTCGTCGCCCGCCTCCAGAAGGGCCTGGGCCAGACCGACGCGCAGCAGCGATTCGCCCGGCGCCGCGGCCACGGCCGCGCGGTACTCCGGCACCGCGCCGGCCGGATCGCCACTTTCGAACAGGATCTGCCCCTTGAGCTCGTGGAAGAAGGCGTTGTCCGGTTCCTCCGCGAGCAGACCGTCGACCAGCACGATGGCGCCGGCCAGGTCGGCCTTGCGGTGGAGCGCGATGGCGCGGGCGTAGCGCGCCGTCGGCGAGCCGTCGCTATCCGGGTAACGGCGGAAGGTAGTGGCCGGCTGCTCGACGAAGCCGGTCAGCTTGGCCTTGGCGCGCTCGAACATGAGCGCGAAGCCTTCGGGAAGCGGGGCATCCGCCAGAGCCGAGGTGGTGAGGTGCTGGCGCACGTGTTCGATACGGTCGCGTGTCAGCGGGTGGGTCGTCAGGTAGGGGTCGCGCCGCGTGGCGCTCAGCAGCTCCTGGTCCGCCAGCTTGTCGAAGAACGTCACCAGCCCGCGCGACGAAAGGCCCGCCCCGTCGAGGTAGCGCAGCGCCGCCTGGTCGGCCGCGTTCTCCTGGGCGCGCGAGAAACTCAGCAGGTTGCGCTCGGCGATGCCGGTGCCGCCCAAAGCGACGCCCGCGCCGACGTCGCCGCCGCCGGCGACGACCACGGCCGCCCCCAGGATCGAGGCCAGCAGCGCCGCGCCGCGCGCGTTGCGCAGCGCCTCGGCCGTGCGCGCCAGATGGCCGCCGGCGATGTGCCCGGTCTCGTGGGCGATCACGCCGATCAGTTCGCCGGCGTTCTCGGCCTTCAGGATGAGCCCGGTGTTGATGAACAGGTTCATGCCACCGGCCACGAACGCGTTGATGCGCTTGTCCTGAACCAAGTACACGTTGACAGTGGCCGGATCGAGCACGGCGACCTGGAACACTGGCGTCGCGTAGAGTCGCACCATGTGCTCGATCTCGGCGTCGCGGATCAGGCGCAAGGGCTTGCGTTCGGCCCAGGCCGGCGTACCGGCCAGGAGAACGACCAGGAGGACGATGAACGCGCGGAACATGATCAGCAGATGCGGCGTCGGACCGGTCGACGCTAGAGCATGGTTCCCCGGGATGGAACCGCGTTGGTTCGCGCGCGGGGGCCGACACCGGCTGGGCGCCCTGCTGGGTCTTGGGATCGCGTTGGCCGTCGCGGCGTGCGGCGGGCAATCTGACGCTCCGCCCTCGCTGGTCGAGGAAGGCTTCTTCGGCGCTGCGGCCGGCGACGAACCCAACGCCGTGCTGGCCGCGCGCGACGTGCTGGTGGCCGGCGGCAACGCCACGGACGCGGCGGTCGCCTATTACTTCGCGGCGGCGGTGACGTACCCGGCGGCGGTGTCGCTGGGCGCCGGCGGGGTCTGCGTCGTCTACGACGCCGAGGTGAACAAGGCCGAGGCGCTGGAGTTCCTGTCGCCCCTGGCACCGTCGCACCAGGACGACCGGCGCCCCGTGGCGGTGCCCGCCCTGCCGCGCGGGCTCTACGCGCTGCACAGCCGGTACGGTTGGCTGCGCTTCGGCCAGCTCGTGACGCCGGCCGAGGCGCTCGCGCGCTTCGGCCACCGCGTGTCGCGCTCGCTGGCCAGCGACATCGCCCTGGCCGGGCCGGCCCTGCAGGCCGAAGCGGACCTCGCTGCGCTGCTGGGCGGCAAGGGCGAGGGGGCGGACCTGACCCAGCTCGATCTGGCCGCGACCCTCACCCAGATCCGCACCCGCGGCGTGGGCGAGTTCTACACCGGCGGGCTCGGCCGTCGCCTGGTCGAGGGCGCGCGTGCCGCCGGCACCGATCTGGACTTTGCCGCGCTCGAGGCCTACGCACCCGCCTGGCGCGCGACCGCCGACCTGCCGGTCGGCTTCGACATCGCCCACGCCGCGCCGCCGCCGGCGACGGGCGGTGCGGCCGCACTGGCCGCGTTCGCCATGATCGACGCGGCCGGCGGGCCGCCCGCCGACGGCGCCGATCGCCTGCACCTGACCATCGAGGCGGGCTTGCGCGCCCTGGCCGAGCGCGGGGCTTGGCAGGGCGGCGACGGCGCGGCCGCGCTCGACCTCGAACGCCTGGGCACCCTGATGGCCGGGTTCCGCGCCGACGCGGCGACCAATCCGGCCAGCCTGCCCAACCCGCCGGTCGCCGTGCGCGAGAACCCTACGGCCGCCGGGTTCGCCGCCGCCGACCGGTTCGGCGATGCGGTGGCGTGCGTGGTCACGCTCAACAACCTGTTCGGCTCGGCGCGCATCGCCCAGGGTACCGGCGTGCTGCTCGGCGCGGCGCGGCGCGTGGCCTCGCCGTCGCTGACACCGATCATAGTGGCCAACCACAACGCGCGCGAGGTGCAGTTCGTCGGTGCGGCCAGCGGCGGCGTTGCCGCGCCCACGGTCATGGCCGGCGTGCTGGCGGGGCTGTTCCAGGGCGGTCTCGGCCTGGCCGAGGCGGTGCGCCAGCCGCGCGCCGTACCGCTGGGCGAACCCAACCTCGTGGTGCCCGAGCCCGAGGTCGACGCGGCGACGCGCGAGGCGCTGGCGCGGCGGGGCCACAGCCTGACCGAGCCCTACGGCATCGGCCGGATCAACGCGATCCACTGCGCCGAGGGCCTGCGCAACCGCCCCGACACGTGCGTCGCGGTCTCCGACGGGCGCGGCTTCGGCTTGGCCGTGGGCGGCTGACATGGCGCTCAAGGTGGCGGGCCGCGCCGCGATCGCGCCGTTCATCGTTATGGAGGTGATGCGCGCCGCCGCCGAACGCGAGGCGGCGGGCGGCGAGGTGTTGCACCTCGAGGTCGGCCAGCCCGGCACGAGCGCGCCCAGCGCCGTGCTGGCGGCGGCCCACCGCGCGCTCGACAAGGACGTCATCGGCTACACGCTCGCGCTCGGCATCGACCCGCTGCGCGAGGCGATCGCCCGGCACTACCGCGCGACCTACGGGGTGGACGTGCCGGCGCGCCGCGTCGTCGTCACGACCGGGTCCTCGGGCGGCTTCCTGCTCAGCTTCGTCGCGGCGTTCGACGTGGGCGACCGGGTGGCCATCGCCGAACCGGGCTACCCGTGCTACCGCAACATCCTGGCGACGCTCGGGCTTGTTCCGGTCGGCCTGCCGGTGGACGGCTCCACCAACTTCCAACCCACGGCGGCCATGATCGAGGCGCTCGATCCGCCGGTCGCCGGCCTGATCGTGGCCAGCCCGTCGAACCCCACCGGCACCATGCTCGACCGCGCCGCCCTGGCTGCGCTGATCGCCGCGTGCCGGGCGCGCGGCATCCGGCTGATCTCGGACGAGATCTACCACGGCATCACGCACGGCACCGCCGCCACCACGGCCGCGGCGCTCGACGCGGACGCGGTGGTGGTGAACAGCTTCTCGAAGTACTTCTCGATGACCGGCTGGCGGCTCGGCTGGCTCGTGGTCCCCGACGACCTGCTCAAGCCGATCGAGCGTCTGGCCCAGAACCTGTTCATCTCGCCGCCGACGTTGTCGCAGCGCGCGGCGCTCGCTGCGTTCGACTGCCGCGCGGAGCTCGACGCCAACGTGGCGCGCTACCGCGTCAACCGCGACCGGTTGCTGGCGGCGTTGCCGGACGCCGGCTTCACGGGCCTGTCGCGCGCCGAGGGCGCCTTCTACGTCTACGCCGACGTTTCGCGCCTGACCAACGACAGCGAGGAGCTGTGCCGCACGCTGCTGGCCGAGACCGGCGTCGCCATCACGCCCGGCATCGACTTCGATCCCGCTCGCGGCCACCGCTGGGTGCGCTTCTCGTTCGCCGGTACGACGGCCACGGTCGACGAGGCCGCGCGGCGGCTGGTGGCGTGGCACCGCAAGCGGTGAAGGTTTCGCGCGCCGGGCGGTGACGGGCGGTTCGTGCTTCGTGGCGCGCCTGTGGCACGCGCCTCGGCACGAGCGGGGTCGGTCCGAAACGTACTCCGTCCGCCCTGAGACGACCGCGTCAGCGGGCGTATCGAAGGGCGAGCGACCCGTTCGTGCTTCGACACGGGCCCTTCGCCAAACTCAGGGCCCTGCTCAGCACGAACGGATACGGGTTAGGATCAATGCCCGCTGGTATTAGTTCACCAGGCGTTGCCACCAGCCTCGGCGCGGCTCGCCCTGCGGTTCCGGTTCGGGCTCGACCGGCGCGGGCGCCGGCTCGGCCGCCATGGCCGGCTCCGGCTCGCGCTCAAAGGGTTCGGGGACAGCGGGCTCGTACTCCGGCCGTTCCCTGGTCTCCTCGTCGATCGCAGCGGGCTCTTCCTGGCCGCCCTCGGCACCCAGGGTCGGCTGGCCCTCGCCCTCGCGCCGTCCGCGCCGGCGCCCGCCGCGGCGGCCGCGACGGCGGCGGCGGCCTTCCCGATCCGACGCCCCTTCGCCTTCGGCACCGCGCGCGCGCGCGTCCTCGCCCGCTTCGCCGTCGCCGTCGCCCTCGGTCGGCGCGCGTTCGCTCTCGTCAGCCGCAGGAGCGCGCGCCTCGACGCGGCCTTCGCCGGCACGCCCTTCACTGCCCCGTACTTCGCCGCCGCGACGGCGCCGACGACGGCGGCCCCGGCGCGGTTCCTCGGTTCCGGCCGAGGCACTCGGCGCCACGGCATCGGCCTCGGCTCCACCTTCCATCTCCTCGGCTTCGGATTCGGCACCGGCCTCGGGCTGAACGGCGGGGGCTGGGCGTTCCACCCGTTCGACACGCGCCTTCGTCCGTTCCATGCGCATGTTGGGCGGGATCAGCGAGTCGTCCTGCTCGATGCGCACGCGCACGCCGAAGCGCTCCTCGAGACTGACGATAGCGCCGCGCTTCTGATTCAGCAGATAGAGCGCGACGGCCGCCGGCACGTGGACCACGATCTCGCTCGACCGTTCGCGCTGCGCTTCTTCCTCGAGCGCGCGCAGCACGTGCAGCGCGGTCGATTCGCGCGACCGCACGTGGCCCTGGCCGCCGCAGTGGGGGCAGATGACCGTCGAGGTCTCGAGGAAGCTCGGCCGCATGCGCTGGCGCGACATCTCGAGCAGGCCGAACGGGCTGATGCGGCCGAGTTGGATGCGCGCGCGGTCGTGCTTCAGCGCCTCCTTGAACCGGCGCTCGACCTGGCGGTCGTTGCGGCGGTCCTCCATGTCGATGAAGTCGACGACCAGCAGCCCGGCCAGGTCGCGCAGCCGCACCTGGCGCGCGACCTCCTCGGCCGCCTCGACGTTGGTCTTGAGCGCGGTGTCCTCGATGTTGCGCTCGCGCGTCGAACGGCCGGAGTTGACGTCGATCGAGACCAGCGCCTCGGTCGGGTTGATCACGATGTAGCCGCCCGAGCGCAACGGCACGGTCGGGCTGTGCATGGCGTCGAGCTGCGCCTCGACCTTGTAGTGCTGGAACAGCGGCACCCGTTCCTTGTGCGGCTTCACGCGCTTGGCATGGCTCGGCATCATCATGCGCATGAAGTCCTTGGCCGTGCGGTACGCCTCGTCGCCCTCGACCAGGATCTCCTCGATCGCGTTCGAGTAGAGATCGCGCAGCGCGCGCTTGATCAGGTTCGCTTCCTCGAACACCAGGGCCGGCGCCGTGGACTGCAGGGTCAGCGAGCGGATCTCCTCCCACTGGCGCAGCAGGTAGTCGAAGTCGCGCTTGATGTCGGCCTTGGTGCGTTCCAGTCCGGCGGTGCGGATGATAACCCCCATGCCCTGCGGCACTTCGAGGCTGGTGGCGATCGAGCGCAGGCGCTTGCGGCTGCGCGCGTCGGTGATCTTGCGGCTGATGCCGCCGCCGCGCGGCGTGTTGGGCATCAGCACGCAGTAGCGGCCCGGAATCGAAATGAACGTGGTGAGCGCCGCACCCTTGGTGCCGCGCTCCTCCTTGAGCACCTGCACCAGCAGGATCTGGCGGCGCTTGATGACCTCCTGGATCTTGTAGTGGCGCGACGGCTGGCGGGGGTGTTGCACCGAGAGATCGTCGTCGCTGCCGGCCAACTGCTCGACGTTGGCGCCGGTGGCGCCCGCCGTATCGGCGTCGGCGTCGGGCCCACCCCGGCCGCCGCGCCGAGGGCGACGGCCCTGGTGCGAACGCGGCCGCCGCGCCGTGGACTCCGAATGGGCGCCACCCTCGCGCTCGTCCGCCGTTCGCTCGGCGGCGGGTTCGCCGCCGTCGTCCGCGCCCGCTTCGGCGCGCCCAGCTTCGTTCTCGGCTTCGGCCGGCTCGTCGCCGATCGCGTCCGATCCGTCGCCAGCGTCCCCGGCAGCGTAATCGGTCGCCGCGCTAACCGCGGCCTCGTCGCGCTGGGCCTCCTCGGCCTCGCGCTGGGCCTCCTCGGCCTCGCCGCGCGCCGCCTCGCGCTCGAACTCCGCCTGCTCGGCGACCAGCGCCTCGCGATCCGCGACCGGGATCTGGTAGTAATCGGGATGAATTTCGTTGAACGCCAGGAAACCGTGGCGATTGCCGCCGAACTCAACGAACGCAGCCTGCAGCGAGGGTTCGACCCTCGTGACCTTGGCTAGGTAGATGTTGCCTTTGAGCTGTTTCTTGCTGGCCGCCTCGTAATCGAACTCCCTGAGCCGGTTACCGTCCAGGACGACCACCCGGGTCTCTTCCGGGTGGGTCGCATCGATGAGCATGCGCTGGGGCATTGAACCTCTTTACTTCTGGGGCCGTGCCCGCGGGTACGGCCGAACGTGGCGTGAAATGAAGACCGGCCCACGACCAGATCGGCGCGTGTGACAGCGCCACCGCGCGCAATCCCTCGGACGAGAGAACCTGCGCGGCGTTGGACATGAAGCGGTCTCCTGGAACTCGAAACCGTCATCGGAATGACCCCGGCAACCCGGCCGGACGACCCCGCGGGGCCGTCGGCGGCTGCCAAGCGATCGATCGGAACCCTGGAACCGGCGCCGTGGGCGACGTGCCAGGCTCGATGACGTCATGATCTTAACGGACGCCCAGTAACCCTTACAACCCTCATGCTGTGGTCGCGGCCGGGCTGGTCATCGAATTGACGGATTGAATTGACGGATTCTGGATTTCGTGGTTCTGAATCAACGAGAAGGTCCGAGAGTCTCGGGTAAAGAGTGAGTTGCCGTGGCAACCAACGCCGCGATCATGACCCTGCTCGGCCGTGCCGTCGTGGCGATCGCCCTGCTGATCGCCCCCGAGGCGCTGGCCGAGACGACGGCGTTCGCCGTGCGGCTGGCGGGCCACGGCGCGACCGCGCGCATCGTGATCGACGCCGATGCGCCCATGGAGTTCAAGGCGTTCTCGCTGAGCGGGCCCGATCGCATCGTGATCGATCTTGATGCCACCACGTGGCGCCTGACCGAGCCGGCGCTGGCGATCGAGCTTGGACCGGTCAAAGGCCTGAGAACGGGGCAGTTTTCGACATCGACGGCGCGCCTGGTCATCGACCTGGCGGCGCCGACCACGCTGCGCCAGAGCTTCGCCCTGCCGCCCAGCGGGTCCGCGCGCTTCCGCCTGGTGATCGACCTCGGGCCCGGCGGCACGGCGGTGCCGCCGCTGGACTTCACCGAGCAGATCGCCGCGGCTCTCGGCGTGGCCGAACCGTCCGTCGCGGCGCTTGGCGCGGCCGAACCCGCGACCCAGCCGATGGCCGTGCTGGCTCCCATTCCCGAACCGTCGCCACGGATTGCGACCGTGTCGGACGCGGCGGAGGCGACCGAGCCCACTCAACCGGTGCTGGCACTCGTCGCCGCGCCGACGGCGACGGTATCCGCCGCCATACCGGCGCCGTTGCCCCGGACCAAGCCGACCCTGGCCCGGCCCTTGATCGTGATCGACCCGGGCCACGGCGGGGACGACCCCGGCGCCATCGCGCGTGACGGCACCTTCGAGAAGGACCTTACGCTCGCCGCGGCGCGCGACCTGCGCGACGCCCTGGTCGCCAGCGGCCGCTACGACGTGCGCCTGACCCGCGACCGCGACGTCTTCCTGAGCCTTGCAAAGCGGGTGGCGATGGCCCGCCGCGAAGGCGCCGATCTGTTCCTGTCGCTGCACTGCGACGCGCTCGACGATCCGGCGGTGCACGGCGCGACCGTCTATACGGTTTCCGAGACCGCCTCAGACCGCGAGGCCCAGGCTCTGGCCGCCAAGGAGAACGAGGCGGACCAGATCGGCGGCATTTCCTTCGTCGCCGCCACCTACGACGATCAGACCGCGGACATCCTGATCGACCTGACGCGGCGCGACACCATGAACGCCTCGGCGCGCTTCGCCGAACTCCTGCGCCTCGAGGTGGGCGAAGTGGCCCAGCTGCGCCGCAACAGCCACCGCTTCGCCGGCTTCAAGGTGCTCAAGGCGCCCGACGTGCCCTCGGTGCTGTTCGAGATGGGCTACGTGTCAAACGCCAAGGACCTGGCCATGATCAAGGCCAAGAGCCAGCGCAAGCCCGTGCTGCAGGCGCTGGTCCGCGCCATGGACCGCTACTTCGAGCGCGTCACCGCCATGCAGGTGCCATGACATCGCCGTGATCCGGGACTAAGCTCGTTCAGGGTGCGCGGCCTGTCATGAGAACCCTGTTCCGCTTCCTCTTCGTCCTGGTCCTGCTCGGCGTGGCCGGCGTGGGCGCCGTGTTCTACGTGCTGCACAGCTACGGGCGGAACCTGCCCGACTTCAGCCAGCTCGCCGACTACGAGCCGCCGGTGGTGACGCGCGTGATCGCCGCCGACGGCCGCCTGCTGGCCGAATTTGCCACCGAGCACCGGGTGTTCGTGCCGATCACGGCGATCCCGCAGCGGGTCATCGCGGCGTTCCTGGCCACCGAGGACAAGAACTTCTACCAGCACCCCGGCATCGACTTCGTCGGCATCGCACGGGCCGCCATCACCAACGTGCTCAACGCCGCCCAGAGCCGCCGGCTGCAGGGGGCCTCTACCATCACCCAGCAGGTCGCCAAGAACTTCCTGCTGACCAACGAGGTCTCGATCGAGCGCAAGGTCAAGGAGGCGATCCTGGCGCTGCGCATCGAGAAGGTGCTGAGCAAGGAGCGCATCCTCGAGCTCTACCTCAACGAGATCTACCTGGGCCGGCACGCGTATGGCGTGGCGTCCGCCGCGCTCGCCTATTTCGACAAGTCGCTCGACGAGCTGACTATCGCCGAGGCGGCCTACCTCGCCTCGCTGCCCAAGGCGCCCAACAACTACCACCCGGTGCACGACGCCGAGGCGGCCAAGGCCCGGCGCGACTGGGCCATCGGCCGCCTGCTCGAGGACGGCGTGATCAGCGCGGCCGACGCCGCGACGGCGCGCGCCGAGCCGCTGGTCATGGTCGAGCGCGCGCCGACCGAGACCGTGCGTGCCGACTACTTCGCCGAGGAGGTGCGGCGCGAGGTGGCCGAGCGTTTCGGCGAGGATGGGCTCTACGGCGGCGGCTACGTCGTGCGCGCGACCATCGACCCACGCCTGCAGGCCCTGGCCGGCCAAGCCATGCGCGAAGGGCTCGTCGCCTACGATCGGCGCCACGGCTGGCGCGGCCCCGTGGCCAGGATCGAGCCGGGCGAGGGCTGGGCCGATCGCCTGGGCGCGGTGCCGCCGCCGCCCGGCTTGGCGCCCTGGGTGCTCGCGACGGTGCTGGAGGCCGGCGCGGACGCGCGCATCGGCTTCGCCGACGGGACCGAGGCGACGATCCCGTTCGAGGCGGTCAAGTGGGCGCGCCCCACGGCCAAGGACCAGACGGTGGGGTCGGCCCCCGGCGCGGCCGGCGACGTGCTGGCGGCGGGCGACGTGGTGGCGGTCGAACCGCTGACCGACGACGAAGACAACGTGCTGGCGGGCCAGTACGCGCTGCGCCAGATCCCCGATGTCAACGGCGGGCTGCTCGTGCTCGATCCGCACACGGGCCGCGTGCTCGCCATGGTCGGCGGGTGGTCCCACGACGACAGCGAGTTCAACCGGGCGATCCAGGCCAAGCGCCAGCCGGGCTCGGCGTTCAAGCCGTTCGTCTACATGGCGGCGCTGGACGCCGGGTACACGCCCTCGACCCTGGTCGAGGACGCGCCCATCGCCATCGACCCCGGCTATGGCCAGCCGATCTGGAAGCCGGCCAACTACTCCGGCGAATTCTACGGGCTCTCGACGCTGCGGCTCGGCATCGAGAAATCGCGCAACCTGATGACCGTGCGGCTCGCGCGCCGGATCGGCATGGAGCGCGTGCGCGACCTGTCGGTGCTGCTCGGCGTGGTCGACGACCTGCCGCCCTACCTGCCCATGTCGCTTGGCGCCGGCGAGACGACGCTGATGCGCATGGCCGGCGCCTATGCCGCCATCGTCAACGGCGGCAAGCGCATCGCCCCGACGCTCTTCGAGCGCATCCAGGACCGCTACGGCCGCACCGTGTTCCGGCGCGACGAACGCGCCTGCCCGGGCTGCGCGGCCGTGCCGTGGACCGGCCAAGGCGAGCCCGTGCTGGAGGACGAGCGCGAGCGGGTGCTCGATCCGGTCACCGCCTACCAGATGGTCGGCATCCTCGAAGGCGTGGTCCTGCGCGGCACCGGCGCCGACATCGCCTCGCTGGGCCGGCCGCTGGCGGGCAAGACGGGGACGACCAACGATTTCAAGGACGCTTGGTTCGTCGGCTTTTCGCCCGACCTGGTGTGCGCGATCTATGTCGGCTTCGACCAGCCGCGCACGCTCGGCAAGAAGGAGACGGGGTCGCGGATCGCGGTGCCGATCTTCAAGCAGTTCATGGGCGCCGCCCTGGCCGAGACACCGCGCACGCCGTTCCGCATCCCGCCGGGCGTGCGCCTGGTCAAGGTCGACGCCCACAACGGCGATCTGCCGACCGCGGCGACCGAGAAGGTCATCATTGAGGCGTTCCGCCCGGGCACCGAGCCGGGCACGCCGGGCTTCGAGGCCGCGGGCCGCATCGACGAGGACGGCGCCGGCGGCGCCTCGGTCACCGGCGGCGGCGCCACCATCACCGAACCCAGCCTGAGCGGGGTGTACTGAGGGCTCGCCCTCAGGCCGCCTCCCACCGTCCGTCGCCGGGGGACATGGCGGCGCGCGGCAGCTTGATGTCGAACTGGCGGCGGATCTCGGCGTCCACGTCGTCGGCCACGTGGTGCGGGTAGTGGCTGGACAGGATCTCGCGCATGCGCCGGTCCGCGTGGGTCAGGATGTCGGGCTCGCCGCGCTCGACCCATTCCTTGGGGCTCGAGCGGTCGCCGATCTGCGGGTAGACGTAGGCTGACTGCATCAGGCGCAGCGTCTGCTCGTGGCCCAGGTAATGGCCGGGGCCGCCGATGCACACCTCGCGCATGGCCTCGACCGACAGGCTGTCGTCGTCCACATCGATGCCGCGGATGGCCCGCTGCGCCTGACCGATGATGTCGTTGTCGATGACCAGGCTTTCCAGCGAGAAGCCGAGCAGGCTCGCGTGCATGCCCGCCGCCTCGTAGACCAGGTTGAGACCCGAGACGCCGGCCAGCGCTAGGTTGACGCCCTTCTCGTAGCCGGCCTGGGCGTCGGGCAGCTTGGCGTCGCACATGCCGGCGGCGGCGCCGCCCACCAGGTCGTAGAAGTGCGCCATCTGGCCGCACGCGGCCGACAGCAGCGCCTGCTCGGCCGAGCCGCCGCACATGGCGCCGGTGCGCAGGTCCGAGACGAACGGCCATGTGCCGAAGATCGCCGGGTGTCCGGGCTTGAGCGCGTTGACGTAGACCAGGCCGGCCAGCACCTCGGCCACCGCCTGGACCACGGCGCCGGCCAGCGCCGCTGGCGCGGTCGCGCCCGCCTGGCCGGCCGAGAGCAGCAGCACCGGCATGCCGCCCTTCACGGCGGCCTCGAGGCAGCGGCACGCGTCCTCGGCGAACTTCAGGGGCGGCACGACGAAGCAGTTGGACTGGCTGACGAACGGGCGGTCGCGCCACTTCTTCTCGCCGCCCGCGATCAGATGCAGCATGTCGAACGACTTCTCGACATAGAGCGGGTTCACCCACGACGAGCCGACGTGCTTGGTGGTTCCCGAGACGCAGGCGTAGAGCGTGTTGAAGTCCATGTCGCGCGCGGTCGGCATGTCGCGCGGCACGCAGGTGCGCTGGAAAAAGTGGATGTTGTCGAGCACGTCGACCAGCCGCGCCATATCGTAGAGGTCGGCGAGCAGGCTTTCGCGATAGCGGCGGTTCTTGACGTCGACCACCTCGACCGCCGCGCCGGCCGTGCCGAAATAGACCCTGTTGCCCCACGGCTCCATGTCGTGGCGTGGGTCCTGGCCGTACATGACGAAGCGCCGATTGGCCTTGGCCACCGTGTCCTCGACGAGCGCGCGCGGGAAGCGCAGCCGGCCGTCGGCGCCCATGACGGCGCCCTTGGCGGTGCACGCCTCGACGCAGCTCGGGATCGCCTGGGCCAGCCCGATCTGCTCCAGCACGTCGAGCACGGCGCCGTGGATGCGTGCCACGCCCGCGTCGTCCAGCGGCTTGTACTGGCCGCCTTCCATGCCGGGGCGGATCGGCGCCTCGTTGAGCGGCAGCGGTTGCGCGCGGCGCGCGCGGCGCGCCTCGCGTCCGCCGCGGCGGCGGCCCTCGGTGTCGGCGGTCATGGTCGGATCCTCGTGCCTCGCTGTGGGCGAAGGCCACGATACACGGGGCGGCGCCCCGCGCTCAACCCGCGCCGAGGCTTCACAAGGCCCCGGCCGGGCCTATATACGGGGCGGAACCATCCGGAAGAGGCCCCCCCTTGCGCGCCGAAATCGCCAACCTTGCCGCGACCATCGAGGAGACGCTCGACCTCCTGAGGAGGTGTCTTTGACTGGGATACGGTCAAGGACCGCCTGAAGGCGCTCGACGACCAGGCGCAGTCCGAAAGCCTGTGGAAGGACCCGGCCGAGGCGCAGCGCGTGATGCGCGAGCGCCAGCGGCTGTCGGCGGCGATCGCCCAGTTCGAGGGGCTGACGCGCGAGCGCGCCGACAACCTGGAGCTGGCTGAGCTGGCCGAGGCCGACGGCGACACGGCGCTGCTCGATTCGGCCGAGGCGGCGCTGGCCGACGCGGCTAAGCGCGCTGCGACGCTGCGCATCGAAAGCCTGCTCTCGAGCGAGGCCGACGGCAACGACTGCTACATCGAGGTCCACCCCGGCGCCGGCGGCACGGAAAGCCAGGATTGGGCCGAGATGCTCTACCGCATGTACCTGCGCTGGTCCGAACAGCACGGCTACAAGGTGGTGGAAGTGGAGTCGGCGCCCGGCGACGAGGCCGGAATCAAGTCGGCCACGCTGCGCGTCAGCGGCGCCAACGCCTACGGTTGGCTCAAGACCGAAAGCGGCGTGCACCGCCTGGTGCGCATCTCGCCGTTCGACAGCGCGGCGCGGCGGCACACATCGTTCGCCAGCGTGTGGGTCTACCCGGTGGTCGACGAGTCGATCGAGATCGCGATCGAGGAGAAGGACGTGCGCACCGACACCTACCGGGCATCGGGCGCCGGCGGCCAGCACGTCAACAAGACCGACAGCGCCGTGCGCCTAACCCACATGCCCACCGGCATCGTCGTGGCGTGCCAGACCAACCGTTCGCAGCACCGCAACCGCGCCGAGGCGTGGGCCATGCTGCGCGCGCGGCTCTACGAGGCCGAGCTGCGCAAGCGCGAGGAGGCGGCCCAGGCGCTCAACGCCCAGAAGACCGACATCGGCTGGGGCCACCAGATCCGCTCGTACGTGCTGCATCCCTACCGCATGGTCAAGGACCTGCGCACCGGGGTCGAGACCAGCGACACCGACGGCGTGCTCGGCGGCGATCTGGACGCCTTCATGGCCGCCGCTTTGGCGCAAAGGATCGGTGGCGTCGCCGAGACCGCCAAGGCAAACTGACCCGGCGGGGGCCAGGACCTAACCACGGGAGACGTCAACATGATGAGCGGAATCGCGCGGGCGGCGGCCCCGGCGCTTGGCCCCTTGGTGCTCGGGCTGGGGGCGGCCATGCCGCTCGCGGCCCAGGAAGGCATGCCGCCCAACTACACGGTCGACGTCGTGCGCGAGCATGCGGCGGGCATGATCTTCGTCAACGGCATCCCGGTGCATCCCTTCGCCTACGACCCGAGCTAGGATGGAGCGCCGCTGACGGACGCCGCCAGCGTCGGCCTGTGGCTGATCGACGGGGCCAGCACCATCGCCGTCGAATCCTAGGCGACGCAGGACGGCGGCTAAACTGAGGTCGTCATCCCGGAGTCCTTCGACGTGCCGTCGATCCTGGAGCAGCGCATCGACGGCGAGGGGCGCGTCGAGGTGTCCGTGGACGTCGCCGGCGCGCCGCGCTGGATCTGGCTGGATGCCGAGCCCGTGAGCGGGGACGGGTCCGAGGTGCTCGCCGCGGTCGCGGCGCTGCACGAGGCGATCGGGCGCGGCGACGTGGCCGCCTTCGAGGCGGCGCACGCGGCGAAGGCGGTCGATTTCACCGGCATCTTCGGCCCCATGCCCGAGGACATGCGCGCCTAGATGCACAAGTTTCTCGAACTGCCGCTGAAACCTCTGGCCGCCGACCTGACCGCGACGCCCTACCTGGACGGCCGCGTGTGGGTGGTGGCCGATGGCGCGGGCGAGGATCCGATCCTGCTCTACGACGACGCCCAGCCCGACACGCGGCTCGCGACCGGGCGGTTCTGTAGCAAGATCGACGGGGTATTTCAGGTCATCCGCTGACCGGGGCGGGCACGGGCGCGCTGCGGCGCACCAGGACGAAGGCGCCCAGGACGGCCGGCGTGGCGATGGCGGCGCCCAGCGCCATCACCCACACCGCGCCCGAGCGAAGCGCGTCCGGATCACCCAGCGCGGCGATGCCCGTCAAATTGCCGACCAGCCCCGCCAGCGCTGCCCCGAAGGCGGCCCCGGTGGCCTCGAGTGTCGGCAGGGCGCCGGCGGTCACGTCGCTTTCCTCGGGCCTGGCGTGGGCCAGCACGCGCTGGGCGACGAAGGTGTAGGCGAACCCGAACGCGAGGCCGACCACCACCAGCGCCACGATCAGGAGGATCAAGGCGTGTGCGGCGAACGCCACGGCCGTCCCGACCAGGCCGGCCACCAGCAGAATCGGTCCGGCCAGGATCAGGATGTCCACCACGCTCCGTCGAGCGCGGGCGACGGCCAGCGCGCCCGACGTCCAGGCGAACGCTACGACCGCCAGTATGTAGCCCGCGACCACGGGCGAGGCGCCGAACAGCTGCTGGGCGAGCAGGGCGACGTACACGCTGACGCCGGCCTCGGCGCAGAACATTAGGGTCAGGACCCAGATGCCGGTGGGCGCGACCGCGCCGCGCCGCATCAGATCGCGCGGGAACAGCGGCGTGCGCGCGCCGCCGTCGGCGATCAGCGTGCCGGCGATGAGCGCGACGGCGATGGCGAGGGCGAGTGCCGACGGCATCGGGTCGGCGATGGCGGCGCCGACCGACAGCGCCACGACGCCCGCGGCGATTAGCAGGAGGCGCAGCAAGGGGAAGCGGAGCTCGGCGCGCGACGGCGCCACCGGCGGCACCACGAACTGCACCAGGGCGATGTAGACCACGGCGATGGGCAGCAGGCTCCACAGGGCGCCGCGCCACGACCACACCTCGACCAGGATCCCGCTCGCCAGCGGCCCGATGACCGCCGCCGCGGCCCACACGACGCCGAGGATGGCGTACATGGGCGGCACGGCTTCGTTGGGCAGTAGGTCCTTGACTAGGATCGTGGTCACCGCCCAGATCACGCCCTCGCCGAAGCCCTGCAGCGCGCGCCCGGCCACGACCATCGCCATGGATGTCGCGGTGGCCGCGACCACCGTACCGATCAGGAAGACCGTGGCGGCGACCACCACCACCGGCCGGCTGCCGTAGCGCGACTTGAGCAGGCCCGAAGCCGAGCCGGTGACGATCGAGGCGACCAGGTAGATCGACACGACCCAGCTCACCAGCGCCGCGCCGCCGACGTCGGCGACGGTCGAGGGCAGGGCGGTGGCTAGGATGTACCAGGCCGTGGCGTGCATGGCGGTGCCCAGGCACAGGGTCCACGCCACGGCGGCGTAGCGCCCGAACAGCAGCTCGTCCCACGTCGGCGGCGGATTGGCGGAGGAGTTCATGGACGATGCGCCACCCGGCGCCGGGCAAGGGCGAAGGCGCCGAGCTCGGGGACGACGGCGATCGCCGTCGCCACCCCGATCGCCCATTGACCGGCCAGAATCGCGCCGGGGCCGCCGGCCTTCGCGCTGAAGCCGGCGGCGTTGCCGACCAGCCCGGCCAGCGCCGCGCCAACCGCCGATCCGATGTTGCCGAGCGTCGGGACCGCGCTGGAGGTGACGTCTCCCTCGCCGGCCGCCGCCGCCACGACGCGCTGGGTGACGAAGGTGTACGAGATGCCGAATCCCAGCCCGATGATGATGAGCGCGATGGCGAGCAGGCCCAGGCCGGGGCGGGCCAGGGCCCAGGTCGACGCGGCCAGGCCCCCGGCGATGAGGCTCGGTCCGACGGCGACCAGCGCGTCAAATGCACGCCCGGTCATGCCCGAACCCAGGACCGCGCTGCCCGACCAGGCGAGCGCGATGATGGCGACGAAGTAGCCGATGAAGGTGGGCGAGACGTCGTGGGCGGTCTGCACGAGGAATGGCACGAAGACGTGCACCGACGTCTCGGCCAGGAAACTGAGCAGGATGATCCACAGGCCGAGCCCGACCGTTTGGCGCGGATCGATCAGCGCCGAGAAGAAGACGCGACGCGGCGCGCGCCGACCCAGGATCACCGTCAGCGCGCGCGCCAGCGCGGCCACCGCCATGAACCCGACGATCGTCGCGGTCGTGGTGCGCGTGCTGGCTAGGCAGATCGCGAAGGCGCCAACGCCGAGGACGCCGAGGCGGAGCAGAGGCGGGACCTCGCCCTGACGGTTGCCGCGTTCGCGCGGCGTGAGCCACAGCACAAGCAGGGCGAACAGGACGGCGAGGGGCATCAGACCCCAAAACGCGGCGCGTAAGCCGATCACCTCCGTCAGCGCGCCGCCGGCGATCGGCCCGACCACGGCGCCCAGGGCCCAGCCGACGGCGTAGGCCGCGAACACGCACGCGAACGCCTCGGGCGGGAACAGGTCGCGCGCCAGGGTGTAGCAGGTGGCCAGGATCACGCCTTCGCCCAGGCCCTGGAGGCCCCGGCCGACGACCACGACGATCATGGACGGCGCGCTGGCGGCCAGCGCGCAACCCGCGATGACGACGACGGACGCCGCCACCAGGATCGCTCGCGCGCCGTGCGACCCCCTGAGCGGGCCGGCCGATGCGGCGCCCACGATGGTGCCGACCAGGAACAGCGTGGTGGTCCAGCTCAACAGCTCCGCCTGGCCGAGCTCGAGGACCGTGCTCGGCACGGCGGCCGCGACGATGTACCAGGCGATGGCGTGCAGACCCACGCCCAGGCTCAGCGTCCAGGTGAAAGGGGCCAGCGGGCCGAAGGCCATGGCTCTCCAGGTCGGAGGAGCAGCCTGGAGATCCGCCATGAGGAACACCCAACCCTGTGCGCGTCGGTGCGCAGGTATACGGCACGACAATTAAGAAAGCAATAGCTTTTCAAAATCATGACGCCTTGGTAGAGTAGACACCATGGACACGCGCGGTGGCGATCGTCTGCTCCACTCCCTCAAGGCTGCGGGACCGCAAGGTGCCCCGGCGCTCGCGCGTCGGCTCGGCATCAGCGCGGTCGCCGTGCGCCAGGGCATGGAGCGGCTGGCGCGCGAGGGCCTGGTCGGGCATCGCGACGAGCGCGCCGGCGTCGGCCGACCACGCCGCGTCTGGCACCTGACCGAGGCCAGCCACGCGCGTTTTCCTGATAACCATGCCGGCCTGACCCTAGAGCTCATCGCGGCGGCGCGCGGCGTCTTCGGCACGGCCGGCCTCGATCGTCTGATCGCGCGACGCGAGGCGGACGCGCGCGCGGTGTACAAGGCCCGGATCGGCGGGGCCCGCGCCTTGGCCGAGCGGATCGCGCGCCTCGCCGCGCTGCGCGCCGAGGAAGGCTACATGGCCGAATGGCGCGAGGATACCGACGGCTTCCTACTGGTCGAGAATCACTGCCCCGTGTACGCCGCCGCCCGGGCATGCCAGGGGCTGTGCCGGTCCGAGCTCGACCTGTTCCGCGCCGTGCTGGGGCCAGCGGTGACGGTCGAGCGCGTCGATCATCTGCTGGCCGGCGCGCGCCGTTGCGCCTACCGCATCGCGCCAGCCGCTAAGACGTTGCCGCCGCGTCGACCACGAGGCGCCGGTACCGCGCCGCGACGTCCGCCTCGATCCTGAGGAGGGCAGCTCTCAGGTCATCGAGCCCGGCCGTCCCGGTCGCCGCAGCCAGCAATTCGACCAGCGGGCGGGGAAGGGTGGCGCCGGGCCGATGGTCCGCGAGCGTCAGGCGTTGCAGGCCCTGCACCCGACCCAGCACCAGCGCGGCGTGGGTCAGCACCTGCACGTCGGCATCATCCAGGCTGCCGGCGGCGCCGGCCCGGTGCAGCGCCTCGACAGTGTTGGTCCGCAGGATGTCAGGGAGGCGCGCGGCGTCGCGCAGCTGCACGAACTGGGCGATGAAGTCGATGTCGACCAAGCCGCCCGCCACGTGCTTGACGTTCCACGGGTCGTCGGTGCCGTGCTCGGCGGCGATGCGCCGGCGCATGTCGGCGATCTCGGCGGCCAGGCCGGCGGGCTGGCGCTCGGCGGTCAGTACAGCGCGCACGCCTGCTTCCAGGTTGGCGCGCAGGTCGGGGGGGGCCGCCAGCACGCGTGCCCGCGTCAGCGCCATGTGTTCCCACGTCCACGCCTGGTTCCGCTGGTAGTCGAGAAAACCGGCGAGCTCCGAGGCGACCGGCCCCTTGGCGCCCGAGGGCCGCAGGCGCATGTCGATGTCGAACAGGCGGCCCTCGGCGGTCGGCACCGTGAGCGCGTTCAGCAGGCGCTGGCTGAGCCGGGCGAAGTACGTGCTGGCGGGCAACGGCTTGGCGCCGTCCGAGGCCTCGGCGCCGCCGCCGATGCGATAGACGAAGATAAGGTCGAGATCGGAGGTCGCCGTCATCTCGCGGCCGCCCAGCCTGCCCAGACCGAGCACGGCGAAGCCGGCGCCGGGGACGCAGCCGTGAACGCGCGTGAACGACGCCTCGATGCGCGGCAGCATGGCGCGTACGACCGCCTCGGCCACGTCCGAGAGCATGGCGTGCGCCCGCTCGGGTGGCACGGTCCGGCGCAGCATCTGCACGCCGACCTGAAACTGGCGGTCGTGGGTCCAGCGGCGCGCGATGTCGAGCACGTCCTCGTCGTTGCGCGCCGGCTCGAGTGCGGCGGCCAGCGCGTTCGTCAGCGCGTCGGCGGGCGGCAGGGGCTCGTCGAAGTCGGCGCCGAGCACGCTGTCGAGCAGCAGGACGTTGTGGCTCAGCATGCCGGCGAGACGCGGGGCCGTGCCCATGATCGTCGCCATCAGGTCCAGCAGGTGCGAGCGGCTGTAGAACAGCGAGAAGAGCTGCACGCCCGCCGGCAGGTTGCGCAGGAACTCGTCGAACCGGGCCAGCGCGGCGTCCGGGTCGGCGGTGCGCCCCAGCGCGGCCAGCAGCGTCGGCGTGATCTCGGTCAGCAGTTCGCGCGCCCGCGTCGAGCGCATGGCGCGGTATCGGCCGTGGTGCCAACTGCGGATCGCCGCCGCCACCGTGGGCGCGTTGCCGAAGCCGAGCCGCGCCAGGGTCTTCAACGTCTCGGGGTCGTCCTCGGTGCCGGTGAACACCAGGCTGCCGGCCTGCGGCGCCAGCTCGGGCGCTTCCTCGAACAGCACCGCGTAGCGCTTCTCGACGGTCTCGAGCCGGGCGCGCAGCGCCTCGGCGAACGCCGGCCCCGTGTCGTGGCCGAGGAACGTGGCGAGCTGGGCCAGCTTGTCCTCGGTCGCGGGCAGGGTCTGGGTCTGCTGGTCGTCGATCATCTGCAGGCGGTGCTCGACTGTGCGCAGGAAGCGGTACGCCTCGACCAGCTCGGCGCAGGCATCCTCGGTCATGCGTCCCGCCACGGTCAGCGCGCGCAGGGCATCGCACGTCGCGTGCGCGCGCAGATTCGGGTCGCGCCCGCCCCAGATGAGCTGCTGGGTCTGGGCGTAGAACTCGATCTCGCGGATGCCGCCGCGCCCCACTTTGATGTCGTGCCCGGAAATCGCGATGCGTTCGCCGCCGTGGTGGGCGTTGATCTGCCGCTTGATCGAGTGGATGTCCTGGATCGCGGCGAAGTCCAGGTGCCGACGCCAGACGAAGGGGCCGAGCCGGCGCAGGAACTGCTCGCCGGCCTCGGCATCGCCGGCCATGACGCGCGCCTTGATCATGGCGGCGCGTTCCCAGTTCTGGCCCAGGCTTTCGTAGTAGAGCTCGGCCGCCTCGGCCGAGAGCGCCAGCGGAGTCGCCGCCGGGTCGGGCCGCAGGCGCAGGTCGGTGCGCACGACAAAACCGTCCGCCGTGCGTTCCTGCAGGATGCGCACCAGGTCACGGGTCAGCCGCACGAACGCCGCCTGCGGGTGGCCGTCGCCGGTCCAGCGCACGACATCGCCGTCGTAGAGCACCATGATGTCGATGTCGCTCGAGTAGTTGAGCTCGCGCGCGCCGAGCTTGCCGAGCGCCAGGACGAACAGGCCCGAGCCGCGTTCGGGCGCGTCCCCGTCGACAAGCTCGATCAGGCCCTCGGCCGCCAGACCGCGCAGCAGGTGGCGCAGCGCCGCGCCAACCGCCGCGTCGGCGAGCGCGCTGAGCGTGTCGGTGACACGGCCCAGCGGCCAGAGGCCGGCGATGTCCGCCAACGCCACTGTCGCGGCCACTCGCGCGCGCGCCACGCGCAGGCGGCGCATGAGTTTCGGCCGGTCGTCCCGGTCGGCGGCGGTCAGGTCGGCGAGGGCCTCATCGACCAGCGCCGCCGGCCCGGCCGTGGCGAACCGCACCAGCACGTCCGGTTCCGCGACCAGGCAACGGGTCAGGAACGGGCTGTTGCCGAAGACCGCGTCCGCCAGGGCGAGTAAGGGCTCATGGCCCATCGCCCGGCGGGCCGCATCGGCCAACGCTGGTTCTGTCTCGGCGGCCTCGAGCCACGTCGCGCGGCCGTGCCGCGCGCGCGCCGTGTCCGCCGCGCGCGGCAGGGTGCGAACGCCGTCGAGCACGCTATAGTCGGTCATTCCACCCCTTGGCTGGTAAGGGTGAAAGTGGCCAAGCGTCGATCCTCGGTCAACCCTTCGCGGCGGCTTCGCGTCCGATGATCCGTCATGCGCGCCACGCCGTCGTGCACGGTCTGGCCGGCGTCCTGGGCGCCGTGCTGGTGGCGCTGGCGCTGGTGCTGTGGCGTCTGAGCGGCGGGCCGATCAGCCTGGCGCCCCTGTCGCCGCAACTGGCCGAGGCGCTGAGCGGCCAGGCGGCGGGCTACAGCTTCGCCTTCGACGACACCGTGCTGGTGCTGGGCGAATGGCCGAGCGCGCTGGACATCCGCGTGCAGCGTGTGCGCATCGTCGACGACGCGGGCAATCTAATGCTGGTCGCGCCCGAGGTAAGCATCGGCCTGTCGCTGCGCCAGCTTCTGGTCGGGTTGATCGTGCCGGTTAGCCTGGTCGTCGAGCGGCCGCTGCTGCGGGTCGTGCGCCGCGCCGACGGGCGCATCACGATCGGCGGGTCCGAGACCGCCGGGGCCGCCACGGCCGACGACACGGCGGGCGACGAGGGCTGGCGCACGATCCTCGCCGACCTGGGACCGAACCCCGATCCGCGCCGCCCGCTCGCGCGCCTCGACCGCATCGCCATTTCCGACGGCGCCGTGGCGTTCGAGGACGAGGCCTTGGGCATCGCCTGGCGTGCCGACGCGCTCGACCTGGCGATCGATCGAGTCGACGATGGCGTCGTGCTCGAAGCCGTCGCGCGCCTGCCGTTCGGCGATCCGACCGCGCACATGAACGCGAACCTGCTGGCCCGGCGCGACGCACCCGACCTGGCGTTGACCGTGCGCTTCGGCGGCGTGCGCCCCGCCAAGTTGGCCGCGCTGACGGCGGCGCTCGCGCCGCTCGCCGACGTCGACCTGGCGTTCGGCGGCGTGGTGAACGTGCGTCTCGACGACGCGCTGAACGTTCTTGCCGCCGACGTCGTAGCGTGGAGCGCGCCCGGTGCGGTCGATCCGGGCGGCGTGCTCGGTGCGCCGCGCGAGGTCAAGGGCATCAACGTGCGCGCCCACACCGAAGGCGGGCCGAACACGGTGGTGGTCGATTCCTTCGAGCTGGACGTGGGCGCCGGCGGCCTGGACGGCACGGCACGCTTTATCGACCTGGACCGCGGCGGTGTGGTCGATCTGCAAGCCACGGTGATGGGCATCACCATCGACGACGTGCTTGGCTTCTGGCCCATCGACCTGGGCGTCGGCCCGCGGACCTGGCTGGCGGAGAACCTGCTGGCCGGCACGGTGCGATCGGGGACCATCGGCCTGGTCGCCGAGATCGCCGCCTTGGGCCGCGATGAATCGCCGCTGCACGGGCTGAGCCTTGCGCTCGACGTCGGCGACGCGACGGTCGTCTACAAGGCGCCGCTGCCGCCGGTCGAGAGCGTGAACGGCAAGGTGGTCCTGGCCGACTACGCGCTGAAGGTCGACGGCCTGACCGGCCAGTCCGCGGGCCTGACCGTCGGCGACGGCGCGGTCACGATGCCGAGCCTCGACGGCAACCAGGGTCTGACCGTCGATGTCGCCCTGGCGGGGCCCTTGGATGCCGCCCTGCGCCTGGCGTCCGAGCCGAGTCTGGGCCTGGGTGGCGTCGCCGATCTGGCGGCGCAGGGCGTGGGTGGGCAGGCCACCGGGACGATCGCCGTGACCCTGCCCCGGTTCAACGACCTCAAACGCGACGACGTGGCGGTGACCGCCATGGCCCGACTCGAGCGTGTGACGATGGCCGAGGCGGCGCCGGGGCTCGCCGTCACGGACGGCGCGCTCGACCTGGTCGTCGAGGGCATGACGGCCAAGGCCGACGGCACGGTCGTCCTGGCAGGCGTGCCGCTGGCCGCGTCGCTCGGCGCGGACATGGCGGGCGGCGGCCTGCGCGCCACGCTGGCCGGCCGGCTCGACGACGCCGCGCGCGCCGCGCTCGGCCTGCCGGCGCTCGCTTGGCTGACTGGGCCGATCGACGCCCGTCTGACGATCGCGAAGACCGACGGCGGCACGCGGCTGGAGGCCGAGGCCGCCCTGACCGGCGCGGCGATCGCGCTGGCCGAGGCGGGCTGGACCAAGGCGGTGGGCGAGCCGGGCACCGGGTCCGCGACCTGGGTCACGGCGACCGATGGCGCGACGGCCGTCGAATCCGTGACCGTGGCCGCCGGCGGTCTCGTGTTCGACGGGGCGGGCGCGCTCGGCGCGGACGGCGCCTCGGGGTGGGTCGAGGCCCGGCGACTCGCGCTCGGCGTCAACGAACTGGCCGGGACGCTGGCCTGGAGCCCGGCGGGCTATGACGTCGCCCTCGACGCTCGGGCGGTCGACCTGGAGCCGTTCCTAGATTCGTTGACGGGCGAGGCCGGCGAGGACGAGCCGCTGCCGCCGTTCCGGCTGACGGGCGCGATCGACTCCCTCTACCTCCGCCCCGGCACGGCCCTGACCGGCGTGACCATCGCGACGGACTTCGCCGACGACCGCTTCGCGCACCTGGCATTCGCCGGCGCCACGGCCAGCGGCGCCCCCATGGTCATGGCGATCCAGCCGATGAACGGGCAGCGTACCTTCACGGTCGACGCGGCCGACGCCGGTGACGTGCTGCGGCTGTTCGACGTGTTCGACAACGTGATGGGCGGCCGGCTCGAGATCAGCGCCGCCATCGACGACGCCGACCCGGCGCGCCCGATGACGGGACGCATGATGATGAGCGACTTCAAGGTGCGCGACGCGCCGATCCTGGCGAAGATCCTGGCGCTCGGCTCGTTCACCACGATCAGCGCGTTGCTGCAGGGAGAAGGCGTGCCGTTCAGCAAGGCGGACATCCCGATCGTCAAGACCGACGACCTGATCACGATCGGCAAGGCGCGCGCCTGGGGCGGCTCGCTCGGGCTCAACGGCGAAGGCACCATCGACATCGCGGCGGACGTCATCGATCTGCGCGGCACCGTGGTGCCGGTCTACACCATCAACACGGTGCTCGGTGAGGTGCCCGTTCTGGGTGAACTGCTGGTCGGCGGCGAGGGCGAGGGGCTGTTCGCCGCCACCTACGCGGTCAAGGGACCGCTCGACAATCCGGACGTGTTGGTCGACCCGCTCGCCACCCTGGCGCCCGGCTTTCTGCGCGAGCTGTTCGAGTTCCCCGAGGGCGCCGTACAACCGCCGCTGCCCGACGAAACCGGCACCGGCGAGCAGCAGCGGTAGCTGGCTCCTTGGCTACCTACTCTTCGACGCGGACGAGCGCGTGCTTCTTGCGACCGGCCGACAACTTGAGCGTGCCCGTGTCGTCCAGGTCGGCCGCGCTGACGGCGTGGGTCTCGCCCACGATCACCCGGTCGTTCAACCGGGCACCGCCACCCTTGATCAGGCGCCGCGCCTCGCCACCCGACGCCGCGAGCCCGGCGCGGCGGAGCAGCTCGAACGCGGCGATGCCGGCGGCGAGCTCGGCGCGCGGCACCGCCAGCACAGGCAGCGCATCGCCCGTGGCGCCTTCCTCGAAGGTCAGCCGCGCGGTTTCGGCCGCCTCGGCGGCGGCGGCGGCGCCGTGGGCGAGCATGGTGGCCTCGTCGGCCAGGACCTTCTTGGCGTTGTTGATCTCGACGCCCCGCAGCGCCTCCAGCCGCGCGATCTCGTCGAGCGGCAGGTCGGTGTAGAGCCGCAGGAAGCGGCCGACGTCGGCGTCCTCGGTGTTGCGCCAGAACTGCCAGAAGTCCCAGGGCGAACGTTGCTCGGCGTTCAGCCAGACCGCGTCCCGGGCCGTCTTGCCCATCTTGGCGCCTGACGCGGTGGTCAGCAGCGGCGTGGTCAACCCGAACAGCTCGCGGTCGTCCAGCCGGCGGCCGAGTTCGACGCCGTTGACGATGTTGCCCCACTGGTCGGACCCGCCCATCTGCAGCACGCAGCCGTAGCGGCGGCCCAGCTCGACGAAGTCGTATGCCTGCAGGATCATGTAGTTGAACTCGAGGAACGACAGCGGCTTCTCGCGCTCGAGCCGCAGCTTGACGCTCTCGAACGCGAGCATGCGGTTAACCGAGAAGTGGGCGCCGACCTCGCGCAGGAACGGGATGTAGGCGAGACGGTCGAGCCACTCGGCGTTGTCGACCATGATCGCGTCGGTTGACCCGTTGCCGAACGCCAGGTAGCGCGCGAAGACACGCTGGATGCCCTGCTTGTTGCGCTCGATGTCGGCCTCGGTCAGCAGTGGGCGGGCTTCGTCGCGGAACGACGGGTCGCCGATCTTGGTGGTGCCGCCGCCCATCAGCACGATCGGCCGGTGACCGGAGAGTTGCAGGTTGCGCAGCAGCATGATGCTCAGCAGGTTGCCCACGTGCAGGCTGGGCGCGGTGCAGTCGAACCCGATATAAGCGACGATGGTGCGCGTGCGCGCCCGTTCGTCCAGCGCCGCCAAGTCGGTGCACTGGTGCAGGAAGCCGCGGCTGACGACGCGGTCGAGGAAGTCGGAGCGCGGTTTGGGCGAGGTCATGGTCGGGTCGCTGCGATGAAATCGGCGGTGCTGTAGCACGGCGGGATGCGATGGACAAAGCGATGCTGGCCATCGGGCTGATGAGCGGAACCTCGCTCGACGGGGTCGACGCGGCGCTGATCGAGACCGACGGCGCGACCATCGCCCGGTTCGGGCCGTCGCTCACGACCCCCTACGAAGAAGGCCTGAGGGCGGGTTTGCGCGCGGTTCTTGGCGGTCGTGGCGATGTGATGGCTATGGCGCGCGCGCTCACACTGGCCCATGCCGACGCCGTGGGGTCGTTGCTCGCCGCGTCGGGGACCGCGCGCGAATCCGTGCGCGTGATCGGCTTCCACGGCCAGACCATCCAGCACCGGCCCGACGAAGGGATAACCTGGCAGATCGGCGACTCAGCCTTGCTGGCCGAGCGCACCGGCATCGACGTGATCGCCGACTTCCGGCGCGCCGACATGGCGGCGGGCGGGCAGGGGGCGCCGCTGGTGCCGGTGTTCCACCGCGCGCTGGCCGCCGGCCTGGAACGACCGCTTGCCGTGCTCAACATCGGCGGCGTCGCCAACGTCACCTGGATCGGGCGGGACGGCGCGCTGGTCGCCTTTGACACCGGGCCGGGGGGCGCGCTGCTCGATGACTGGGTGCGGCGCCACGCGGGTCAGGCTTTCGACGCCGGCGGCGCCTTGGCCGGGTCGGGCACGGTCCACGACGAGCGCATCGCGGCGGTGCTGCGCCATCCCTTCTTCGAGCGGCCGCCGCCCAAGTCGATCGACCGCGACGCGTTCGGCGCGCCGGCCGAGGGGCTGGGCGCGGCTGACGGCGCGGCGACCCTGACCGCGCTGACCGCGCGCGCGGTCGCCCACGCGGTGCGCCATCTGCCCGAGCCGCCCCGGCGCTGGCTGGTTGCCGGCGGCGGGCGGCGCAACGCCACGCTCATGGCGGCGTTGGGCCGCGTGCTGCAAGCCCCGGTCGAACCGGTGGGGTCGGTGGGGTGGAACGGCGACGCGCTCGAGGCGCAGGCGTTCGGGTTCCTGGCGGTGCGTTCGCTTCGGGGTTTGCCCCTGACCGAACCGTCGACCACCGGGGTGCGCCGAGCGGTCAGCGGTGGCGCGCTCTACCGCGCCTCGTCCTCGTCGCCCTCGCGCAGGACGTAGTCCTTGGTCCGGCGCGCCAGGTAGCTGTCGACCGCCGCCTGGAAATCGCCGGCGTGGGCGTCGAAGAAGTGGTTGGCGCCGTCGATCACCGTGTAATCGACGGTGATCGCCTTCTGCCGGCACAACCGGTCCCGCAGGCGGAGCACGTCGGGCGCGGGCACGAGTTGGTCCTCGCTGCCGTGGATCAAGAGGCCCGAGGACGGGCACGGCTCGAGGAAGCCGAAGTTGTAGAGGCCGACCGGCGGCGCTACGCACACGAAGCTGTCGATCTCGGGCCGGCGCATCAGCACCTGCATGGCGATCCAAGCGCCGAACGAGAATCCGCCGATCCAGCAACCGGCCGCGTGCGGGTTGTACGCCTGCATCCAGTCGAACGCCGAGGTGGCGTCGCTGATCTCGCCGACGCCGTTGTCGTAGACGCCCTGGCTGCGGCCCACACCCCGGAAGTTGAACCGCAGCACCGAGAACCCGGCCCGGTGGAACGACTGGAACAGGCTGTAGACCACCTTGTTGTTCATGGTCCCGCCGTGGCGCGGGTGCGGATGCAGGATCAGGGCGATCGGCGCGTTGCGCGCCCGGCCGTGGCGGTAGCGGCCTTCCAGACGCCCTTCAGGACCGTTGAAGACTATTTCCGGCATGGGCCAACGCGCCGGGGCAGTCGGGGTTCGCGCTTTGTGCTATACCCGATCATTATTGAAGGTTTTCGCGCCTCACCCACCGTGGAAATTGGTCCTTCATACTTGACCTGCGGGGTAGGGCTTTCTATATCATCTCGTACGATGATCGAACGGCGCGGCGGCAAGGTCGGGCCGGCCGGATACTAAGGATCTGGGGTAGCCATGTTCAAGGGCTTGGTCGCCGAGATCGACTCCTATTTCCAGCGGGATCCTGCGCTGCGTTCCCGCCTGGAGGTCGTGCTGTGCTACCCCGGCTTCCACGTCCTGCTCGTGCACCGCGCCGCTAACTGGCTGTGGGCGCGCGGCTTTCGGGTTCTTGGCCGGTTCGTGGCCCACACCGGGCGGTTGCTGACGGGAATCGAGATTCACCCCGGCGCGCGCATCGGCAAGCGTCTGTTCATCGACCACGGCATGGGCATCGTCATCGGCGAGACCGCCGTGGTCGGCGACGACGTGACGCTCTACCACGGCGTGACCCTGGGCGGCACCACGTGGCGCAAGGGTAAGCGGCACCCGACGCTCGGTGATCGGGTGGTGGTTGGTGCCGGTGCCAAGGTGCTGGGCCCCGTGGTCGTCGGCGCCGATGCGAAGATCGGTTCGAATGCCGTGGTTCTGCGCGACGTGCCGGAATCGGCTGTGGTGGTCGGCATCCCGGCGCGCTCGGTGACGCCGCGCGACAACCCGGCGGGCGAAGGCGCCTTTGCCGCCTACGGCGCGCCATCGCAGGATGTGACGGACCCCGTCAACGTGGCGATCGCCGGATTGATGGAGCAGGTCAGCACCCTGCGCACGCGGCTCGACGAGCTGGAAGGGGAGCTCGCGCGCCGGCCGCCCACGGCCGCCGAGCCCCTGGCCGAGGACGCGGCCGAACGGGCGTCCAAGCCGACATGCTGCTGAGCCACGGCCCAGCGAGGAGGCATCCATGAAGCTATCGAGCAAGGGCCGCTACGCCGCCATGGCCATGGTCGATCTGGCGTTTCATCTGCGCGCCGATCCGGCCACGGGCAAGGTCGCGCCGATCTCGCTGGCGGACATCGCCGAACGCCAGGAGATCTCGCTGTCGTACCTGGAGCAACTGTTCGGGCGCCTGCGCCGCAGCGGCCTGGTCAAGAGCGTGCGTGGCCCGGGCGGCGGCTACCTGTTGGCGCGTGCCGCCGAGCAGATCCGCGTCGCGGACGTGATCCTCGCCGTCGACGAACCGATCAAGGCCACCCGATGTCGACAGGGCTCGGCCAAGGGTTGTCTCGGCAAGTCGGGCCGTTGTCTGACCCACGATCTGTGGGAGGAGCTCGGCCATCAGATTCATCTCTATCTCAACGCGGTGTCGCTGGCCGACGTGTGCCACCGCCGGGTTTGGCTTAGCGGCTGGGCTCCGGGACCGGAGCGTGCCGCCCGAGCCGACGTGCTTGTAGCGGCTGAGCCGGTCGCGGCGCAGTAGCAGCCCATTCGCGAGCCGCCCCATGACCGCCCGCCGCATCTACCTGGACGCCAACGCCTGCACGCCCGTTCATGACGGTGTGGCCGTAGCGATGGCCGCGGCCTTGGTGGCCGGCAATCCGTCGTCGGTGCACGCGGAGGGCCGGGCCGCGCGGCGGCGCATGGAGGACGCGCGCGAGGCGATCGCGGCGGCGCTGGATGCGCCGGCCGATGCCCTCGTCTTCACCAGCGGCGGTACCGAGGCAAACACGCTCGCGTTGACGCGCTGCGGCCGCGGCACGGTGGTCGTGTCGGCGACCGAGCATCGCTCGGTGCTCGACGCCGTGGTTGGTGCGACGGTGGTTCCATGCGACGGCGACGGCGTCGTCCGCCTCGACGCGCTCGATCGGGCGCTGGCAGCGGAGGGGCGCGCGGCGGTCGTCTCGGTCATGGCGGCGAACAACGAGACGGGCGTGATCCAGCCGATCGACGAGGTGGTGCGCGTCGCCCGCGCCCGCGACGCGCTGGTCCACGTGGACGCGGCCCAGGCCTGTGGTCGGATACCCTTATCGTTCCGCGCGAGCGGCGCCGACCTGATGACGGTCTCGGCGCACAAGTGTGGCGGACCCGCCGGCATCGGCGCGCTGGTCGTCGGGCCGCGCGTGGCCCTGACGCCGCGCGGCGGTGGCGGACAGGAGCGCGGGCGGCGCCCGGGGACCGAGGCGGCGGCGGCCATCGCCGGGTTCGGCGTCGCGGCGCGACACGTCGCCAAGGGCATCGCCGACGGCGCGCGCCTGGCATCCTTGCGCGACCGGCTGGAAGCGGCCCTGCCCGAGGCCAGGGTGATGGGGGCTGGCACGGCAAGGTTGCCCAACACCACGTGCCTGGTCATGCCAGGGGTGGCCAGCGCGATCCAGGTCATGGCGCTTGACCTGGCGGGCTTCGCTGTCAGCGCTGGCGCCGCCTGCTCGTCGGGCAAGGTCGCGGCCTCGCACGTGCTGGCGGCCATGGGTGTCGATCGGGACGACGCCGGCTGTGCCGTGCGGGTCAGTTTGAGCTGGACCACGACCAACGCCGACATTGACGCGTTCGTCGACGCGTGGCGCGATCTGCGATCGCGCCTTGGCGTGCGCGACGCGGCTTGAGAAACGACGGGAACCGGAGGATCAGGATGAACGACCCCGCGAGCAGCAACGGCCATGGTTCGGACGCCCGCCCGAACATCATGACGCTGCCCGTCTACATGGACTATCAGGCGACGACGCCGTGCGACCCGCGGGTGGTGCAGTCCATGCTGCCCTACTTCACCGAGAAGTTCGGCAACCCCCATTCGCGCAGCCACAAGTACGGCTGGGAGGCGGAGGAGGCGGTCGAGCACGCGCGCGGCCAGGTCGCCGCCCTGATCGGCGCGGACGAACGCGAGATCGTCTACACCTCGGGCGCGACCGAATCGAACAACCTAGCGCTCAAGGGCCTGGCGGCGTTCTACAAGGACCGCAAGGACCACATCATCACGACGCGCACCGAGCACAAGTGCGTGCTGGATTCGTGCCGCCACCTGGAGCAGGACGGCATCAAGGTCACCTACCTGCCGGTCAAGCCCGACGGCCTGGTCGACCTGGACGTGCTGGCCCAGGCGATCACCGATCGCACGCTGGTCGTCTCGATCATGGCGGTCAACAACGAGATCGGCGTGATCCAGCCGATCGCCGCGATCGGCAAGCTGTGCCGCGAACGTGGCGTGTTCTTCCACACCGACGCGGCCCAGGCGGTCGGCAAGATCCCGATGGACGTCGAGGCGATGAACATCGACCTGATGAGCATCTCGGGACACAAGATCTACGGGCCCAAGGGCATCGGCGCGCTCTATGTGCGGCGCAAGCCTCGTGTGCGTCTGAAGGCGCTGATCGACGGTGGCGGCCAGGAGCGCGGCATGCGTTCCGGCACGTTGCCAACGCCTTTGTGCGTCGGCCTAGGCGAAGCGTGCGCCATCGCGCAGGTCGTGATGGCGGCCGAGAACGAGCGGCTGCGCCGGCTGCAGCGCCGGCTCTACGAGGGCATCGTCAAGGCGATTCCCGACGTGTTCGTCAATGGCGACCTGGAACACCGCATTCCGGGCAACCTGAACCTCAGCTTCGCCTACGTGGAGGGCGAATCACTGCTGATGGCGATCAAGGACGTGGCCGTGTCGTCGGGCTCGGCGTGCACCTCGGCGTCGTTGGAGCCGTCCTACGTGCTGCGCGCGCTGGGCGTGGACGAGGAGCTGGCGCACACCTCGATCCGCTTCGGCATCGGCCGCTTCACCACCGAGGCCGAGGTCGAGTTCGCCATCGAGACCGTGCTGAAGCACGTCGGCCGGCTGCGCGAGATGAGCCCGCTGTGGGAGATGGTGCAGGAAGGCATCGACCTGAAGTCGATCCAATGGGCGGAACACTGATCGGGTCGTGTCGCGCGTTTCCGATCGCAAGAACAAGAAGGAGAGAGAGATGGCCTATAACGACAAGGTGCTCGACCACTACGAGAACCCGCGCAACGTGGGCTCGTTTGACAAGGCCGACCCCGCGATCGGGACCGGGCTGGTCGGCGCGCCCGCGTGCGGCGACGTGATGAAGCTGCAGATCCGCGTGGGCGCGGGCGGCGTGATCGAGGACGCCAAGTTCAAGACGTTCGGCTGCGGCTCCGCCATCGCGTCGAGCTCGCTGGTGACCGAGTGGGTCAAGGGCAAGACCATCGACGAGGCCGAGCGGGTCAAGAACACCGACATCGCGCAGCACCTGGCGCTGCCGCCGGTGAAGATCCATTGCTCGGTGCTGGCCGAGGACGCTATCAAGGCCGCGATCGCCGACTACCGCGCCAAGTCGGGCCTGGACAAGGCCAAGGCGTCGTAGCGGGCGTCGACACGGAGACCATCATGGCGGCGCCCATCATCACGGTGTCGGATTCTGCGGCGACTCAGATCCGCGTGCTGCTGGACAAGCGGGGCAAGCCCTCGGTCGGCATCCGCGTGGGCGTGCGCACGCGCGGCTGTTCGGGCCTGTCCTACACGCTCGAGTACGCCGACGAACGCAACGAGTTCGACGAGATCGTCGAGGACAAGGGCGTCACGGTGCTGATCGATCCCAAGGCCGTGATGTTCATCGTCGGCACCGAAATGGATTTTGTCGACGAGAAGCTGACGTCCGGGTTCCGGTTCGTGAACCCGAACGAGAAGGGACGCTGCGGTTGCGGCGAGTCCTTCCGCGTCTGAGTCAGCACGGCGGCGAGGACCGTTCAGGGTGACCCGGCACGACGTCGACAGGACGCGCCCCTGCTGGTCGTGCGGGCACGACGCGGGTGTGGGGGTCCTGTGTGCCCACTGCCAGATCGTGCAACCCGTCGCCGAGGGTGCCGACCCGTTCGCCGTGTTCGGCCTGGAGCCCCATTTCGACATCGACACGCCACGCCTCGAGCGCGCCTATGTGGACGCGCAGCGGCGCCTGCACCCGGACGGCTTCGCCACCCGCCCGGAACGGGAACGGCGCCTCGCCGCCGCCCAGGCGGTGGCCATCAACGCGGCGTACGCCAGCATCAAGGCGCCGCTCGCGCGTGCCCGCACGCTGCTTCGGCAGCACGGCCGCGACGCCGGCGAGGCGTCGACCGAGACTATCGACGATCCGGCGGTCCTTATGGAGGCCATGGAGACGCGTGAGGCCCTGGCCGAGGCGGCCGACGCCGACGCTGTCGCCGACCTGGGCCGGCGCGCGGCTGAGGCTGTCCGAGCGTGCCAGGACCGACTGGTCGCCGCCTTCAACACCGACAATCTGGACGCTGCGGCGCGCCTGACGCTGCGTCTTGCCTATCTTGACAAGCTGGCGCACGAGATCAAGCGCAAACGGCTCGCCCTGGTGGGGACCGCGGCATGAGCCTGCTGCAGATCCATGAGCCGGGCCAGACACCCGCGCCCCACGCCAAGGGCGCGGCCGTGGGTATCGACCTGGGTACCACCAACTCGGTGGTCGCGGTGGCCGGCGCCGACGGGATCGACGTGATCCGCGATGCGCGGGGCAACGGGTTGCTGCCCAGCGTCGTCGCCTATACCGACGACGGCGTGCTGGTCGGCGAACCGGCGCGCCGTGTCCTGCTGGACCAGCCCGACCGGGTCGTCGCCTCGGTCAAACGCCTGATGGGCCGCGCGGCCACGGATCTGGCGACGCTCGGCGGCACGCTGCCCTACGATATCGAGCCCGGTAAAGCCGGCGGCATGGTGCGCCTGCGGGTCGGTGGCATGGTGCTGAGCCCGGTCGAGGTCTCGGCCGATATCCTGCGCGCCCTGCGCGCCCGCGCCGAGGCGGCGCTCGGCCACACCGTGGATCGCGCGGTCGTCACCGTGCCGGCCTACTTCGATGACGCGGCGCGCGCGGCGACCAAGGACGCGGCGCGGTTGGCGGGGCTCGAGGTGCTGCGCCTGGTCAACGAGCCGACCGCGGCGGCCCTGGCCTATGGGCTCGACAAGGGTGCCGAAGGGCTGTTCGCCGTGTTTGATCTGGGCGGTGGCACGTTCGACGTGTCGTTACTGATGATGGAGAAGGGCGTCTTCCGCGTGATCGCGACCGGCGGCGACGCGGCGCTGGGCGGCGATGATTTCGACCGGAAGGTGGCCGAGCTGTTCCTGGCCGAACGCAAGGGCGCGGTGGCCGAGGCGCTCGACCCGTCGGACGCCAAGCTGATCCTCGCCACGTCACGCCTGGCGAAGGAATGCCTGACGTGGCAGGACCGCGGCGAGTGGGCGGTCGAGATCGGCGGGCGCATGACCCGGCACACGCTGGACACGGCGCGGCTCGAAGCCGCCATCGGGCCGCTGGTCGATCGCGCCATCGCCATCACGGAACGCACCCTGATCGAGGCGGACGTGACGCCGGCCGACGTCGCCGGGGTCGTGCTGGTCGGCGGTTCCACCCGGGTGCCCCTGGTGCGCCGTCGGGTCGCCCAGCTCTTCGGGCGCGAGCCGCTGGCCGACATCAACCCCGACGAAGTGGTCGCCGTGGGTGCCGCGATCCAGGCCGAATTGCTGACCGTCGGCGGCGGCGCGCTGCTGCTGGACGTGACGCCGCTGTCGCTCGGGCTCGAGACCATGGGCGGTCTGGTCGAACGCATCGTCGAGCGCAACGTGCCCATCCCGCTCGCCCAGGCGCAGGAGTTCACCACCTTCCAGGACGGCCAGACGGCCATGGCGATCCATGTTGTTCAGGGCGAGCGCGAGACGGTGGATGCGTGCCGTTCGCTGGCCCGGTTCGAGCTGCGCGGCATCCCGCCCATGGTCGCCGGCTCGGCGCACATCCGCGTGACCTTCGCGATCGACGCCGACGGCCTGCTGACCGTCACCGCGCGCGAGCAGACCTCGGGCGTCGAGTCGGAGGTCGCGGTCAAGCCGAGCTACGGGCTGGGCGACGGCGAGATCGAGCGCATGCTGCGCGACAGCATAGTCAACGCCCGCGACGACATGGCGCGCCGGATGATGGTCGAGGCGCGCGTCGACGCCGAGCGCCTGGCCGCCGCCGTGGCCGGGGCGGTCGCCGCCGACGGCGATCTGCTGGACGAGGACGAACGTTCCGCCATAGAAGGTGCGCTCGTCGCGGTGCGCGCCGCGATCGCCGGCGTGGACCGCGAGGCGATCCTGGTCGCGACCGAGGCGCTGGAGCGGACGACCGCGCCGTTCGCCCAGCGGCGCATGGATCGCAACATCGGCCGGGCGCTGACGGGGGTCTCGGTCGACAGGCTTGCGGCCGTGATCGACACACCGGCGGCGCGCTGAGCCGGCCATAACGGACAGGGAGACGACGGGGACCATGCCGAAGCTGACCTTCATCGACCGCGCCGGGACGCGCCACGAGATCGACGCGCACGTCGGCCTGTCGGTCATGGAGATCGCCCGGCGCAACGGCATCGACATCGAGGGCGCGTGCGAGGGCTCGCTCGCGTGCTCGACGTGCCACGTCATCGTCGACCCCGAGGATTACGACCGTCTGTCGGAGCCGACCGAGGACGAGGAGGACATGCTCGACCTCGCCTTCGGGCTGACCCACACCTCGCGCCTGTCGTGCCAGGTCATCATGACCGAGGAACTGGACGGTCTGACCGTCACGCTGCCGGCGGCCACGCGCAACATGATGGTGGGCTGATCCGGTGCGCTGGACCGACGTCCACGACATCGCCATCGCGCTGGACGAGGCGCACCCGGATGCGGACGTGGTGAACCTGCGGTTCACGGACCTGCACCGCTGGGTGTGCGGTCTGTCCGGTTTCGCCGACGACCCCAAGCGATCGAACGAGAAGATCCTTGAGGCGATCCAGCAGGCCTGGATCGCCGAGCGCGACTGATGGGCGCACCAGACCTAGGTGTGGCGCCGGGCCGCCGCGTCGTCGTCGCCATGTCGGGCGGGGTCGATTCCTCGGTTGTCGCCGCGTTCTACGCGCGCGCCGGCTGCGAGGTGGTCGGCGTCACGCTGCAGCTCTACGACCATGGCGCGGCGGCGCGGCATCCTGGTGCCTGCTGCGCCGGCGCCGACATCCACGATGCGCGCCGGGTGGCGGATGCGCTGGGCATCGGCCACTACGTGCTCGATTTCGAGGCGCGCTTCCGCGCCGCCGTGATCGACGACTTCGCCGATGCGTACGCCGCCGGGCTGACGCCGATCCCGTGCGTGCGCTGCAACCAGCGGGTCAAGTTCGCCGATCTGATGGACATCGCCCGCTCGCTCGGCGCCGATGCGCTGGCCACCGGGCACTACGCCCGGCGCGTGGATGGACCGGACGGCGTGGCCCTCCATCGCGCGCGCGAGCGGGGGCGTGACCAGAGCTACTTCCTGTTCGCGACCACACGCGCCCAGCTTGACTACCTGCGCTTTCCCCTGGGTGACCTGACCAAGGACGCGACGCGCGCGATCGGCGCGGAGTTGGGTCTCGCGGTCGCCGGCAAGCCCGACAGCCAGGACATCTGCTTCGTGCCCGAGGGCCGCTACGCCGACGTGGTGCGGCGCGTCCGGCCCGACGCCGACGCGCCCGGCGCCATCGTCGATCAACGGGGCCGCGAACTCGGCCGCCACGACGGCATCGTCGACTTCACCATCGGCCAGCGCCGGGGTCTCGGTGTCGCGGGGCCCGAGCCGCTCTACGTCGTGGGTCTCGACGCCGCGTCGCGCCAGGTGACCGTCGGCCCGCGCGCCGCGCTCGAACGGCGGCGCGTGGTCCTGGGCGGTCTCAACTGGCTGGGCGAGGGACCAGGGCCGATGGCCGGAGCGCACGTCGGCCTGCGCGTGCGCTCGACCCGCGAGCCGGCGCCGGCGACGGTCGCCGAGACCACGCCCGACCGCCTTGTCGTCGACCTGGATCGCGCGGATGGCGCCATCGCGCCGGGCCAGGCCGGTGTGCTCTACGACGGCGACCGGGTACTCGGCGGCGGCTGGATCGCCCGCGAAACGCCGGCTCGCGCGGCCGGTTGACAGGGCCGGGACCGCGCCCCTATTAGGACCACCATCGCTCGGGGCGGAGTAGCTCAGCGGTAGAGCAGGGGAATCATAATCCCTTGGTCGGGGGTTCAAATCCCTCCTCCGCTACCAACGAGAGTAGCCCGTCGGATGACATCGGCGGGCACCTTTCGTTGTGGGTGAAAGCGAGGATCTTCGCGGGCATTGTCACGTTAACTGGCCTGACCTGCCCCCAACGGAGGGAACCATCGGTAAGATTGGAAACCGAGGGAGATCCGGAAGATGGCATTGTCACGTTAACTGGCCTGGGCTGGTGAGGTACGCTGGGTTGGGCGAGGCTCATGCGGCTGCCGACGCCTCTGACCAGGCTGCAAGGGATCGAGCACGAAGCTCCTTGAACATGGGTCGTCG
>VGDP01000023.1 GCA_016869675.1 Alphaproteobacteria bacterium | reverse complement strand
CAAATCCGCCGAGGACATCGTCGATCTCTGCTGCCAAGCCTGGAACAACCTCGTCGATCAACCCTGGCAATTCATGTCCATCGGACCCCGCGAATGGGCAAACGGGTTCTGATCAATGCAGGTTGGTGTTAACCCTAATGAGCCGACTACGTATCATCGCGTCGCTACTACCTCACCTATTGTGCCGCCGGCGAACTATTCCTCGGGAGCGCAAGGATGTCCGACGGCCATGAAGGCGAGAACCGCTCGAAGAAGAGCAAGAGCGCGAAGTCGCCGCCTGCGTCTCACGCCGAGGGCGACCAGGACATCGCCGCCTTGAGTGGTTTGCTCGACGATGTCGTCGACGCCCTGGGCCGCACCAGCCGACGATTCAGCCGCGAGCGCTCGCTTCTGACGTCGATTGCCAACGACGAGGCCGCCACCGGCGCGGAGTCCGCCTTGCGTCTCTACGTCGCGGCGGAACTGGAGGCGGCGTGCACCGATCTGCGCAAGATCGCGCAGCAATTGAAGACGACCATGGCGACGACCCGGCGCCGCCCGCGGGGTTAGAGTCGCGGACTGCGTACGCCTTTCGAGCGGTGTCGCGTCGCGCCCCCTTGGTGTAGCCTCGGTTCATGAATCGGCGCGCCTCGCGACACCCGTCGTCCGAGGCCGCTCGGGGGTAATGACAAGAACGGAGGCCCGTCGTGCCTGAACGCGCGGGAAGAATCAGAGCGGGATCATCGGCCCCATCGGCCCACGTCGCCCATTTCGCGGAACTGGACGAGTCACTTAAGACGTTGGTGACGAGGCTCGGCAAGGCGCAACGCCTGTTCGAGCGGGACCGCCTGCGGCTGGCCGCGTTGGACAGCGACGACGAGACGGTGTCGGGCGCCGACGGAGCGTTGCGCCACTATCTCCTGGCGGAGATCGAGCAGTCCCACGCCGCGGTGATGCGACTGGCGGCGCGCCTCGAGGCCGATGCGGACGAGACCGAGCGCAAGTCGGCGTGACGCGGCGGGCGTCTCCGCGCGTCAGACCGTCGTCAGATACCAGTCGTACTCGGTGGGCGTAACGCGCCCTTCGAACGTGCGCCGCTCGTGCCGCTTGACCATGCCGTAGAAGCTCCAGTACCGGCGGTCGATGTAGGTTGGCAGGATGGTGCCAGCGTCGTGCTGGTCCAGCGCGGCGGCCCAACTGTCCGGCATCAAGGCCGGCACCTGGTCGTAGGCGTTGCCTTCGATGGGCGGCCCCGGATCAAGCCGTCGCTCTAGACCGTGATGGACCCCGGCCAGCACGGCCGCCAACACCAGGTAGGGATTGGCATCGGCACCGGCGACGCGGTGCTCCAGCCGGGTCGCCTTGCCGAGCGTCGCCGGAATGCGCACGGCGACGGTCCGGTTGTTGAAGCCCCAGGTCGGCGCCATGGGTACCCACGCGCCGGGACGGATGCGCCGGTATGAGTTCGCGTTGGGCGCGAACAAGGCCATGGATTCCGCCATGGTCGCCCGCAGGCCACCGATGGCGTGACGCAGCCGGTCGCTGCCCGCGTCGCCCTCGTCGAACACGTTGCGCCCTTGCGCGTCCCACAGGCTGAGGTGGATGTGGGTGCCGTTGCCGGGCAACTCGATGAACGGCTTGGCCATGTACGTGGCCACATAGCCGTGGCGCTCGGCCGTGCCCCGGATCGCGCGCTTGAGCAGGATCGCGTGGTCGGCGGCCAGCACCGGATCGTCGACGTGGCGCAGGTTGATCTCGTACTGACCCGGCGCGTACTCGGCGGTCGCCACATCGGCCGGAATGCCCTGGATGGCGCACGCGCGCTGCACGTCGTCCAGGAACGGCGCGATCGCGTCCAGGTCCTCCAGGCTGTAGACCTGGGTCTCGGTCGGCGCCTTGCCGCCCGGCGCGGCGACGCGCACGCCGCCGTCCGCCGCGCGCGCCGGGTCGAGCAGATAGAATTCAAGCTCAACGGCCACGGTGGGTCGCAGCCCGAGCGGCGCGAAGCGCGCCGCGACGGCGGCCAGGATCGCACGCGGGTCGTAGGGGTATGGCGTGCCGTCCGGGAACGTCATGCTCATCAGCGCCTGGGCGCGCGGCCGCGTCGCCCAAGGAATGGGCACCAGGCTGCCGGGAACCATGTGGCAGGGGTAGTCCGGGTCGCCGTCGCGCGGACCCATGCCCGTCGCGTCCACGTTGTTGCCCAGGATGTCCATGACGTAGGTGGAACCGGGCAGCACCACGCCGCCGCCGATCACCTTGTCGAGCGCGTCGATGGCGAGGCGCTTGCCGCGCACCGCGCCGACCATGTCGACGATCAGCGGATCGACGGTCTCAATGCTCGGGTGCGCGGCGCGGAACGCCGCGACCGCCGCCGCCGCGTCCTGCTTCGCCACGGCGTGCCTCACACCACCGAATCGACCCACTCGAACAGCTTGGACTTGGGCAGCGCGCCGCCCACCTTGGTCGCCACCACCTGGCCGCCCTTGAACAGCATCAGGGTCGGGATGCCGCGCACGCCGTAGCGGGTGGGCGTCTTCTGGTTGTCGTCGATGTTGATCTTGACCACGTCCAGCTTGTCGGCGCGTTCGCCCGCCAGCGCTTCGAGCGCCGGGGCGATCTGCTTGCACGGGCCGCACCATTCCGCCCAGAAATCGACGAGTACGGGCCGTTCGGCCTTGAGCACGTCCTGGTCGAACGATGCGTCGGAGGCGTGCTTGACGGTCATGGCTCAATCCCTGGTTCACGTGGACCGGCGGACTGTAGGGAGCCGATCCCCGAACCGTCAAGCAAGGTCGGGCACCGGCATGACGCGCGGGCCCTCGGTCCAGATCAGCACGGCGCTGACGCGGTGGCGCGGGAAGACTTGGCGCAGCACCGCGGCGTAATGCGCCATCTGGTGCCGGTACGCGGCGGGCACCTGGTCGGGCACGGCGCGATCCGACTTGAAGTCCGCGATGACGACGGTTCCGGCACCGACGACCAGGCGGTCGACCTGGCCGGCGACCACTCGATCGCCGACCACGCCGACGATGGGGACCTCTGCCCGACTCTGCGGCCCGAACAGATCCACCAGACCGGGCGCCGCCATGACGGCCAGCACCTCGGCCACCATGGCGGCGCGCGCGGCGACATCGAGGTCCGCGCCGTGGCGTACCAACAGGCGTTCGGCCAGGCGGGCGCGCGCCGATGGCGCCACGGTGGGCAGCAGTTCCAGCAGGCGATGGATCAGTCGGCCGCGCCGGCGGCGGTCGGCGTCCGCCTTCTTCGGCGACCCGGACGGCGGTTCCTCGGGCCCGCGCGACGGCGCCAACGGTTGACGCGCCGGCGCATCGACCGGGGCGGGTTGCCGCAACCAGGCCGGCAAGGCCGGAAGGTCCGGCTCGGGCGCGGGTCCAGGCTCGGCAGGACCAGGCCCTCGACCCTCGGCTTCCAACACAAACGCATCGCCGGGCCAGGCGTCGAAGGGCTGGACCGTCGCCACCGGCCCCAGGGCATCGCGCACCAGGCGGTACCACGAGCCGTCCGGCGCCGTTCCCTTGACCGCCAGGCCGGCCACGATCAGATGATCCGCAGCGCGCGTCAGGGCGACATAGAGCAGCCGGCGGTACTCCGCCGCCTCGGCCACCAGACGCGCCTGCTTCGCGCCCCGGCCCCGATCCTCGGCGAAGGCCGCGCGGCCCGACCAGAGCGGCCCATCCTCGGCGATCCAATCCAGCCGGACGCCGCTCGCATTGGGCAGCCCGGTGGTGTCCGGCAGGATCACGATCGGCGCCTCGAGCCCCTTGGCGCCGTGCACGGTCAGCACGCGCACCTCGTCGCGGCCATGCTCGGGATCGCGCGTGACCTCGACGTCGGCGTGGCCCAGCCAGTGGGCGAAGCCTTGCAGGGTCGGCGCGTGGTTGCGTTCGAAGGCGAGCGCCTGGGTCAGCAACTCGTCGATATGGTCCTCGGCCTCGAGCCCGAGGCGGCGCAGCATGGCGTGGCGGCCGCTGCCGGCATCCTCCTGGGCGGCCGGCTCCTCGAGCGCGGCGCACAGGAACCCGTATGGCGTGGCTAAATCCGCGCGCGCCATCAGGCCGGCGAGCCATTGGTGCGCGCGGGCGCAGCGCGCGTGGCGTCGCGCGGCGCGGCCCAGCGCCGTCCACAGGCGCACTCCCTTGGCGCGGCCGGCGGCCAGGGTGTAGAGTTCGTCCTCGTCCAGACCGACCAGCGGCCCCTTGAGCACGGTGGCCAGCGCGAGGTCGTCCTCGGGCAGCAGCGCCACGTCGATCAGGCCGAGCAGATCGCGCACCGCGAGCGGGCCGGTCAGCGCTATGCGGTCGATCCCGGCCACGGGCACGTCGCGCCGGCGCAGCGCGCGGATCACGGCGTGCATCATCGCATCGCGCCTGCGCACCAGGATCATGATGTCGCCCGGCCGCACCGGCTGGCCGCGCGAACCCAGCGTCACGCGACCAACCATGGCGGCGATGCGATCCGCGACATGGGCGGCCAGACGATCGATCGCGCGCACGGCGCCCGGATACGCGATCGGCGCGTCCCACGGCGAAGTGGCGGCGGGCGGATCGCCGCTGGTCAACGGCCAGACCTCGACCCGCCCCGGCGCGTCCGAACGCCCGGCCACATGGCGCACGACGGCGCCATCTGGGACCACGCCGGCACGGGCCTCGGGCCGCGCGAACACCGTGTCCACCACCTCCAGAATGACCGGCGCCGAACGGAACGAGTGGGTCATGGCGCGTTCCAGCCACGGCACCCCGGCGGCGTTGGCGCGCTGGCGCAGGTCGTGATGCACACTGGCCAAGCCTTCCAGGTCAGCGCCCTGGAAGCTGAAGATCGACTGCTTCTGGTCGCCGACCACGAACAGCGTGTGCGGCGTTTCGCGCGCGCCTTCGCCGGCGAAGAACTCGTCGACCAGGGCGGTCACGATGCGCCATTGGTCGGGGTTGGTGTCCTGCGCTTCGTCCACCAGGATGTGATCGATGCCGCCGTCCAGCTTGTAGAGCACCCAGGGCGCCGCGCCGGGCCGTGTCACCAGGTCGGCGGCGGCCAGGATCAGATCCTGGTAGTCGAGCACGCCGCGCACCGCCTTGCGCGCCGCGTAGGCCGCCAGGAACGCCTCGCCGACGTGGAACAGCGCGGCCGTCGCCTCGGCGGTGATGACGCGGTTGCGCTCGTCGACGAAGGCGACCATGCGGTCCCGCTCGCGCTCCAGCGCCGCGACAGCCGCGGGGTAACGCTGCGCCACCGCCTTGTTGATCAGGATCGAGGTCTTGCGGGGCTTTTCCTCCTTGGTGAGGAACCGGCCGTACCAGGCATCGAAGTCTTCGTGGCGTGCCGCCGCCGGCGTTGCGAGGAAGGCGGCGATGGCGGCACTCAGCTCCTGGTTGGTCACGGACCCCTCGCGCAGGGCGCGCGCGGCGGCGGCGAGCGCGGGTTCGTCCATGGCGGCGGGATCCGCCGTGCGCGCGATCAGCCGCTCGATCGTGTCGTCCGACACCACGCCCAGTGTCCGGCGCAATGCAGCGGCGGCACCGGCGGCGCGGCCGTGGCGCCGCAGCAAGGCGTCGAAGCGGCCACGATCCAGGGTCACCTCGTCCATCAGGGCCCGCAGGGTCATCTCGCCCGACCAGGTCGCGACGGTGGCCACGTGCCGATTCAGCAGCGGATCGGACTTCGAGCGCGCGATGACCGCGTCGAGCGCGTCGGCCTGCAGTTCGCGCGCGCTGCACGGGTCGAGCACCTCGAAGCCGGGCGCGACGCCCGCCTCGACCGGGAAGCGCTCCAGAACCGCCTGACAAAAGGCGTGGATCGTCATGATCGGCAGGCCGCCCGGCGTCTCGAGCACGTCGGCGAACAGGCGTCGAGCGCGGTCCAGCACCTCGGGCGCCGGCGGCGCGCCCAGGAGCGCGCCGACGCTCGCGGCCAACGCGTCGTCGGGCTCGGTCGCCCAATGGCCTAGGTGGCGCTCGATGCGCTGGGCCATCTCGGCCGCCGCGGCCTTGGTGAAGGTCAGGCACAGCAGGCGTCCGGGCGGCGTGCCGCCGGCCAGCAGCCGCAGCACCCGGTCGGTCAGCACCGTGGTCTTGCCCGTGCCGGCGGACGCGGCGACCCACGCGGAGGTCGCCGGATCGGACATGTCGCGCTGTTCGGGCCGGGGGGCCCGCGCGCCGGCGCGCGGGCGGTCGCGTGTCCTGGGCCGGTACGGCGGTACGGCGCTGGGCGTCGCCTCGCCCTCGTCGATGCGCTCCAGCTCCTCGTAGTCGTTGTAGGCGGGCGCCATGTCGGGGCGCGGGCACGCGAGGTAGGGCGTGGCGGGGTCATCGAAGCGCCGTACCAGTCCCTTCAGGGCGTCCTCGGTCTGGGCGCACGCGTCGACCAGGCCCTTCGGCGCAATTGCCTCGCCCGCCGGGTCGCCGCCCTTGAGGTGCCAGAAGGCAAGTTCGGCGAGCGGCCCCGGCGCCACGCCCTCGAAGCCGCCGTGGTTGGCGATGACGCCTTCCAGGGCCAGTTGCGGCGCCTTGCCCTCGCGGGCCGCCTTGTTCGCCGGACGCACGCCGGTCTTGTAGTCGATCAGCGCGAGCGAGCCGTCACGGTTCACCTCCACCCGATCGGCCTTGGCGTGCAGCTCGAATGGACCGGCCGGCGCGTCCAGCACCGCGCGTCCGCGCGCCTCGCCGAGCACACGCGCGATCCCGCCGCGCCGTTCACGCTCCTGCTCGACGATCCACGCAGCGATCCGCTTGAAGCGCGGCCACCAGAACGCATGGACGTCGGGCCGTTCCAGCGCCGCGCCGAACGCCGCCCTGCCGCACGCGATGAGCTGGTCGAGGGCGTCGTCAGGCAGCGCGTCGGGCCACGCCTTGACGAACCGGTCGAGGGCATCGTGGATGAACTGGCCCCGTTCCGCCGCGCCCGGATCGGCGTCGATCGGGTCGAGCGCCGCGAGACCCAGCACCGCGCGCGCGTAGAGGGCGTAGGGGTCGGCCAGCCAGGTCTCGATATCGGTGACCGACACCCGGCGCGGCCGGGCGGCGACGGGTGGCGCGGGGCGCGGCCGAGCCACGGGCACCACCCGGTCGGGCCGGTCGAGCGCCGCGTGCCAGCCGAGCCGGGCCACCGCGCCGCCGAACGGACGTTCGGACAGGCCCCGGGCGGCAAGCAGGGCGTCGAGGCGCACCAGCCAGCGCGACGCCACGGTCGGCGTGCCTTCGACCTTCTCGGCGCGGGTCAACAGGACGCGCGGCGCCGCGGCGCCCAGCACGAAGTCGTGCGCCGCCTGGCCGATGCGCGCCTCGCGGTCGGCCAGGCCGAGGGAGGCGCGCATGGGCCGGCTGAGCCAGGGGTCGAGATCGGGCGCGGGCGGCCACGACCCTTCGTTCAGCCCGCCCAGGATCATCAGATCGGCGCTCTGCAACCGTGCCTCGAGCGGGCCCCAGATGGCGAGCCGGGCGTGCCGACCGTAGCGCGGCCGAACGGCGCGTCCGGCGATCAAGGTATCGAACACGCCCGCGTAGTCGGCGCCGCGCACGCGACCCATGGCCTGGGACGCCTCGCGCAATTCGCCGATGAACGCGGCCAGGGCCTCGCCATCCTCGTGCCGCCACAGCCTGTCGGCGCCGCCTTCCTCGTCGGTCGCGGCCAGCGCTTCGGCGAAGGCGACGTGGGCTTCGACCAGGTCGCCGAGGCGCGCTGGCCGGTTGCCGCCGGCCAGCCGGACGAAGCGGTGGCCGGCGCGGGCGACGCGCCGCGCCAGGTTGCGCAGGCGCGGCGTCCCCTTGTCAGCCAGAGCCGCGACCAGGCCGTCGAAGCCGGCGGCCGGACGCGGCCCACGCAAGGCCACGCGCTCGATGGCCCGCACCGCGGCACGGAACCGCGCGGGATCGCCCCCGCCGGCGGCCAACGGGTGCTTGAGCAGGGCAAGCAGCGGCACCGGCGCGACGTTCGACTCGGCCATGGCGGCGGCCAGGCGCAGGAACGCGCCGGGCGGTGTCGCGGCCAGCGGCCGGCCCGCGGAATCGTCGACCGCCACACCCCAGCGGCCCAAGGCCTCGGCGACGCGCCGGGCGAGCGCGCGGTCGCGCGTGACCAGCGCCGCCGTGGCGCCGGGGGTTTCCAGCGCCTCGCGCATGGCGCCGGCGATGACACCGGCCTCGACCTGGGGCGTCGGGCCGTCGACCCGCGCCAGGCCGGCAAGGGCAGCATCATCCCCGCCACCCGAGGTCCGCCAGGCGCCCAGCGTCGCCGCCGGACGCAGGGCATCGCCCAGCAGGCGCGCACGCGCCGCCGCGCGGCTGCCGTCGCCGTGGGGCCACGGCGCGACCTGGTCGCGCCCGAGGCCCAGGCGCTCGAGCAACCGCTTCAGCGCCGCCTGCGGGTGGGTCACTCCGATCGCCTGCCAGCTCTCCTCGTCGATGGCCTGGTCCAGGCCGGCCAGCACGACCAGGCCCGTGGGCAGCGACGACGCCGCCGCGATCAGGTCGGCGGCGGCGGGCACGCTGCCCGTCGATCCGGCCACCACCACTGGATGGGCAGGCGGCGCCGCGCGCCAGCGCGCCGCCTGGCGCGCGAGCAGCCGGTTGCGCCGGTCGGCCGGGTCGATCACGCCGTGCTCGGCTAGGACGCGCGGCCAATGCTCGGTCAGGATGCCGAGGAACGCCAGGCTCCGTTGCCAGTGTTCGGCGTACGTCGCGGGCGCCAGGTCGACGAGCCCCGCCAGGTCGACGCCGGCGGTCTGGGCGTCGTCCAAGAGCCGGGCGAGCTCGGCCGCCAGCCGCATCGCCCGTTCCGGCCCGCCGACGTCGAGCGCGCCCTGGGCGCGCAGCACCAAGCGGGCGAGCAGGAACTGGCGGCGCAACGGGGTGATGGCCGGCGGCACGTCCTCGGCGTCCAGCCCGATCGCGGCGTCCTCGGCGTCGAGCACGTCCTCGTCTACGTCGCCGATCGGCACCAGGCGCGGCAGCAGCAGGGCGCGGCCGTCGCCGACCCTCAGGAACGCATTGCGCACGGCGCGGCAGGCGCGGCGCGTCGGCAGCAGGAGCTGGATGTCGGCGAGCGCCAGGGGATTGGCGGCGCGGGCGAGCAGGCCCGTGGCCAGGGCGTCGGCGAAGGGGACGCCGGCCGGAATGGTGTGGACGCGCGCGGCCTCAGCCATCCCACGAGCGCGCCTCGGCGAGCGCGAGCCCGCCGGGCGAGGAGACGTTGCACCAGTCGCCGTCGTGCACCAGGCCGTGGAGCCGCCCGGCGGCGATCGCGCGGTCCCACACCAGGTTCAGGGAAAAGGCGCCGGGCGGCGGATCGGCGAACACGCGCGGATGCGCGAGCTGCAGGCTGGTGAAGGCGAAGGGCGCGCTGGGCGCCGAACCGCGCCGAAGCAAGCGTCCGTCGTCCGCCAGAAAGAAATCGCCTGGGTGCTCGAAGCCGAGCGCCGCCTCGCGCGGTTGCAGTAGCAGCAGCCCGTCCATGGTCCCATCGTTCCAGGCTTCCGCCAAGCGGCGCAAGGCCGGGCGCGCGCCGTCGCGCCACACCATCTTGGCCGCTGCGATGTAGAACGGGTCCGCGCCCAGGTGCGGCAGCGCGCCCACGGTGCCGCCGCCGGTGTTGAGCAGGGTCTCCTCGCGGCTGATGACGATGCGTGGACGGGTACGCGCGGCGAGATGGGCCTCGATCGCCTCGGCCCGGTGCCACGTGTTGACCACAGCGACCTGGACACCCGCGTCGGCCAGCCGGTCGAGCACCCGGTCGATCATCGACCGTCCACCCACCGGAACCATGGGCTTGGGCAGGCGATCGGTCAGCGGGCGCAGCCGTTCACCGCGCCCGGCCGCCAGCACCATGGCGCGCGATGGCGTCACGGCCGCCGCCGCCAGGCCGGCGGGATGTGAACGTCGAACCAGCGGCGCAACGGCTCGACCGCCGGATGCGCCAGGTCGTGCTCCAGGTAGGTCCAGACGCGCGCCAACAGATCCAGGTACTGCGGCTTGCCGTCGCGCCGCCACAGGCGCGTGAACACGCCGACGATGCGCGCGTTGCGCTGGGCGCCGAGCACGGCGTAGGCCGCCTCGACCGCGGCGTGGCCGACAGGCGCGCCGGCCACGTAGCGGTCGAACGCCCGGCGCACGACCGTCGGCGCCACGTCGCGCCGCGCGTCCTCGAGCAGCGACACCAGGTCGTAGGCGACCGAGCCGGCGACCGCGTCCTGAAAGTCGAGCAGGCCGCAGCGCCGCACACCGGCACGCGCGGGCAGCCAGATCAGGTTGTCGGCGTGGTAGTCGCGCAGGACCAGGCGGCGCGGCGTCGCGAAGGCCGCCGGCAGCACGGCGCGCAGCGCGTCGTGGTAGCCCGCGCGCGCCGCCTCGTCGACCGGCCGGCCCGACACGGCCGGCAGGAACCAGTCGAGCAGCAAGTTCGATTCGTCGAGGATGCGCGCCTCGTCGTAGGCGGGCACCATCGGCAGGACTTCGACCGCATGCAGCGCGAGCAGCACGTCGATGGCGGCGTCGTAGAGCGCCGCCTCGTCGGCGCCGTCGCGCAGCACGCGGGTGTAGAGGTCGTCGCCCAGGTCCTCGAGCAGCAGCAGGCCGTTCGTCTCGTCCGCCGCTAGGATCGCCGGTGCGCCGAGCCCGTGGTCCGCCAGGAACCGGGCGACGCGCACGAACGGACGCACGTCCTCTTGCGCCGGCGGCGCGTCCATCAGCACGGCCCGGCGCGCGCCCAGCCGGACCCGGTCGTAGCGGCGGAACGAGGCGTCGCCCGCAAGCGGCCGGCGCGCGGCACCGCCCCAGCCGGCGGCGTCGAGAAAGCCCGCGATCTGGGCGGCGCGGTCAGGTGTCGAGGACATCATCGATCCGTTCCGCCCAGGTCCCGTGGCCGATCAGCTCGGCGTGGCGCGCCTCGGCATCGTCGGCGAAGGCGAGCGCCACCGCGAGCCGGTCGTCGGGCAGCGCGGTGCCCAGGCGATCGGGCCATTCCACCAGGCAGATCGCGGCGGCGAACGCGTCCTCAAGCCCGAGTTCGCGCGCCTCGCCTGAGTCGCACAGGCGGTAGAGATCGACGTGCCAGGCCTCGCCGCGCCGGGTCTCGTAGGTCTGCACCAGGGTGAAGGTCGGGCTGGGCACCTCGCCGGCGACGCCGAGCGCGGCCAGGATGGCGCGGGCGAGCGCGGTCTTGCCCGCGCCAAGCGGCCCTTCCAGCGCGACCACGTCGCCGGGGCCGAGCGCGCGCGCGATGCGGGCGCCGAGCGTGCGGGTGGCGGCGGGATCGGGCAGGGACACGGTGCGGGCGACGGCGCGATTCATCGGGGGCGGCAGCAGTATCTAGGCCGCCGGCGCGGCCTTGCCAAGACACGAGGCCACCGTGATAGTCCGCACCGATGACCCAGCACGAGACCGATATCGTCGTCGTCGGCGCCGGACCGGTCGGCCTGTTCGCGGTCTTCGAGGCCGGCATGCTCCGGATGCGTTGCCACGTGGTCGACGCGCTGGACGTGGCCGGCGGCCAGTGCGTGGCGCTCTACCCGGAAAAGCCGATCTACGACATCCCAGCCTACCCGCGCATCGACGCCCAGGACCTGGTCGAGCGGTTGACCGAGCAGGCGGCGCCCTTCGCGCCCACCTATCACCTGGGCGAGCAGGTGACCGCGTTCGAGCCGTCCGGGGACGGCCTGGTGGTCACCACCTCCAAGGGCACGGCGATCCGCGCCCGGGCGCTGCTGATCGCGGCGGGGTGCGGCGCCTTCGGGCCCAACCGGCCGCCGATCCCGGGCATCGAACGCCACGAGGGCAAGGGCGTGCAGTATCTGGTGCGGCGGCGTGACGACCTGCGGGGAAAGCGCGTGGTCATCGCGGGCGGCGGCGATTCGGCGGTGGACTGGGCGATCAGCCTGGCCGAGGTCGCGGCCTCGGTGCAGGTGGTGCACCGGCGGCCGAAGTTCCGTGCCGCGGCTGAGAGCGCCGCGCGCCTCGAGGCCTTGGCCAAGGAAGGACGGATCGAGCTGGTGGTGCCCTACCAGCTCGCCGAACTGGAGGCCGACGGCGACCGGCTGACCGGCGTCGTGGTCGCCACCCTGGACGGCGCGCGCAAGACGCTGCCGGCCGACGTGCTGCTGCCGTTCTTCGGTCTGGCCATGGAGCTTGGTCCCATCGCGGGCTGGGGCCTGGCGCTGGAGCGCAACCTGATCCGCGTCGATCCCGCGACACTGGCCACCAACGTGGCGCGCGTCTTCGCCGTGGGCGACATCGTCGCCTACCCCGGCAAGCTGAAGCTGATCCTGTCGGGCTTCGCCGAGGCGGCGATGGCCGCCCACGCCATGCACCACCTCGTCCATCCCGGCGCGGCGCTGCACTTCGAGTATTCGACGACCACGGGCGTCCCGGGCCGTTTCTGACCGCGCGCCCCGCCCTGATTTTAGGGAGGTCACCGTGTACGTCTGGCACATCGTCGCCCTGATCGCGCTGACGCTTATGAACGGCGGACTCGCCATGTCCGAGATGGCGATCGTCTCGGCCCGGCGTTCGCGCCTGGCCGCCATGGCCGAGGCGGGCGACCGCGGCGCGGCGCACGCGCTCGCCCTGCTCGGCGAACCAAGCCGGTTCCTGTCCAGCGTGCAGATCGGCATCACCTTCGTCGGCATCGCGGCCGGCGCGCTGGGCGGCGCCACCCTGGCCGAGGAGCTGGGCGAGCGGCTCGACCGTGTCGCCTGGATCGTGCCGCACGGCGAAACAGTCGGCTTCGCCCTGGTGATAGGCGCCATAACATACGCCTCGCTGGTGATCGGCGAATTGGTGCCGAAGCGTTTGGCGCTAATCCGGCCCGAACGCATCGCCGCCCGCGTCGCGCGGCCCATGAGCTGGCTGGCGCGGCGGGCCGGCCCGCTGGTCTGGCTGCTCGAGGCGTCGACCGAGGGCATCGTGCGCGCCTTCGGCGCCCGCCGCCCCGCCGAGGCGGCGCACGCCCACACCGAGGACGAGGTGCGCCTGATCTTGGCCGAGGGCGTGCGGTCTGGCGTTCTGGAACCGGAGGAACACCGCTTGATCGAACGCGTGCTGCGCCTGGCCGACCGCTCGGTGCGCACGATCATGACCCTGCGCCCGGCGATTGAGTGGCTCGACGCGGAGTCCGAGCGCGATGACCAGCGCGTCGCCCTGCGCGCGGCGACGCGATCGCGCCTGCCGCTGTGCCGCGGCACGCTGGACGAGCTGGTCGGCGTCGTGCGCGCCAAGGACGTGCTGGACCGCATGATCGACGGCAAGCCGTTCGACCTGCTGGCCAGTGCCGCGCGGCCGCTGGTGGTGCCGGAGGGAACGTCGGCGCTCGATCTGCTGGCACGCTTCCGGGCCTCGGGCGAGCATCTGGCGATCGTGGCCGACGAGTACGGCACCATCGAAGGTCTGGTCACGCTGACCGACGTGCTGCGGGCGATCGCGGGCACCCTGCCCGAGGGACGCGACGACACCGCGCCCTGTTTCGCGCGCCGCGCCGATGGGTCCTGGCTGATCGACGGCATGGCCGCCATCGCCGAGGTCGAGTCCGAGACAGGCCTGCGCGCCCTGGCGGGCGACGACTACGAGACCCTGGCCGGGTTCGACCTGTGGCGGCTGGGCCACCTGCCGGCGACCGGCGAGGCGATCGTCTGGCGCGGCACGCGTTTCGAGGTCGTCGACATGGACGGCCGCCGCATCGACAAAGTGCTGGTCGTGCCCGCCGCCGAGCCGGGCGTCGAGGTCGAGCCGGAGGCCTGATCAGGCGGTCGAGGGATCGCCGCGACCGAGCGGATCGGGCAGCGGCCGGCCTTTGGCGACGAAGTCCATGGACACCGAGTTGAGGCAGAAGCGCGTGCTGGTGGGCGGTGGGCCGTCGGGGAACACATGGCCCAGATGGCCGTCGCAGCGCGCGCAACGGATCTCGGTCCGTTCCATGCCGTAGCTGGTGTCGCGCAGGTGCGCGATGTGGTGGCGGTCATAGGGCGCGAAGAAGCTGGGCCAGCCGGTGCCGGACTCGAACTTGGCGTCCGAGCGGAACAGCGGCAGGCCACAGACGCGGCAGACGTAGGTGCCGTCCATCTTGTTGTCGAGCAGGGTGCCGCAGAACGGCCGCTCGGTGCCGTGGTCGAGCAACACGCGCCGCTCCTCAGGCGTCAGGCCGGCGGTCAGCCGAGCCATCTCGGCGCCGTTCGGCTCGGCCAAGTCGAAACCGGCGGCCGAGCGGTCGGGGCGTGTGGTGGCGGCACGGGTGGTCATGGCGCGTCCTCGATCGGGCGTGTTTGTCAGGCGTCGGACTTCAGCTTGTCGGGGAAGTGGGCGCGCAGCTTCTCCACCTTCGGCTGGGAGACGTAGACGACATAGGGCTGATAGGGGTTCCGCGCGGCGAAATCGTGATGATAGTCCTCGGCCACGAAGAAGCGACCCCGGGGCTCGAGCGTCGTGACGATGGGGCCACCGAACACCCGCGCCGCGTCGAGCTGGGCGATGTACGCGGCGGCGATGCGGCGCTGGTCGTCGTCGCCGAAGAACACCACGGACCGGTATTGGCGCCCCCGGTCGTTGCCCTGCCGGTCGCGCTGGGTCGGGTCGTGGGCGACCGCGAAGAAGACCTTCAGGATCTGGCCCAGGCTGGCGCGGCGCGGGTCGTAGCGCACCTCGACGACCTCGGCATGGTCGGTGCGCCCGCCGCACACGGTGCGATAATCCGCCGTGGCGGCGGTGCCGCCGGCGTAGCCCGGCCGTACGTCGAGCACGCCATCCAGCGCCTTGAACACCGCCTCGGTGCACCAGAAGCAGCCGCCACCCAGCACGATCGAGCGCTCCGTGGCCTCGCCCGGCGTCTCGTCCAGCGCCGGATCGGGCACATCCTCGGGTTCGACGAGCAGGCCGCCGGTCATCGTGTCGAGCATCGTTCCTCCTGGACCCCGGCCGGGTCGCCCGCTGGCGCCACGGGGCCACACGTACAAGATGGGCAGGACGGCGCCCGGCGTCCAGCGCCGAGGGCGGTCACGTCGCCGTGAACGACGCGGCGCGCCACGGCGCGGCTCGGACCCAGGCAGTCCGTAGTCTTCTTCGAACGGGGGATAGACTCGTTGTCGAACTCGGTCGCTCCGCCACAGGATGTTTAACCGCACATGCGCGTGCTCGTTGTGTCTTGTCTTGACTGGTCCTGCTGTCTCCCGGGTCCTTCTTGATAACGAATTCTTCGCACGTTCCCATCACCCTCGCGGACGTGGGTTTGCACTCGAACGCTAGTTTGGCGCCAGGAGGAGCGCGATGGGCGTGGCGGACGACGTGGTCTTGAACGTGCGCGAGACCGTGCGCGATTCCGTCCGTGCGGCGGATACAGCCATGCAAGACACCATCGTGCTAGCGCGCATCTTCGACGCGATGCCGGTCGGCGTCATCTTCACCGCTTCCATGGACCGCGTGGCGATGGCCAACACCGAGGTCGAGCGCATGTTCTGCCTGGCGCGCGAGGATCTGATCGTTGGCGCCGTCGAACGTCTCATCCCGGAGCGCCACCGCGACACCTATGTCAGGCAACGGCGGGACTACGCGGCCCAGCCGGTGCCGAATGCGATGGGCGTGGGGCGCGAACTCTACGGTCGTCGCGGCGACGGTACCGAGTTCTCCGTCGAGATCGGGCTGCGGCCCTTCGCCATGGCGGGTGTCGTCGGCGTGATCGCCACCATCGTCGACATCACGCGGCGCAAGGATCTTGAACGTGACCTGCGGCAAGCCAACGAGAACCTAGAGGGCTTCGCTTCGGTCGCCAGCCGCGACTTGAAGGCACCGCTCCACGGCATGGCGCGGCTCGCCAAAGCCCTGGTCGCCGATCTCGCCACCATGGATCGCCCGGACACGCGCGCCAACCTGGACCGCATCGTGGCACACATCGCGCGCATGGAACGGATGATCGAGGACTTGAGGGTGTCCGCGGCCCGGGCATTGCCCAGGACTGCAGCGGAGCCGGCGGTCCGGCTCGAACCCGTCGACTGAACGGTCGCGAACGACGGCCCTACGCCGCGTGGACCTCGGCCTTGGGCGCGGCGCGCGTCTCGAACGGCATGCGGCAGACGATGCGCGTGCCGGTGTTGGGGTGGGATTCCAACGCGATCGAGCCGCCGTGCAGTTCGACGAAGCTCTTGACAAGCGACAGCCCAATGCCGGTTCCCGGCCGCCGCGAGGCCGAGCGCCCGCGCTGGAAGCGATCGAACACGCGGGTGCGTTCATCGGAATGGATGCCGATGCCCGTGTCGGTCACGGCGATCACCGCGTCGCCGCCATCGCGCGTCACGTCGAGCGACACCCGGCCGCCCGGCGGCGTGAATTTGAACGCGTTGCTCATCAGGTTGAACAGGATCTGCTTGACCCGGCGCTGGTCGGCCAGCATCTCGCCCACATTCGGCGAACACGAGCAGACGAGCGCCAGCTGTTCGAGGTTGGCACGCCGCTGCAACAGGCCCGTCATGCCTTCGATCAGCTCGCGCAGGTCGAACCGCTCGAGCCGGAGCGACATCTGCCGAGCCTCGATCGAGGCCAGGTCGAGGATGTCGTTGATGGTGTTGGTCAGCTGGTGAGTCGCGTCGAGGATGCCGTTGCAGTACTCGGTCTGCCGGTCGGTCAGGGCTCCGAAATACTGGTTGGCCAGGATCTCGGCGAACCCGGCGATGGTGTTGAGCGGCGTGCGCAGCTCGTAGGAAATGTTGGCGATGAACTCGGACTTCAGACGATCGGCGGTCTCCAGCGCCTCGGTCCGTTCGGTCAGCGCGCGCTCCTTCTGGATGCTGTCGGTCACGTCCAGATAGGTGTTCAGGGTCGCGCCGTCGGGCAGCGGCACGCTGGCGACCTCGAGCACGGTGCCGTCGGTGCGCTCGATACGCGAGGATACCGGGCTGCGTTCGCTGATCTGGCCAATCAGGTTGGCCTTGTAGGCGTCCCAGTCGGGCCCGTAGTCGTGTAGGTCCTTGGTCCACTCCAGCACGTCGGCGATATGCGTGTCGCCATCGAGCGTCGCCTCGTCGAGCCGCCACAAGCGGGCGAACCCCGGGTTGCTGAGCTTGAGCCGTCCGTCGCTGCCGAACACAGCGACCGCCTCGAACAGGTTGTCGAGCGTGGCGCGCTGCACCGCGATCTGCGTGTTCAGCGAGCGTTCGAGCGCCAGCCGGCTGGTGACGTCCTCGTAGGTGAACACGACGCCGCCCAGCGGGTGCGGCGTCATCGTGATGCGCACGGTCGAGCCGTCAGGCCGGTGCAGGATGTCCTCCGAGGGCTCGGTCGCGGTCTCGAACGCCTCGAGAAGCTGGCGCTTGTAGGCCCGGAAATCCGCCATTTCGGGCAGCAGGCGCCGTTCGCGCATGGCATCCAGGATCTCGCCGTAGCTTGGCTCGGTGCCGAGCCACGCGGAATCGAGGCGCCACAGGGACGCGAACGCCTCGTTGAAAAACTGCAGACGCTTGTCCGTGCCCAGCACCGCGATCGGCGTGGTAAGGTTGCGCATCACCTCCTTCTGGGCCAGCAGGTGCTGCTCCAGATCACGCCGCGCCGCTTCGGCCTCGGTGACGTCCTGTGCCGCGCCGACCGTGCCGCCGCCGGCGATCGGCGTCTCGATCAGGCTGACCATGCGGCGCTGACCGTCGACCACGATCGGCGCCTTGCCGCTGGCGCGCGCCTGCCGCTCGGCCGCCTGGCGCGCCAGGTGCCGGCCGGCGTCGCCGCCACCAGCCAACTCGACCGCGCGCGCCGTCGCGTCCGTGCTGTCGGCGGCCTCGACGGCGTCCGCATACGCCTTGTTGCACCAGTCGAGCGAAAGGTCGGCGCCGCGCCGCCACACCGGGAATGACAAGCCGTCGAGGATGGCGCGGAAACCGTCGCGTTCGGAGCGCGCGCCCCGCAGACTCTCCGCCAGGGGCGCGGCGTCGACGAACCAGACGACGGCGCCGCCGCCGGCCACGGGAACACCCCGGGCGATGGCCGAGCCATCGCCGCCAAGATCGATGGTGAACGGTGTCCCGGCCGAGCGCAGCGCCTGGACCGCCGTGTTAAGACCGGCGTCGGGGAACCGGGCGAGCACCGCATCGAACGCGACCGCACCTTCGTCGCCCAGGCCCAGCCACGACCGCAACCCGGCTGAGGGCACCCCGGCGTCGCCCGCCGACTTCCAGTGCCAGTGGCCCTCGGGCAGGCCGCCAAGCAGACGCTCGGCACGCCGCAAACGGCTGGTCAGGCGAACGAGAGCCGCAAGGAGCGACGCGACGGCGATGGCAAAGCCCACGCCGAGCCACCCGGTGGTGCCCATCGCGCCATCAAGCGCCGCCGCCTGGACCGGCCAAGCGGCAAACGATGACCCTGCCATCGCCAGGGCCGGCGCTGGCCAACGTCCCGTACCTGACTCGATCTTGGGCACCGCCATCACAGGAAGAGTCTTAGCACTTCAAAAGTCAAGAATGTATTGGATAGAATACGGACCAAGGGGCCGACGGCCCGCGGCGCCGGCCTGGAACGCAGGAATCTTTAGATAGACAGCCCATCCGCGCGCGATTTATGCGGCGCGTCCGTGACTGTACGGCCGTTTAGTCAAGACCAAGGAAATCCCCAGCCTGGACTGGGGCTGGACCTGATCGTCCACAACCGAACTTGGTCTTGTCCCCGGGATATCCACAACGCCTCGTGGTTCAGGGCATGGAGCCGCATCAGCGGCTGGCGAGCCGTTCCGGCGGCTCGAGCGCGCGAATACGGCGCAGATCGGGGAACAGCACCATCCACAGGGCGACCACGGCGAGGGTGCCGAGACCGCCCACCAACACGGCCGGCACGGCGCCGATCAGCGCCGCCACCGTGCCGGCGCGGAACTCGCCGACTTGGTTCGAAGCACCGATGAACACCATGTCGACCGCGTTGACCCGGCCGCGCAAACCATCGGGCGTCCAAAGCTGGATCAAGGTTCCCCGTACGTAGACGCTGACCATGTCGGCGGCGCCCATGACGCCCAGTGCCGCGATCGACAGCCATACCGTGGTCGACACGCCGAACACGACCGTCGCTGCGCCGAACACGCCGACGCAGCCGAACATGATCCAGCCCGCCCGGTCGCGCACCGGATAGCGCGCCAGGACCAACGCGGTGGCCACGGCGCCGATGCCCGGCGCGGCGCGCAAGAGGCCGAGACCCCAGGGGCCGACCTCAAGGATGTCGCGGGCGAAGATCGGCAGCAGCGCCGAGGCACCGCCCAGCAGCACGGCGAACAGGTCGAGCGAAATCGCGCCGAGCACCACCTTCTCGCGCCAGACGTAGCGGAAGCCCGCGATCAGCGCGGTCCAATCGGCCGATTCGCGGGGCCCACGCGCCGGCCGACGGATGAGGGCGTTGGCCACGCTGGCGCCGATCAGGAACGCCGCGGCCGTGCCGTAGGCGAGCTCGGGCGCCACGCCGAACAGCAACCCGCCCACGGCCGGCCCGACGATGGTCGCCGCCTGCCATGTGGACGTGGACAGCGCGATGCTTTGCCCAAGGAGTTCGGTCGGAACCAGGTTGGGCAGCAGCGCGCGTTCGGCCGGGGCCCAGAACGCTCGCCCAATCCCCAGGCACAAGAGGATGGCGAAGATCGGCAGGACGGATTCGGGACCGCCGGCCGTGTAGGCCAGCAGCACCAGCACCAGCGCCGCCTCGGCCAGGACGCAGATGATGATGATGGCCAACCGGTTGAAGCGATCGGCGACCTGGCCGGTGACCAGGACGAGCACGAGCGCGGGCAGGAACTCGACCAGGCCAGCCAGGCCGAGATCGATCGGGTCGCGCGTCAGGTCGTAGATCTGCCAGCCGACGGCGACCGTGATGATCTGGCCCGCCAAATGGGCGAGCAGCTGCCCGAGCAGGTAGAGCCGGACGTCGCGCAGCCCGAGCGGTCCGCGCAACGCGGCCATCGCGCGGCGCCGGGCCGCGACCTCAGTACCGGTACTCGTTCGCCTTGAACGGCCCCGCCTTGTCCACGCCGATGTACTCGGCCTGGCGCGGCGTCAGGTCGGTCAGCACGGCGCCGACCTTGTCGAGGTGCAGACGCGCGACCCGTTCGTCCAGGTGCTTGGGCAGGACGTAGACCTTGTTCTTGTACTGGCCGTGGTTTGTCCACAGCTCCACCTGGGCCAGCATCTGGTTGGTGAACGAGGCGCTCATGACGAAGCTGGGATGGCCCGTGGCGCAGCCCAGGTTGACCAGCCGCCCCTCGGCCAGCAGCAGGATACGCTTGCCGTCGGGGAACTCGATCTCGTCGACCTGCGGCTTGACGTTGTGCCACTTCAGGTTGCGCAGACCCTCGACCTGGATCTCGTTGTCGAAGTGACCGATGTTGCACACGATCGCGCGGTCCTTCATGCGCCGCATGTGGTCGACCGTGATGACGTCGGTGTTGCCGGTGGCGGTGACGAAGATGTCCGCCGTGGCGGCGACGTCGTCCATGCGCACCACCTGGTAGCCGTCCATGGCCGCCTGCAGCGCGCAGATCGGGTCAATCTCGGTGACCTGGACGCGCGCGCTGGCGCCGCGCAGGCTTTGGGCCGAGCCCTTGCCCACCTGGCCGTAGCCGCACACCACGGCGACTTTGCCCGCCATCATCACGTCGGTGGCGCGCCGGATGCCGTCCACCAAGCTTTCGCGGCAGCCGTAAATGTTGTCGAACTTGGACTTGGTAACCGAGTCGTTGACGTTGAACGCCGGGCAGCCGAGCGTGCCGGCCTTCTCCATCTGGTAGAGCCGCGCGACGCCGGTGGTGGTCTCCTCGGACAGGCCGCGAATGCCCTTCATGACGTCCGCGTGCCGGTCGTGCACCACCTTGGTCAGATCGCCGCCATCGTCCAGCAGCATGTTGGGCACCCAGCCACCGGGACCAAAGATGGTCTTGTCGACGCACCACCAGTAGTCCTCCTCGGACTCGCCTTTCCAGGCGAACACGGGGATGCCGGCGGCGGCCATGGCGGCGGCGGCGTGGTCCTGGGTCGAGAAGATGTTGCACGAGCTCCAGCGGATTTCGGCGCCGAGCGCCGCCAGCGTCTCGATCAGCACCGCCGTCTGGATCGTCATGTGCAGGCAGCCGGTGATGCGCGCGCCCTTGAGCGGCTTGTTGCCGCCCATCTCGGCGCGCAGGGCCATCAGGCCGGGCATCTCGGTCTCGGCGATGGCGATCTCGCGCCGCCCCCAATCGGCGAGCTTGATGTCGGCGACCTTGTAGTCGGCGACCTTGTACCTCGACGTGGCCTTGGTCATGGTGTCTCCGCTAGCCGGCGGGCGAAGCGCCCTATGGGCGCGTGCGCTTAGCAGATCGCCCGGGGCATGGCAAACGTACGGGCGTAGGAGGGGCCGTCAGAGGCCGTCGCGCGGGATGACCGTGTCCCAGTGCCGGGTCAGCACCTTCTCGCCGCCCTCCCAAGCCTCGAGCGAGGCCTCGAGGCGGAAGTCGGTCTCCGTGCAGCTCAGCCGCGTCCAGGTGGCCGTGCGCACCGACCAGCCGCCGCGCCGGCGCGCCATCTGCCAGTCCGTCGTGCAGGTCGCCGACGTCGGGTCGTCGTCGCGCAGAGCGTAGGTCACCGAGCCCAGCTCCTCGATGTCCAGGTCGATGTCCAGGAGTCGCACGGTGCCGTAGCTGCGCGGCAGCGTGACCGTCGTGGTGCCGGCCAGGGGATCGCGCACGATCACCCGGTTGTTGTCGGGCGCCGGCGCCAGGACCATCGCGGGCGGCGCCGCGGCGCACGCGGGTTCCTCGAACGGCGGCAGGCGCGCGTCGGCCGGGTCGGCGGGCCGCACCGGCAGCACCAGTCGGCTGACGCCGGCCATGATCGTCAGGGTCGACGCCGACGGCGACGGCCAGATCAGCGGCCAGTAGGCGTTGGACACGGCGACCGCCAGGCGGTGGCCGGCCGGGAAGGCGTGGGCGACCGCTTCGAGCGCCACGTCGAATGTCCGGGTCGTGCCCAGCTCGAGCGGCACCACCCGCGCGTGGTCCTTGGAATGGGCCAGATTGAGCACGCCGTAGGTCACCCGCGTCGAGGCGCCGTCGGGCGCTACGTCGTTGAGCCGCGCGGCGACGAAACCGAGCGGCCGGTCCGAGGCGAGCGTCAGGCTGACCACTGGTTCACCCAGGATTTCGAGCGGCTCGGCCAAGGGTTCGGAGACGAACAGCAGGCCACCGCCGTCGTCCTCGCGCTGATCGGACGCGAACTCGGCGCCCGAGCCGTAGCGGCCGAGTTCGCCAGCCGTCAGGCCCGTGGTCTGGGGCGAGCGCAGCGCGAGCGCGACCGCGGGGCCGGCCGTGTCGTCGAGGCGCCCGGGGTTAAGGGCAAACGTGCGCGGCGTCAGGCGCGGGCTGGGCCACGCCGCCTCGACGATCCAGCGGCCCGGCCGATCGGCGTATTCCACGCGCGGCGGCACGCTCGACTGCATCCACACGCGCAGCATGGGCTCGTCCATGATGCCGTTGGGCTCGTCCTTCAGCCAATGATCCCACCAGCGCACGCATTCCTGAAGGAAACCGATGGCCGGCCCCGGCCGGCCCTTGTGCGGGTAGTTGTGCGCCCACGGCCCGATCAGACCCTTGCGCGGCCCCTTCAGCCCGGCCAGCAGGCGCGGGATCGACGCCGCGTAGTTATCCGCCCAGCCGTTGATCGCGTAGACCGGCACGGAAATGGCGTCGAAATCCTCGCGCACCGAGCCCTGGCGCCAATAGGCGTCGCGCCGCTGGTGCTCGATCCAGGGCAGCAGCCAGGGCCGCAGGTTGGCGAGGCGCCTGAGCCACATCTCGCGCCAGCGTTCGCCGACGATCGCCGGGTCCGGCGGTGTGGAGACGTGGCTGAACATGACCGCGCCCCAATCGGGGTTGTCCTTGACCATGCAGCCGCCGAGATAGTGCACGTCGGTGGCGTAGCGGTCGTCGGTGGAGCCGACCGAGATCACGGTGCCGAGCGCCGGCGGCCGGAGCGCCGCGATCTGCAGGCCGTTGAAGCCGCCCCACGAGATGCCGATCATGCCGACCCGCCCAGTGCACCAAGTCTGCCGCGCCAGCCAGGCGATCACGTCGACGCCGTCCTGCTGCTCCTGCGGCAGGTACTCGTCGTCGAGCAGGCCCTCCGAGTCGCCCGACCCGCGCAAGTCCACCCGGACGCAGGCGTAGCCGTGGCCGGCCACGAAGGCGTGCAGCGCGTGGTCGCGCGCGCGGAAGCTGTCGCGCTTGCGGTAGGGGATGTACTCGAGCACGGCCGGCACCGGTGCGCCTTCGGCGTCCTCGGGCAGCCACATCTTGGCGGCCAGCCGCGTGCCGTCGCGCACCGGAATCCACAAGTGCTCGACGACGCGCACGGTGCGCGGCAACGTGGTCACGATGTTAATGATGACGGGTCCGATCTAGGCGAGGGCGTTAAAGTCGTCGAGCAGCACCGCGATCATGGCGCTGTCGTTCTGCTCCATGATGGTCAGCGCGCGCCGTGTCGCCTCGGCAAGGTCGAGGCCGCGGATGCGCTGCTTGACCTTGGGCAGGTTCGAGGGCGCCATCGAGAGTTCGCGGATGCCGAGCCCGAGCAAGAGCGCCGTGTAGCGGGAGTCGCCGGCCAGCTCGCCGCACACGGCCACGGGAATGCTCCCGCGCAGCGCTGACGCCGTGGTGAACTGGATGAGGCGCAGCACGCTGGGGTGCAGCGGGTTGTAGAGGTGCGCCACCTGGTCGTCGCCACGGTCGATGGCGAGGGTGTACATGGTCAGGTCATTGGTGCCGATCGAGAAGAAATCGCACACACGGGCCAGGTTGTCGGCGGCCAGCGCCGCGCCGGGTATCTCAATCATCGCGCCGACGGGCGGCAAGGGTTCGGCCATGGGCACGCGCTTGCGCGCGAGCCGGCGCACGACCCGGTCGATCGCCTCGCGCACCTGCAGGACCTCGACCGGGTTGGTAATCATGGGCAGCAGAATGCGCACCGGCCCGTGGGCGCCGGCCCGCAGGATCGCCGCGAGCTGGGTGTCCAGGAGTTCGCGGAAGCGCAAGGAAAGCCGGATCGCGCGCATGCCGAGCGCCGGGTTCGAGCTGGGCGGCAGCTCGGCGCCCGGCAGCGACGCGATCTTGTCGTTGCCGACGTCGATGGTGCGGATCGTCACCGGCCGGCCGTTCATGCCCGCGACGATGGTGAAGAGCTGGCGGTACTGCTCGTCCTCGGTCGGCAGGTCGGGGCGGTTCATGAACTGGAACTCGGTGCGCAGCAGCCCGATGCCCTCGGCGCCGCCCTGCTGGGCAGACTCGATCTCGGCCGGCATTTCCAGGTTCGACTGCAGCGTGATGCGCACGCCGTCGCGCGTCACCGCCGGCACGTGGCGCAGCCGCGCCCGCCGGCGCGCCAGCTTGGTCAGTTCGGCTTGCTTCGCCCGATACGCGGCGAGCCGACGCTGGGTCGGGTTGATGACGACACGCCCCGTGCCGCCGTCGACGATCACCGTGACGCCCGATTGCACACGGCCGGTCAGGCCGGGCACGCCGGTGACCGCCGGCAGGCCCAGAGAGCGCGCCATGATGGCGGTGTGGTCCTCGGCGCCGCCCAACGCCGTGACGAAGCCGGCGATCAGGCGCGGGTCCATCAGCACCGTGTCGGCGGGCGTCAGCTCCTCGGCGATGATGATGGTGCCGGCCGGCAGTTGCGAGAACGCCCGGTACGGCTTGGTCTTGGTCAGGTTGCGCAGCAGCCTGGCACCGACGTCGCGCACGTCCTGCACGCGGCCCGCCAGATAGGTGTCGTTCATGGCCGCGAACGCCTGGGTGATGACATGCAGCTCATCGCTGACCGCCGCCTCGGCGTTGATGCTCTGCTCGGCGACGCGCTTCTCGACGCCGCACACGAGGCGCGAGCCGGTCAGCATCAGCTCGTGGGCGTCCAGAAGGTAGCCCAGCTCCTCGGCCGCCGAGGCGGGCAGGTCCTTGGACTTGGCGCGCAACTTCTTGATCTGGGTCTGGCTCTTGGCCACCGCCTCGGCGAAGCGCGCGTGCTCGGCCCCGACGGCACCGGGCTCCAGCGTGTACTTCGGCACGTCGACGCGGCCGCTTTCGACCACGTGGGCGGGGCCGATGGCGATGCCCTGGGACACGCCGTGGCCCACGAGCGCAAGGCCCGGCTTCGCCCTGCGGCGCGGTTTGGCTGCGGTCCTAGGACTCACGGAACTTCGCCTCCACCAGGGTGGCCAGGGCCTCGACCGCGGCGGCCGCGTCCGGGCCCTCGGCCGCGATCGCGAGCACGCTGCCCGGCCCGGCCGCGAACATCATCAGGCCCATGATCGACAGGCCCGAGACGGTGACGTCGTCGCGCGTCACGGTGATCTCGGCGGTGAACTGGCGTGCCAGCTCGACGAAGCGCGCCGCGGAGCGCGCGTGCAAGCCGCGCGCGTTGACGATGGTCACGGTCCGACGCGCGCCCGGCGCGCGCGAGCCGCCGGCGTTCATGTCTCGACGGCGCCCAGCAGATCGCTCGCCACGTAAATGTACTTGCGCCCCGATTCCCGAGCGCAGGCCACGGCGTCGCGCAGGCTGCCCTCGCGGCGCACCGAGGCGAGCTTGATCAGCATGGGCAGGTTGGTGCCGGCGATCACCTCGACGCGGCCAGGCTCCATGACCGAGATCGCCAGGTTCGACGGCGTGCCGCCGAACATGTCGGTCAGCACGATCACCCCCTGGCCTGCGTCGACCACGGCGACGGCGTCGAGGATGTCCTTGCGCCGGCGCTCCATGTCGTCGTCGGGGCCGATGCACACGGCGCGCACCGCCGGCTGGGCGCCGACCACGTGTTCGGTGGCGGCGATGAACTCCTCGGCGAGCCGGCCGTGGGTGACGAGAACCAGTCCGATCATGAGGCGACGGTATCCTTCCTGGTGAGCTCGAGGGCTTCGTGGGCGTCTTTGGGCGCCGGCAGGTCGCGGTGGGTCAGGTGCACGGCGTGGCCCTGGGCGACCAGCGCCGCGGCGATCCGTTCGGCCACGTAGACCGAGCGGTGCCGTCCGCCCGTGCAGCCCACCGCGATGGTCAGGTAGCTCTTGCCCTCCTGCTTGTAGCGCGGCAGCAGCGGCACGAGCCAGGATTCCAGACCGCCGATGAACGGCGCGTAGGCCGCATCGGCGGCGATGTACGCGCCGACCGCCGCGTCCAGGCCGGTCAGCCGCCGCAGCGCATCCACGTAGTGCGGGTTGGCCAGGAAACGCACGTCGATCACCAGATCGGCCTCGCGCGGCAGGCCGCGCGGGAAGGCGAACGACATGACCGTCACCGCCAGCCCGGCCGGATCGAGCGCGAAGTGGCCGGTGACGATGCTCCGCAGTTCCGCGACCGAGAGCGCGGTGGTGTCGATGAGCACGTCGGCGCGCCCGCGAAGGTCGCCCAACAGCCGCCGTTCGAGCTGGATGCCGTCGAGCACCGCGCGGTCCTTGGCCAACGGGTGGCGGCGGCGCGTCTCGGTGAAGCGGCGGCGCAGCGCCTCGTCGTCGCAGTCGATGAACAGCATGCGACCGTCCACACCCTGCAGGGCGAACAGCGCGTCGACCATCTCGTTGAAACGCTGCTCCGAGAAATCGCGCGTGCGCACGTCAACGTCCAACGCCAGGCCGCGGCCCGCCAACCCCTCGGACGGCACGATCGAACCGAACAGGCTGAGCGGCAGGTTGTCGACCGCCTCGTAGCCCAGATCCTCGAGCACGCGCATGGCCGCGCCTCGGCCGGCGCCGGACATGCCGGTGACGATGACCAGCGGCACGCGCGACTTGTCGGCCGGGGCTTGGCCGCGCGGGACGCGCGCGCTGTCGGGTGTGGCGTTCATCGCGGCCTAACCTTCCAGGCTGGGTCGCCGCAACGCAAGCCGAAGCTTCGCGGTCGCCGACGCGTGCCGGGCGTCAAGCGCCAGCCACGGCAGGCGCACGCCGGTGATGACGCAGGAACGCCGCCGCGGCAGGCGGTCCGGCGCGACGTCCAATTCGACCACCAGACCGACAGCCACCGACTGGCGATGCGCCAGACGCACGATGCCGAGGCCGCGCACCTCGATCAGCCCTGCCAGTTCGCGCGGCGCGCGTGCGACCAGGCGGTCGCCGACTCGTTCGAGGCACACACGATCGTCGGCGACCAGGCGCGCGCCGCCATCGAGAAGACGTAGGGCCAGGTCGGACTTGCCGCTGCCGGACCGACCACGGATCAGCACGCCGACGCGGCCGATGGTGACGCAGGTCGCATAAACGGTTCGGGCGGCCGGTGTCGCCGACGGGGCTGCCGCCACGGCGGCGCCGTCACGCCGCCTTGGACGCGCCGTCCCGGACAAGGAGTTCGTAGAGCGCCTTGCCCGTCGAGGCGGCGCGTAGCTTGTCGCAGAAGGCTGCGTCGCGCAGCATGCGGGAAACGCGCCCGAGCGCCTTCAGGTGGTCCGCGCCGGCGGTCTCGGGTGCCATCAGCACGAACAGCAGGTCCACGGGCGCGCCGTCGGCGGCATCGAACTCAACCGGTGACTCGAGCCGCGCGAAGGCACCGTGGATGCGCGCCAGGCCGGCGAACCTGCCGTGCGGGATCGCGATGCCGTGTGCGACCCCCGTGCTGCCCAGGCGTTCGCGTTCCAGCAAGACCTCGAACACGAGCCGCGCGTCGAGCCCGCTCGCCTTCGCCGCCAGCCGCGCGATCTGTTCGATCGCGTGCTTCTTGCTGGTAGCGACCAGGCGTGGCTCGAGGGCGTCCGGAGAGAGGATGTCTTGAATATCCATGGTCACTACCCCGCGGGGGCTGGCGCGCGCCGGACGGCGCGCCGCGCCCTCAAACGTGCTTGTTGCGAACCTTGCGCTTGCGCCGGCGCGCCTGCTTCTCCACGTGCTCGGCGGCGGCGTTGAAGCTTTCGTAGATGCCGGCGGCATCAGCGGACGCTTCCATCATCAAACCGCGGCCTACATGAAGCGAGACATGCGCGCGGTAGAGCAATCCTTCGTGGCTGAACGTCACGTGCGCCTCGATGGGATCGGCGAAGTACTTGCGCACCCCTTCATCGAGCCGGTCGGTCACGTGCTTGCGCAACGCGTCGCCCACATCGATGTGCTTTCCGGTGATCGCGACGTTCATGGGTCCGATGTAGCTGTGTCGGTCGACGTCGCGCCCGCCGCGCCCAGCGCGGGACCCACCGGTCTGGGGGTCGCTTCGACGCCGTTCCTATAATACCAGCGCCCCCACGGAGCAAGCACTGTCCGCCTAGGCGGTCGCGAACAGCTTCTTGTCGCGCCGGCGCTGCACGGATGACGGAATCCGCAACGCTTCCCTATACTTAGCCACGGTCCGGCGGGCGATGTCGATGCCCTCGCCGCGCAGGATCTCGACCAGCCGGTCGTCCGACAGCACGTCCTCGGCCGGCTCCTCGTCGATCAGAGTGCTGATGCGGTGGCGCACCGCCTCGGCCGAGATCATGTCGCCGCCCACGGTCGAGGACAGGCCCGAGGTGAAGAAGTATTTGAACTCGAACACGCCGCACGGCGTCGCCATGTACTTGTTGTTGGTGACGCGGCTGATCGTGCTCTCGTGCATCTCGACCGCCTCGGCGATGTCGCGCAGCACCAGCGGCTGCAGGTGCTGGATGCCGTAGACCAGAAACGAGTCCTGCTGGCGCACGATCTCGCGCGCGACGCGCAGGATCGTGCGCGCCCGCTGGTCGAGCGACTTGACCAGCCAGTTGGCCGACGAGAAGCGCTCGGCCAGGTAGTCCTTCTCGCCTCGGTTGCGCACCGAGCCGCTGACGCGTGTGTAGTAGCGCTTGTTGACCAAAAGGCGCGGCAGGGTCTCGCTGTTCAGCTCGACGTGCCAGCCGCCGTCCGCGGCCTGACGCACCAGCACGTCGGGCACCACTGGGGGCGGCAGCTCGGTGTCGAAGATAATGCCGGGCTTGGGGTTGAGCGTGCGCAGCTCGGCCAGCATGTCCGCCAGGTCCTGCGCTTCGACGCCGCACCGGCGCATGAGCGCGGCGTTGTCGCGCCGCGCCACCAGATCGAGGTTCTCGAGCAACGCCGCCATGGCGGGGTCCAGCCGGTTGCAATCGGCCAGTTGCAGCGCCAGGCATTCCTTGAGGTCGGCCGCAAACACGCCGGGCGGATCCATCCGCTGCAGCTTGACGATGATCCGGTCGACCAGCGCCCGCGCACAGCCCAGCGTGTCGGCCAGGGCGTCGCGGTCGATGCGCAGGTAGCCGGCCTCGTCCAACTGCTCGACCAGGTAGCCGCCGATGATCGCTTCGCGCGGATCGGTCAGGTCGACCTGGATCTGCGCGCGCAGGTGTTCGCGCAGGGTGGTGGGGCACGCCAACGTGCGCTCCAGGCTGCCGTCCTCGTCGTCGAAGCCCTGGCCGCCGCTGCTGCCCCGCGACGTCATCGACGCGCCGCCCGGGCCACCGTACCCGGGTTCGGCCGCGTCGTCGCCGTACTGGTCGGTCGGGTTGACGTCGAGTGGTGCCTCGTCACCCGCGGGTCCGGCGACGGGATCGAGAAGGCGATCCTCGCCATTGACGCGCGCCTCGGTGGCGGCCGGCCCGGGCACCGGGGTCTCCTCGCCCTCGGACCGCTCCAGCAGCGGGTTGCGCTCGAGTTCCTGATCAACGCATTCGCCCAGCTCGACGTTCGACAGCTGCAGCAGCTTGATCGCCTGCTGCAACTGCGGCGTCATGACCAGAGTCTGGCTCTGGCGCAGGTCGAGCCTGGTTGAAACGGCCATGATCGCGGAGCCTAGAGGCGGAACCTTTCGCCCAGGTAAACCCTTCGGACACCTTCGTCGGCGACGATCTCCTCGGGCCGGCCTTCCTTCAGCACGCGGCCGTCGTGGATGATGTACGCTCGATCGATCAGATCGAGTGTTTCACGCACGTTGTGGTCGGTAACCAAGACCCCGATGCCGCGGTCCTTGAGGTGGCCGATCAGGCTGCGGATCTCGGCGACCGCGATCGGGTCGATGCCGGCCAGCGGCTCGTCGAGCAGCATGAACGAGGGTTGCGAGGCCAGCGCGCGCGCGATCTCGACCCGGCGTCGCTCGCCGCCCGAAAGGGCGAGCGCGGGCACGCGCCGCAGGTGCGTCAGCGAGAATTCGGCCAGCAGGCCATCGAGCAGATGCTCGCGCCGCTCGCGGTCCTTCTCGGCGATCTCGAGCACCGCGCGGATGTTGTTTTCGACCGACAGCCCGCGGAAGATCGACGCCTCCTGCGGCAAGTAGCCGATGCCCAGCCGCGCGCGCTGGTACATGGGCAGCGCCGTGATGTCCTGACCATCGAGGATGATCGAGCCGGCGCCCGGCGCCATCAGACCCGTGATCAGGTAGAAGCACGTGGTCTTGCCGGCGCCGTTGGGCCCGAGAAGCCCCACGGCCTCGCCCCGGCGCACGCCGAGGCTGACATTGCGCACCACCGGGCGGCGGCGGAACGACTTGCCGAGGTTGCGCGCCTCCAGCCCACCCGCCTCGGCGACCAGGCGCGGCGCGGCTTCGCGCGTATCGGCCGGCGCCGCGATCACGGCTGGCCGCCCTGTTCGGGGACGAACACGCCCTTGACCCGGCCCTGTCCACCACCAATCACGCGGCTGACCCCTGTCTCCAGTTCCAGTTCGAGCCGGTCGCCCTGGATCACGTTGTCGCCTCGCGTCAGCGTCACGGGGCCGTCGAGCGCGATGGTGCGCGCCGTCACGTCGTAGACGCCGTGGGTGCCCTGGGCGGTCTCCTCGGGCGAGGAGACGAAGACGTTGCCGTCGGCCTCGATCAACGAAATGGTCTTGCCCCCGCCGTCCGCCTTGTCCTGGTAGTGGACGATCAGCACGTCGGCGCGCAGGCGAAGATCGCCCTGTTGCGCGTCGACCGATCCCCTAAACGTCGCCACCTGACGCTCCTGCTCCACTTCCATGCTGTCGGCCGCGATCTCGATCGGCAGCGACGTGTCATGGCTCGATCCGAGCTCCGATTGTGCAAGAACCGGGCCAAACTGCCCAGCAAAAAGCAAGATGGCCAGAATCAAGATCTTAGCGCCCATCAGCGCGGCCCTTTCCATGGTTCAACCCTCGGCGGCGGGATAGAGCGTAAGGCGGACGGGTCCGAGGAACAGCAGGCGCTGGCCACCCTCGGTGACCCTGAAGCCGCTGGCCTGCAGGTGGCCGAGCGGCCCCTGGCCTTCGACGGGAGCGTCGCCGTCCGCGACCTCGGCGGCCAGGTCGAGCCGGGCGCGCTCCGTGCGCAGCTCGTAGCCGCTGTCGGCGTAGAGGCTGACCGCGCCGCTCAGCTCCAGCACGCGGGCCTCCTGGCTGTAGACGCCCTGGTCCGACGACAGGATGATCCACGGACCGTCGCTGAGCGCGATGTCACCAGCGAGGCGGGTCAGGGTGATGCGGTCGGGCTCCGCCGGGTTCTGGGCCGCAGCATCGGCCGTGATGGTGAAGGGCTGCCCGCGCTGGTCGGTGCCCAGGTAGCGGGCGTTGATCATGGTGACGGTGCCGTCGGCGGTCTCGTCCACGTCGGCGAAGGTCAGCCGGAAGCCCGAGGCGACCCGGTCGGTCACGTAGGGCCACATTATCAGCACCACGACGATGGCGACCGCGGCCAGTGGCAGGCTGATCTTGAGCAGTCCGACCAGCCGGGTGTGGCTCGCGGCCTGACGCCGCAACGACGCGACGGACCAGCGGCGCGGCTGCCAGGTCACGTGCGCATGGTCGTCGCCGTGGGACGTCGCGGGTTCGATGGCCGGGCCTCCGCATCCGGCGCGCCAGGATGGCCGCCGACGGTGGCGGAATTATGCGGCCGCGTTCGGGACGGCCGCAACACGCGGCTCGAGATCGGGGACCGATTGCGTGGGCTTGCGTTATGGCCCCGCGTGATCGGGCAAGCCGCGCCCGATTCGAGTCGGAGGTTGCCTAATGAGCGAAGATGTCCGGTTCGGCGAAGCCCAGCAGGTCGAGTTCGGCACGCTGCGGCAGGAAGCGGAAGCATGCGTCGGCGACGTCGCGCCGGCCCTCGCGCATCAGCATGTCGTCGAGCCGCTCGCGCAACGCGTGCAGGTAAAGCACGTCCTGCGCGGCGTACGCGAGCTGTTCGGGCTTGAGCTCGGGGCTGCCCCAGTCGGACGTCTGCTGCTGCTTGGAGATGTCGGTGTTCAGCAGGTCCTTGCACAGGTCCTTGAGCCCATGGCGATCGGTGTAGGTACGCGCCAGCTTGGACGCGATCTTGGTGCAGTAGACCGGCTCGATCAGGACGCCCAGGTAGCGGCGCACCGCGGCCAGGTCGAACCGGGCGAAGTGCAGGATCTTGAGCACCCGCGCATCGGTCAGGATCGCCGCCAGGTTGGGCGCCTGGTCTTGGTCCGGTGCGATCTGTACCAAGTGGCAATGGCCGTCGCCGGCCGAGAGCTGCACCAGGCACAGCCGGTCGCGGATTGGGTTGAGACCCATGGTCTCGGTATCGATCGCGACCGTATCGCCCAGGTGCAAGCCGTCGGGGAGATCGCCGATATGAAGATAGATCTGCATGGCGGCGATGCGCCCCGACCGCTGCGACAACGTGGTGCCCAGGAGAGGACTCGAACCTCCACGACCTTTCGATCACTAGGACCTGAACCTAGCGCGTCTGCCAGTTCCGCCACCTGGGCGCCGCGGAACCGCAGTCACTAGGCCAGCGACCGGCGCGTGTCAACCGGCTGGACGGCGGACCCCGACCCGCCTCCCGAAGTGCGCCAGGTGCTGGAGCTTCTGGCCAACCCCGTGGTGCAGGACTGGCTGGCGCGCAACGCTGTCACCACGCCAGCCCCCGCCGAGGCGCCGAGCGCAACCAAGGCGCTGTCGACCTACATCGAAGCGGCGCGCGCGCACCTGACGCGCATGGCGACGGCGATTTTCGCCCTGCCCGCCGAGTTGGAGCGCGCCGCGATCATCCCGGAGCTGCAGTTCCAGGAACGCGGCCTGGTCAGGCTGGCGTTGCTGGTCGTGGCCTTTGTCGCGCTGGGCTTCATCGCCGAGCATATCTTCCACCGCTGCATGGCGCGGCCTCGCCGCTGGCTGCTCGACCTCAAGTTCGCGTCGGTGGCCGAACGCCTGCAAAGCCATGGCGAGTTGTCTCGCCTACGGCACGGGCATGGCCGTGGCCTTCGCGATTGGCAGCGGCGGCGCGTTCCTGGCCTTCGATTGGCCGCCGCTGCTGCGCGAGATCGTCGCCGGGTATCTGACGGCGTTCCTGGCGACACGGCTTGCCCTGGTCGCCGGCTGGTTCCTCTTGGCCTCGGGCGCCGAGCGGTTCCGTGTCGTGCCCATGAGGACGGCGGCCGCCTCGTTCTGGTACCGCAACATCGGTGTCGCCGTCGGCTGGCTGTCGTTCGCCTGGGTGACCCTGGTGCAGCTCGGGACGCTCGGTGTCCCCGCGGAAGCCCGTCATGTGCTGGCCTATCTGGCCGGCCTGGTGCTGTTGGCGATCGGGCTGAACGTGGCGGTCCGCCGCCCACGCGACCACACCGACGCGCACCGGTCGCTGCCGGGCTGGCTGCCGGGCGCCTACCCGGTCTTGCTCTGGCTCCTGTGGGTCGCCAACGCCATGGCGCTGTTCTGGACCGTGGTGGTCGCGGCCGGACTGCCGGCGGCCATGGGCGTGGTGCGCCGCGCGGTCGGCCATATCCTCCGTCCGGCCGGCGCCGACGACGCTGTGGCCCAGACGCCGGGTCTCGCGGCGGTGGTCCTGGAGCGCGGTCTGCGTGCCGCCGTGATCATCGGCGCTGCGTTCATCCTGGCCGCGGCGTGGCGGGTGGATTTCGGCGCCCTGACGGCCGAGGACACCCTGGTGACGCGCGTCGCGCGCGGTTTGATCTCGGCCACCGTCGTCGTGCTGCTGACCGATTTGGTATGGCACGTGGCACGCGCCCTGATCGATCGTCGGCTCGCGACGGTGGCGGCGTCGAGCCGCGCCAACGACGAGGACGCGCGGCGGCAGGACCGCCTGCGCACCCTGCTGCCGATCCTGCGCAATCTGGTGTTCGTCGTGCTCATGGTCATGGCGGTTCTGATGGTGCTGTCGTCGGTGGGCATCGAGATCGGGCCGCTGGTCGCCGGCGCCGGCGTGGTCGGCGTCGCCATCGGTTTCGGCGCCCAGACGCTGGTCAAGGACATCATCAGCGGCATGTTCTTCCTGCTGGACGATGCGTTCCGCGTGGGCGAGTACGTGCAGAGCGGCGCCTACAAGGGCACGGTCGAGAGCTTCTCGCTGCGCTCGGTCAAGCTGCGCCATCATCGCGGGCCGCTGTTCACCGTGCCGTTCGGCGAGCTGGGCGCGATCCAGAACATGAGCCGCGACTGGGTCATCGACAAGCTCACGCTCGCCCTCGCGCTCGATACCGACCTCGACAAGATCGAGAAGATCGTCAAGCAGGTCGGCAAGGACCTGTTGGCGGATGAAGAATGCGCGGCGCACATCCTGGAGACCCTGAAGATGCAGGGCGTCGAGACGTTCGGCAATCAGGCGGTGACCATTCGCATGAAGATGATGACCAAGCCTGGCGAGCAGTTCGTCATCCGGCGCAAGGCGTACGCCCTGATCAAGAAGGCCTTTGACACCGCCGGCGTCGCGTTCGCGACGACGACCGTGCACGTGGCGGGCGGCGAGGCATCGGGGGCGGCGGCCCGGCGGGCCCTGGCGGAGACCGCGTCGCCCGGTGCCTGATGCCGTTCCCTTGCCTCGGGTGGTTGCACGACTATGATGCGGCCAACCTGGGTGAGGGATCATGGCGCGACGACTGGTGACGATGTTCGGCGGCTCGGGGTTCATCGGCCGCCATCTGGTGCGCAAGCTGGCCGCCGAAGGCTGGCGCGTGCGCGTCGCGGGGCGCGATCCCGAGGGCGCCCTGTTCCTGAAGCCCATGGGCGACGTGGGCCAGATCGCGCTGGCGCAGGCCGACGTGCGCGACGCGGCCAGTGTCGCCCAGGCGGTGGCCGGGGCCGACGCGGTCGTCAACCTGGTGGCGATCCTGCACGAGACCCCCTGGCGGACGTTCCCGGCGATCCATGTGGAGGGTGCCGCGAACATCGCGCGCGCGGCGGCCAAGGCGCGCGTGGCGCGGCTGGTCCACGTCTCGGCCATCGGCGCGGATGCTGAATCACCGGCGGCCTACGGGCGCACCAAGGCAGCCGGCGAACAGGCCGCGCGCGCGGCGTTCCCCGGCGCCACCATCGTGCGTCCCAGCATCGTGTTCGGCGCCGAGGACCAGTTCTTCAACCGCTTCGCTGCCATGGCCCGCGTCAGCCCGGCGCTGCCCGTGATCGCCGGAACGACCCGGTTCCAGCCGGTGTTCGTCGAGGACGTGGCCGAGGCCATCCGCCGCTGCCTCGCCGACCCGGCGACCGCGGGGCGGACGTTCGAGCTTGGCGGACCGCGCACCTACACGTTCCGCGAACTGCTGGCCTACATCCTGCGCGTGATCAGGCGGCGCCGCTGCCTGGTTCCGGTGCCTGGGCCGCTCGCCATGCTGCAGGCCAGCGTGCTCGAGCTGCTGCCGGTGCCGCCGCTCACGCGAGACCAGGTGCTCATGCTGCGCACGGACAATGTGGTCGCCCAAGGGGCCGAGGGTTTCGCCACGCTCGGCATCCGCCCCGCCGCGGTCGAGGCCGTGGTGCCGGAGTATCTGGCGCGCTACCGCAAGCCGGTGCCCGAAGCGGCCTGATCAGCCGGCGTAGACCCAAACGAGCAGACCGGTGCCCAGGATCAGCCGGTAGATCACGAACGGCGTGAAGCTCGAGGACCGGAGCCAGCGCATCAGCCAAGCGATCGCCGCGAGGGCGGCCACGAACGTGAGCGCGGCGCTGAGCGCGGCGTCTCCCGCCAGGGCCATGTCGTCGAACTCCATCAGCTCGAGGCCTTCCAGCAGGCTCGCGCCAGCCACCGCCGGCACCGACAGCAGGAACGAGAAGCGCGCCGCCTCGAACCGGCCGAGGCCCAGGAACCGGGCCGCCGTCATAGTGATGCCGGACCGGCTGGTGCCCGGGATCAGGGCGAGCGCCTGGGCGCAGCCGATGAAGAACGCGCCGCCTAGCCCGAGATCCCTCATGGCGCGCAGCGTCGCGCCGAACCGATCGGCGAGGTAGAGCAGGATGCCGAAGCCGATGGCGTTCCAGGCGATGAGCTCGACGCTGCGGATGCCGCCGGGCGCGATCTCCTTGATCACCAGGCCGAACGCGACGGCGGGCACGGTCGCGATCCCGATGTAGAGCGCGAGCCGCCCGTCGCGATCGCCCCGGTCCACCGCGACCAGGCGCACGAAGCCCACCACCAGCCGCGCGATGTCGCGCCAGAAGTAGACCAGGGTCGCCAAGAGCGACCCGAAGTGGGCCGCGACGTCGACCATCAGCCCCTGATCGGGCCAGCCGGTGAGCGCCGGCAGCAACACCAGGTGCCCGGACGAGCTGATCGGCAGGAACTCGGTGATGCCCTGGACTACGGCCAGGACGAGGATGTGGAGCAGGCTCAAGGGACGATCCGTCGTGGGTAGGCGGCGCCACCCTAGAGGAACGGGACGGGAGAGGGAATCCTAGCTCGCGCGGTCGATGTCACAGAATGTTAGTACCGAATCGGACCTATTATCGCCCATGCTGGTGACCCTTGCGCCACGGAGACGGGTCGCTGAGCCATGGATCATCTAAATTGGGTCATACTGATTTCCCTATCGCGCAAGAATCACTGGAACGGGGCAGTCGCGCGCCGTAGGATCGACCCATACCCAGGAGGGGCGCGTGCCCAACGAACTGCTGCGTTTCGTCGACCTGGCTAAGGCGACGCCGGACAAGCGCGCCGCCGACGAGCGGCGTACCGACTTCGACGAGATCTTCCGGGATTTCGCGCGAGAACGCGCGGCCGAGCAGGCGGCGCGCTGCTCGCAGTGCGGCGTGCCGTTCTGTCAGATCCACTGCCCGCTGCACAACAACATCCCCGACTGGCTGAAGCTGACCGCCGAGGGGCGGCTGGAGGAGGCCTACGAGGTCGCGGCCTCGACCAACACGTTCCCCGAGGTGTGCGGGCGCATCTGCCCGCAGGACCGCCTGTGCGAAGGCAACTGCGTGATCGAGCGCGGCTTCGCCTCGGTGACCATCGGCGCGGTCGAGCGCTACGTCACCGAGCAGGCGTTCGCCAACGGCTGGGTCGCGCCGCCCACGCCCAGGCGCGAGAACGGCCGCTCGGTCGGCATCGTCGGCGGCGGTCCGGCCGGGCTCGCCGCGGCCGAATGGCTGCGGCGGCGCGGCTACGCGGTCGACGTCTACGACCGGCACGACCGCATCGGCGGCCTGCTGATCTACGGCATTCCCGGCTTTAAGTTGGAGAAGCACATCGTGCAGCGGCGTATCGATCTGCTCGCGCGCGCCGGCATCCGGTTCCATGTCAAGACGGCGCTCGGCCGCTACTTGACGCTGGCAGAGGCGCGCCAGCGCCACGACGCGGTGCTGCTGGCGTGCGGCGTCTACCAAGCGCGCGACATACAGGCCCCCGGCGTGGGGCTCAGCAACATCGTACCAGCGCTCGACTATCTTATCGCCAGCAACCGCAAGGGCCTGGGCGACGCGGTGCCGGCGTTCGACGACGGCCGCCTGGACGCGCGCGGCCGCCACGTGGTCGTGATCGGCGGCGGCGACACCGCCATGGATTGCGTGCGCACAGCCGTGCGCCAGGGTGCCGCGTCCGTCACCTGCCTCTACCGACGCGACCGCGCCAACATGCCGGGTTCGGCGCGCGAGGTGGGTTACGCCGAGGAGGAAGGCGTCAGCTTCCGCTTCCTGGCCAATCCGGTGGCGTTCATCGGCGACCGTGAGGTCGAAGGCGTGCGAGTCGCGACCATGCGGCTCGGCGCGCCGGATGCGACCGGACGGCAGACCGTGGTGGCGTCCGGCGAAGCACCGGCGACCCTGAAGGCGGACCTGGTGATCAAGGCGCTGGGCTTCGACCCCGAGGACGTGCGGGCCATGGCGGCCACACCCGAGCTCGAGGTCACGCGCTGGGGCACCGTGCGCGCCAACCATAAGACCCTGATGACCAGTGTGCCCGGCGTGTTCGCCGCGGGCGATATCGTGCGCGGCGCGTCCCTGGTGGTGTGGGCGATCCGCGACGGGCGCGACGCGGCCAAGGCGATCGACGGCTACCTGGACGCCCGCGACGCCGGGGCCGAGGCGTTGTACGCGGCGGAATAGGAGATCGGCGATGGATCGCACCGGCGCCCAACGTTTCGTCCAGGCCTGGCGGACCAACGCCCGGCATCTGGCCCGGCACGGCCTCTATGACCCAACGCACGAGCGCGACGCGTGCGGCGTCGGCTTCATCGCCGCCATCGACGGCAAGCCGCGGCGCGAGGTGGTGGTCGCCGCCATCGACGCGCTGAGGGCCGTGTGGCACCGCGGCGCAGTGGACGCCGACGGCAAGACCGGCGACGGCGCCGGCGTTCACCTGGAGATCCCACAGGATTTCTTCGCCAACCACATCCGACGCAGCGGCCGCGCGCCCGAAGGGTCGCTGGCGGTCGGCATGGTGTTCCTGCCCAAGACCGACTTGAACGCCGCCGAGACGTGCCGGTCCATCGTCGAGGCGGAGATCCTGCGTTTCGGCTACGCAGTCTACGGCTGGCGTCAAGTGCCGATCGACGCCTCGGTCATCGGCGAGAAGGCCAACGCGACGCGGCCCGAGATCGAGCAGGTCATGGTCGCCAACCACAAGGGCGTCGCGCACGACGACTTCGAGCGCGACCTCTATGTCATCCGCCGGCGCATCGAGAAGGCGGTGGTCGCGGCGCAGATCACCGGCTTCTACATCTGTTCGCTGTCGTGCCGGTCGATCATCTACAAGGGCCTGTTCCTGGCCGAGCAGCTCACCGCGTTCTACCCGGACCTCCTGGACGAGCGCTTTGTCTCGGCGTTCGCCATCTTCCACCAGCGCTACTCGACCAACACCTTCCCCACTTGGTGGCTGGCGCAGCCGTTCCGCATGCTCGCCCACAACGGCGAGATCAACACGGTGCGCGGCAACGTCAACTGGATGAAGAGCCACGAGGCACGCATTTCCTCGGAGCGCTTCGGCGCGAACATCGAGGACATCAAGCCCGTGGTGCCGTCGGGTGCCTCGGATTCGGCGGCTTTGGACGCGGCGTTCGAGCTGATGGTGCGCGCCGGGCGCACGGCGCCGCTGGTCAAGACCATGATGATCCCCGAGGCATGGTCGAAGCAGGCGTCCATGTCCGACGAGCTCAAGGCGCTCTACAGTTACTGCAACTGCGTCATGGAGCCGTGGGACGGACCCGCCGCCATTGCCGCCACCGACGGGCGCTGGGTGCTGGGCGGCATGGACCGCAACGGACTGCGGCCCATGCGCTACGCCATCACCGGCGACGGGCTGGTGTTCGCGGGCTCCGAGGCGGGCATGGTGCCACTGGACGAGCGCAGTCTGGTCGAGAAGGGCCGGCTTGGCCCGGGCCAGATGATCGCCGTGGACCTGGCCGAGGGCCGCCTGCTGCACGACCGCGAACTCAAGGACCGGCTTGCGGCCGAACAGCCCTATCGCCAGTGGGTCGGCAACATCACGCACCTGGACAGCCTGATCCAGGCGGGCGACGCACCGCGCGCGACCATGACGCGCGAGGACCTGCGGGCGCGTCAGCGCGCGGTGGGCATGACGATCGAGGACCTGGAGCTGATCCTCCACCCCATGGTCGAGGAGGCCAAGGAGGCGGTCGGGTCCATGGGCGACGACACGCCCATGGCGGTGCTTTCGGTCTCCGAGCAGTACCGTGGCCTGCACCACTATTTCCGCCAGGGCTTCAGCCAGGTCACCAACCCGCCGATCGACAGCTTGCGCGAAAGCCGGGTCATGACGCTGGACACCCGGCTCGGCAACCTGGGCAACGTGCTCGACCAGGATTCAAGCCAGACGCGCATCCTGCAACTGCAGTCGCCGGTGCTGACCAACGGCGAGTTCGCCGCCATGCGCCGCTACATGGGCGCCGACGCGACGGTGGTGGACACGACCTTCCCCGCCGCCGACGACCCGGAAAGCCTGCGCCGCGCCATCCGCCGCGTGCGCCAGGAAGCCGAGGACGCCGTGCGCGGCGGCGCCGTTCACCTGATCCTGACCGACGAGGCCGCTGGCGAGGCGCGCCTCGCCATCCCCATGATTCTGGCCGCCGGCGCGGTGCACAGCCACCTGGTGCACCAGAACCTGCGCACGTTCACCTCGCTCAACGTGCGCTCGGCGGAATGCCTGGACGTCCACGGCTTCGCCGTGCTGATCGGCGTGGGCGCCACCACGGTCAACGCCTACCTGGCCGAGGAAAGCGTGCTCGACCGCTTCCGCCGAAGCCTCTTCCCGGGCCTGGACCCGACCCAGTGCATGGCGCGCTACAAGAAGGCGATCAGCGACGGCCTGCTGAAGATCATGTCCAAGATGGGCACCTCGGTGCTGTCATCGTACCGCGGTGGCTACAACTTCGAGGCGGTTGGTCTGTCGCGCACCCTGGTGGCGGACTTCTTCCCGGGCATGCCCTCGCGCATCTCGGGCATCGGCCTGAACGGCATTTTGCACAAGCTGATGCGCCTGCACCGCGAGGCGTGGGCCGAGGAGACGCGCGCGCTGCCCGTGGGCGGGCTCTATCGCTACCGGCGCGGCGGCGAACGCCACGCGTGGGAAGGCGACCTGATCCATACGCTGCAGACGGCGGTGGCCAACGATTCGTACACGCTGTTCAAGAACTACACCGAGGGCGTGCGCGACCGGCCGCCGGTCGACCTGCGCGACCTGTTGGATTTCACGCCGCGCACGGCGGCGGTGTTGATTGACGAGGTCGAATCGATCACCGAGATCCGCAAGCGGTTCGTCACGCCGGGCATGTCGCTCGGCGCGCTGAGCCCCGAGGCGCACGAGACCCTGACCATCGCCATGAACCGCATCGGCGCGCGGTCCAACTCGGGCGAGGGCGGCGAGGGTGCTGAACGCTATCTGCCGCGTGCCGACGGCGACAACGCCAACTCGTCGATCAAGCAGGTGGCCTCGGGCCGCTTCGGCGTCACCGCCGCGTACCTCAACGCCGCGTCGGAACTGCAGATCAAGATCGCCCAGGGCGCCAAGCCGGGCGAAGGCGGCCAGCTGCCCGGCTTCAAGGTGACGGCCGAGATCGCGCGCCTGCGCCACGCCACGCCCGGCGTGATGCTGATCTCGCCGCCGCCACACCACGACATCTACTCGATCGAGGACCTGGCCCAGCTCGTCTACGACCTGAAGCAGATCAACCCGGAGGCGCGCGTCTCGGTCAAGCTGGTGAGCCAGGCGGGCATCGGCGCGGTCGCCGCCGGCGTGGCCAAGGCCAAGGCCGACGTGATCCTGATCGCCGGCCATTCGGGCGGCACCGGCGCCTCGCCCCAGTCGAGCATCAAGTACGCCGGCAGCCCGTGGGAGATGGGGCTGAGCGAAGTCAACCAGGTCCTCACGCTCAACCGCCTGCGCCACCGCGTGCGCCTGCAGGTGGACGGCGGCATCCGCACGGGCCGCGACGTGGTGATCGGCGCGCTGCTGGGCGCCGAGGAGTTCGGCGTGGGCACCGCCAGCCTGGTCGCCATGGGCTGCATCCTGGTGCGCCAGTGCCACTCCAACACCTGCCCGGTGGGCGTGTGCACCCAGCGCCCCAGCCTGCGCGCCAAATTCGAGGGCACGGCGGAACGGGTCGTCAACCTGTTCTCGTTCCTGGCCGAGGAGGTGCGCGAGATCCTGGCCTCGCTCGGCGCGCGCTCGATCGACGAGATCGTCGGCCGCACCGACCTCCTGATGCAGGTCAGCCGCGGCTCGCGCCACCTGGACGACCTGGACCTCAACCCGCTGCTCGCCCAGGCCGACCCCGGGCCCGAGGGCCGCGTGTGCACCATCAAGGGGCGCAACGAGGTGCCCGAGACGCTGGACACCCAGATGATCCGCGACGCGCGCGCGGCGTTGGAGGGCGGCGAGAAGATGCAGCTCGCCTACAACGTGCGCAACACGCACCGAGCCGTCGGCACCAGGCTCAGCTCGATGATCACGCGCCGCTTCGGCATGGACGGGCTGAAGCCGGGTCACATCACGGTGCGGCTGCGCGGTTCGGCCGGGCAGTCGCTGGGTGCCTTCGCGGTGCAGGGGCTCAGGCTCGAGGTGTTCGGCGACGCCAACGATTACGTGGGCAAGGGGCTGAGCGGCGGCACCATCGTGGTGCGGCCGCTGGCGTCCAGCCCGCTGGTCGCGCGCGACAACGCCATCATCGGCAACACGGTGCTCTACGGCGCGACGGCCGGTCGGCTGTTCGCCGCCGGCCAGGCGGGCGAACGCTTCGCCGTGCGCAACTCGGGCGCGGTCGCGGTGATCGAGGGCTGCGGCTCCAACGGCTGCGAGTACATGACCGGCGGCACGGCGGTGATCCTGGGCCGCGTCGGCGACAACTTCGCCGCCGGCATGACCGGCGGCATGGCCTTCGTCTACGACGACGAGGGCGTGCTGGACGAGCGCATCAACGGTGACTCCGTGGTCGCGGCGCGCCTCGCCTCGGCCCACTGGGAAGGTGTCTTGCGCGCGCTGGTCGCGGAGCACGCGCGCGAGACCCATTCGGCCTTCGCCGCCGCGCTGCTCACCGACTGGGACCTTCTGGTCGGCCGCTTCCGTCAGATCGTGCCGAAGGAGATGCTCGGCCGGCTCGAGCACTCGCTCGACGACACGGCGGAGGGGAAGCGGGCTTAGACGAGCCAATCCGATCCGTGGGGTCGTCCGCCGCTTGGCCGTCGCTTAGTCAATCAGATCCAGCAGCGCGGCGATCTTGGCCTTTACATCGGCCAGGACGTCGTCGGGCACGTGCCCGGCGACCGTGACCTTGCGCGCCTGGTGATCGACGGACTTGACCCGATCGGCCAGCACCGCGTCGGAGACCGCCAGCCCATCGGGCGGCACGACCTTGAACGGATAAGGACCGAGGTTCGACGTGATCTGGCAGACGACCGCGTAGGGGTCTTAGCGTGATACGCGCGCGGCGAAAGAACCAGCGCGGGCCGCCGACCCGCCTGTTCATGGCCGGCCTGTGGGTCGAACACCAGCCACACCAGATCGCCCGCGTCGGGGACGTCGGTCAAAGGGCCTCGCGGCCCTTGGGCCCATCGTTGAAGCTTTCCGGGATCGATGCCGGATCGATGGCGCCCACGAGCTCGGCGAGGCTGTAGCGGGGCCGGGTCGAGCGGATCACCAGCCGGCCTTCGTCCAGGGCGATATCGACGGATTGGCCTTCGCGCAGGTGAAGTTCTTCGACGGCCGCCTTAGGCAGCCTGAGTGCGAGGCTGTTGCCCCAGCGAGCGATCCGGGAATGCATGGCGGGCGAACTCGAGGTGTTTATACAAAGTATTTCATTGCAACGTCGCCTGCAAACCCCACCGCTCGGCGGCGAAGCGTTCCATGGCGGGGCGCGGGCCCTGGCGGCGCGCGACCTGGGGCAGGCCCGGATCCCAGCGCCAGTTGGCCTCGAGGAAAACCGGGCCTCGGGGTGTAATCGCTACGTCGAAGCCGAGCGTCGGCAGATCGCCCATTACCTCGGCCGCCTTGAGGATCGCGGCGATCGTCTCGGGCCAGCACGGCAGCGCGACGCCGGCCAGCGAGGCGCCGGTGTCCAGTTGCGTGGGCTGTTCGCGCACGAGGAAGCGATGCGCGCGCCGGTCGCGCCACCACGCGCGCACCAGCGTGCCGTGCTCGAGGTCGATATCGCCCAGCAGATTGCTTGACTCGCCGTGGTTGAAGTTGTCGGCCACGGCGCCCGCGGCGGTGATGCGCAGGCTGCAATGCAGGATCGAGAGCGCGGCGCCATCGTGCAACGTGACCGCACGCACCGTACCGACGCCGTCGCCCGCCATGATGGGCCGCAGGTCGGGGTGCGCCGTGATCCGCTTCTGGACCAGCCATGTGACCTGGTCGGGCACAGCGATGATCTGCTCCGCCACGTCCGCCGGTGACAGCGGCGCGCCGCGCTCGACGATGCCATCGCCGTGGTCGGCGCGGGCCAGGACCAGCACGCCCCGGCCGCAATCGCCGTCCGTCGGTTTGATGACGAAGGCGGTGCCGGGGGGCAGCGCGGCCAGGATCCGCGCGAGCGGCGCCGCGTCCCGCAGCACCGGGATCTCGCCGACCAGGCCCGGTTCGGCCGCACCCACGACGGCGTGCAGGCGCGGCACGGGCAAGCCCGCGTCCACGCAGTGCCGCCAGAACCGGAGCTTGTCGTCGGCGAAGGGGCGCACCTCGACCAGGTTCACCGCGGCCTGAAGCGCCTCGAGCGACTTCTTCTTGAGGAATTCGCCGAACGCGGACGTCGGCAGCGCGTACATGCCGCACGCGACATAGTCGGCCGGACCGATGTTGTGGGCCAGCCGCGTGCGGGCCAGGCACACCAGATGGCGCGGCCAGGACCGGCCGTCGTCATGGGCCAGCGCGCGCGCGGCGAATACGTACTCGCGGGTCTTGGTTGGGATGGAGGGCACGGCTGAATGAGAACGCGCGGAAGGTGGCGCTATTCCAGCGCAGCAGCCGTTTCCGAACGGTTAGGCCGATCGGCGCGGGCTCAGGCGACCGGCGCGGTGGACGGTGGCATCGATCGCCCGCGAATCGCGTCCGCCAGCTTCTCGGCGATCATGATGACCGGCGCGTTGAGGTTGGCGGTCACGTTGTTGGGCATGATCGAGGCGTCGATCACGCGCAGACCCTCGACGCCATGGACACGCCCCACGCCGTCGCTCACCGAGTCCTCGCCGGTGCCCATGCGGCACGTCGAGCACGGGTGGAACTCGGTCGAGCCGTTGGCGCGGATCCAGGCCAGGATGTCGGCGTCGGTCGTCACGTCGGGTCCGGGCTCCAGCTCGGGCCCGCGCAGACCATCCCACGCCTTCTGGCGCACCATCTCGCGTGTTCGCTTCAAGCCATCGATCATCTGGCGCCGGTCGCTCTCGGCCTCCAGGTAGTTGAAGCGGAACGTCGGATGCTCGGCGGGGTTAGCTGATTTCAGCCGGACCCGGCCACGGCCCGCCGGGCGCATGATGCCCATGGAGAACATGAAGCCGTCGGCGAAGTTGCTTTCCGAGGAACCGACGACCGCGCGCAGCGCGTAGAACTCGTGCTGGATGTCAACGTAGTCGACCCGGTCGGAGCTGCGGAAGAAGCAGCCGGTCTCGCAGAAGTTCGTGGTGCCGACGCCCTTGCGCATCAGCAGCCATTCGAGCCCGAGGCGCCAGCGCTTCAGCCTCGAGTTCAACTGCTGGGCGACCGAGACCGGCTTGGTCGTGCCGTACTGGACCGGCACGACAAGGTGATCCTCCATATTGCGTCCGACCGCCGGCACATGGGCGACGAGCTGGATGTCGTGCTCGGCCAAATGCTGGGCGTCGCCGACGCCGGACAGCAGCAGGACCTGGGGCGAGTTGATCGTGCCGCCACACAGGATGACCTCGCGTGCCGCCTCAGCCCGCGTCACGGCGCCCCGGCGTGCGTATTCCACGCCCACCGCGCGCGTGCCGTCGAAGACGATGCGGTGGACCAGCGCGCCCGTCTCCAGCGCGAGGTTGGCGCGCGCGAGCGCCGGGCGCAGGTAGCCCCTGGCGGTGCTCCAGCGCACGCCCTTGCGCGTGAAGCTCTGGGCGACGTGGAAGCCTTCGTGCTGCCGGCCGTTCTGATCGTCGGTGAACGGGTGCCCGGCCTGCGGGCCGCAGGCGAGAAACGCCTGATCGAGCGGGTTGGTGGCGGGGCACGTCTCGATGTGCTGCGGCCCGTCGCCGCCGCGCCAGTCGTTGGCGCCGCGGTCGAACGTCTCCATCTTGCGGAAGTAGGGCAGGCAGTGGGCGAACGACCAGTCGGCCAGGCCCTGGGCGGCCCAGGCGTCGTAATCGCGCGGGTTGCCGCGGTTGGCGACCATGCCGTTGATCGACGACGAACCGCCCAGCACGCGGCCGCGCTGCTCGATGACCTGGCGGTCGTCCAGCCCCGGCTCGGGTTCCGTCAGATAATCCCAGATGATCCTGGAATCGCGCGCGGCCAGGCTGGCCGCGGCCGGCATGTGGATGAACATGCCGCGGTCCTGGCCGCCGGCTTCGAGCAGCAGGACGCGCACGCCCACGTCCTCGGTCAGCCGGTTCGCAATAACGCAGCCGGCCGAGCCGGCGCCGATGACGATGTAGTCGTAACTCTGCCGCGCGGCCATGGAACCCTTGTCGCCTGTATCCAATCTATAGCGGTCCGGCGCGCGCGCCGGAATGGTTCTCAAACAGGCCGAACCGTGCGACCCTGTGGTCGATCCTGCGACGAACCCGGCGAGGACCACGATGCCCGATACCGCCCCCACCGCCGCCGTGCGCTCCAACGCCACCGTGGCGCCCGCCGCGCTGGCCGAGGCGCTGGCGCGCCAGCCGCGCGTGCCGCTGGCCCACCTGCCGACGCCGCTGGAGCCCTGCCCGCGCCTTTCGGCGGCGCTAGGCGGCCCGGACATCCTGGTCAAGCGCGACGATTGCACGGGTCTCGCGTTCGGCGGCAACAAGGTGCGCCAGCACGAATTCCTGTTCGCCGCCGCGCTGGCCGCCGGGGCCGACACGGTGGTGCTGGGCGCCGGCACCCAGTCCAACTGGTGCCGCCAGGCCTCGGCCGCGGCGGCCAAGCTCGGCCTCAAGGTCGCGCTCGTGCTGGTCCACGGGGTCAAGGGCCCGATGATCCAGGGCAACCTGCTGCTCGACCGCGTGCTCGACGCCGACGTCACCGTGATCCCGGGCACCGACCTGGAGGTGCTGCCGGCGCATCTGGCGGCGCGCGCCGAGGCCCTGCGCGCCGAGGGGCGCAAGCCCTACGTGTTCGGCTGGGCCGACGTGACGACCCAGGCGATCGGCGCGCTCGGCTACGTCAACGCGGTGCTCGAGCTGTACGCCCAGCTTCAGGCCATGGGCCGCGCGGCGGATCACATCTACCTGGCCGGGTTCGACGTGACGCCGACCGGCGTGCTGTATGGCGTACGCGCGTTGGGCCTCGGCGCCCGCGTGGTGGCGATCAACCCGCTCAGGACCAGCGTCGCCCGCCCGGTCGAGATGGCGCGCATCGCCGGCGGCATCGGCGAGAGACTGGGCCTGCCGCTCGGCCTGACACCGGCCGACGTGACCTCGACCGACGACTTTATCGGGCCGGGCTACGGCATCCTCACCCCGGCGGCGCGCGAGGCGATCCTGATGGCCGGGCGGACCGAGGGCCTGATCCTGGATCCGGTCTACACCTCGAAGGCGATGGCGGGCCTGATCGACCACGTCCGCAAGGGCATCGTGCGCAAGGGCGAAACCGTGGTGTTCATCCACACCGGCGGCACCCCGGCCCTGTTCGCCTACGCCGACGACCTGGCGCTGGGCCTGCGCGACGACGGCTGACCGGCGCGGCCGCACGCGACGTCAGTGCGCCAACACCAACTCCCGTTAGACGGCTCTAGCCGCTTGAGAACGTGAGCTTGTTCTCCGTTCCCGCAAGCAGGCGTTGGATGTTTGCCCGATGCCGGAAGACGATCGTCGCCGCCATCAGGCACGCGAAGACGGGAAAACAGAACGTCTTGTCGAACGCGGGTACGAACGAGAGCGCCACGAAGAGCAGCGCGGCGCCCAGCGTGCCGAGCGACACGTAACGGGTCGACGCCACGACCGTGACGAAGAACCCAAGGCACAGGAGTGCCAGAACCCAATCGATCATGAACAGGACGACAATGGCGGTCAGCGCGCCTTTGCCGCCCTTGAACCCGAAATAGACAAGCCAGTTGTGACCGATGATCGCGCCCGCGCCCGCCGCCAGCAGGCCTACCGAATCCACCGCCACGCCCGAGCCGACCTGCACGCCGAGGCGCAGCCCGACCAGACAGGCGACGATCCCCTTGAGCGCGTCGCCCGCGAGAACGATGGCTGCGGCGGGTTTGCCCAGCACCCTTAGCGTGTTGGTCAGCCCGGCGCTTCGGCTGCCGTGGTTGCGGATGTCCGTGCCGTGGATCCTCCCCACGATCACGCCAGTGTTGAGGCTGCCCAGCAGGTAGCCCAACACCAGGGCGGCGAGCGTGGCTAGGGCATCGGCGACCAAACCCGTCTACCCCCGCATGCGGGCGCCGGTCGGGTCGTGGGGCGAGGGCGCGATGACGCGGGCGGGCTTCTCGACGCCGACCACATGGACCGTGAGCTCGGTGCCCTCGGCCGCGTAGTCGGGCGCGACCAGCGCCATGGCCAGACCCTTGTCGACCGTGAAGCCCCAGCCGCCCGAGGTGACGAAGCCGACGCGCTTGCCGTTGCGCCACACCGGCTCGTAACCCGAGGCATCCGCGCCGGTCACGTCGATGGCGAGCGTGACCAGCTTGAGCTTCGGATCGGGCCCGTCGCGTTCGGCCAGCGCCGGCCGGCGGCCGACGAAGTCCTTCTTCTGCCAGTCGATCCAGCGGTCCATGCCGGTCATGCGCGGCGTGTAGGCCTGGGTGAACTCGCGCGACCAAATGCCGAAGCTCTTCTCCAGGCGCAGGCTCAAGAGCGCGTTGTAGCCGTACTCGCCGGCGCCGAGGTCCTTGCCGGCCTCGAGCAGCGTCCGGCGTAGGCCGATGTGCTCGGACGCGTGGCAGTTGATCTCGTAGCCGAGCTCGCCACACACGCTGAGCCGCGCAACGCGCGCGCGGATCAGCCCGATATCCATGGTCGTGCAGCCCATGAACTTGAGCGCGCCGTCGCTGACGTCCTGGTGGGTGACGCAGGCGAGCAGATCACGCGACCTGGGCCCGGACAGCGAGAAGCCGCCCATGGTGTCTGAGATGTCGCGCACTTCGACGCCTGGCCGGCGATGGTCGTCGAACCAGCGCATGTGCCACTGACGCAGGTAGTAGCTGCCCATGATCCACCAAGTGCCGTCGCCCCAGTTGAGCACGGTCAGGTCGCCCTTGAGCCGCCCGGTCTCGCCCAGCATGGGCGCCAGCCGCGCTCGCCCCGGCCCCGGCAGGCGCGATGCCATCAGCCCGTCGAGCCAGGCCTCGGCGTTGGGGCCGCTGACCTCGTAGCGCGAGAAGCCGGTGATATCGAGGATGCCGACCCGTTCGCGCACCAGCTTGCATTCGGCACCGACGATGGGCCGCGCGTTCGACCACTTGAGCGTCGGCGTCTCCTCGAAGCCCTTGGGCGCGAAGTAGAGCGGCACCTCGAGGCCCCAGCTCACGCCCCACTTGCAGCCCGCCTCGGTCATGGCGTCGTGCGCCGGCGCCATCTTGAGTGGCCGGCCGGCCCACAGCTGCTCGTTGGGGTAGGTCATGACGAAACGGCGCGAGTAGAACTGGCCGGTCGTCTCCTTGATGTAGCGCTTGTTCGAGGCGAAGTCGCCGTAGCGCGCGATGTCCATGCCCCAGACATCGGCCTCGGGTTCGCCGTGGATCATCCACTCGGCCAGGCTCTTGCCCACGCCGCCGCCCTGCAGGAAGCCGGCCATGACGCCACACGCCACCCAGTAGCCGGGCTTGCCGGGCACCGGCCCGACCAGCGGGTTACCGTCGGGGCTGAAGGTGAAGGCGCCGTTGACCCACTTCTTGACGCCCGCCTTGCGCAGGCACGGGTAGCGGGTGAAGCCCATCTCCAGTTCGTCGGCGATGCGGTCGATGTCCTCCTGGATCAGTTCGACGCCGTAGTTCCACGGCGCGCCGTCCATGTTCCAGTGCTTGTGGTTGATCTCGTAGATGCCGAGCAGCACCCCCTTCTGATCCTGGCGCATGTAGGTGAAGCCTTCCAGGTCGACGGTCAGCGGCACCTCCTTGTCCATGGCCGCGACCTCGGGGATCGTCTCGGTCAGCAGGTAGTGGTGCTCGAGCGGCGAGACCGGCAGTTCCAGCCCGGCCATGCGGCCGACCTGCTTGGCCCACAGGCCGGCGGCGTTGACCACGTGATCGCACGTCACCGTGCCGTGCTCGGTGACCACCGACCAGCCGCCGCCCGCGCGCGGGTTGAGTTCGACCACCCGGTTGTGCTCGATCACCGTGGCGCCGCGCTTCCTCGCCGCCCCGGCGTAGGCCTGCACGACGCCGGTGGTGTCGATGTAGCCTTCGCGGTCGGCCCACAAGCCGCCCAGCACGCCCTGGACGTCCATGATCGGACATACGGCCTTGATCTCGTCGGGGCCGATCAGGCGCACGTCCTCGATGCCCATGGTCTGGAACACACGGTACGCCCCCTGCAGCCATTCCCAGCGCGCCGGTGCCGAGGCGACCGTGACGCCGCCGGTCATGTGCATGCCGACCGACTGGCCCGATTCCTTCTCGATCGCCGACAACAGGTCGATGGTGTAGGCCTGCAGCGCCGCGATGTTGGGATCGGCGTTCAGCGCGTGGAAGCCGCCCGCCGCGTGCCAAGACGACCCCGCCGTCAGCACCGAGCGCTCGATCAGCACGATGTCGGACCAACCGAACTTGGCCAGGTGATAGAGCACCGAGGCCCCCACCACGCCGCCGCCGACAACGACCACCTGATAATGCGACTTCATCGCGTCTCTCCCCGCGCGCGTTCCGGCGCGACCATACTGCACCGTATCGACGGGGGTCCAAGGGCTAGGACGCGGCGCAAT
>VGDP01000022.1 GCA_016869675.1 Alphaproteobacteria bacterium | reverse complement strand
GCAGGGGAAGCGGTCACGGTCGGTGCGGGCGCCTTGGGGCGCCCAACCTAGAGCAACATCCGATCGGGCGGAACCGTCCGGGTTCCGTCCGATCGGATGAAGTTGCTCGCGATTCAAAGTCTTAGAGCGGCTTGCCCGATCAGGCGGAATCACAAACTGATGCCACCTGATCGGTCCCCACTCTGGCCCACCCGCGCTTGCGCGCCAGCACCCAGTCGAGCCTGCGCAGCACCATGCGTTCCAGGATCGCGTGCCCGGCCGCGGCGGCGCCGACAATGGAAACCTCCGCCAGCGTCCGCGGATCGAACGCCGAGACGCGCACTTACGCGCCCTCGGGGGCGTACTCGATGATGACGTCCTGCAGCGTCGTGGCGTCGGGCATGGCGGCCGCTCGGGCTGTTGCGGTGTCCCGGACCGGCCTATAACTACGGCTCCATGGTTACCGGATCCTGAATAGCCCCGTCGAGGAGCCCGCGATGGCCCAGCCAGCGACCAAGTCTTCGAGCGCCGCCTCCCCCGCCGCCTTCGCCTGGGACGATCCGTTCCTGCTCGACGAGCAGCTGAGCGAGGACGAGCGGATGATCCGCGACGCCGCGCGCGAGTTCGCCCAGAGCCGGCTGATGACGCGCGTCAAGGCCGACTTCCGCAACGAGGGCGCCGATCGCTCGATCCTCAAGGAGATGGGCGACATGGGGCTTCTGGGCTCGACGATCGACGGCTACGGCTGCGCCGGGGTCAACTACGTCTGCTACGGCCTGGCCGCGCGCGAGGTCGAGCGGGTCGATTCCGGCTACCGCTCGATGATGAGCGTGCAGTCCAGCCTGGTCATGCACCCGATCCACGCCTACGGCACCGAGGCGCAGCGTCAGAAGTGGCTGCCCGGCCTGGCGACCGGCCAACTGGTCGGCTGCTTCGGACTGACCGAGCCCGACCACGGCTCGGACCCCGGCGGCATGAAGACGCGCGCGCGCAAGGTCGACGGCGGCTACGTGCTGAACGGCGCCAAGATGTGGATCTCCAACGCGCCCTTCGCCGACGTCATGGTGGTGTGGGCCAAGGACGACGAGGGCGACATCCGCGGCTTCGTGTTGGAGCGCGGCATGAAGGGCCTCGAGACGCCCAAGATCGAGGGCAAGTTCAGTCTGCGCGCCTCGCCCACCGGCGAGATCGTCATGCACGACGTGGCCGTGCCCACCGACAACCTGCTGCCGGGGGTGAAGGGGCTCAGGGGACCGTTCGGCTGCCTCAACAACGCGCGCTACGGCATCGCCTGGGGTGCCTTGGGCGCCGCCGAGTTCTGCTGGCACGCCGCACGCCAGTACACCCTGGACCGCAAGCAGTTCGGCCGGCCGCTCGCCGCCAACCAGCTCATCCAGAAGAAGCTGGCCGACATGCAGACCGACATCGCCATCGGCCTGCAGGCGTGCCTGCGCGTCGGCCGCCTGAAGGACGAGGGTCGTGCCGCGCCCGAGATGATCTCGCTGATCAAGCGCAACAGCTGCGGCAAAGCCATCGAGATCGCCCGCGCCGCGCGCGACATGCACGGCGGCAACGGCATCTCGGACGAGTACCACGTGATCCGCCACGTGCTGAACCTTGAGTCGGTCAACACCTACGAAGGTACCCACGACGTGCACGCCCTGATCCTCGGCCGCGCCCAGACCGGCATCCAGGCGTTCACGGGGTAGGGTCATCGCCGGACCCAGCCGCCCTTCGTGGGCCGCTGCGCGGCCACCTCAGGGCTAGCGGGGTCTTTTTCCGCCAAACAAGATCCGTCCGTGCTGAGGTGCGCGCCGAAGGCGCGCCGCGAAGCACGAATGGTTGAACGAACCGGCGCTACCGGCTGGTCGAGCCGCCGTCCACGGGGAGCGCGATGCCGGTGATGAACCTGGCCTCGTCGGAGGCGAGATAGAGCACGGCGTAGGCCACCTCGCGCGGGGTGCCGACACGGCCCACGGGCAGCGCCTCGGCGTAGCGCGCCAGCGCCTCGGCGTGGTCGACACCATGGCGGTCGGCCGTCGTGGCCAGCATGGGCGTATCGATCTCGGCCGGACAGACGCAGTTGACCCGGATGCCCTCACGCGCGTGGTCCTGGGCCATGGCCTTGGTCAGCAGCAGCACGCCGCCCTTGCTGGTGCAGTAGGCCGCGGCGCCGGCGCCGGCGAACAGCGACCAGTCGGAGCCGATGTTGACGATGGCGCCGCCGCCCGCGCGCAGCGGCGGCACGGCGGCCCGGCACATGCGAAAGACGCCGGTCAGGTTCGTCTCTAGCACCGCGAGCCAGTCCTCGTCGGTGGTGTCGAGTACCGCTCCGCCGGCGCCGATGCCGGCGCTGTTGACCACGATGTCGAGCCGGCCGAACGCGGTCGTCGCCGCCTGGACGGCGGCGCGGCACGAAGCGTCGTCGGACACGTCGAGCGGCTGGAACCGCGCGCGGCCGCCGGCGCGCGCGATGCCCTCCACCACCGCCTGGCCGCGCTGGACGCTGCGCCCGGCGACGACCACGGCCGCGCCGGCCTCAGCCAGCACCTCGGCGCACGCGGCGCCGATGCCTGAGGTGGCGCCGGTGACCAGCGCGACGCGGCCTTCGAGGCGGAAAGCGTTCACCGGCGACCTACATGGTCGCCTTGATCTCGTCGAACGCGTTGATGACCTGCTGGCGGAAGTCCGGGCTCATGGCCCGACTGAACCGCGCCTTCGCCATCAAGGCGATCGGGTCGCCGATGCCGAGCTCGTCCAGCTTCTCCTGGGCAACGAGCTTGAAGGACTCGGCGTTGGCGTGGTTGTATCCGTACATCTCGATCAGGTTCTTGCCCGTGCCGGTGTCGAGGAACGCGTTGAGGAAGTCGTACTGCTGATCCTCACTGCCGGCGCCGTTGTTGAACAGGCAGAGACCGCACACCCAGGTCCAGATCCCTTCCTTGGGATCCATGAACTTGATGGGCACGCCCTGCTTCTTGAGGTTCGTCGCCGAGCCGTTCCAGGCGTAGGCGATGACGATCTCGCCGGCGGCCAGGGCCTGCTCGATCTCGGTCGGATCGCTCCCGTAGAAACGGATGTTCGACTGGATCTGCTTCATCGTCTCCTTTGCCTTGGCAAACTCCTCCTTGGTCATGGCGAAGACGTCATTGGCTCTGATGATCGCGCCGGTGACCTGCACAAATCCGTCAGCGGAGTCGTAGAAACTCATCTTTCCCTTGTAGCGCTCGTCGAGATAGAGCGCGTAGCTCTCCTCCTAGATGTCGACCAGGTCCGAGCGGTAGAGGATGGAGGAGTTGCCCCAATCCCACGGCATCATCCAGGCGCCGCCCTCGGCGCGATGGACGGTCGGGATGTCGCGCATGAGCGGGAAGATGTTGTCCCACTGTTCGACACGCGCCGTGTCGATCGGCTTGACGATGCCGGCGTCAACCCACTTGTCCACACTCGAGGCGCACGGGTGGCTGACGTCGGCCTTGTAGCCCGCGATGATCTTGTTGAGCGCCTCCTCGAGTTCGGCGAAGAACGTGAAGGAGGGACTGCCGCCGTTCTTGTCGATGAAGGCCTGGTGGAACTCAGGCAGCTCGTGACCCGACCACGTATAGACTTCGAGGTTGGGTTCGGCACGGGCCGCGCGAGCCAGGGGCATCACCGCCGAACCGATGCCGACGCTGGCGAAGGCCTTGACGATGTCGCGCCGCCGCAGCCCCTTCGAACCGAGCAGCGTCTTGAAATCTTGATAGTTCATGACGTCCTCCCCTGGAACGTCGATCCAGCGAACTGTATACGATCGATGCCGCCGCCTCCACCGTCCGCGCGCGTCATCCCGCGGTCACCCCGCCGTCGAGCAGGAGCGCCGCGCCCGTGACGAAGCGCGAGCGGTCGGACACCAGGAACAGCGCCATGTCGGCGACCTCGTCCACCGTGCCGACCCGGCCCATGGGCACGCAGGCGGCGCTCTCGCGCCGGTAGGTGGCCAGGTCGACGCCGAGCTGGCGCGCCTCGCCCTCGATCATCGGCGTGTCGATGTTGGTCGGGCAGATGGCGTTGACGCGGATGCCGTCCTTGGCGTGGTCGAGCGCCGCGGCGCGCGTGAACTGGATGATCGCCCCCTTCGAGGCGCAGTAGGCGGCGAGCTTCGGCGTGCCGATCACGCCCGCATCGGACGCGATGTTGATGACGACGCCGGACCCCTTCGCCTTCATGACACCGAGCGCCGCGCGCGACAGGAAGAAAACCGCGTGGACATTGACCGCCATGGTCTCGTTCCACTGTTCGTCGGTCGTCGTCTCGACCGGCTGGCGGAACGCGACGCCGGCGTTGTTGACCAGGATGTCGAGCGTGCCGAACCGCTCGACCGTCGCGGCGACCAGCCGGTCGCAGAAGGCACGATCGGCCACGTCGCCGCCAAGGAAGGCGCCGGCGGCACCGAGCGACGCGAGCGTGGCCCGACCGCGCGCGGCGTCGCGCCCGCTGGCCATGACGCGCGCGCCGGAGGCCGCGAAGGCGCGCGCGATGGCCGCGCCGCTGCCCGAGGTGGCGCCGGTGACAAGCGCGACCTTGCCGTCAAGCCCCATGGCCGCCCTCCGCCAAGCCGCGCGGGACCAGCTTGTTCGGGTCGTAGAATGGCAGATCGAGCAGCGTGGCGTCGAACCGCACGCCGGCCCGGTCGACCAGCGCCACCGCGGCGTCGCGCCAGGAACCCGGCTCGGCCATCCGCGCGTAGCCAATGCCGTGGCCGAGATGGGGCGACCAGGCGCCCGTGGTGACGCGGCCGGCCGCGCGTCCCTCGTGCTCGATCGTCATGCCCGCGACCGGCACACCAACGTGGCACGCGACGCCCAAGAGGCAAGTCCGCCGGTCGGCGCGTTCGAGCGCCGCGCGCCCGACGAAGTCGCCTGCGTCGAACTCGACGAAGCGTCCGAGGCCGGCCTGGAAGGGCGTCATGGACGGGTCCATGTCGGTACCGTTGTCGAGGATGCCCGCCTCGATGCGTCGGATGCCCATGGACTCCAGGCTGCTGGCCACCAAGCCGAAGGATGTGCCGGCCTCAAGCAGATGGCGCCACAGCGCCGGCCCGTCGGGCGATGGATCGAGCGTGTAGAGCTCGAAGCCGAGCTCGCCGGTCCAGCCCGTGCGCGAGACCAGCAGGCGCTGCCCGGCGATGGCGCATTCGCGCACGTGGAAGTACTTGAGCGCGCGTGCCGCATCCGCGTCCCAGACCGCGGCCAGGATGTCGAACGCGCGCGGCCCCTGGATCTGGATGATCGAGGACCCCGGATCGGTGATCCGCGCGTCGAACCCGCGGGCGTGGGCGTGAAGCCAAGGCACGAAGTCGCCGTCGGCCAGCACGTACCAGAAGCGGTCGGCGGCCAGGCGCAGCAGAATGCCGTCCATCAGGATGCCTCCGTCGTCGCGGCAGGCGATGGCATAGCGGGCGCGACCCACCGCCAGATCGTCGACGCGCCGACAGAACACGCGCCCCAGCAGCCGCGCGGCGTCCGGCCCCTCGATGGCGATGGGGTGCTCGGGCACGTCGTAGAGCGCGGCGCGGCGCTTCAAGGCCCAGTAGTGCTCGATGGGATCGTCGCCCCAGGTCAGGGCGTAGAGCCGACCGCTGTAGACACCCCACACCGTGTCGTCGGTGGCATAGCAGGGGGCGTAGGGCGACAGGCGGAAGCGCTTCGACGAGATGCGGATCGTCGGGTGGGACCCGGCGTAGTTGCGTGCCGGCTTGGCCATCAGTGGATGCCCACCGCCCCGGCGTCGACGCCGATCGCCTGGCCCGAGACCAGACGCCCGGCGTCCGAGATCAGGTAGACTACCATGTTGGCGACATCCTCGGCCGTGACGAACGCCTTCATGGACGTCGATTGCAGGTAGGTCTCGCGCATGGCCTCAAAACTGACGTTGCGCGCCTGGGCCTTGGCCTGGATCACGCGGTCGATGCGCGGGCCCGCCACCGGCCCCGGCAGGATCGCGTTCGAGCGGATGCCGAAGGCGCCGAACTCGGCCGCCAGCGTGTGGCTGAAGCCGACCACGCCCCACTTCGAGGTGGCGTACGGGCTGCGCAAGGGAAAGCCGAAGCGCCCGGCGGCCGAGGAGATGTTGACGATCGCCCCGCCGCCCGCGGCCTTCAGACGCGGCACGGCCAGGCGGGCGCAGTTGAACTGGCCGGTCAGATTGACCGCGAGCGTGCGGTCCCACTCGGCGGGATCGATGGCATCGACCGCGCCGGTCGGCCCGGCGATGCCCGCGTTGTTGACCAGGGCATCGAGGCCGCCGAGCTTCGCCTCGGCGTCGGCGAACAGCCGGTCCACCGCCGCGCGGTCGGCCACGTCGCACGACGTGACGGTGACGCCGGGCACATCGCGCGGCAGCGCGGCCAGGGCGGCGCCGTCCACGTCGCAGGCGTGCACGCGCGCGCCCGAACCCGCCAGCAGGCCGACGATCGCCCGGCCGATTCCGGCCGCGCCGGCGGTGACGATGACCCGCTTGCCCTTGACGCCCACGTCCATGATGCGTCGCCTCCCTCGACGTCTTCTCTAGCATGAGACCGAAGAGGGGATACAGGCCGCGAGCCTCTTGCGCAAATCTGCCAAGGGCGTAGCGTGGCGGCTGCCGTTTCACGGCCAATCCAACTTGTGGCCGCTAGTCCGCGTCACACCCCAACAGGAGGCTCACCATGCGCACGATCCCGACACCCGCAGAGCTTGTCCGCCTGATCGCTGCCGGCCGCATCGGCCGGCGCGATGTCAACCGCATCCTGGCCGGCGCCGGCCTGGCCAGCGTCACGCTGCCCATGATGCGGCGGCCCGCGACGGCGGACGGCGGCATGACCGTCTACACCTGGAGCGGCTACGAAGTGCCCGAGCTGCACCAGCCCTATATCGACGCCCACGGCGGATCGCCGGACTTCTCGCTGTTCGCCGACAACGACGAGGCGATCGAGAAGGTGAAGGCCGGCTTCCAGGCCGACATCGCCGTACCGACCGGCTACATGACCGGCAAGTGGTGGGACGCCGGCCTGATCCAGCCGATCGACACCGCGCGCCTGTCGAACTGGGGCGATGTGTTCGAGGAGCTCAAGACGCTCAAGGGCACGCAGGCGGACGGCAAGCAGCTCTCGGCGCCGTGGGCGTGGGGCAACTCTTCGGTCATCTTCCGCACCGATCTGGCGCCCGATTACGTCGGGGCTGATTCGTGGATGATCCTGTTCGACGAGAAGTACAAGGGCCGCATCGGCACGCGCGACGCCATGGACGGCGTCGCCATTCCGGCGGCGCTGGCGCTCGGCTTCGATCCCTACGCCATGACCGACGAGCAGATCGAGCAGGTGCGCGAGCTGATGCGCAAGGGCCACGAGGTCGCCCGCTTCTACTGGAGCGCGCAGTCCGAGATCGAGCAGGCGCTCGCCGCCGGCGAGATCGTCGCGGCGTACGGCTGGAACGACGGCTACAAGCGCCTGAAGGAGGCCGGCGTGCCGGTCGCCTACATGACGCCCAAGGAAGGCATCCTGACCTGGGTCGACGCCCAGGTGATCCTGGCCGGCTCCACGGCGGACCCGCAGCTCGTTTACGACTACCTCGACGCGACGCTGTCGCCCGAGGTCGGCAAGTTCATGATCGACACCTACGGTTACGGCTTCGCCAACAGCAAGGCGTTCGCCCTCGCCGACCCGGCCATCGTCGCCGGGTTGGGCATGGAGAACCCGACCGAGGTGATGGGTGCCGGCGTGTTCTTCGAGGGCATGGAAGGCAACTACCGCACGCGCCTGATCCAGATCTTCGAAGAGGTCAAGGCCGGCGGCTGACGCGACCTACCTCGATACGAGTTGGAACGCCCGCCGGCGACAACCGGCGGGCGTTTTCGTTCAAGCCGATCCGGCGCCGACCATGCGGAAGATCGCCGAGAAATCCTCGGCCCCGTGATCGCCGTTGCAGAACAGCGCGTAGAGCGCGGTCGCCGCGGCGCCGAGCGGCGTCGCCGCGCCCACCTGTCCCGCCGCCTGCTGCCCGAGCCGCAGGTCCTTGAGCATCATCGCCGCGGTGAACCCTGCCCGGTAGCCGTGGTTGGCCGGCGACGCCGGCATCGGGCCGGGCACCGGGCAGTTGGTCGTCAGCGCCCAGCACTGGCCGGACGAACGCGACGCGACGTCGAACAGCACTTGGCGGTCGAGCCCGAGCCGGTCGGCCAGCGCGAACGCCTCGGCGACCGCGATCATCGAGACGCCGAGGATCATGTTGTTGCAGATCTTGGCCGCCTGGCCGCTGCCCGAAGCGCCGGTGTGCACGACCGTCTTGCCCATCGCTTCGAGCAGCGGGCCGGCACGCGCCACCGCTTCCGCCGCGCCGCCGACCATGAAGGTGAGCGTCGCCGCCGCCGCGCCGCGCACGCCGCCCGAGACCGGCGCGTCGAGCATGGCCAGCCCGCGTTCGGCCGCCTGGGCGGCGACGGCGCGCGCCGCGGCCACGTCGATGGTCGAGCAATCGATCAGCAGCGCGCCGGGCGCGCAGGACTCCAGGACCCCACCCTCGCCCGCGTGAACGGCGATCACCTCCGCGCCCGAGGGCAGCATGGTGATCACGGCGTCGCGGCCGACCACGGTTTCGGCGATGGACGCGGCGGCGGCGCAGCCAGCGGCGCGCGCGCGCTCCATCGCCGCCGGAACCGGATCGAACACGATCACCGCGTGCCCGGCCTTGGCCAGGTTGGCGGCCATGGGCCCGCCCATGTTGCCGACGCCGATGAAGCCGATGGTCGCCATGGCGCCCTCCGTCAGTCCGTGAAGCCGAGCTCGCCACCCTCGAGCGGCGCGAACAGCGCGTCGATCGTCTTGGGGTCGACCTCCTCGCGCTTGGCCGGGCGCCAAGCCGGGCGGCCGTCCTTGTCGATGATGGTCGCGCGCACGCCCTCGGGGAAGTCCCAGCCCAGCACGAAGCGTTGGGTCAGGCGATACTCCAGCCGGATCGCGTCCTCGAGGCTGAGCGTCGCGCCGGCACGCAATTGTCGGAAGGTCACGGTCAGGCTGGTCGGCGACTTGGCGCCCAAGAGCGACAGCGTGGTGCGCGCGAAGTCGCTGCCTTCGCGTGCGAGTGCCTCGAACACGCCGTCCAGCGTCGCGGCGCCGAAGCAGCGGTCGATCGCGTCGCGGTGCGCGGCCAGGGGCGCCGGACCCGGATCGGCGGCCAGGCGCGCGAGCGTACGGTCGACGCTGCCGGGCAGGCCGTCGAGTCGGGTCAGAGCTGTGCGCAGCTCGTCCCAGCGATCGCGCGCCACGCAATGGGTGCCGAACCCGACATAGAGCGCGTCGGCCGCGCGCAGGCGAACCCCGGTCAGCCCGATGTACAGGCCGAGCGCGCCGGGCATGCGCGGCAGGAAGTATGTGGCGCCCACGTCGGGAAACAGGCCGATGCCGGTCTCCGGCATGGCGAACAGGGTGCCCTGGGTCACGATGCGGTGGGAGCCGTGGATCGACACCCCGACCCCGCCGCCCATGGCCATGCCGTCGACCAGCGCGATGTAGGGCTTGGGATAGCGGGCGATCAGCCGGTTCAGCCGGTACTCGTCGCGGTAGTAGATGCGGGTCAGGTCCAGGTAGCGCCGGCGCATGGCGTCGTAGAGCACCCGGATGTCGCCGCCGGCGCAGAAGGCGCGGCCCCCCGTCCCTTCGATGACCACGGCCGCGACGCACGCGTCGCGCGACCAGATGCGCAGCCGGCTGTCCATGTCCAAAGCCATGTCGTGGGTCAGGGCGTTGAGCGCCTCGGGCCGGTTCAACGTGATCCAGCGCGCCAACCCGCGCTCGGCGAACAGGACAGGCGCGTTCACGACGCGGCCGAAGAGTCGTCGAGCAGCCGTCGCGCGATGATTAGCCGCATGATCTCGTTGGTGCCTTCGAGGATGCGGTGCACGCGCACGTCCCTGAGGTGGCGTTCGAGCGGGAAGTCCCGCAGATAGCCGTAGCCGCCGTGCAGTTGCAAGGCTTCGTCGCACACCTTGAACGCGACGTCGGTGGCGAAGCGCTTGGCCATGGCGCAGCGCACGCCGGCGTCCTGCTCGGCGGAATCGAGCGCCGCCGCCGCGCGCCAGACCATCAGCCGGGCGGCTTCCAGCTCGGTCGCCATGTCGGCCAGGCGGAAGCGCAGCGCCTGGAACGCCGCGAGCGGCTGGCCGAACTGGTGCCGTTCGCCGAGGTAGCGCCGCGCCGCCTCGAACGCCGCGCGCGCCGTGCCGATGGCGCACGCGGCGATGTTGACGCGGCCGCCGTCCAACCCGGCCATGGCGATGCGGAAGCCTTCGCCCTCGGCCCCGATGCGCTCGACCACGGGCACCCTGCAGCCCTCGAAGCGCACGGCGGCGGTCGGCTGGCTGTTCCAGCCGAGCTTGCGTTCCGGCGCGCCGAACGACAGCCCGGCGGTGTCCTTGGCGATCGCCAGGCACGATACGCCGCCGGGCCCCGGCCCGCCGGTGCGCGCCATGGTCAGGTAGAGATCGCTGGCCCCGGCGCCCGAGATGAACGCCTTAGCGCCGTCGACCACGTAGTCCTCGCCGTCGAGCACCGCGCGGGTCGCCAGCGAGGCCGCGTCGGAGCCGCTGCCCGGCTCGGTCAGGCAGTAGCTCGCCAGCCGGTCCATGGTGATCAGCGACGGCAGGTGGCGGGCGCGCTGGTCGTCGTCGCCGAAGCGGTCGATCATCCAACCGACCATGTTGTGGATCGACAGGTAGGCGGCGGTCGCCGTGCAGCCCGCCGCCAGTTCCTCGAAGATCAGCGCGGCGTCGAAGCGCCCCAGCCCCGGCCCGCCCGAGGCCTGGCGCACGGTGATCGCCGCCAGACCCAGCTCGGCCGCCTTGCGCAGGGTGGGGATCGGGAACTCGGCGTCGGCGTCCCAGCGCGCGGCGTTGGGCGCCAGTTCGGTCACGGCGAAGTCGCGCGCCAGGTCGCGGTAGGCCGTGCGTTCCTCGTCGAGCGTGAAGTCCATGGCTGCGCCCCAGCCGATGATCGAAGCACGTCGGGGCCCACGTCAACGGGCGCCGTGGGCACCGCCTGTCTCTATGAACCCGCCCTTCGTGGGCCGCGGTGCGGCCGCCTCAGAGCGGCCGCGGGTTCATCCACATCTTCCTCACCCCGTTCGTGCTGAGGCGCGCACCGCAGGCGCGCCACGAAGCACGCGGAACATTGCCGGCCCTTCGTCACGGCCGCGCTTGACAGCCCCGGCGCGATGCTGTTTCGTCCGCCTCGCGCCGATTTGAGGTTCAGCTTGCGGGCGCGTTAGAAATGCAGCTAAAGTGAGCGGTCTGACCGCCCAGCCGAGGCTGCGGCGGTTTTTCTCGTTTTGGGGCCCGGTTCGCACGGGCGCGGAGGACACACCATGGCAGCGTCGTACAAGAACCCGGAAACCATTGTGCTGCACGCCGGCTACCGCTCGGATCCGACGTCCAACGCGGTGGCGGTGCCGATCTACCAGACCACGTCCTATCAGTTCCGCGACACCGAGCACGCCGCCAACCTGTTTGGCCTGCGCGAGTTCGGCAACATTTACACGCGTATCATGAACCCGACGTGCGCCGTGCTCGAGGAGCGCATGGCGGCGCTGGAGGGCGGCGTGGCTGCCCTGGGGCTCGCCTCGGGCCAGGCGGCCTCGCTGTTCGCCATCCAGAACATCTGCCACGCCGGCGACAACGTGGTGTCCTCGACCGACCTCTACGGCGGTACGTGGAACCTGTTCGCCAACACCCTGACGACCATGGGCATCGAGGTGCGCTTCGTCGACCCGGCGGACCCGGAGGGCTTCCGCCACGCGACCGACGCCAAGACCCGCTGCTACTACGCCGAGACCCTGCCGAACCCGAAGCTCAACGTGTTCCCGATCAAGGAGGTCGCCGACATCGGCCGCTCGCTCGGCGTACCGCTGATCATGGACAACACGGCGTGCCCGATCCTGTGCCGGCCGATCGAGCACGGCGCGGCCATCGTCGTCCATTCGACCACCAAGTACATCGGCGGCCACGGCACCTCGATCGGCGGCATCGTGGTGGACGGCGGCAACTTCGACTGGGAGAAGCACGCCGATCGCTTCCCCATGCTGAACACGCCCGATCCCAGCTACCACGGCGCGGTGTGGACCCAGGCGGTGAAGCCGCTGGGGCCGATCGCCTACATCATCAAGATGCGCGTGACGCTGCTGCGCGACATCGGCGCGGCCATGAGCCCGTTCAACGCCTTCCTTTTCATCCAGGGCCTGGAGACCCTGCCGCTGCGCATGCGCCAGCACTGCGCCAACGCCCGCGCGGTGGCCGATTTCCTGGCCGGCCACGCCAAGGTCACCAAGGTGATCTATCCCAGCCACACGACCGGCGAATTGAAGCGGCGGGCGGACGCCTACCTCAAGGGCGGCCAAGGCGCGCTGGTCGGCTTCGAGCTGGCGGGCGGGCGCGAGGCCGGTCGACGGCTGATCGATGCCTTGAAGATGTTCTATCATGTGGCCAACATCGGCGACGCCCGCAGCCTGGCGATCCACCCGGCGACGACGACCCATTCGCAGTTGTCGCCCGAGGACCAGATGGCCACGGGGGTGTCCGATGGTTACGTCCGGCTGTCGGTCGGCATCGAGCATGTCGACGACATCCTGGCGGATCTCAAGCAGGCGCTCGTGGCGGCGTGACCGACGCCCGGGCGCGGAGGACCGGGCCATGGCCGACATCCGTATCCGACCTTCGTACGCCTTCGAGGGGCTGGGCGCTTTCCCCCGCGTGCGCCCGCGGCGCAACCGGCGCGACGACTGGTCGCGCCGGCTGGTGGCCGAGCATCGCCTGACCGCCAACGACCTGATCTGGCCCGTGTTCGTGCAGGAAGGGCGCGGCCAGCGCACAGCGGTGCCCTCGATGCCCGGCGCAGACCGGCTGTCGGTCGACCTGGTGGTGGAGGCCGCGACCACGGCGCGCGATCTGGGCATTCCCCTGATCGCGCTGTTCCCGGTGACACCCGTCGAGCGCAAGAACCCCGGCGGCGACGAGGCGTCGAACCCCGACAACCTGGTCAACCGGGCGATCCGGGCGCTCAAGAAGGACGTGCCGGAGATCGGCGTGCTGTGCGACGTGGCGCTCGACCCCTACACCGACCACGGCCACGACGGCCTGATCGCCGACGGTCAGATCCTGAACGACGAGACGCTCGACGTGCTGACGCGCCAGGCGGTAGTGCAGGCGCGCGCGGGCTGCGACGTCATCGCGCCCTCGGACATGATGGACGGCCGCGTCGGCGCCATCCGCGACGCGCTCGACGCCGCCGGGTTTCAGCACGTGCGCATCATGTCCTACGCGGCCAAGTACGCCTCAGCGTTCTACGGGCCGTTCCGCGACGCCATCGGATCCAAAGTTAACCTGGGCAAGGGCGACAAGCGCACCTACCAGATGGACCCGGCGAACTCGGACGAGGCGTTGCGCGAGGTCGCGCTCGACCTGAACGAAGGCGCCGACATGGTGATGGTCAAGCCGGGCACGCCGTATCTGGACATCGTGCGGCGCGTGAAGGACACGTTCGCCGTGCCGACCTACGCCTTCCAGGTGAGCGGCGAGTACGCGATGCTGATGGGCGCCATCGAGCGCGGCTGGCTGGACGGCGAGCGCGTGATCCTCGAGGCTCTGCTGGCGTTCAAGCGCGCCGGCGCCGACGGCATCCTGACGTACGCGGCGCTCGATGCCGCGCGACGGCTCAAGGCCGGGTGACGATGCAGCCCACCCTGTTCCTGTCGCACGGCTCGCCGATGACGGCGATCGAGCGCAACCCGACCCACGAATTCCTGGTCGGGCTGGGCATGGGACTGGCCAGACCCAAGGGCGTGGTGTGCATCTCGGCCCATTGGGAGACCGAGAAACCGCGCATCACCATGGCGCGAAAACCGGACCTGATTTACGACTTCGGCGGCTTCCCCGACGCGCTCTACCGGGTCAAGTACCCCGCGCCGGGCTCGCCCGACCTGGCGGGCCGCGTCGCCACTGTGCTGGCCGACGCGGGCATGGCGAGTTTGCTCGATCCGGTGCGCGGGCTCGACCACGGCTGCTGGGCACCGCTGATGCTGGTGTTCCCCGCCGCCGACGTGCCCATCGTGCAACTCTCGATTCAGCCGGAGCAGACGACCGACCATCACCTGAAGGTCGGCCGCGCGCTGGCCAAGCTGCGCCGCGAAAACGTGCTGGTGGTGGGCAGCGGCAACGCGACGCACAACCTGATGGCGTGGCGCGGCTCGGTCGCGCCGCCGCCCGATTGGGTGACAGCGTTCAGCCGCTGGCTCGACGAGACGGTGCTGGCGGGCGACTCGGACGCGCTGGCTCGCTACCGCGAGCAGGCGCCGTTCGCCGAGCGCAACCACCCGACCGAGGACCACTATTTGCCGCTGCTGCACGCCATCGGCGCGGCGGGGCCGGACGCCAAGGCGCGCAAGATCCACGCAGGCTACGACGGTCCGCTCGACATGGCGTCCTACGCGTTCGCGTGACGTCGAAGCCCGGCCCGGGCTGGCGATCCGGTTCCGATGCGTCATCGATGTTGTAGGGGCGGGTTTCAAACCCGCCCCTACTGGTACATGGGGGATTCCCGGTCCCAGCGGTCGAAGAAGGCAAGAGCCGCGTCGGGGTGGTCGCCGGTCCAGTCGGCCTCGCCCTTCGCCGCGATGACGCACAGCACGTCGGAGACGATATAGCTGTTGGTCCAGGTCATCCGGAAACCGGCGACCGCCAGGACCGCCGCGAGCGTCGCGGCGCTCCAGTGGAACGGGTGGATGTCCGGGTTGCCCTCGCCCAGGTAGTAGTCGAGCGGCTTCTTGAACGGCACCAGGATTCGGCTGCCGGTGGCGACACACAGTCGGCCGCCATCGGCAAGCACGCGGTGCGCCGCCGCCAGCATGGCGCGCGGGTCCGACGTACACTCGAGCGTCCACAGGATGGTGACCAGGTCCGCGCCGCCACCGGCCGCGTAGCTCTCGACCGTGCCTTCGTGGCAGCTGTGGCCCTGGGCACGCAGGCGCGCGCAGTTCGCGGCCGAGGGCTCGATGCCGAAGGTGCGCCCCCCGCGTGCCGCCGCGAGATCGAGAAAGGCGACGGTGCCGGCGCCGATGTCGATCACCGCGCGGTCCTTCAGGCCGACCGACTGGTCGAGCGTCGCGGCCACGTAGGTCAGGCGCGCCAGCACGGCCGGCAACGTGGCCTGGTAGAGCACGCTTTTCGGATCGGGGCTGTCGGCGAAAAGCTCCTCGGACCAGACCCGCGCGATCGCATCGGCCGAGCAATGCTCCCGCACGTGGACCAGGCGGCAGCCGGTGCAGACATGGATCGGCCAGCCAGCGGTGTAGCGTCGGCTGCACGGGATCTCGCGCGCCTCGGTACCGGCGCAGATCGGGCAGGTCATGATGCCGCGAACAGGAAGCCTCGCGTCAGCCCGATCTGATCCGCGTCGACCAGGCCGGGCGCGTGGCCAACGCCGGGGAACGTCACGGTCGCGGCGCGTGGACCACGCCGCCCGGCCTCGGCGGCTGTCTCGGCCAGCAGCAGGCCGGAATCGCCGCCGCGCAGGATGAGCGTGGGGCAGCGGATGGCGTCCCAGCCCGCCCACAGGTCCAGGTCCTTGTCCACGCCCTTGGCGAAGGGTGCGCGGATCATCGGGTCGTAGTGCAGGCGCAGGCCGCCGGCCGGATCGGGGCGCACGCCGTGCTCGGCCATGTGACGCCACCATGGGTCGGGCAGCGGGCCGAAGCCCACGTGCACCCGGCGCAGGTACGCCTCGGCCTCGGTCAGGTCGGCGAAGCGCGGGTCCTGGCCCACATAGTCGCCGATCGCCGCCAGCGCCGCCTTGGGGATGAACGGGCCGACGTCGTTCAGCACCAGGCGCTCAATGGACGTGTCGGGCGCCGCCGCGACCAGCATGCCGATGATGCCGCCCATGGACGTGCCGACCCACAAGGCGCGCGCGATGCCGAGCGCCTTGAGCAGAGCCAGCGTCGCCGCCGCGTAGATCGGGCCCGCGTAGGTCATGGGGTCGTCGAGCCAAGCGCTGCCGCCGCGCCCCGGCATGTCGGGGCAGATCACCCGCGCGCGATCGGCGAGCGCCGCAGCCAGCGCGTCGAAATCGCGGCCGTTGCGCGTCAGGCCGTGGACGCACACCACGACGCGCTCGGCACCCGGGTCGCCCCATTCGGTGAAGGCGATGCGTCGAGGCGCGCCGGCAACCTCGACCTCGCGGCTGCCCTGCCGCATCACGCGGCCTCGATCTCGACGAAGGTGTCGGTGTGGAAGCCGTTGAAGCGCGTGGCGTTGGCGTTGCTGTAGGCACCCACCTGCTCGATCTCGATCCAGTCGCCCTCGCGGATGTCGGCCGGCAGCGCGTAGGCGTGCGGCAGCACGTCGATCGAATCGCAGGTTGGGCCGTTGAGCATGAACTCGGCGGACTTGTCGGCAAACGCCCCGTCCAGCCGGATCGCGCGCACCGGCAGGCGGATGTTGGCGACCTTGGTCTCCGACAGCCCGCCGTAGAGCCCGTCGTTGATGTAGACCTGCCCTTCCTTGCGCAACTGCACCTGGACCAGCAGCGACATGCCCTCGGCCACCATGGCGCGCCCCGGCTCGCACATCAGCACGCAGTCGTTGCGCAGCTTCATCGCCTTGGCGGCGCGCAGGATTTCGTCGATGTAGGTCTCGAGCGGTGGCGCCTGGGTGCCGGGATAGGCCGCCGGAAAGCCGCCGCCCACATCGAGCACGTGCAGGGCGACACCCGAGCGAGTGATGACGTCCGCCGCCATCTCCATGGCCTTGGTGTAGGCGAGCAGCGTGGTGCACTGCGATCCCACATGGAACGCCAGGCCGGGCGTCAGCCCCTCCTTGGCGACGCGTTTGAGCAAGGCGACCGCCTCGTCCGGCGGCGCGCCGAACTTCGCCGACAGGTCGTAGAGCGCCTCGGTCTTCGGCGTCTGCATGCGCACGACCACGGTCAGCCCGTCGTCGTGGGTCTCCTCGAGCAGCTTGGTCAGTTCGTCGTCGTGGTCGATCACGTACTGGCGCACGCCGTATACCTCGCGTGCGCTCTGGATCACCGCGCGACCCTTGACCGGGTGCATGAAGTAGGGCTCGGCGTCGCGGAACATCTCGCGCACCTGGGCGATCTCGGGCAGCGAGGCCACGTCGAAGTGCCGGATGCCCGCGTCGTAGAGCGCCTGCACCACGCGCGGGTGCGGGTTGCACTTGACGGCGTAGAGCACGCGGCCTGGGAACAGCTCGAGAAACCGCCGGGCCGACGCCTCCAGCACCTTCGGCTTGACGCAGTAGATCGGATAGCTGGGCGTCAGGGCCTCGGCGACGGCACGGGCGTCGCGGAACGTCGGGCGCAGCTTGCGCGTGGCCATGGCTGAGATTCGACGGCCCTAGAACGGGATGTCGTCGTCGAGCTCGTCGCGCGTCCCGCCGCGCGAACCGCCACCGCCACCGCCGCCACGGGAACCGCCGCCAGCGCGCTCGAAGCCGCCGTCGTCGGGCTCGCCCCGGTCCCCGTCACCACCGCCGCCGCCAGCGCGCCCGTCGAGCATGGTCAGCTCGCCGCGGAAGTTCTGCAGCACGACCTCGGTCGAGTAGCGCTCCTGGCCCTGCTGGTCGGTCCACTTGCGCGTCTGGAGCTGGCCCTCGACATAGACCTTCGAGCCCTTGCGCAGGTACTTCTGCGCCACGTCGCACAGGCGCTCGTTGAAGATCACGACACGGTGCCACTCGGTCTTTTCCTTGCGTTCGCCGGACGCCTTGTCGCGCCAGGTTTCCGACGTGGCGATGTTTAGGTTGCACACCGGGCTGCCGCTGCTGAGATGGCGCACCTCGGGGTCCCGGCCCAGATTGCCGATCAGGATCACCTTGTTGACGCTGCCCGCCATGGTCCCGCCTCCCGCACCCTGCTCTCGCGTGTTCCGAGGATTTAACCGGATTCCTCCACGACCCGCCACTGCGATGTCCGCAGCGGGGCCAGGGTGTCGCCTTACGGCCTTGTAATCCGGCGGACTCATGCCGCTTAGACGCCACGGCCCATATCTCGCCGTGACAGCGCCGACCGACGCCGGCGCCCGGATCGGAGAGAGACCATGACGACCAGGACCACCGCCTTGACCGCCTCCTTGCTGGCGGGCGCCAGCGCCCTCGCCCTCGCCGTGCCTTGGAGCAACGCGCGAGCCGACCAGGACGGCTTCGCCGACCTCGCCGCCAAGGTCAGCGCCGCCGTGGTCAATGTCGCGACGACCCAGCGTATCGACGCCTCGGCGTCCCCGGAGGCGCCGACCCTGCCGTTCGCCGTCCCGCCCGGCTCGCCGTTCGAGGAGTTCTTCAAGCGCCACTTCGATCAGGGGCATGGCGCTTCGCGCGAGGCGCGCGCGCTCGGTTCCGGTTTCATCGTCGACGCCGATGGCTACGTGGTGACCAACAACCACGTCATCGACGGTGCCGACAGCATCACCGTGACGCTTGAGGATGGCACCGAGTTGCCGGCGAGCCTGGTGGGCGCCGACCCGACCACCGACCTAGCGCTGCTCAAGGTCGACGCCGGGCACGATCTGCCGGCGCTCGCGTGGGGCGACTCGGACGCCGTCCGCGTGGGCGACTGGGTGCTCGCCGTGGGCAACCCGTTCGGCTTGGGCGGCACGGTGACCACCGGCATTCTGTCGGCCCGGGGCCGCGACATCGGCAACGGACCGCTGGACGACTACCTGCAGATCGACGCGCCGATCAACCGGGGCAATTCGGGCGGGCCCACGTTCGACCAGTCGGGCGGCGTGATCGGCGTCAACGCGGCGATCTATTCGCCGTCGGGCGGCAGCGTCGGCATCGGCTTCGCCATTCCGTCGGACCTCGCCCGAACCGTCGTCGCGGACCTGATGGACGACGGCAGGGTCGAGCGCGGCTGGCTCGGCGTGCAGATCCAGGAAGTGACGCCCGATATCGCCACGGCGCTCGACCTCGACACGCCGCACGGCGCGCTGGTCGCCGCGGTGCAGCCGGGCAGCCCGGCCGAGGCCGCCGGCCTCGAGGCGGCCGACGTCATCGTCGCCTTCGACGGCCACGCGATCGAGGCCATGCGCGACCTGCCCCGCGTCGTCGCCCTGACGCCGCGGGACAAGGGCGTGGCCGTCGTCGTCCTGCGCGAGGGCGCGGAGCACACGGTAACAGCTGTCGTCGGCGAGCGGACTGTGACGACGCGGGTCGCCGCGACCAACGACACCGCCCAGGGGTTCAAGCCGGGTGACCTCGGGCTCGCCCTGGCGCCCATGTCGGACGAGGCCAGGCATCAGTTCGGGCTGCCCGACCAGGCGGAGGGCGTGGTGATCGTCGACGTCGACCCCGACGGACCGGCGGCGGCGAGCGGCCTGAGGCCCGGCGACGTCATCCGACAGGTGGCCCAGCACCCGGTCACCGCGCCCGCTGAGGTCGCCGATGCGGTCGCCGCCGCCCAGGATGCCAAACGCGACACCCTGCTTCTGCTGGTCGAGCGTGACGGTAACGCGCTGTTCGTCGCCGTGCCCGTGGCGCGCGCATGATGCTGGTCCAGACCGGCGGCGCGGGTTCGCGTATCGGGGCCGCCGGGCTTGACGCGCCGAAGGTCGACGCGCGAGCCTGCGCCATCACTGCAACGCGCACGATCCCCGGTATGCGCATCCTGGTCATCGAGGACGACGCCGAGACCGCCTCCTACCTGGTCAAGGGCCTGACCGAGAGCGGCTACACGGTCGACCGCGCCGGCGACGGCCGCGAAGGCCTGTTCATGGCGACCGACGGCGCCTACGACGTCATGATCGTCGATCGCATGTTGCCCAAGATGGACGGGCTAGCGATCATTCGCGCCGCGCGCGATGCCGGCGTCGCCACGCCGGTGCTGGTGTTGAGCGCGCTGGATCGCGTGGACGAGCGGGTGCGCGGCCTGAAGGCGGGCAGCGACGACTACCTGCCCAAGCCGTTCGCCTTCGCCGAACTGTTGGCGCGCATCGAGACGCTGTTGCGCCGGCCGCCGCCGACCCAGGCGGTGACCAGCCTGACCGTGGGCGACCTGACCATGGACCTGCTGGCGCGCACGGTGACCCGCGCCGGCCAGCGCATCGACCTGCAGCCGCGCGAGTTTAAGCTGCTCGAGTACCTGATGCGCCACGCCGGCCAGGTGGTCACCCGCACCATGCTGCTGGAGGGCGTGTGGGACTACCACTTCGATCCGCAGACCAACGTGATCGACGTGCACATCAGCCGCTTGCGCCAGAAGATCGACCGCGACTTCGCCGAGCCCCTTCTCCACACGGTCCGTGGCGCGGGATACTGCCTGCGTGCCGCCGCCTAGCCTGCTCCACAGTTCGGTCTTCCGGTTGACGCTGGCCTACGCCGGCGCGTTCGGCGGCTCGGTGCTGCTGTTGGTCGCGTTCCTCTACGTGCGCATCGGCGACGTGCTGGAGACCGAGGCCGACGAGGCGATCGTCGCCGAGGCCACCGGCCTGAGCCAGGCCTACGAGGCCGACGGCATGCCGGGCCTGGCGGCCGAGCTGAACCGGCGCCTGAACGGGCCGCAGGGGCGCAACACGCTCTATCTGCTGGCCGACGGCGGCGGCCGCACCTTGATCGGCAACATTTCCACTTGGCCCGACGAGATCGAGCGCGACGGGCCGTGGGTCATGTTCGACCTGACGCGCATCGAGGACGGCGGCGCGAGCCGCGCCGAGGCGCGCGCGCGCGTCTTCGACCTGGCGGCCGGCCATCGCCTGCTGGTGGGCCGTGACCTGCGCGAGCGGGTGGCGCTGGAAGGCGCCATGGTCGAGGCGCTGGCCTGGGCGTTGGGCGCCACCGCTCTGCTCGGCGTGACCGGCGGGTATCTGCTGGCGCGGCGCGTGCTGCGCCGCATCGCGACCATCGAACGCACCGCTGCGACCATCGTGCGCGGCGACCTGGGCCGGCGCATCCCACTGCGCGGCCGGGGCGACGAGTTCGACCAGCTCGGCGCGCGGCTGAACGACATGCTGGCCGAGATCGAACGCCTGATGGGCGCCATGCGCGAGGTCGGCGACAACGTCGCCCACGACCTGCGCCGGCCGCTGACGCGCCTGAAGGGTCGCCTGGAGACCGCCCTGCGCACCATGGGCGAGGCGGCGGCCGGGCGCGCCGATGTCGAGGCCGCGGTCGAGGAGACCGACTCGGTCATCGCCACGTTCAACGCCCTGCTCGCCATCGCGCGCGCCGAGGCGGCGACGCCCGAGGCCATGGAGGACCTCGACCTGGCGACCATCGCCGAGGACGCGGTGGAACTCTACCGTCCGCTCGCCGAGCGCAAGGCGATCGACCTGGCTATCGAGGCGCCGACGCCGGTGCGCTTGCGCGGCCATCGGCACCTGCTGGCCCAGGCGGCGGTCAACCTGCTCGACAACGCGATCAAGTACGGGCCCGAGCACGGGCGCGTCGTGGTCGCGGTCGCCGCGCGCGGCGACGGCGCCACGCTCACGGTCGCCGACAACGGCCCCGGCATCCCTGAGTCGGACCACGCGCGCGCGGTCGAGCGGTTCGTGCGCCTGGACGCCAGCCGCTCGACGCCGGGCAGCGGGCTCGGCCTCAGCCTGGTCGCGACGGTGGCGCGCCTGCACCGCGGCGCCCTGTGCCTGGAGGACAACGCGCCGGGCCTGCGCGCGATCCTCGCGCTACCCAACCTGTGAGGGTGACGACGCATCGCGGAGGTTCCCCTCGGCGCGCGACATCCCTATAGTGCCGCGCGAACATCCTAGGAACACCCATGCAGTCCTGGATCCGCATCCGCGGCGCGCGCGAGCACAACCTGAAGGGCATCGACGTCGACCTGCCGCGCGACAGCCTGGTGGTCATCACGGGACTGTCGGGTTCGGGCAAGTCGAGCCTCGCCTTCGACACGATCTACGCCGAGGGCCAGCGCCGCTATGTCGAGAGCCTGTCGGCCTACGCCCGCCAGTTCCTCGAACTGATGCAGAAGCCCGAGGTCGAATCAATCGAGGGCCTGTCGCCCGCCATCTCGATCGAGCAGAAGACCACCTCGAAGAACCCGCGCTCGACGGTCGCGACGGTCACCGAGATCTACGACTACATGCGGCTGCTGTGGGCGCGCGTCGGGGTGCCCTACTCGCCGGCCACCGGCCTGCCGATCGAGAGCCAGACGGTCAGCCAGATGGTCGACCGGGTCATGGCCATGGCACCGGGCACGCGCCTGATGGTCCTGGCGCCGATCGTGCGCGGGCGCAAGGGCGAGTACCGCAAGGAGTTGGCCGACCTAGCCAAGCTCGGCTTCCAACGGGTCAAGATCGACGGCAAGGTCAGCGCCATCGAGGACGCGCCCAGCCTCGACAAGAAGCGCAAGCACGACATCGCGGTGGTGGTCGACCGGGTGGTGGTGCGCGAGGGCTTGGCGACGCGCCTGGGCGATTCGCTGGAGACCGCGCTGGGCCTGGCCGACGGCCTGGTCTTCGTCGAGGACGTCGACAGCGGTGCCGTGACCACCTTCTCGGCCCGCTTCGCCTGCCCGGTCTCGGGCTTCACCATCGACGAGATCGAGCCCCGGCTGTTCTCGTTCAACAACCCGCACGGCGCCTGCCCGGCGTGCGACGGGCTGGGTACCAAGCTCTACTTCGACCCGGACCTAGTGGTGCCCGACCCGAACCTGTCGCTGCGCGACGGCGCCATCGCGCCGTGGGCCAATTCGTCGTCGTCGTACTACAGCCAGACGCTGGACAGCATCTGCCGCCACTTCAAGGCCAGCGCCGCGACGCCATGGTCGGAGCTGCCGGCCAAGGTGCGCGCCGCGATCCTCGATGGCTCGGGCGACGCGCCCATCACCATGCGCTACGACGACGGGGTGCGCGCCTACGAGACGCACAAGCCGTTCGAGGGAGTGCTGCCCAACCTGGACCGGCGCTGGCGCGAGACCGAGAGCGAGTGGGTGCGCGAGGAGCTGGGCCGGTTCCTGGGCAACGCGCCGTGCGAGGCGTGCGTCGGCCACCGCCTGAAGCCCGAGGCCCTGGCGGTCAAGATCGCCGGACGGCACGTCGGCGAAGTCGCCCAGGATTCGGTGGCGCGCGCGGCGGAGTGGTTCGGCGGGCTCGACCGCGCGCTGTCGCCCAAGCAGCGCGAGATCGCCGAGCGCATCCTGCGCGAGATCAACGCCCGGCTCGGCTTCCTCAACCGCGTCGGGCTGGACTACCTGACGCTTTCGCGCAACTCGGGCACGCTGTCGGGCGGCGAGAGCCAGCGCATCCGGCTCGCCTCGCAGATCGGCTCGGGGCTGACCGGCGTACTCTATGTGCTGGACGAGCCCTCGATTGGCCTGCACCAGCGCGACAACGACCGCCTGCTGGAGACCCTGCGCCAGCTGCGCGACCTGGGCAACACGGTCATCGTGGTCGAGCACGACGAGGACGCTATACGCACGGCCGATCACGTGGTCGACATGGGACCCGGCGCCGGCGAGCACGGCGGCCACATCGTCGCCGAGGGCAAGCCGGCCGACATCATGGCCAACCCCGGAAGCCTGACCGGCCAGTACCTGACCGGGCGGCGCGAGATCCCCCTGCCGGAACGGCGCCGGCCCGGCCACGAGGGGCAGTGGCTGCGCATCGTCGGCGCCAAGGGCAACAACCTGCGCGGCGTCACCGCGCGCATCCCGCTGGGCACCTTCGCCTGCGTCACCGGGGTCTCGGGCGGCGGCAAGTCGAGCCTGGTGATCGAGACCCTGTTCCGCGCCGTGGCGAAGGTGCTGAATGGCTCGCGCGAGCAGCCCATGGCGCACGACCGCATCGAAGGCATGGAGCTGCTCGACAAGGTGGTCGACATCGATCAGTCGCCGATCGGCCGCACGCCGCGCTCGAACCCGGCCACCTACACCGGGGCGTTCACGCCGATCCGCGATTGGTACGCCGGGCTGCCCGAGGCCAAGACCCGCGGCTACAAGCCCGGCCGCTTCTCGTTCAACGTCAAGGGTGGCCGCTGCGAAGCCTGCCAAGGCGACGGATTGATCAAGATCGAGATGCACTTCCTGCCCGACGTTTATGTGCAGTGCGACGTGTGCAAGGGCCACCGTTACAACCGCGAGACCCTTGAAGTCCGGTTCAAGGACAAATCGATTGCCGACGTTCTTGAGATGACTGTCGAGGAAGGGGCCGAATTCTTCCAGGTTGTCCCCGTGATACGGGACAAACTTGTCACGCTGCAGCGGGTCGGGCTCGGCTATATCAAGATCGGCCAGGCGGCGACCACGCTCTCCGGCGGCGAGGCCCAACGCATCAAGCTGGCCAAGGAACTGTCCCGCCGGGCCACCGGCCGGACGCTCTACATCCTCGACGAGCCAACCACCGGTCTGCACTTCGAGGACGTGCGCAAGCTGCTGGAGGTGCTGCACGCCCTGGTCGAGACCGGCAACACCGTGGTGGTCATCGAGCACAACCTAGAGGTCATCAAGACCGCCGATTGGATCATCGACCTGGGGCCGGGCGGCGGCGACAAGGGTGGACGTTTGGTGGCCGAAGGCCCGCCCGAGCAGGTGATCGGTGTCGGCGAGAGCTTCACCGGCCATTATCTGGCCGGCTACGTCGAGCGGGTGCGCGGCCGCAAACGCAAGCGCGCCTGAGACTCGTCCCGCGCGGGGCCAGGAGCGTCGGAAATCTTGACACTCGGCCGCGCGCGCGCTCAGCGTCCAGGGTAGAATGTCAGTCCTGACAACGGTTTCCGGTCGTCCGGGGCGTCTGGCACGGGGCGTGCTGAGAACACCCGGAACCCAAAGGCGCGGAGAAGACCGGGACTATGATCGCACGAGCTTCCGCTGTCGCCCTGGTCGTGGCCGCCCTCGCGGGATCCGCCCAAGCCGGCGTGATCCGCTACGACGTTGCCGACCCCACCCACCTGAATTTCGGCGCCGACCCACGCTTCGCCAGCGTCGGCCAGATCAAGGGTAAGACGTCGACCTTCTCGTTCAACGCGGCGGGTAGGCTGATCGCCTCCAACTGGGTGCTGACCGCCGCCCACGTGGTCGACCGCGCGACCTCCATGGACTTCAAGGTCGGCGGCGGCACCTACCAGGCGTCGTCGTGGTTCACCTTCCCCGACTGGAACGGAAACCTGTCGGCGGGCTACGACATGGCGTTGATCCGGTTCGACGTCGATCTGACGGCGGCGACCGGCATCGCGCTGGCCCGGCGCTTCACCCGGACCGACGAGATCGGTCGCACCGGCCACGCTGTCGGCTTCGGCCGCACCGGCACGGGCCTGACCGGCGCCGTCACCTCGGACCAGAAGAAGCGGGCGGGCAGCAACAAGATCGACAAGCTGATGGTCACGCCGGGCGCGACCGACCGCATCCTTCTGTCCGACTTCGACCGGCCCGGCATGAGCAGCGAAAGCTCCATGGGCAGCTCAACGCCGATTTCGCGCGAGTTCCTGATCGCGGCCGGCGACAGCGGCGGCGGCCTGTTCGTGAACTTCGACGGCGCGTTCGGGCTGGCGGGCGTCCATTCGTTCGGCTACGGCGCCAAAGACGGCACGTTCAACGCCGGTTGCGGCGACGCCTCGGGCCATTCGCGCGTGTCGATGTTCAACGCCTGGATCGACGCGGTCATCGCCCAGGGCGGCCCGGTCGCCTCGGCGGCGAGCCTGCTCGGTCGCTCCTCCGGCCTGACCGGGCTGACGGCCATCGCCGTGCCCGAGCCCGGCGCGTGGTCGATCCTCGTGCTCGGCCTGTTGGCGGTCGCGCTTCAGAACCACTTGAGGCGCTTGAGCACCCAGAGCTCGATCGGGATCAGCACCAGGATCACCAGGCACAGGACCAGCAGCGCCCACGGCGCCTGACTGCCCGGAATACCGCCCAGGTTGGCGCCGAAGACGCCGGCCAGCAGGCTGGGCGGCAGGATCAGCGCCGCCAGGATCGACAGGCGGTGCGACGATTTGGCGATCTTCTCCGAGGTTACCGCCGACAGGTCTTCGTGCAGCAGCGTCGCCCGGCCGCGGATGGTGTCCAGGCTCTCAATGAAACGCTGAACCTTGTCGGCACACTCGCGCAGGTGGGTGCGGTTCTTGCGCGTCAGCCAGGTCACCTCCTCCACCTGGATGTGGATCAGCGCCTCGCGCTGGGGCGCTAGATAGCGCCTGAGCTCGATCGCCGCGTGGCGGATCTCGGACAGACTGCCGCGCATCGCCTCGGGATCCAGCTTAGTCAGATGGTCCTCCAGGTGCTCGACCTGCTCCTCCAGGTCGTCGATGATCGGTTCGGCGTACTTGACCAGCTTCTCGGCGATCTTGACCAACAGCCCGCCCGAGGTGTTGGGCCCGCGCTTCTGGGCGAGCGCATCGCGGATGTCGCTCAGGGCGATCAGGTGATGACCCTTGTCGCGCAAGGTGATCAGGCGCGTTTCCTCGACCCAGATGTGGATCGGCACCAAGTCGCGTTCGGCGTTGATGTCCTCCGGGTCGTCGTCCGCCCCCAGGTTGACGCCGCGCAGGACGACCAGCAGGGCGTTGTGGACGTCTTCCACACGCGGCCGGGATTCCTCTGCCAGCAGGGCGCGGCGCGACACCGGATCGACGTCGCATTCCTCGTTCAGCCAATTCTGGGCGTGGGGGTCGTCGCGCTCCAGGTGCACCCACAGGACGCCATCGCCGGGGCGCCAGGCGCGCACGCCGTCCCAATCCAGGTAGCGGCAGCCACCATTGCCATCCAGGGTGCAGGCGAAGCGCAACCCCGCCTGGCGGCCCGCGGCAACCGTCGAGGCCTGATCCATGGCCATGACCCTTCTCGTAAGCCGGCGTCTCGCCCACCCAGAGGCCGGGGCGAGCCGTGCCGGTCGCGCGTCACCATGGCGGTTCCACGGAACCGGATGAAACCGTAGTGTAGCCGGGCGTCGCGGTTCGGTGAACGCGACAGTGCCCCAATTCGTAGGCAGCATGACGAAAGCACAGTCGATCCACGTCGTTGGTGGGGGCCTGGCGGGATCCGAGGCCGCCTGGCAGATCGCGCGCGCCGGGGTGCCCGTGGTCCTGCACGAAATGCGCCCCCATCGGTCGACCGAGGCGCATGCGACGGGTCACCTGGCCGAACTGGTCTGTTCCAACTCGTTCCGCTCGGACGAGGCCGACACCAACGCGGTGGGCCTGCTGCACGAGGAGATGCGCCGCGCCGGCTCGCTGGTCCTGGCGGCGGCCGACCGCCACCGTGTCCCGGCCGGGGCGGCGCTGGCGGTCGATCGGGTCGGCTTCGCCGAAGCGGTTGAGCAGGCATTGCTCGCCGAGCCGCTGGTCACCCTGGCGCGCGAGGAGATCGCGGGCTTGCCTCCGGCGGACTGGGATTCGGTCATTGTCGCCACCGGCCCCTTGACCTCCCCTTCCCTGTCCCAGGCGATTCGCGCCCTGACCGGCGAGGACGCGCTGGCGTTCTTCGACGCCATCGCGCCTATCGTCCACGCCGAGATGATCGACCACGCGTTTGCCTGGAAGCAGAGCCGCTGGGACAAGGGCGACGGCGCTGACTACATCAACTGCCCGCTCGACCGCGCCCAGTACGAAGCGTTCGTCGACGCGATCCTGGCGGCCGAGGCAGCGGACTTCCGCCCGTGGGAGAAGGACATGCCCTACTTCGAGGGCTGCCTGCCCATCGAGGTGATGGCCGCGCGCGGCCGCGACACCCTGCGCTTCGGCCCCATGAAGCCGATCGGCCTGACCGATCCGCGCACCGGCCGGCGCCCCTGGGCGGTGGTGCAACTGCGCCAGGACAACGCGCTTGGCACCCTGTTCAACATGGTCGGGTTCCAGACCAAGATGAAGCATGGCGAGCAGGCGCGCGTCTTCCGCACCATCCCCGGCCTCGGCGAGGCGCAGTTCGCCCGGCTGGGCGGCATCCATCGCAACACGTTCCTGAACAGCCCGCGCCTGCTGGACAGCCGCCTGCGGCTGCGCGTGCGCCCGACCTTGCGCTTCGCCGGGCAGATCACCGGCGTCGAGGGCTACGTCGAGAGCGCGGCGATGGGTCTGGTTGCGGGCCGTCTGGCCGCCGCCGAACGCCTGGGCCGCGCGGCGGAGACGCCGCCGCCATCCACGGCCCTGGGCGCGCTGGTGGCGCACATCACGCAGGGCGCGGACGCCGCGTCGTTCCAGCCCATGAACGTGAACTTCGGCCTGTTCCCGCCTCTCGGCGCGATGGTGCCGAAAGCGCAGCGTCGCGCCGCGATGGTCGCGCGCGCCCGCGCCGACCTGAGCCGCTGGCTCGGCGACCGCGCCGCAGCGTGACCTACTCGGCGGCCAGGAACGGCCGCGCCTGATCGTAGACCGCGTGCGGGTGGAAGGCGTAGCAGCAGTAGACGTGCTTCGCCGCCGTCGCCAGATGCACCCAGCGGAACGGCGCGCGCGTCGCGTGGTACTCCTCGTACGCCGCCTGGACCAGCTTGTAGACGTGCATTTCCGACAGGTCGTCGGTCGCGGTCAGCCGGACCAGCCGGTCGAACAGCGGCGCTGCGTCGAACCCCAGCGCCTCGTGGCGCTGGGCCAGCGCCATGACCTGGCGCACCTCCTTGGGCAGGTGGAAGTCGTTGACGTTGCCCTTGGAGTCGATGTCGAGCGGCGCGGCGCCGCGCACCAGCGCCTCGATCGCCGCGCCGATCGCGGCGGACTGGCGCGGCAGGCGGTCGAGCGCGGTGGGTTCGGCGCTCGCCGACCACACCATGGTATCGCGCATCAGGCGCACCTCGGGGCCGCACGCCCAGCTCAGCAGCGCGCGCAACCGGGTGCGCGCGCCGATGCCCTCGCGCGTCAGCAGCCAGCGGCGCGCGTTGATGCCCGTGTGGAAGTGGCTGTTGAACGGGTTGCCGCTGTCCGTGCGCAGGGACAGCAGGCCGGCGCCGTACGACAGCGCTTCGGCCGTGCCCGCCAGCGACAGGCCGTCGGCCATGGCCTGGGCCACAAGCTCGGCGACACGGTCGTAGTCGTCCAGCTCGCCGAGGCGCTCACCGAGCGCGCCGATCGCGGCGCTTTCGTGCGCACCGGCCGCGCCACCCCGCTCCAGCAGGCCGTGCCGGTCGATCAGTTCGTCGATCGCCGAGAACGCGCGGAACGCCCGCTGGTTGGTGTCGTAGTAGCCGTCGTACGCGGTGTCCCGCGACGGCGTGTCCAGCAGCGGATTGCCCGCCAGGTAGCGCACGCAGGGGCGCAGCACGATATCGCCGTGGTCCCAGCCGAGTGCGTCGAGCGCGCGCGCCGCATAGACCGGATAGAGGAGATAGTGATCGTCGAGACTGTTGCGCGGCACCGCGATGTCGAGCAGCAGATCGAGCACCTGGCCCGACGACAGGGCGCTCAGCGCTCCGGTCAGCCGCCGCTCGGCGGCCAGCGGCTTGCGGTGCCATAGAGAGTCCAGGAAGGCCTTCTGGCTGTCGGCGTCACCGGTGACCGGCAGAGGATCGAGTGCCGGCATCAGGGTCGGGCCCATGTCGTCGCTGTGGACATGCTTGTTGGCGAGCGCGACGCTCTGGACGATGGGGACCCACGACGCGGCGCCGTCGAGCCGCCGCGACATCGCCAGCACCGGGTGCAGACCGCATACCGGATGGACCGGGCCACCATGGTGATCGGCCGGCAGTTCTGTCGAACGACTGACCGCGATGCCGGCGGCCTTCAATAGCCGCTCCGGCGCCATGCCCGCCGCGAGGCGATCGACCGTCGCCTGGACGATCAGCGCGGGATCGGTCTCCTCGATGAACCCGGCATCCTGCTCCAGCGGATCCGAGCACTTGACCACCGGGCGCATGGCCCCACCTCCCGGCTTGCGGAACACGTGAACTGGAATCCTACATCAATCCGCATACAACGTCATGACGCTTCGAAACCGGCCGACCGGGGTCGAAGCCATTGGATTCTTGGGTCAACAATCCCTTCGTTACGACGCAGCGGCACGACGGTCGACACCGAGCGCCCCCGAGGCTTCGTCGGTCGCGCGAACGCCTGAAAGCATGGCGCCGTGACACGTCGAGAAGAAGTCGAGCGACGTGGCCTCGCCGGCGAAGAACAACCGCTGGTCAATGGGGCGCGCCAGATCGGGCCGCTTCCAGCCGGTGCCCGGCGTCGCGGCCGAATAGCTGCCGAACGTCCAGGGGTCGCCGCCCCACGCCGTGACGATGGCGCGGCCGAAGCCCTTGGCCACATCGTTGCCGAACACGGCCTTGAGCCGGTCCGTGAGATGATCGACGGCCGCGTTGACCCCGGCGCGTTCCAGCCAGGCGCCGAACCGGCCGCCGGTGAGGCCGACCACGAACGGGTGGCCGAACGGGCGGATCTGGATGTGCATGGGCTCGTGGTCGGCATCCGCATGAATCAGGCCACGCGCGACCTCGGACCCGAAGGGATCGCGGTCGAGCGCGATGCCGATGCGGTTGTGCACACCGAGCGGCAGGGCCTCGTACGCCGCCCGTTTCCATCCTGGCAGCGCCGGATCGAACGCGATGGCGCCGTTGGCGAGCACACCCGTCGAAACCGTGACGATGGCCGCGCGGGCCCGGATCGTGCCCTTGGACGTGACCGCCTCGATGCCCGGTCCACCCCATGCCAGCCGCGTCACCGGCGCGTTCAGGGTCACGGGCACGTCGGCACCCCACGCCGCCACGAGGGCGCCGTAGCCCATCGCCACCGGCCAGTTCTCGCCGGTGTCGTTGTAGCGCGCGGCGTCGAGCACCGAGATCTGATCGGAATCGACCGAGGCCATCAGCGACGCCACGTGGTCGAAGAACGGGGTGAACCGGGACTCCCGGTCGGTTGCGTCGGCGAACGAGATGTCCTGGCCCGCCTCGCCCGCCTTGTTCACGGCAGCGTACGCAGCGTCCATGAACGCCTCGCGCGCGGCCGATTCCTCGGCGCTGGCCCAACGGCCAGCGCTGTGCAGCTTGCGCTCCCAGGTGAAGTCGTTCTCGTAGGCGAAGCCGCATGCGTCGGCGATCTTCGTGAACGGGTTGATGCTGCCCGAATGCAACCAGTGGCAACCGAGATCGAACGGCACGCCCGGCGCGATGGCTTCGGTGTAGGCACGGCCGCCGATGCGATGGCCGGCCTCGACCAACACGAAGCTCAGGCCGAGTTCGCGAGCCCGTTTCGCCGCGCCCAACCCCGCCGCCCCGGCCCCAATTATGATGACATCCGTTTGGGTCATGCCGCACCTCCGGGGCGCAGCGTAGCCCCGGACCGCCATTCCGGCCAACCGTCGGGTCAGAACCGCCCGCGCCAGCCGTGCCAAGCGACGTAGAGCCGTCTAAGCCCCGACGGGTTGGTCAACGATGGGGCGACGGGATCGTAGCCGACGCGGGCGAAATGCCGCAGGTCCCAGCGCGCGAACGTCGCCCACAGGAGGACCGGCAACGCGCGACGTGCCTCCGGCCTGATCGCCGTCGAGCGCGCGGCGAGCAGGTGCGCGCCCGCAAGTTCGGCGACCGAGGCGGTAACGGCCGCGCGTGCCTCGCGCGCGGCCGACGCCGCGATGCGCTCGGGCTCCAGGCCGCGTTGGGCCATCAAGTCGCGCGGCAACAGCACACGGCCACGTCGGGCGTCGGCAGGGACCGAACGCAGCACGCCGACCAGGCCATAGGCGAGCGCGGCATGGCGGCACGCCCGGCGCACGGCCGCGTCGCGCACGCCTAGGCCGTCCAGCGCCAGGCCGGCCAAGACCGCCGCGGTCGCGGCCACATGCGCCTCGAGCGAGCGCAGATCGGGTACCGCCGGCGCGCCTTCCTCGTTCGTGCGGCCGTCGATCAGCGCCTCCAAGTCGGGGCGTGTCCAGACGGCTCGTGCGCGACCCCGCGCCAAGGCCTCGACGATCGGGTGGCGGCGCGGCGTCCCGGCGTCGATGCCGTCCAGGGCATCGCGCCACCATTGCAGCCGCATGGCGCCGATCAGCGGTTCCGTCGCGACCTCGCCGGCACGCGCCAGTTCGTCGTTCAGGGCATGGAGCGCGAACAAGTCCTCGCGCGCCTCGGCCGGCGCGAACAGAGTCGCCAGATAGCGGTCGGGATCGTCGCGCCTGACTTGAGCCGCGCAAGGCGACAACGTCGTGGTGGCCATGGCCGGTCCGGGTTGGGTACGGCGGTCGGTCGGCCTATGATCGCGCGCCCTACCCGCGAAGACGAGCGTTTCGAGCAGGAGCCCTTGACCCGGTACGTTATCGAAGGCAAGACCACGCAAGACGAGAACTTCCCGGTGGGGTCCTGGCTGCAGCCCGAGGACGTGCGGCCGCACGTGCTGGCCTTTTATGCCTTCGCGCGTGCCGCCGACGACATCGCCGACAGCCCGACGCTGGACCGCGCGGCCAAGCTAGCGGGCCTGGCCGCGGTGGGCGCCGCGCTCGACGGCCAGACACCGACGACACCGGCCGAGCACGCCGCGGCGCGCCTGTCCGCCGACCTCGCCCTGTCGGGCGTGACGCCGCTCTATGCGAAGCACCTGCTGCAGGCGTTCACGCGCGATGCGCGCAACGACCCCACCCGGTCGTGGAGCGACCTGATCACCTACTGCCGGTTCTCGGCGGCGCCGGTCGGCCGGTTCCTGATCGACGTCCACGGCGAGTCGGCCGAGGCCTACCCGGCATCGGACGCTCTGTGCGCCTCGCTCCAGGTGCTGAACCACCTGCAGGACATCAAGGACGACTACCGCCTGCGCCAGCGCGTCTACCTGCCGCAGCAGTGGCTGAAGGCCGAGGGCTGCTCGATCGAGGACCTGGGTGCTCCGCGCACCAGCCCGGCGCTGCGCCGGGTCATCGACCGCGTGCTCGATCGGGTCGACGAGCTGAACATCACGGCACGGCCGCTGCCCCGTCTGATCCGCCGTACCGGGTTCCGCGTCGAGGCGGCGACCATCGTCGCCATCGCCGCGCGGCTCGCCCGACGCCTGCGGCGCGGCGACCCGCTGGCGCGCCGCATCGCGCTGTCCAAGGCGGCGCGGGCGCTGTGCGTCGCGCGAGGCGCGCTCAGAGTGATCCGTTGAGCGCCGCAACGGTCCATATCGTGGGCGCGGGCATCGCGGGGCTGTCGGCCGCCACGGCCCTGGCCGGTCGGGGCTCGCGCGTCGCGCTCTACGAGGCAACGGGCCACGCGGGCGGGCGGTGCCGCAGCTACCACGACGCCGTGCTGGGCCGGACCATCGACAACGGTACCCACGTGCTGGTCGGCGCCAACCGGGCGGCCTTCCGCTACCTGCGCCGGATCGGCGCCGAGGACCGCGTGATGGCGCTGGGCGACGGCGGCGTACCCTTCGTCGACCTGGCGCGCGGCGAACGCTGGCGCGCGCGGCTGGGCGGCGGCGCGGTCCCGTGGTGGATGTTGTTTCCCGGCCGGCGGATCCCCGGCACGGGACTCGGCGAGCATCTGCGCCTATCCCGCCTGTTCGCCGCAGCGCCCGACGCCACGGTCGCCGCGTGCCTTGGCCACGGCCCGCTGATGGACCGGCTGTGGCGACCGCTGACCGAGGCGGCGTTGAACACGGCGCCCGAGGAGGCATCGGCCCGCCTGCTGGTGCCGGTGGTGCGCGGCATGCTGATGGGCGGCGCCGATGCCGCCCGGGTTCACGTCGCGCGTGACGGTCTGGGCCCCGCGTTTATCGAACCGGCGCTCGCGCTGCTGGCCCAACACGGCGTGGCCGCACGCCTCGGCGCCCGCCTGCGCCAGTTGGACGTGACGCACGGGCGGGTCACCGGGCTGGTGTTCGACGATGCCCGCATCGCGATCGCCGTGGGCGACGCGGTGGTCCTGGCGGTGCCGGCGGGCGTGGCCGCCAACTTGGTTCCCGGGCTGACGGTGCCGCTTGCCCACCGGCCCATCGTCAACGTCCACATCGCGCTCGACGGCTCGCCCACGAACCCCGAGCCGTTGGTCGGCGTGTTGGGCGGCACGGCGCACTGGTTCCATCGGCGCGGCGCGCTGCTCTTGGCGACGGTGAGCGCCGCCGTCGCCCTGGCGGAACAGTCGGCGGAGGCGATCGCCGCGGCGATCTGGCGCGACGCGGCCCGTGCCCTCGGCCTCGACGGCCCGCTACCGCGCCACCGGGTGGTCAAGGAACGGCTGGCGACCTTCGCCCAGACGCCGACCGAGGTGGCGCGGCGCCCAGCGGCCCGCACGACGTCGCGCAACCTGATCCTGGCCGGGGACTGGACGGCGACGGGCCTTCCCGCGACCATCGACAGCGCCGCGCTTTCAGGCGAGACCGCAGCCGCGCTGGCCCATGCGATTGTGAGCGAAAGGCATTGAGGCAACGGCACTTTCCGTTATAGTGCCGCCGATTCGAGACCAACGCCCCGCGGCGGGCGGGCGCCTCGATTGCGGGGGAAGGGAATGGCTAAGATCCTGGAGAAGCTCAACACGACGGTGATCGCCGGTTTCGTGCTGCTGGTGATCATGATCGTCATCATGCTGCTGTGGCATGGCTCGAACGTGCTCGCGCTGGGCCACGCCTGGTGGACGTTCGCGTTCCGCTGGCTGCACGTGCTGGCCGGCATCATGTGGATCGGCCTGCTTTACTACTTCAACTTCGTGCAGATCCCGAGCATGCCGAAGATCCCCGACGAGCAGAAGCCGGCGATCGGCAAGGTGATCGCGCCCACCGCGCTGTTCTGGTTCCGCTGGGCCGCCCTGGTGACGCTGGTCACCGGCCTGATCGTCGCGGCCATGAACGGCTACCTGATCGAGGCGATCGTGCTGGGTCTGTCGGACGGCGTCGAGAAGCACACCGCCATCGGCATCGGCATGTGGCTGGGCGGCATCATGGCGTTCAACGTCTGGATGGTCATCTGGCCCAACCAGAAGAAGGCGCTAGGCATCGTCGAGGCGACGCCCGACGAGAAGAAGGCGGCGGCGCGCCGGGCGATGCTGTTCTCGCGCACCAACACCATGCTGTCTGTGCCGATGCTCTACGCCATGGTCTCGGCGCAGAATCTCTACTGATCGCCGGGGCGATCGGAGACTGGGAACGGGGCCCGCGGGCCCCGTTCTCGTTTCGAGCGGCCACCGACGCGGTTTCCTCGGTCCCCGCTCTAGCTTGTTGAATCGCGAGCAACCTTTTCCGATCAGGCTGAACCTAAGTGGTTCAGCCTGATCGGAAGTTGCTCTAGGTTTTCGCCATGGCGGAGCCCGATCCCAAGGCGCTGTTCGACCAAGGCCTGCAGGCCCAGCGCCAGGGCCGCGACGACGAGGCCATCGCCCTTTACAACGCGCTGCTGGCGCGCGCCCCGAACCACCTGCCCGCCTTCAACAACCTGGGCGTCGCGCTACGCAAGACCGAGCGGTTCGCCGAGGCGGTGGCGTGCTACCGCCGCTCGCTCGAAGCGGACCCGGACAACCCCCAGACCCTGTCGAATCTGGGCAACGCGCTGAAGGACTTGCACCGGTTGGACGAGGCGATCGCGACGCTGCGCCGGGCCGTGGCGCTGCGCCCCGACGACGCCGGCATCGTCTACAACCTGGGCATCGCGCTGAAGCACGCCGGGCGGCTGGACGAGGCCCTGGCCCAGTACGCGCGCGCGCAGAGCCTGCGCCCGGACGACCGCGACATCCCGTGGGACACGGCGCTCGCGCTGCTGGCCAAACCCGACTTCGCGCGCGGCTGGCCGGCCTATGAAGCGCGCTGGTGGCTCAAGGACGTGGTGGCGCCCACGTACGCCCAGCCGCGCTGGGACGGCGCGCCGCTCGACGGTCGGCGCATCCTGCTGACCAGCGAGCAGGGCTTCGGCGACAGCCTGCAGTTCGCCCGCTTCGTTCCGCGCGTCAAGGCGCTGGGCGGCCACGTGATCGTCGAGACGCGGCCGCCGCTCGCGCGCCTGCTGGCGACGGTGCAGGGTATCGACGAGATCGCGGTCGCGGGCGCGCCCGCCCCCGCCTTCGACGTGCACTGTCCGCTGCTCAGCCTGCCCATGGTCCTGCGCATCGACCTGCGCGACCTGCCCGGACCGGTTCCCTACATGGCGCCGCCGGCCGGCGCGAGCGCCAAGATCGACGCGTTCCTGGCGCCCGCGGCCAGGCGGCTGAAGGTCGGTCTGGTGTGGTCGGGCAGCGTGACCTTCAAGAACAACCGCAACCGCGCCACGACCCTGCGCACCTTTCTGCCGCTGCTCGAGACGCCGGGCGTCGCGTTCATCAGCCTGCAGAAGGGTCTGCCGATCGCCGAACTGCACGGCTCGGGCTGTCGCGGGCTGATCATGGACGCCGACCCAGTGCTCGACGATTTTGCGGATACGGCGGCACTGCTCGAGCGGCTCGACCTGGTGATCATGACCGACAGCGCGGTCGCCCATCTGGCCGGCGCGCTCGGGCGCCCGGTCTGGGTGCTGCTGTGCTACGCCGCCGACTGGCGCTGGCTGAGCGAGCGCGACGATTCGCCGTGGTACCCGTCTATGCGGCTCTACCGGCAGAAGACGCCCGGCCGCTGGGACGACGTGATCGCCCGCGTGCGGAAGGACCTGGCCAAGCGGGCGTCGCCCGCTCCGGCCAGGCCCAAGACCCCATCCACCACCCGACGGAAGTGAGGCTCGCGCCCATGACCACCATCGACATGACCGGCAAGCGCGTCCTGGTGACCGGCGGATCGCGCGGCATCGGCCGCGGCATCGTCGACGCCTTCCTGGCGGCGGGCGCGCGTCGCCGTGAACGGCAGCCGCGCCGCGACCACCGACGCGGCCCTGCGCGCTCTTGGAGCTGGCGGTCGTGTGGTCGCCGCGCAATCGTCGCGGCGGCGCTGGCCGGGCTCGGCGGGCTTGACGTGCTGATCAACAACGCTGGCGCCGGCGGCGCCACGCGCCTGGACAAGGCGACGGAGGAGGATTGGGACCGGGTCGTCGACACCAACCTCAAGGGCGCCTTCTTCGTCACCCAGGCCGCGGCCCCGGCCTTGCGCCAGTCCAAGGTCTGCATCGTCAACATCGCCTCGGTGTTCGGCCTGATCGGTGTCGCCGGCTCCTCGGCCTACTGCGCCTCGAAGGCGGTCGTCATCAACATGACCCGCTGCCACGCGCTGGAGCTGGCGCCCGAGGTGCGGGTCAACGCCATCTGCCCGGGCGGCGTGGACACCGACATGCTGCGCGCGCTCGCCGTGCGCATCGGCGGCACGGTCGAGGCCGGCTACGCGATGCTGTCGCCCGACGCGGCGGCGCAGAAGCGCATCGCCCACGTGCGCGAGATCGCGGGGCCGGCGCTCTACCTCAGCTCGGACCTGGCCAGCTTCGTCACCGGCTCGGTGTACGTGGTCGACGGCGGTGAGACCATCGACTGATGCCGAACGGCCCGGTCAGAGGCGCGGGCCGATGCGGTTCAGGCCATCCATGTAGGGCTTGAGCGCGTCGGGCACCGTGATGGTGCCGTCGGCCTCCTGGTAGTTCTCCATCACGGCGATCAGGGCGCGCCCCACGGCGATGCCCGACCCGTTGAGCGTGTGGACGAAGCGCGTGCCTTTCTGGCCCTTGGCCCGGCAACGCCCCTTCAGGCGCCGCGCTTGGAAGTCGCCGCAGTTGGAACAGCTCGAAATCTCGCGGTAGGTGTTCTGGGCAGGCAGCCAGACCTCCAGGTCGTAGGTCCGCCGCGCGGCGAAGCCCATGTCGCCGGTCGAGAGCAGGAACACCCGGTAGGGCAGGCCGAGGCGCTTCAGCACCTCCTCGGCGCACGCGGCCATGCGCTCGTGCTCGGCCTCGGATTGTTCGAGCGTCGTGATGCTGACCAGCTCGACCTTGTAGAACTGGTGCTGGCGCAGCATGCCGCGCGTGTCCTTGCCGGCCGCCCCAGCCTCGGAGCGGAAGCACGGCGTGAACGCGGTGAAGCGGAACGGCAGGCGGTCCTCGTCGACGATCTGGTCCGCCACCAAGTTGGTCAGCGGCATCTCGGCCGTGGGGATCAAATACATCGTCTCGAACGCCTGCTTACTCTTGGTCATCGTATTTGCAATCTCCCACATTACTGAGGGGAGTTTTTCGGTAATCAGTCCAGATGCGGCCGATAAGGATGCTTCTGCGATATCATTAATATTCAACATAAAAGAACAAACATTTGTGTTTTTATTTGAATTACTTATCAGAAATTTCTGCATTTTTCTCAAATTATTATTAGATCTTCTAAGAAAAAAATCACTATTACTAATTATATTGTCTCTGATATATTTCTTAAATACATCACGAAGTCCCTTAATGTTTCTATCGAATTCAGTAAGCACAAGTTCATGAACCTTCTCTTCAATTGGCTTCTTGGTCGCGAACAGGTCGTCGGCGAACTTCGGCAGGTTGCCGGTGCCGAACGCCGTCTGTTCGCGCACCAGCAAGGGCGGGCTGGTCTCCTCGTAGCCGAACTCGGACGTGTGCAGGTCGAGCATGAACTGCGCGAGCGCGCGTTCGAGCCGGGCGAGCGGACCGGAGAGCACGGTGAAGCGCGCGCCGGAGAGGCGCGCCGCGCGCTCGAAGTCCATCCAGCCGAGCGCCTCTCCCAGCTCGTAGTGCTCCTTGGGCTTGAACGGGAAGGCGCGCGGGGTGCCCCAGCGGCGCAGCTCGGTGCCGTCCTCGTAACGCGGCCCCACGGGCACCGCCGAGTCGGGCACGTTGGGGATGGTCGCCAGCATCCCCTCAAGCTCGGCAGTGGCGGCGCGCTCGTCGTCCTGGGCCTTCTGGGCCTCGTCCTTGAGCTGCGCGACATCGGCCATGATAGCCGCCGCGTCCTCGCCCTTGGCCTTGGCCTGGCCGATGCGGCGGCTGGCGTCGTTGCGCTTGGCCTTGGTGACCTGGAACCGGGTCTTGGCGGCACGCACGCGCGCATCCAGCACGAGCAGGTGTTGGGCCAGGGGTTCGGCGCCCCTGTTCGCCAAGGCCCTGTCGAGCGCCTCGGGGTTGTCGCGGATCCAGTCGATGTCGAGCATGGATGGTCTCCCGGCGCCTTCTATAAGGGGCCAGCGGTCCGCGCGTCCATGCGAGGGGGAGCGGTCAGCGCGGTTGGTTGAAGTCGGTTTCCTGGAACTCGTCGATCGGCGCCGCGGTACTGGCCGCGCCGGCGGCGACCACCGCCCCGCCCGCCGCTTCGGTCTCGGCCGCTTCCGCCTTGGCGCGCTGCTTCTCGACAAGGTACGCGCACCAGATTGAGATCTCGTAGAGCAGGATCAGCGGGATCGCGAGGCCAATCTGGCTGAACGGATCGGGCGGCGTGATCACCGCCGCCACCACGAAGGCGCCGACGATGGCGTACTTGCGCGCGCCCTTGAGCTGGCCCGACGAGACGAAGCCGATGCGCGCCAACAGCGTGAACACCAGCGGCATCTGGAACGCCGCGCCGAACGCCAGCAGGAAGGTGAGCAGCAGCGAGAAGTACTCGCTGACCCGCGTCTCCAGCTCGATCGCCAGCGACCCGGGCGCGGGGCGTTCCTGGAACGTCAGGAAGAAGTCGAGGGCGACTGGGTAGAACACGTAGTAGACGACCGATGCGCCGATCAGGAACAGGATCGGTCCGATCAGCAGGAACGGCAGCGCTGCCAGCTTCTCGCGCTTGTAGAGCCCCGGCGCCACGAACAGCCATAGCTGGTGCGCGATCAGCGGAAAGGCCACGCATAGGCCGACGAAGAAGGCGACCTTGACCAGGGTGAAGAAGAACTCGATCGGGCTGGTGAAGATCATCCGCGCGTCCGGATAGCCGGCGCGGATGAACGCCTCGTAGAGCGGCACCTGGAGGAAGCGGAAGATCGGCTTGGAGACGACGAACGCCGCGACGAAGCACACCAGGAGCGCGATGGCCGAGCGGATCAGGCGCTTGCGCAGCTCGACCAGATGTTCGAGCAACGGACGCTTGGTGTCGTCGATGTCGCGGATGACCATGATGCGCGAACGTGTCCGACGACGGGCCTAGGCGCCGGACGCGCGGGTCGTTTCGGGGGCCGTCGCCGTAGCACCCGTCCCGTTGGTCGGCGCGGGCGCCGGGCTCGCGGCCGGCGCCGAGGCGGCCGTTCCGGTACCGAGCACAGCCTTCTTGACCTGGTTCGCCGGGTGAAGGCTGGCCGCCTTCTCGACCTGGCGCTTGACCTCGTCCACGCCGGATTCCTTGGCCATCTGGTCGAGCCCGCGACGGAACTCGTTGGCCAGACGCTGCGCCTTGCCCATCCACTGGCCGAGCGTGCGCAGGATGCGCGGCAGATCCTTCGGCCCAATGACGATCAGGGCGATGACCGAGATCACCGCCATCTCGTACCAGGAGATGCCGAACATGATCGCGCCCCGCGCGCGGGGCTCTCGGCTAGCTCTTGACCGCCTTGTCCTTGCCGGCGAGCGCGTCGCCCACGGCCTCGTTGGCGATCTGCTTGGACGGCGTTTCGGCGCTGGCCTCGTCCTTGTCGTCCTTCATGCCCGACTTGAACGCCTTGATGCCCTTGGCCAGGTCGCCCATGACCGCCGGTATCCGGTTGCGTCCGAACAACAGGACGACGATGACGAGGACGATCAACCAGTGCCAAATGCTGAACGATCCCATGAACTTGGCTCCTTGACGGTGATGGGCTTCCGGCGCGGGCGGATATTGTCAGAAAGAGGGGGGCAAGGCAACGAACCCACCGGGGTGGGTTCCGGCGCGCGGCCGACGCTTAGGCGCGGTCCCCCGGCGCGTCGCAGGGGAACAGGAACACAGCCTCGGGATCGATGTCGAGCGAAACCCGGCAGCCCACCGCCGGCCCGTCGTCGCGGGCAAGTCGGGCGCGCACGGAGCCGCCGCCGTCCGCCAGGCACAACACGATCAGGCTGTCGGCCCCGAGGCGGTGACGCGAGACCACCGTGGCCTCGACCGCTCCGCCCGGCTCGGCCAGCCGCACGCCTTCGGGCCGGACCAGCACGTCGACCAAGGTGCCGTCACCCAGGCCGGGCGCGCGGTGCTCGCCGAAGGTCGAGGCGACGCGGCCGCCGGCCACGGTGGCGTGGACCGCGTTCACGAAACCCAGAAACTTGGTGACGAAGGTGGTGGCGGGACGGAGGTAGACGGCGTCCGGCGTGTCGACCTGGATCAGGCGCCCGGCGCGCATGACGGCCATGCGGTCGGCCATGAACATGGCCTCCTCGGCGTCGTGGGTAACCATGAGCGCGCTTGCGCCCGCCTCGCGCAGGATCGCCAGCGTCTCGGCGCGCACGTCCTCGCACAGGCGCACGTCCAGATTGGAGAACGGCTCGTCGAGCAGGATCACGTCGGGCTCGGGCGCCAGCGCGCGGGCGAGCGCGACCCGCTGCTGCTCGCCGCCCGACAGCATGTGGGGGAAACTGGCCGCGTGGCCGGCCATGCGCACCCGTTCCAGCAGGGCGAGCCCACGTTCGCGGCGCACGGCGGGCGCCAGGCCGTCGAGCCCGAAGATGACGTTGGCCAGCACGTCGAGGTGCGGGAACAGCGCGTAGTCCTGGAACACGAAGCCGATGCCGCGGCGCTCGGCCGGCACTTCGCGCCCCGGCTCGGCGACGACGCGTCCCTTCAGCAGGATGCGCCCCCGCTGCAAGGGCTCGAGCCCGGCGGCGATGCGCAGAAGCGTCGTCTTGCCGCATCCCGATGGACCGAGCAGACACACGATCTCACCATGACGCAGATCGAGCGAGACGTCGTCGACGACGACCCGGCGCCGGAACGCGTGCGTGACGCGGTCGAACGAAAGCGCGACATGGGCCGCGCCGGCGAACGCCGCGCGTCCCATTTCCGCCGCCTGAAGCTCGCCGTGCCGCAAGTCGTTCCGTCCTCGAATGGCACCGCAGCGGGTTCAGCGGAACACGCCCGGAACTTCCTGCCATCTTATTGCAAACCGTTTGCAAAAAGCAAACCGACGAGTCGATACGATGCCGCCCGACCTAAGCCTCGGCCACGATCACGGCGTCCTGGCTGGAGGCCTCGTCGAAGGGCTCGTCGGCGAACCCGGCGCGGACCGTGATGGCGCGAAAGCCCACGTGTCTCAGGCTGGCGACCAGCCAGGGTATGGGCGCGAAGCGCAGGGTCAGGTCGCGCCGGTCGACGGCCCCGCCGACGCGGCGGATGGTCGTGTAGACGAGAGTATGGGTTTCCGGGCTCCAACGATGGTAGCCGGAGACCCGCACCGCGCGCCCCTGCCCGTCGCGGTAGCTGTGCCAGGGGTACTCCTCGTCGACGTCGCGGGCGTCCTCGTTGGTGACCGGGTTGCGTGCGTTGAAAGCGAAGGCGCCACCGGGTTCCAGATGCCGGTGGACCGCCTCCATGGCGGCGATCTGATCCTCGGCGGTGACCAGGTGCTGGAAGCCGTTGGCCGCCATGAACACGGTGCAGAACCGACGGCCCAGGCCAAGAACTCGGCAATCGGCCTCAAGCCACTCGACTGGGAAGTGTCCCGCTTTCGCCCGCGCCCGCGCCAGCATGGCCGGCGCCACTTCGACGCCCACCACCGCAAACCCCTGGCGCGCGAGACCCAGCGCGACGCGCCCCGTGCCGCAGCCGAGTTCCAGCACGGGCCCGCCGTAGCGATGAGCAAGGCGTTCGTAGAACGGGCCGTCGGGTTCCCAGGCGCCGTACTCTTGATCGTAGCGTTCGCCGTCGCCGTATTCGTCGAGGCCGATCATGCAGCGGCGTTCGCGGCGACTAGGCCGCTTCGCCGCCAGCGCTGAGCCCGTGCACGTCGTCCGGCTCCTGGTCCTCGACCAGCTCGTCGTTGTCGGACGCTTCGTCGGGCTGGCCGCCGCCAGCCAGCACCGGCATGGCTGCCATGGGGCCCTTGTTGTCTAAGAGGCCCGAGGCGCGAAGTTCGCTCATGCCCGGCAGATCGTCCAGCGCCGCCAGACCGAAGTGTTCGAGGAACGCCTCGGTGGTGACCCACAGCGTCGGCTTGCCCGGCGCATCGCGGTGGCCGCGCGGCTTGATCCAGCCGATCTCGAGCAGCAGGTCGAGCGTTCCCTTGCTGACCGACACGCCACGCACCTCCTCGATCTCGGCCCGCGTCGCGGGCTGGTGGTACGCGATGATCGCCAGGGTCTCGAGCGCCGCGCGGCTCAGCTTGCGTTTTAACTCGATCGAAAGGCGCATCAGGGGCCCCAGATCGGCTGCGGTGCGGAACTGCCAGCGCCCCGCCACCGCGACCAGATTGACCCCGCGCTCGGCGTAGTCCGCCGCGAGTTCCGCCAACAAGGCTTCGGCCGATGTGCCCTCCGGCAGGCGGGCCTGGAGCTCGTCGACGGCAAGGGGCTCGGCGGCGGCGAACAGCAGCGCCTCGATCAGCCGTTTATGCAGGGTCTGGTCGGTCATGCCGTGGTGCTCCGACGCACGTAGATGGGGCCAAAGGGCGCAAGTTGCCGCAGTTGCAGCGAGCCCTGGCGCGCCAGTTCGAGACCCGCGACCAGGGTCGAGGCGATCGCGGAGCGGTTGAGCTGCGGATCCGCTAGGCCGGCAGGAAGGAAGCGCCACAGCGCCTCCCACTCGGGTACGTCAGGCACCAGCCGGCGCAGGCGCATCAGCGATTCCTCGATGGTGATGACGCGCGGCGGGCGGATGCGCAGCACCTCGTGGACCTCGCGCCAGCGTTTCTGCTCGGCATAGGCCGACAGCAGCTCGAACAGGGTCGCCTCTAAGCGGACGGATTTCTCGACCGGCACGCCTTCAGGCGCGCCGCGCGCGAAGACGTCCTGGCCCAGGCGCGGCAGAGCCATCAGCCGGTCCGCCGCGCCGCGCATGGCCTCGAGCCGCTGCAGGCGGAAGGCCAGGGCCTCGGCCATCTTCTCGGCGCTCGGCTCCTCCTGCTCCTCGGGCGGCAGCAGCAGCCGCGACTTGAGGTAGGCGAGCCACGCCGCCATGACCAGATAGTCGGCGGCGATGTCGAGCCGCACCGTGCGCAACTCGGCGATGAAGGCGAGGTACTGGTCGGCGAGCGCGAGGATCGAGATACGCGTCAGATCGACCTTCTGGCGCCGCGCCAGCTCGAGCAGAACGTCCAGTGGGCCTTCGAATCCGGCCAGATCGACGACGAAGCGCTCGGCATCGTCGGCGGGCGGTTCCCAGGCTTCCTCGAAGGGTCGGGTCTCGGTCACGGCGGATCCTCGGGCCCATTCCTGCGCCGATTCCCCCGGCTTGTCACCACCCTTGGCGGCCCTGTCAGGCCGAGAACCCGGCGATCGCCTCGATCAGGCGCAACAGCCAGTCGACGACGGGCCCAAGGAGCCAGCCAATCACGCTGAGATCGACGCCGAACTGCATGCCGATCAGGGGCGGCAGCATCAGAAGCCCGATCAGGATCGCCATGCCCCAGCGCTCGGTGCGCGCCAGCCGGCGATCCCACGGCGGCGGAAGCAACCCGACCAGGATACGCCCGCCATCCAGCGGCGGCAGGGGCAGCAAATTGAACACCGCCAGGACGACGTTGAGCACGAACGCGTTGGTCAGATTGGCCACGGCCCAATGGGCAACGAAATCCGGCAGCCGGTTCGCCCCATGCACGGCGAAGGCGCAGGCCAGCGCGAGCGCGATGTTTATGGCCGGCCCCGCCGTGGCGACCCAAACCATGTCGCGCTTGGGCTGGCGCAGGCGCCGGAAATCGACCGGGACCGGCTTGGCGTAGCCGAAGATGAAGGGCGCGTGGAACAGCACCAGCAGGCCGGGCAGGATCACGGTCCCGAAGCGGTCGATGTGACGCAACGGGTTGAAGCTGACCCGGCCGGCCTGCCGCGCCGTGTCGTCGCCGAGCTTCGATGCCACCCAACCGTGGGCCGCTTCGTGGAACGTGATCGCGAAAAGGGCCGGGAGCACCCACGTGGTGGCATGGTAAATCAGCGTCGTAAGGTCGGACACGAGCGGCGCGGTCCTCGGAACAAAGGGGGTCGGCAGGACTGGACACCGTCCAGCCCCGCCCTATATAGAGTGCCGCGTGCATCGTGCACCATCGAGTGACGCTTTCGCCGCGTGAACGACAAGTTGATTGTCGCCTGGCGAGCGCGCTTCATCGCAACACCGGTAGGGCCCAGGTACGCGGGGTCCATCCTCCACAAGACGGGCCCCATCGTCCCGCGCCACCCGCGCGACCAGGCCCGCGGAAAGCAGTTTCTTGCATAGCTTCGATACGCTCGGCCTGGCCGAGCCCTTGCTTCGTGCCCTGAAGCACGAAGGTTACACCACCCCTACGCCCATCCAGACCCAAGCCATCCCGCCCGTGCTGGGCGGTCGCGACCTGATCGGGCTGGCGCAGACCGGCACCGGCAAGACCGCGGCGTTCGCGCTGCCCATCCTGCACCGGCTGATCGCCAACCCCGACCGGCGCCGCGAGAAGCGCTGCCGTGCCCTGGTACTGGCGCCGACGCGCGAGTTGACGGCCCAGATCGCCGACAGCTTCGAGGCCTACGGCCGATGCATCGACCTGACCGTCGCGGTCGTCATCGGCGGCGCCAAGCCGGGCCCGCAGATCCGCGCCATGGCGCGCGGCGTCGACGTGCTGGTCGCGACACCGGGCCGGCTGCTCGACCACATGACCGCCGGCGCGATCCGGCTGGATACGTGCACGACGGTCGTGCTCGACGAGGCCGATCACATGTTCGATCTCGGCTTCATCGTGCCGATCAAGCGTATCCTGCGCGCGCTGCCGAAGGAGCGGCAGACCCTGCTGTTTTCGGCGACTATGCCCGGACCGATCGACGCGCTCGCGCGCGAGCACCTGCGTGATCCCGCCCACGTGGCGGTGACGCCGCCGGCCAAGACCGCCGACAAGGTCGACCAGCGGGTGTACCTGGTCGACGCCCAAGCCAAGCGGGCGCTGCTGGCTGACCTGCTGCGTTCGTCCGGCTTCGATCGCGTGCTGGTGTTCACCCGTACCAAGCGGGGCGCGGACAAGGTCGCCCGCCACCTCGACGGCATCGGACTGGGGGCCACCGCGATCCACGGCAACAAGAGCCAGGTCCAGCGCGAGCGTGCACTCAGCGATTTCAAGTCAGGCCGCACGCCGATCCTGGTAGCGACCGACATCGCCGCGCGCGGCATCGACGTGGACGCCGTGAGCCACGTCATCAACTTCGAGCTACCCAACGTGCCTGAAAGCTACGTCCACCGCATCGGCCGCACGGCGCGCGCCGGATTGGGCGGCGTCGCGATCTCGTTCTGCGATCCCTCCGAGCGCCCTTACCTACGTGACATCGAGAAGACGACCGGGGTCAAGGTGCCGGTCGCCGCGCATGGCGCCCGGCCGGCGGTCACCGCCGCCGTGCCGCCATCGCGGAGCGCTGGCGCGCCACCTGTCACGTCGGCCCGGCCACGCGCCGACACGTCGCAGCAGCGAGCGCACCGTTCTCACAGTTCGCACCGAGCGGACACCGCAGGCGCGGACGCCGGCTTGAAGCGCATGCTGGGGCGCACGCCGAACGCTGGGCTTACTCGTTAACTGACGGACGACACCAATGAGGGGTCGCGGCTGGACCTAAACAGCCGCGATCCCGAGCTGTACCGGTCGGTTCAGCCCGCCTGTCCTAGACCAGCGTGATCGCCATGATGATCAGCGATAAGACGACGACGATGGGGCCGACGACGGACATGCGGATGAACCCGCGGTAGGTACCCAAGTTCTGGTGTTCGGCGTTGTGCCAGTCGGACATCGAGGCCCTCGTTCCCTAAGTGTATCGATCCCCGGCCCGCGAGCACCACCGCTCGAACCGCGTCGGACACCGACCCGTTGGAGCCTCCACTAGCATCGGCCCGCACGGCGGCGCAAGCGTCCGCCATCGGCCTAGGGCCCCGTCGTCACCGGCTCGCGTCGCCAGCCCTCGGCCAGCAGGTTGCCGATGCGGATCTGGCGCGCGGTCATCAGACCGGCGGCGTCCTCGCGCGCGATCATCGAGGCACGATCGCCTTCGGCGGCGGCGAGCGACCACCAGAAGTAGGCGCGCAACAGATCCCTGGGCACGCCCTCGCCCCGGGCGTAGAGCGCGCCCATGGTGCCCTGCGCCGGCACGTAGCCGGCGAGCGCCGCGCGCTTGATCCAGCGCGCCGCCTCGATGGTGTCCGTGCCGATGCCCAGACCGAAGCGGTAATGCCGGCCCATGTTGTTCTGGGCATCGGGCAGTCCCTGGACGGCGGCGCGGCGGAACCACGCGAGCGCGCGGCTATAGTCGCGGGCGACGCCGAAGCCGTTGCCAAAGAGGATGCCAAGCCCGTTCTGGGCGCGCGGATGACCGGCCTCGGCCAAGGACGCCCACTCGGCCATGGCGGTGGCGAAATCCCCCCGCCCCATGGCCGCCATGCCGCGTTCGAACTCGGCGGCCCGAACCGGTGACACTACCAGGCAGAGAACGACCAGGATCACGCGTATCATGGCCTTAGTTTAGCGAGCCACCCGCGTCCGGCAACGGCTCGCGGCTTGGGACCCGACGCGTCCTTTGCTACGGTCGCGCGTCATGGCGCGCTTCGCGAAGGTCATCCTTGAATTTCCGGTGTGGCGGCTCGGGCTCACGGCCGCGCTGATCCTGGTGCTCGCCGGGACGCCCGCGCAGGCCCAGGACGAGTCGCAATCCACCACGGCTGAACTCGAGTCCTTGGTCGACACCCTGGAGGACGACGAGAGCCGGGCCGCGTTCCTGGAGAACCTAAGGACCCTGATCGAAGCCGAGCGCGCGGTCGAGGGCGAGCCGGGGGAGCGCACCGGCCTGCTCGGCCGGGTCAGCGGCACGTTCAAGCGGCTCGGCCAGGAGTTCACCTCGCTCGTGCGCGATGTGGGCGGCTGGAGCGACGTGGCGGCATGGCTTGGCGCCGAACTGCGCGATCCCGACCGCCGGGCGATCTGGCTAGTCGCCCTGGCCAAAGTCGCCGTGGTCGTGGGCGTTGCGTTAGCGGCCTACCTCCTGGCGCAACGCGCGCTGGCCGCGCCGTCGCGCGCTCTATTCGGCCACTGGGGCGACGGGTTGGTCACCCGCGTCCTCATCGTCGTCGGCCGCGCAATGATCGAGGTGCTGCCCGCCGTCGCCTTCGCCGCCGCGGCCTATGCGCTTCTCGCCGTCGTCGATCCGCTGGACGAGACGCGCATCGTGGCGCTGGCGCTGGTCAACGCGACCCTCGTGGTGCAGCTCGTGACCGCGGTGTCGAACGCCGTGCTGGCGCCGCTCGCGACCGGCGCGCGCCCGCTGCCCATGAGCGACGAGACGGCCGCCTATCTGCACGTGTGGATCCGCCGCCTGGTGCGCATCGGGGCCTACGGTGGGTTTGCCAGTCAGGCGCTGTCGCTGCTGGGCGTGCCGCCGGTCGGCGCCGGCCTCGTGTTGCGCATCGCGGGCTTGGTCTTCGCCATCCTGGCGATCGTCCTGGTCCTGCAGAACCGCGCCTTGGTGGCCGAGTACTTGCGACGCGACGACAGCGGCGATGGCGGCCACGTCTTGCGCCTTGTGCTGGGCCGTCTGGCCGACGTCTGGCACGTGCTGGCGATCGTCGCGGTCGGGCTGGCGTTCGGTGCCTGGGCGATCGAGGCTGAGAATACCCTGGGCACGATCACGCAGGGTGTTATCGGCACGACCATCGTCGTCGTCGTGGGCAAGCTGGCGTTGTTCGCCGGGCAAGTGGGACTTGACCGGCTGCTGCAGGTCATCGACGACATCGCCGAGCGTGCGCCCGGGGTCGAACTCAGAGCCAACTGGTACCTGCCGGTGCTGCGCTTCGGCCTGACGGGCGCGGTGTTGTTCGCCATGGCCGTGACGATCGCCGAGGCCTGGGACCTGGACGCGGTCGCGTGGCTGACCAGCCCGTGGGCGCGCGACGTGCTGGGCCGCGTCGTCACCATCGTGGGTATCGGTGTCCTGGCGCTGCTGGTCATTGAGGTGACCGACGGCATCGTCACCCGCTTCCTGGAGGCGAGGAACGCTGCGGGTCAGGCCGTGGTGCGCAGCGCGCGGCTGCGCACACTGCTGCCGCTGGCGCGCAACACGATCCTGATCTTCGTGATAACAATCGCTGTGTTCACCACCCTGGCCGAGCTGGGTGTCGACATCGCGCCGATGCTGGCCGGCGCCGGCGTGATCGGACTTGCCATCGGCTTCGGCGCCCAGGCCCTGGTCAAGGACGTCATCACAGGCGCTTTCATCCTGTTCGAGAACCAGATCGCCATCGGCGACGTTGTCGACCTGGGCGGCACCTCGGGCGTGGTGGAGAGCATGACCATACGGACCGTGACGCTGCGCGACGTGTCGGGCAACGTGCACACGATCCCCTACGGCAACGTCACCATGGTCACCAACATGACACGCGACTTCGCGTTCGCCGTGCTCGACGTAGGTGTCGGCTACCAGGACGACACCGACCGCATCGCCACCGTGCTCCAGGCGCTTGACCGCGATTTGCGACGCGAGCCGGACGTGGCGGCCGCCGTGCTGGAACCCATCGAGATCCACGGCGTCACCGCGCTCGCGGTCTCCTCGGTGACCATGCGCGCGCGCGTCAAGACGCGGGCCGGCCTGCAGTGGACGATCCAGCGGCGCTACCTGGCCGCGATCAAGAAGGCGTTCGAGCGCGAGGGCATCGATCGCCCCCTGCCGCAACGCATCGTGACGGTGCGCCAAGTGGGCGCGCCCACCGATACCGAATTGGGCGCACTCGACGGTGCTTGATCGGTCCGGCTTTGCTTGACTCGCGCCGGGACGAGGCGCACGATTCGCATGCTCGTCGCACCGTGATCGGCGATGCCGCTGCGGTCGCTTGAGCACCCCGAAAGCGGCAGGGAGGACGCGCCAGCATGACTCCACCGGATCATTTGATCGGGCCTCGCTGAGAGGCGAGGCCGCGGTTCCGAGAGCGATCGCACTGCCTGGCCAAGCACGACGGAACCGACCGACAAACGACGATGTTCAAGCCCGCGGACGGCGCGCACCAATGGTGCAGGGAATGTTCGCGCGATAGATGCTGTCCTTCCGACAGCTGGCTAACAGCCTCCAGAGCCCCGCTCCCTCGCCGGGACGGGGCTCAAGGTTGTCTGGTTGATCAATGACCCCAGCCACCATCACGGTTCGCGCCTATATCGAGGGCGACGCGCCGCGGCTCACGGCGCTGTTCCACGATTCAGTCCATCGCGTGCCGTCGCCGCACGACGACACCCAGCAACGGCGCGCTTGGTCGCCGGTGGTGCCCGATGCCGCCGTCTGGCAACGCCGCATGACGGCGCGCCCGACACGGGTCGCCATGATTGGTGACACGATCGTCGGATTCGCCGAGTTCGATCCGCCGGACCATCTGGACATGCTCTATGTCGACGCCGACCACCAGGGCCAGGGCGTCGCGACTGCGCTGCTCGACGCCGTGATCGCCCAGGCACGCGACCTGGGCGCACGCCGCCTCGTCACCGAGGCGAGCCCGATCGCGCGGCCCTTCTTCACGGCGCGCGGCTTCGCGACACGACGCGAGGAGACGGTCGAACGCGACGGCGTCGCCTTACGCCGGTTCGTGATGGAGCGGATGCTGATCGATCCCTGAGCGCTACAACGACGGACCCGGCAAATCGAGCCCGTGCGCGACCAGCTCGGTCGTCAGGAAAGCATAGGCTTCGTCGACCGAATCGGTGCGTAGGAACAGCTTGAGGTCATCACGGCCGATGGTGCCCCAGCGCACGAGCGCCTCGAAGTCGACCACGTCGTCCCAGAACGACTCGCCGAACAGCACCATGGGCATGCACTTGGTAATCTTGAACGTCTGGATCAGGGTGATGACCTCGAAGAACTCGTCCATGGTGCCGAACCCGCCCGGCATCACGACGATGGCCTTGGCCAGGTAGAGGAACCAGAACTTGCGCATGAAGAAGTAGTGGAACTCGAACGCCAGACTGCGCGTGACGTACTGGTTGGGCGGCTCGACATCGGGTAGCGAGATGCCGAGCCCGACATTGACGCCCTTGGCCTCCGAGGCGCCGCGGTTGGCCGCCTCCATGATGCCGGGGCCACCGCCGGTGCACACGACGAAGCGCCGATCCTGGCCCTCGAGACCCTTGGACCAGGTGGTGAGTCGATGCGCCAACGCGCGCGCGGCCTCGTAGTAGCGCGCCATGACGACCTGACGCTCGGCCGCCGCCACGTCGCCGCCGTCCGCGCGCGCGGCGGCCAGGGCCGCCTGGGCCTTCTCCGCCGACGGGATGCGCGCCGAGCCGAAGAACACGATGGTGTCGCGCACGCCCAGCTTGTCGAACCGGCCGGCCGGCTCCAGGTACTCCGACAGGATGCGCAGCGCGCGCGCGTCGCGGCTGTTGAGGAACTGCTCGTTCCGGTAGGCCTTGACCGCGCGATAGCGGCTGGTCGTGGCGGTCGCGCCGGGGTTCGCCGGTTGCGGCGGCTTGGGTGCGTCGGTCATGGTTGAACGGTCACGTCTCGAAGGGGCGGAGGACGGCACGGCTGATGATGTGGCGCTGGATCTCGGACGTGCCGTCCCAGATACGCTCGACCCGAGCGTCGCGCCACAGCCGCGCGATGGCCATGTCGCCCATCACACCCATGCCGCCGAACACCTGCACGCCTTCGTCGGCGACCATGGCCAGCATTTCGCTCGCCTTGAGCTTGGCCATCGCCGCGTCCTCGGCGGTCATGGTGCCCTGGTCGGCCTTCCAGGCCGCGCGCAGGGTAAGGAGCTCGGCCGCCGCCAGTTCGGTCGCCATGTCGGCGAACTTGAACGACACGCCCTGGAACTTGCTGATGGTCTGGCCGAACTGCTTGCGCCCGCCGGCCCATTCTGCCGCCAGCTTCAGGATGCGCTCGGCCCGGCCCAGGCAGTTGGCCGCTAGCACTAGGCGTTGGGCGTAGAGCCACTCGTTCGCGACGTCGAAACCCTTGTGCAGCGCGCCTAGGATCTGCCGCTTGTGCACGCGACAGTCCTCGAAGGTCAGCGTGCACTGGTGAAACCCGCGATGGCTGATGGCATCGGGCTGGCGGGTGCATGAGAAACCGGGCGTGCCCTTGTCGACGAGGAAAGACGTGACCTGCTTGCGCGGGCCCTTGGGTGTCTCGGCCATGCCGGTGACCGCGAACACGATGACGAAATCGGCCAGGTCCGCGTGGCTGATGAAATGCTTGGTGCCGTTGATCACGAAGTCTTCGCCATCGGCCACGGCGCGGCTGGTGATGCCGAACGCGTCCGAGCCCGCGCCCGGCTCGGTGATGGCGAAGCAATCGACGCGATCGCCCTTGACCGTGGGCAGCAGGTAGCGCTCGCGCTGTTCGCCCTGGCACGCCATCAGGATCATGGAGGGGCGCGCCACCAGGTAGTGCAGGGCGTAGCCGGCACGGCCCAGCTCCTTCTCGACCAGCATCATGGTCACGTTGTCGAGCCCGCCGCCGCCGACCTCGGCCGGCATGTTCATGGCGTAGAGCCCTTCGGCCAGCGCGCGTTCGCGCACCCGCGCCTTGATCGCCTCGCTGACCTCGCCGGTGCGGTCGACCTCGTCCTCGTGGGGAAGCAGCTCGACGTCGACGAACTTGCGCACGGTGTCGACGATCAGGTTGTGCTCGGTCGTCAGGGTGAAATCCATCGCGACCCCCGGTGGCTCACGGCGCGGACATTAGCCGTAGCGACGGTTGAAGACAAAGCTGTGGCGACCGATCATCGAACCGCCTAGCCTGGGGCCGCAGAACGATGGGCCGCCCAGCGAGCGCCCCACGACAGGGAGTGCTGGGGTGGCTTTTCTCGTCGGCCTGATCCGGGTCGCGGACGGCATCAACGAGTGGATTGGTCGCGTCGTGGCCTGGGTCACCCTCGGCACCGTGCTGGTGTGCGCGGCCGTCGTCGTGCTGCGTTACGTCTTCGCTTGGGGTTCGATCTGCCTGCAGGAGGCGTATGTCTGGCAGCATGTGCCGGTTCTGGCTCCAGGCGAAAACCCAGGGAATCGCGCGCAAATCGCCGAGCGTCGCGGCGCCGAAGCGCCGGGACGGGCGCGAGCCCATGCGCAGCGAGGCCAGCTCCTCGACCGGGCTGGCCGCCTGGAAATAGTCGATCAGACCCGGGTGCTCGACGAACCGCCGGTACGCCACGTAGGACAGGCCCGACAGCGCCTCGAACGCCGGCACGTCGGGCGCAACCTCGGGGTAGTGCCGGGCAAGCGCGGCCTCGAGCCGATCGAGGATGTCGAGCACCCGTTCGAACAGCACCTCGCGGAAGAAGTGGATGCCCCAGGCGACCTCCTGGTCGACGGTCGGCTGGCTCAGGCGCAGCTCGCCGGTCAACCAGAGCAGGTCGATCTCGTCGCGCAGCGCGCTAACCAGGCGCTCGCGTTCCCACGGCGTCCAGCGCGTCTGCTCGAGGTGACGAGGCTTCGGTAGACGCGCCGGTGGATCTCGAGCACCGTGACGCGCTTGGCCTCGGTCGGGAACGCGGTGAGCGTCGGGCGTACGTCGAGCGCGCCGACAATGCGCCCGACCGCCGCCGCGTCCAGGCCGGCGGCGGCGGCGGCGGCGATGGCGTGGGCGAAGGTCCCCGCCAGGCGATCGGGGCCACCGTCGCGCTCGATGCGCCGGCGCGCCCGCATCGCCACGTTCTCGTCGGCGATGTTGACGAGCTGGAACCAGATGCCGAAGGCCTGGAGCAGCGCCACCGTGTCGGACGCGGGCGCGTTCTCGAGCGCCGCGCGCCCGCGCCAGGCGCGCTTTCGGTCACGCCACGCGGTCGCGCGGCGTCCGGCCGTCGAAGAACGCCTGGACGTTCTCGATCACGCGCAGGCCCATGGCCACGCGGGTCTCGCGCGTGGCGCTGCCGAGATGCGGCAGCAGGACGACGTTCTCCATGGTCTTGAGCGCGTCGGTCACCTTGGGCTCGGCCTCGTAGACATCGAGCCCCGCGCCGGCGATGGCGCCGGACCGCAGGGCCTCGACAAGCGCCGCTTCGTCGACCACGTCGCCACGCGCCGTGTTGATCAGGATGGCGTCCTTGCGCATGCGGCTGAGGCGAGACGCGTTCATCAGGTGCCGCGTCTCGGGCGTCGCCGGGCAATGGAGCGAGACGAAATCGGCGGCGCCGAGCAGCTCCTCCAGGTTCGCGCACGCGCGCGCGCCGTGCTCGAGCTCCTGCTCGGACGTCAGGCGGACGGCGTCGTGATACAGGACGGCCATGTCGAAGCCGTGGTGGGCGCGGCGCGCGACCGCGCGGCCGATGCGCCCCATGCCGACGACGCCGAGCGTCTTGCCGGTCACCTTGGTGCCGACCATGTGGGTGGGGCGCCAGCCGGTCCAGGCGTCGGCGCGCAAGTGCCGCTCGCCTTCGCCGGCGCGACGCGCCGCCATCAGCAAGAGCGTCATGGCCAGATCGGCGGTGCAGTCGGTCAGCACGTCGGGCGTGTTGGTCACCACGATGCCGCGCTGCTTCGCGGCGGCCACATCGATGTGGTTGAAGCCGACGCCGTAGCTGCCGATGACCCGCGCGCGCAACGGTTCCACTGCCAGCACGTCGGCGTTCACCCGGTCGGTCACCGTCGGCATGACCGCGTCGTAGGCACCAAGGGCAGCCTTCAAGCCCTCGGCGCCGAGCGGAACGTCATCGCGGCTGAGTGTCGCGTCGAACACCTCGGTCAGCCGCGCCTCCACCTCGGCGGGCCAGCGGCGGGTGACCAGGACATTGGGCTTAGCCATGGCGGTGCGTCTTCCTTCAGGGTTAGGACATCAGGCCGGCGCGCTTCAGCGCCGCGGCGACGGTGGTGCCGAGCTCGGCCGGGCTGGGCGCCACGGTCGCGCCGGCATCCCTCAGGATCTCGACCTTGGCCGCCGCGCTTTCGCCGAACGCCGAGATGATGGCGCCGGCGTGCCCCATGCGCCGCCCCTTGGGCGCGCTGAGCCCGGCGACGTAGGCGACCACCGGCTTCTTCATCGACGTCCGGATGAACTCGGCCGCCTCGGCCTCCTGCGGGCCACCGATCTCGCCGATCATGACCACGGCATCGGTCGCGGGGTCGGCCTCGAAGAGCTCGAGGATGTCGCGGAAGGACGAGCCGTTGATCGGATGGCCACCGATGCCGACGCTGGTCGACACGCCGATGCCAAGTTCGGCCATCTGGGCCGCGGCCCCGTAGCCGAGGGTGCCCGAGCGGCCGACGATGCCGACGCGGCCCTGGCGGTAGATGTGGCTGGGCATG
>VGDP01000021.1 GCA_016869675.1 Alphaproteobacteria bacterium | reverse complement strand
CGTGGCTCGGCCTTGCCGCGCGCGAGGCCATCGCGCCCGCCTGGGCGGCCGGCGTCGTGGCGGTCCTGGCCGGTGTCGCGCTCGGCGGCAGCGCGCTCGCCGCCGCCATAGGGCTGAGCGGCGGCGAATGGGTGCGCATCGGCCAGGGTTGCGCCTGGCTCGGGCGCCACGGGCTTGCGCTTCTGCTGGCCGCGTGGGCGCTCGCCACCCGCCGCCTGCCGCAGCTCGGCCTGCTCGACGAACCCGAATCGGTCGCCTTCGATCGGCGCGAACCCATGCTCGACGGCGCGCCGGCCACGGCCGATCCGCTCGAGTTGGCCGAAGCCGCGCCACCAGCGCGCGCCGAACGCCCGGCACGCCGGCGCGGCCGGCCGGTGATCCAGCCGCGCGAGGACACGCGGCGCACGGCGCGTCAGGGCGCGCTGGACCTGACCGTGACCGATGGCTGGCAACTGCCGCCGCTCGACCTGCTCAAGGCGGCGCAGCGCGCCGCCCGGGGCAATCACGGCGAGGCCGCGCTGGACGCCAACGCGCGCCGGCTCGAGGCGGTGCTGCAGGACTTCGGCGTCAAGGGGCAGATCACCCAGGTGCGTCCAGGACCGGTGGTGACGCTCTACGAGCTGGAGCCGGAGCCGGGCATCCGCTCGAGCCGGGTGATCGGCCTGGCCGACGACATCGCGCGCTCGATGAGCGCGGTCTCGGCGCGCGTCGCAGTGATCCCAGGCCGCAACGCCATCGGCATCGAGCTGCCCAACGAGGAGCGCGAGGTGGTGGCGCTGCGCGATCTGCTGGCCGCCGCCGAGTACGAGGCGACCACGGCCGAGCTGATCCTGGCGCTGGGCAAGGACATCGGCGGCCGGCCGGTGATCGTCGACCTGGCGCGCATGCCGCACCTGCTGGTGGCGGGCACCACCGGCTCGGGCAAGTCGGTGGCGCTCAACTCGATGATCCTGTCGCTGCTCTACCGCCTGCCGCCGGAACGCTGCCGCTTCATCATGATCGACCCGAAGATGCTGGAGCTCAGCGTCTACGACGGCATCCCGCACCTGCTGGCGCCGGTGGTGACTGAGCCGCCCAAGGCGGTCATCGCGCTCAAGTGGACCGTGCGCGAGATGGAGAACCGCTACCGGCTGATGTCGAAGATCGGCGTGCGCAACATCGCCGGGTTCAACAAGAAGCTGGCCGAGGCGAGCGCGCGGGGCGAGCAGTTGGTGCGCACGGTGCAGACCGGCTTCGACGCCGAGACAAACACGCCGATCCTCGAGGACGAGGTGCTGGCCACCGAGCCGCTGCCGCTGATCGTCGTCATCGTCGACGAGATGGCGGACCTGATGCTGCTGGCGCGCAACGACATCGAGGTGGCGATCCAGCGCCTGGCCCAGATGGCGCGCGCAGCCGGCATCCACATCATCATGGCGACCCAGCGGCCCTCGGTCGACGTGATCACCGGCACGATCAAGGCCAACTTCCCGAGCCGCGTCAGCTTCCAGGTGACCAGCAAGATCGACAGCCGCACGATCCTGGGCGAGCAGGGGGCCGAGCAGCTGCTCGGCCAGGGCGACATGCTCTACATGGCTGGATCGGGGCGCATCACGCGCATCCACGGCCCGTACGTCTCGGACCGCGAGGTCGAGGACGTCGTCGCGTTCCTCAAGGACCAGGGCACGCCCGACTACATGGCCGAGATCACCGAGGACCCGGACGAGGAGCCGTCGTTCGAGGGCGGCGGCTCGGGCGACGAGCTCTACGACCGCGCCATCGACCTGGTGGTGCGCGAGGGCAAGTGTTCGACCAGCTTCATCCAGCGCTACCTGATGATCGGCTACAACCGCGCCGCCCGCCTGGTCGAGCGCATGGAGGCCGAGGGCGTGGTCGGCAAGGCCAACCACGTGGGCAAGCGCGAGGTCCTGGTGCCGCACCGGGGGGATTGAGCCCCCCGTTCACCCCGCGACGATCCGCACCAGGCTGGCGACCAGCAGCCCGGCCATGGCGATGTTGAACGCGCGCAAGCTCCGTTCCGTGCGCAGGAGACGCGCGGCGCCGGCGCCGATCGCGGGTCCACAACAGGCAACTCGGCACCGTGACCAGGAAGAAGGTGACCGCCATGACCGCCGCCTGGGCCAGCATCGCGGACGCCTCGGTGTAGGTGGCGATGGCGCCCATGACGATGATCCACGCCTTGGGGTTGACCCACTGGAACAAGGCGCCTTCGACGAACGACAGCGGCCGGCCCCGCGCGGGTGTGGGCGCGGGCGCCGCAGCGGTGTCGTCACCGTCCCTGCGCGGCGCCGGGCGCGCGGTGGCGATGCGCCAGGCCAGCCACAGCATGTAGGCGGCACCGATCCAGGTCAGCGCCCGGTGGACCGAGGGGTAGTCGCGCGGCAGCGTCCGGCGCCCAGCGCGACCGCGACGAACATCGCGGGGAAGCCGACGGCGATGCCGAGCACGTGCGGCCAGGTGCGCGCGATGCCCCAGGTCGCGCCCGAGGCCGCGACCATGGGGTTGTTGGGCCCCGGCGTCGCGCCCGAGGCGAGCGAGAACGCGACCACGGACGCGAGCCAGGCGAGGTCGAGCGGCATCGCGCTCCGATGTCACGGAACCGGGCCGGGTTGCAAGGGCCGGGCTCCGCCGGGGCCGATGTCTAGACCCGCCCGCTCATGCTTCGACACGGGCCCGTGGCGCTGCCCGGCACGAATGGAGACTGTAGGTGGGTTCAAGGACAGCGCTTGCCCTTGTCCTCGCGCCCCAGCCTTGAACCGGCCGCAATTCTCGGTCACGGTCCGCGCCATGAACGATACCCCCTGCCGAACCATCCCGGTCCTGGGGCGCCGCGCGCTGCTCGGGCTTGGCGCGCTTGTTCTCGCGCGCCCGGCGCTGGCCGCCTACGACCCCAACACCGACCCCCTGGTCGGCGACGTGCGCGCCTACCTCGCCGCGCTGACCACGCTCAAGGCGACGTTCCTGCAGGTCAACCACATGGGCGACGTGGCCGAAGGCGTGGTCTACCTGGCGCGCCCTGACCGCCTGCGCTTCGAGTACCAGCAGCCGCAGGGCCTTCTCTTGGTCGCCAACGGCGCCTCGCTCCGCGTCTACGAACCCGAGATCGACACGGTCACCGAACTGCCTTTCGCCGATACGCCGGCCAGCCTGATCCTGCGCGAGGATGTGGACCTGGGCGGCACGATCCAGGTGGTTTCCGTCGGGCTCGACCAAGGCGTGCTGACCATGGCCATGGTGCATCGTGACAACCCCGGCCTCGGCGCGCTCAGCGTGCTGTTCCAGGCCGAACCGCTCGAGCTCAAGCAATGGACCGTGGTCGATGCCCAGGGCCTGACGACGCGCGTGACCCTGTTCGACACGCAGACCGGGCTTCCGCTCGATCCGGCCTTGTTCGATCTCGCGCGCCTGCCGCTTACTCCGAAGCAGAAGTAGGCCCTGCGATCGCGTTCTCGATCAGGCCGCACAGCACGTGGCCGATCACGATGTGTGCTTCCTGGATCATCTGGGTGTCGTCGGCGGGCACGCAGAGGCACGGCTCGGTCAGGCTGGCCATGGCGCCGCCGCCGCGCCCCGTCAGGCCGATGCGCGCCAGACCCTTGGCGCGCGCCATCTCCAGCGCCGCGATCACGTTGGCCGAGCGGCCCGAGGTCGACAGCGCGACCAGCACGTCGACCGGCCGGCCCAGCGCCTCGACCTGGCGGGCGAAGACGCGCGCGAAGCCGTAGTCGTTGCCGATGGCGGTCAGCGCTGCGGTATCGGCAGTCAGCGCCACGGCCGCCAGCCCGGGTCGTTCGCGCGCCAGGCGGCCGACCAGCTCGGCCGCCAGGTGCTGCGCGTCCGCCGCGCTGCCGCCGTTGCCGCACCACAGGATCGTGCCGCCGGCGCGCAAGGCGCCTACGCACGTGGCCGCCGCCCGGGCGATCTGGCCGTGCAACGCCGTGTCCTCGGCCATCGCGGCCAGGAGTACGGACGTGCGGCGGAACGCCGCGGCGATCGGCGCGGTCATGGCCGGGTCAGGGCGGGCGCCAGCAGGCGGTCGAGCACCGCGAGCTGGGCTGCCCAGGTGTAGTGCTCCAGCACGCGTCGGCGCGCGTCGGCGCCCAGGCCCTGGGGCGCCGCGCCGGTCGCCACCACGGGGCGCGCCATGGTCATGGCCTCCAGCACCTTGTTCTGGATGCCGCGCGCGGCGCGCAAGGGCGCCACGGCCGCCGAGGCGTGCGCCAGGTAGGGGCGCACGTCGGGAACCCGGCCGGTAACGATGACGCCGGGCTCGGCGGCCAGGCGCTCGACCTCGGGCGCGGGGCGCGCGCCGACGATGACGAAGCGCGCGGCCGGCAGCGCGGCGCGGATGCGCGGCAGGATCGCCGTGGCGAACCACGCCACCGCGTCGATGTTGGGCCGGTAGTCCATGGCGCCGGTGAAGGCGAAGACCGGGCGCTCGGGGCCGACCAGATCGGGCAGCGCGGCATCGGGCGCGAAGTACGCGGCGTCCACTCCGTTGCTCTTGGCCGCGACGCGCGGCGCGACCTCGGGCGCCAGGCGGCGGAACAGGGCGGCCTTGGGTTCGCTGACGAACAGGCCGTGGTCGAAGCACGCGGCGACGCGCCGGTCGTGCGCCAGCAGCAGGCGCGCTTCGCGGCCATAGACCCAGTTCATGGGCCAACGGCTTTCGCCGGCGTAGGCCCGCCACTTCGCCGGATCGACGTCGGCGAAGTCCATGATCGACACGCGGGTGCCCCGAGGCCGTCCACCACGTACTGCGCCATGGTCGAGGAGAACACGAACACCGCCGCGGCCCGCACATCGGCCAGCACGCGCGCGACCCAGCGCGCCAGCCCGCGATCACGGAAGTAGGGCAGGCTGAGCGGCTCGCCCGCGATCAGGCCGCTTGCGCAGCGCAGCTTCGCCCGGCGTGGGTCGAGCCGCGCGAAGTGCGCATCCGCGCACAGCGCGGCGAGCGTCGGGGCGTGCGCCACATCGGCCGGATCGTCGATCAAGGTGCCCAGGTGGATGCGGAACGACCGGCGCAGATGTTCGATCACGTGGTAGGGGCGGATCTTCTCGCCTTTGTTGGGCGGGTAGGGGATGCGCTGGGTCAGGAACAGCAGGTCGGGGCGCCCGGCCGACACGGTCGAGCCCGTGGCGTCGGCGCCATCGGATCCCACGGGGGGCTGTACCGTTTCGACCACGTTCCCGTTCCGATCCAGTGTCCGCCAGTCCGGCGTCGCCCGCGACGGCGCAGGAAGGCCAGCCCGACAGGTAGCACATGGGCGGCGGCGGCGGAACTCGACCGCACACGCCGTGGCACGGTCGGTGCATCCGACAGCGGGGTCCGGACGCCCCGGGGACGGATGTGTTAACGTCAAATCCGTCTTTTCCTGGCCTTATGGGGCCCGGATCACGGTCCGATCGCGCGTAGGCCCTCTGGGCGCGCGAGAGGCCGGCCCTGTCCGTGTCGAGGAGCCGAGCTGTTGGTGGCCCTGTCCAAGACCGAGGATACGCCGAGCGCGCCCGCGCCGGACCCGGCGCCGTTGCCCGTCGCGGTGGCTGGCTGGCGGCGCTCGCCGGCACGGCGCTCGGCTGGGCGGCGACCCTGGTGCTCATGGGGTCGGCCGCGGCGTCCATGGTCAACATCTGGAGCCGGTCGGAGACCTACAACCACGGCTTCCTGATCGTGCCCACCGCGCTCTACCTTGCTTGGGAACAGAAGGCGGCGCTGGCGCGCCTGGCGCCCCGGCCGGCGCCGCTCGCGCTTCTGGGCGTCCTGGCCGGGTCGCTCTTCTGGTTCTCCGGCGAGGTGACCCACGTCAGCCTGCTGGGCCATGTCGGCCTGGTGTTGGCGCTGCAGGCCGCGACGGTCGCCGTGCTGGGCTGGCGCGTCGCGCGCGTGCTGATGTTCCCCATCGGGTCCCTCGCCTTCGCGATCCCGTTCGGCGACTTCCTGGTGCCGCCGCTGCAGGACCTGACGGCCAGTTTCGTGGTCGCCGGCCTGCAGATCATCGGCGTGCCGGTCTATCTCGACGGCGTCTTCCTGCAGATCCCCAACGGCCGCTTCGTGGTGGCCGAGGCGTGCGCCGGCGTGCGCTTCCTGATCGCCATGATCGCGCTGGGCGCGCTGATCGCCTACATGTTCATGCGCACGTGGCGGCGACGCCTGCTGTTCATGGCCATCGTGTGCGTCGTGCCGATCATCGCCAACGGCTTCCGCGCGCTCGGCATCGTGCTGCTGGGCCACTATTCGGACATGACCATCGCGGTCAGTGCCTATCACCTTATCTACGGCTGGTTCTTCTTCGCCTTCGTGATGGCGCTGGTGCTCGGGCTCGGTTGGCTCATGCGCGAGACCCCGGTGCCAAACCCGGCACCATCGGGCGAGGCGCGCGCAGCCCCGGCCGCGCGCGTCGCGCTGGCCGCCCTGGCGGTGGCAGTGGTGGCGGCCACGGGGCCGGCCGCGGCGCGCCTGGTCGCCGTGCCGACCGATGCCGTGGCGGTCGCGTTCGCGCCGTTCCCGGCCGGTGCCGGCTGGCACGTGGCGACGCCGTCCGAGCCCGCCTGGCTGCCGAACTTCGTCGGAGCCGATGCCATGCGCCAGGAGACGTTCGCCAAGGGTGCCACCGCGTCGAAGTCTTCGCGGCGTACTACGCGAGCCAGCGCGACGACGCCCAGCTGCTGTCCTTCCGCAACACGCTCTACGACGACAAGATCTGGCGCCGCGCTGGCGGCCACGGCGTGCCCGTCACGATCGACGGCGAGGATGTCGACGCGGCGCAGGTGCGCCTGCTCGCCCACGACAAGGGCCGGATGGTAAGGAGCTGGTACTGGGTCGACGGCCGCTTCACCGCCGACGGGCGCTTGGCGAAGCTGTTGCAGCTCAAGGCGGCGCTGACCGGGTCGAGCCGAGCCATGGCCATCGTCGCCGTCGCCGCCGACTACCGCGAAACGCCCGACGAATCGCAGGCGACGCTCGACCAGTTCGTCGCCGATCTCGGACCGCTCGGCCCGTGGCTGGCATCCGTCGCGCCGTAGCGCTCCAACGAGGCCCCCTCCATGTGCGGCATCGTAGGCATCTTCGACAGCCGGGACCGGCGCCCGATCGACCGGCGCATGCTGAACGCCATGAACGACAGCATCGCGCATCGCGGGCCCGACGGCGACGGACTGCACGTCGGCCCCGGCATCGGGCTGGGCCAGCGGCGGCTCGCGATCATCGACGTGGCCGGCGGCCGCCAGCCGATCTACAACGAGACCGGCGAAGTGGCCGTCATGTTCAACGGCGAGATCTACAACTTCCACGAGGTGCGCGCGGCGCTCGAGGCGCGCAGGCACCGCTTCGCGACGCGCTCGGACACCGAGGTCATCGTCCACGGCTGGGAGGAATGGGGGGCGGCGTGCGTCGAGCGCCTGCGCGGCATGTTCGCCATCGCCCTGTGGGACGCGCGCGCCGAGACCCTGTTCCTGGCGCGCGACCGCATCGGCAAGAAGCCGCTCTACTACACGACGCTCGCCGACGGGCGCGTGCTGTTCGGCTCGGAGCTGAAGGCGCTGCTGCTGGAGCCCACCCTGTCGCGCGTGCTGGACCCGAGAACGGTCGAGGACTATTTGGCGCTCGGCTACGTGCCGGACCCCAAGTCGATCTACGCCGCGGTGCGCAAGCTGGCGCCGGGCCACACCATGGTGTGGCGGCGTCGCGCGCCCGAGCCGAAGCCACTGCGCTACTGGGACGTGGATTTTTCGACCGTCGTACCGACGACCGAGGCCCAGGCCATCGACCGGCTCCACGCCGAGCTCGAGGAGGCGGTGCGGCTGCGCCTGATCGCCGAGGTGCCGCTGGGCGCGTTACTATCGGGCGATGTAGATTCCAGCGCCGTGGTCAGCGCCATGGCGATGATCGAGAGCAAGCCGGTCGAGACCTGCTCGATCGCGTTCGGCGCGGCCAGCCACGACGAGTCCGCGTACGCCTCGGCGGTCGCCGAGCGCTACCACACCAACCACATGGTCCGCCGGGTCGACACCGACGACTTCGACCTGATCGACCGCATGGCGGCGATCTACGACGAGCCGTTCGCCGATTCCTCGGCCCTGCCGACCTACCGCGTGTGCGGCCTGGCGCGCGAGCGCGTGACCGTCGCGCTCAGCGGCGACGGCGGCGACGAGGTGTTCGGCGGCTACGTACGCTACCGCTGGCACGTCGAGGAGGCGCGCGCGTGCCCTGTTCCCCGGCGCCGTGGGCCGCGCGCTGCTGGGCGCTGTGGCCGGCCGACCCGCGCGTGCCGGGCCGGCTGCGCCTCGGCGCCACGCTCGCCCAGCTCGGGCGCGACCCCGCCACCGCGTACTTCACGTCCGTCGCCACGCTCGACGACGGCCTGCGTGACAGCTTGCGCGGGCCGGACCTGGCGGCGGCGTTGCAGGGCTACCGCGCGGTCGAGGCGATCGCCGGACCCATGCGCCGCGCGCCGACCGAGGACCCGCTGGCGCGCGCGCAGTACACCGACATGCACACCTACCTGCCGGGCGACATCCTGGTGAAGGTCGACCGCGCCAGCATGGCCCATTCGCTCGAGGTGCGCGTGCCCTGGCTCGACCACAAGCTGATGGGCTGGGCGGCCACGCTGCCCCAGGGGCTGAAGCTCGCGGGGCGCGAGGGCAAGGCGCTCCTCAAGCGCGCCTTGGAGCCGCGCCTGTCGCACGACCTGCTCTACCGGCGCAAGATGGGTTTCGCCGTGCCGCTGGGCGTTTGGTTCCGCGGCCCGCTGGCCGCGCAGCTCAAGGCCACGGTCACCAGCCCGCGCCTGGCCGAGACCGGGTTCGTCGACATGGTGGCGCTCAACCGCTTGGCCGACGAGCACCAGGCCGGCGCCGCCGATTACAGCGCGGCGCTGTGGACGGTGCTGATGTTCGACCAGTTCCTCCAGCAGGTGCACGACCGCCTCGCCGCCCATTCGTCCCTGCGTTCGGTGGTCGCCGGGGTCGCGTGACCCGCCGGTTCCTCGCGCTCGCGCTTCTCCTGGGCTTCGGCGCGGGGCCCGCGCGCGCCGAGGACCTGGTCGCCACCCTCAAGCGGGTCAAGCCCGCGGTGGTAGGCATCGGCACCCTGCAGGCGACGCGCGCGCCGCCGTCGCGGTTGTTCGGCACCGGCTTCGTCGTGGGCGACGGCCGCCATGTGCTGACCAACGCCCACGTGGTCAACGGCGTACGCGCGTCCATGCCGCCCGAGACGCTGGCCGTGTTCGTGCCTTCGGGCGATGACTACGCATTACGCGCGGCGCGTGTGATCGCCGCCGATCTCGACCACGACGTCGCGGTGCTCGCCATCGACGGCCCGCCGCTGCCCGTGCTCGACCTCGGCGACGACACGGCCCTCGAGGAAGGCCATTCGATCGCCATGACCGGCTTTCCCATCGGCGCCGCGCTCGGGCTCTACCCGGCGACACACCGGGGCATCGTCGCGGCGTGGACGCCCATCGCGATCCCCGCGACCGAGCCGGGCCAACTCGACGCCGCCATGATCAAGCGCCTGCGCGAGGGCGATTTCCTCGTCCTCCAGCTCGATCTGACCGCGCTGCCCGGCAACGGCGGCAGCCCGCTCTACCGGGTGGATACCGGCGCGGTGGTCGGCATCGTCTCCAGCGTCTTCGTCAAGGACAGCAAGGAAAGCGCGCTCAGCGATTCCTCGGGCATCAGCTACGCCATCCCCATCCGCTACGCCTGCGCCCTGCTGCGCGCGGCGGGCGTGGGGGAGTAACGACATCGTCTTGCTGTGTTGGCTTGTTAACCCATCTATGATAGGTTATAATTTCTAGTCGCGATTCACCGGGCCTTTGGCTTCAGGTTCGTCATCTTCGTCAACCACCATGGTCCGCCTCATGTCCATGTCGTGGGACCGGGCGGTGAGGCGCGCGTGATCTTGGATGGCCCGGACGGTCTCGATATCGATTGGGTTGTCGGGATCGGGCGATTGGACCTGAGGCGGATCCTGCACGAGATCGAACAAATGCGGGACGATTTCCTGGCGCGATAGAAGGCGATCCATGGGTGAGAGTGAAGACACCATCGTGAGCGTGGCCGAAGCCCGCGGCCGTGCCGCCACCGCCTCCGAGGCACGCGCACGAACGGCCCGCTACGACCGGCGGTCGGGCCGTGTTGTCGTCGAGCTCGCGAACGGCTGCGCCTTCGCGTTCCCGGCGCGCCTCGCCCAGGGGCTTGAAGGCGCCGGCGACGAGGACTTGGCCGAAGTCGAGGTGCTCGGCGCCGGGTTTGGGCTGCATTGGGAACGGCTCGACGTCGATCTCAGCGTGCCGGGCCTGCTGGCCGGGCTGTTCGGCACCAAGGCGTGGATGGATCGCCAGCGCGCCGCGAAGGCCGGCGCGGCGCGCTCGGCGGCCAAGGCGGCGGCGGCGCGGCGCAACGGCGCCAAGGGCGGTCGCCCACGCAAGGCGGCCGTCAAGACGGGACGCTGAACCGCCCTCAGTTCAGCGGGATCGCGTACATCAGGACGAGCGATTCGGTGCCCGGGTTGTCGTCGTAGATACTGGCGTTCGAGATGTGGTCGAAGGCGAGGCCGAGGCGCGCGCGGTCGTCGAGCCGGTAGCTGAGCTCGACGGCCGAGCGGAACTCGAGCGTGCCGCCTAGGTCCTTGCCGTCGCCGTCCTCGTAGGCGCCGACGGCGAACGAGGGGGTGAGCACCCAGCGCCGGCCGAAATAGAGGTCCATCAGGATGCCGCCGTAGCCGTAGAACCCGGCCTCGCCGGTGACCATCAGCCCGGCCATGGGCTTGAACAGCAGGAACCGGCGGTCCGAGCGGTACTCGATGCGGCCCTGGAACGTGGTTTCGTTATCGTTGACGTCGAAGCCGCCGATGCCGATCGCGACGAAGCCTCGGTCGTCCTCGGCGCGCGCGGTCCTGGCGATGGCGAAGGTGGCGAGGACGAGAGCGACGAGGGCGAGAACGTGCGGCAGTGGGGTCATGGGCGTCATGGGCGCGCATCATAGGGTCCGTGGTGCCACGGACAAGACCCTATTTGGCCCCCCGGCTACAGTCCAGCCATGACCCGCGCCGCCCTCGCGTTTCTCGTCCTCGCGCTCGCCGCCGCGCCGGCCGCCGCCCAAGGGCTGGAGCACGGCGGCGAGGGACGCGTCGTCGAGGTGATCGACGGCGACACGGTGGTGCTGGGAGGCGGCGAGGAGGTGCGCCTGGTAGGCATGATGGCGCCGACACTCTCGCTGGGGCGCGCCCATGTGTCGACCGAACCCCTGGCCGAGGAGGCCAAGGCCGCGCTCGAGGACCTGGTACTGGGCCGCGTCGTCACGCTCGGCTTCGGCGGCGAACGGCGCGACCGCCACGGCCGCACGCTCGCCCACCTGCACGATGAGGGCGGACGCTGGATCCAGGGCGCCATGATCGAGGCGGGGCTCGGCCGGGTCTACAGCTTCCCCGACAACCGCGCGCTGGTGGCCGACATGCTGGCGCTGGAGATGCACGCGCGCGCGGAGGGGCGCGGGCTGTGGGCCAATCCCTATTTCGCCGTGCTGGCGGCGGACGAGGACGTGCCGCTCGACCGCTTCGTCGTGGTCGAGGGCGTGATCGCGGACGCGGCGGACATCGACGGGCGCGTCTATCTCAACTTCGGCGCCGACTGGCGCTCCGACTTCACCGTCACCATCGGCCGCAAAGCCGCCACGGTCTTCGCCGACGCTGGCGTCGATCCACTGGCGTTGGCCGGCGCGCGCGTGCGCGTGCGCGGCTGGACCACGTTCCGTAACGGCCCGATGATCGAATTGAGCCATCCCGAGCCCCTCGAGGTACTCGACCCATGACGTCGCCGCGCCGCCCGCACTTGATCGCCCTGGTCCTGGCCGGGTTCGCCCTGGCCGCGGTCCAGGGCTGCACCACCAACCCGGCGACCGGCCAGCAGGAGTTGACCGTCATAGGACCCGAGCAGGAGGCGTCCATCGGGCGCGACGAGCACCCGAAGATCATCAAGGAGTTCGGCGGCGTCTACGAGGAGGACCCCGAGCTCAACGCCTACGTCGCCGGCATCGGCGCGCGCCTGCGCGCGGTTTCCGAGCTAAACAACAAGCCGTTCACGTTCACCCTGCTCGACAGCCCCGTGGTCAACGCCTTCGCGCTGCCCGGCGGCTACGTCTACGTCACGCGCGGGCTGTTGGCGCTGGCCAACAGCGAGGCCGAGCTCGCCGGCGTCATCGCCCACGAGATCGGCCACGTCACGGCGCGCCACACGGCCAACCGCGTGACCACCGGGCTGTTCGCCAACCTGGGCGCGGCCGTGCTGGGCGCAGCGCTGGGCAGCCAGGCGGTCGCCGACCTCGCCCAGGTCGGCGCGGCGGCGGCGGTGCAGAGCTACAGCCGCGAGCAGGAGATGGAGGCCGACACACTTGGCGTGCGCTATCTCACGCGCGCCGGCTATGACCCGCACGCCATGGCGTCGTTCCTGGGCAGCCTGCAGCTCGACAGCCAACTCGAAGCCAAGTTGGCCGGGCGCGAGGGCCGCGAGGCGGAGCACAGCCTGTTCTCGAGCCATCCGCGCACCGGCGACCGCATCAAGCGCGCGGCCGACGCGGCCGAAGGCACTCTGGTCGCCGAGCCCAAGGTCAACCGCGACGGTTACCTCGAGCGCATCGCCGGCATGCTCTACGGCGACAGCCCCGAGGAAGGCTTCATCAAGGGCCGCACGTTCGCCCACCCGGGGCTCGGCTTCGGCTTCGACGTGCCCGAGGGCTTCCGGCTCAACAACAGCACCGAGGCCGTGGTCGCCGTGCGCAAGGACGGCGCGGCGATCCGCTTCGACGGCGCGCAGGTGGGCCAGGGCGCCGACCTGCGCCACTACCTGGCGCAGGACTGGCTCGCCCAGGCCAACCTGGTGAACGTGGAGGCGCTCACCGTCAACGGCATGGCTGCGGCGACCGGTGTCGCGCGCGGCCAGACCCGGTCCGGCCCGGTCGACGTGCGCGGCGTCGTGGTGCGCTACGACGCGAACCAGATCTACCGCTTCCTATTCGTCACGCCGGCCAAGGTCACGGCGTCGCTCGATCAGGCACTGCGCGAGACGACCTACTCGTTCCGGCCGCTGACGGCGGCCGAGAAGGCGGGGCTGCAGCCCACGCGGGTCGAGTTGGTGCGCGTCAATGCGGGTGACACCCACGAGACCTTCGCGCGCATGATGCCGTTCGAGGATCTGCCGCTGGACCGCTTCCGCACGCTCAACGGGCTCGCGCCCAACCAGCCTCTGCAGGCCGGCCAGCTCGTCAAGATCGTGGTGGAGTAGGCGTCAGCGCTTGCGGTCGAGGATACGGTAGACCTCGTCGTCGTTGCGCTTGCCGACGACCTGCACGCGAACGGTCTCGTCCACTACGTCGTAGACGATCCGGTACTCGCCGACGTCCGCGCGCATCAGGGAAAATCCCTTGAGCGCGCGGGCATCCGGCGGGTTGGGATCGCGCGCAAGTTCCGTGATCTTGCCGATGACCTGGCGGCGGTGCTTGGGCGGTAGCTTCTCGACGACGCGCGCGGCCTGTCGCGACAGGTCAATCCGGCGCATGGGCCAGGCGACGCAGCAGGGCCTCGCTCGCGTCCGCGCCCAGGAAGCCTTCGCCACCGGCCGCTTGCGCGCGCAACGCCCACCACGCGTCCTCGATGGCCTCCAGCCGCTCGTACTCCTCGGTGGACAGGACGACCGCCACCGGCCGGCCGTGCTTCTCGATGCGCACGGGCTCAGACCTGGCCAAATCGAGCAGACGCCCGAACTCGTCCTTCGCCTGCTTCGCCGCGACGCTCTTCATTAATCCGTGCTCAGGGCTATTCGAGCCATTATGTTCTCTTGCATCTCCTAACGCAAGGGCTTGATCACGCCCCGGCGTTGGCGCGTTCCAGCATGGCGTGGAGCAGCACGTTGCACCCGGCCTCCAGGTGCTCCTTCTTGGCGTTCTCGACCTCGTTGTGGCTGATGCCCTTCTCGCACGGCACGAAGATCATGGCGGTGGGGGCGACGCGCGCGACGTAGCACGAATCGTGGCCGGCGCCGCTGACCATGTCCTTGTTGCTTAGGCCTAGCGTCGTCGTCGCGGCGCGCACGGCCTCGACGCACGCCGGATCGAACGCCACGGGCGGCGAGGTCCAGATCGTCTCGATGGCGATGGCGACGCCGCACTCGGCCTCGGCGGCGCTCGCCTGGGCGCGCAACTCGGCGTCCATGGCGTCGAGCGCGGCGCCGCTCGGATGGCGCATGTCGATGGTCAGGTAGACGTGGCCGGCGATGGTGTTGCGCGAGCCGCGCGGCGCCACGTCGACCACTTTGCACGTGGCGCGGCCGTGAGGCGCGTGGCCCTTGGCGGCGGCGTCAGCGGCGGCGATCACGCGCGCCGCGGCGACCATGGCGTCCTTGCGCATGGTCATGGGCGTGGGGCCGGCATGCGCCTCCATGCCGTCGATGCGCACGTCGTACCAACGGATGCCCTGGACGCCGGTGACCACGCCGATGGTGCGGTCCTCGGCCTCCAGGATCGGGCCCTGCTCGATGTGCGCCTCGAAGGCGGCACCGATGGCCCGGCCGCCGACCGGCGTCGCGCCGGCGTAGCCGATGCGCGCCAGCTCCTCGCCGAACACCTTGCCGTCCAGGTCCTTGGCCTTCAGCGCCTCGTTCACGTCGAACACCCCGGCGAAGGCGCCCGAGGCGACCATGGCCGGGGCGAAGCGCGCGCCCTCCTCGTTGGTCCACACCACCACTTCGACGGGCGCCTCGGTCTCGATGCCGGCGTCATCGAGCGCGCGGATGACCTCGAGCCCCGCCAGGACGCCGTAGACGCCGTCGAACCGGCCACCAGTCGGCTGGGTGTCCAGGTGGCTGCCCGTGATGATCGGCGGCAGATCCTCGTTACGTCCCCGGCGGCGGGCAAAGATGTTGCCGATGCGGTCGATGGTGACGGTCAGGCCTGCCGCGCGGCACCAGGCGACGAACAGGTCGCGGCCCAACTTGTCCTCGTCGGACGCGGCCAGCCGGCAGCTGCCGCCCTTGGCGGTGGCGCCGATCCTCGCCATGTCCATAAGGCTCTGCCACAGCCGATCGCCGTTGACCCTCAGGTTGCGCATCGTGGCCCTCCGTCGTCGAGCGCGCCGTCCGGGCCCCGATCTACCACCAGAGCGGGGACCGATCACGCGGAATCACCTTGTGATTCCACGTGATCGGGCAAGCCGCTCTGGATCGTCGAATCGCGACCAACCTTATCCGATCAAGCGGAACCACGTCGGTTCGGTTTGATCGGATGTTGCTCTATCCGTCGATACGGTCGATGACGGCGCCGGTGGGGTCGAGGCAGAGGGCCTTGAGCGCGCCGCCGAAGCCGCAGCCGGCGTCGGCGGTGACGGTGTAGGGCGTCTCGGCGATGCCGCCGTGGCGCGGGTCGAAGCCGCGCACGACCCGGCGGAACCCGGCGTAGGGCGCGCCAAGCGCGGCGAAGCCGCCGCTGCCCCACCACAGGGCGTCGCCCTGGGCGGCCAGCGGGCGCGATGGGTCCAGCCCGGAATGGACGAACAGCAGGCCGTCGTGGGTGGTGAACGCCGCGCGCTTCAGCGAGTGCAGGAACTCGTCGTGGCCGGGGTGGCCGCGCATGGCCTCGCGCAACGCCCCGGTCCAGCGGGTCAGCGCGGTGACGCTCACGCGCGCCGCCGCCATGCCGCCTTCGGCGTCGAAGCCGTAGGCGCGGATGGTGGCGTCCACGCCGCGCTGGATCATCCAGGCGAGCACCTGGGTCGGCTCCATGGCGAGCTGGAGCTGCAGCAGCTTGTGCCACATCTCCTCCTGGGCGCCGCGCAGGTACGCGAGATCGCAGACGAAGGCGTTGGGCCGTGCGAGTGCGAGCCGGCGGAACGCGAGCAACTCGTCCAGTACGCCGCCGGAACCCGCGCCGACACCCAGATAGTTGCCCAGGTAGACCAGGCGGTCGCCGGTCGCAAGCCGCGCGGCCAGGTCGCGGTGCACCCGGATCAGCCGGTCGATGTCGCCGTGGATCGCGCCGATGGCCCAGACGCGCCGCGCCGGACCCAACCGGGTGAACTTGGCGCGATCGAGGACGGTGGCGCCCGCTTCGCCGTGGCGCGCGCCGCCCTCGTCCTCGCCCACCGGAATCGCCCTGGTCAGGCGATCTGCAGCTGCCGGTTGACGTGCTCGACCGCCTTGTCGGGCTCGATCCGCTCGACCGCCGCGAGTTCACGCACCAGCCGGTCGAGCGCCGCCTCGTAAAGCTGACGTTCGCTGTAGGACTGGTCGGGCTGGCCGACGCGGCCGTGCAGGTCGCGCACGACCTCGGCGATCGACGCGGGGTCGCCCGAGTTGATCTTGGCCTCGTACTCCTGGGCGCGCCGGCTCCACATGGTGCGCTTCACGCGGGCGCGGCCCTTAAGCACGGTGAGCGCCGAGCGCATCTTTTCGCGGCTCGACAGCTTGCGCATGCCCGAGGTCTCGACCTTGTTGACCGGCACGCGCAGCGTCATGCGGTCCTTCTCGAAGTTGACCACCAGCAGGTTCAGGCTGGCCCCGGCCAGCGAACGCTCCTCAATGCCGGTGATCTTGCCCACCCCGTGGGTCGGGTAGACGACGTAGTCACCGGCCGAAAAGCCGTTCTTCTTCATGTGTTTGCCTATTGTACGTACAATCCCGTGGGCGATCTCGTGGGCGATTTCGGCGGCCTGGGGGCCGGCGACGATCTTGGCGGGGCCCTTGATCGGGCCGCTCGGCTTGCCCTTGGGGCGTACCGGCGCGATCTGGATCTTCGGCATGGCGACGGGCGCCTTGGGCGCGGTCGGCGCCGACGCGGCCTGGACAGCGGGCTTGGCCACCGCGGGCTTCGCCGTCGGCTTGCCGTTGGCGTGCTTGGGCTTGCTTTTCTCGGCCGCCGGCTTCGGCTTGGCCGCGGCCACCTTCGCGGTCGACGGCTTCGAGGCCGCCGCCTTGGCGCGGCCCTTGGGGGCGTGGCTCTTGAGATTGGCCTTAGACTTCGAGCTCTTTGTCATGGAACGCGCACAAACCTCCTCACCACCGGCGCTTTTCAGCTCCGGTCATGATGCCGATAACGCTATGGCTGTAACCCGACGCGCGATCGGGATACTTGGCACCCTGTGGTCCGCGCCCGGCTTTCAGGCCCGAACGAGCACCACCCTGACAACACCCGCCAATAGCACAGATCGCACCGAATGGCAAGCTGAGACAACGTTAACGCCGCGAATTAACCGTCCATTTCCGCAGGCTTGGGGTCGAAATACTGCATCTTATCCTTAACGTCCTTGTATTCGTCGGCGTCTGGCGGTGCCGCCTTCTTGCGGCTGATGTTGGGCCACTCGGTCGAATAGGTGCGGTTGAAGTCCACCCACTTGGCCATGCCGTCATCGGTGTCGGGCTTGATGGCGTCGATCGGGCATTCCGGTTCGCACACGCCGCAGTCGATGCACTCGTCGGGGTGGATGACGAGCATGTTGGCGCCTTCGTAGAAACAGTCGACCGGGCACACCTCGACGCAGTCGGTGTACTTGCAGCGGATGCAGCCCTCGGTGACGACGTACGTCATGGTTCCTCCTGGTCGCGGGCGCTCAGGCCCGTTCGTGCGTCCTTCGTTTCATGGCCCGGCGTCGCGCCCGCGCCCGATCGCCGTCGCTGACGTGCAGGAGGCCGGCGACCTGGCGCACCAACGCGTCCTCGTAGTCGTCGACCGCGTCGTCGGCCAGCACCACCTGCCACAACGCCGTGATGACCTCGATGCGCTCCTCGGCGTCCAGGGCCTGCTTCAGCACGCGGGTGTGGCGCACCAGATCGGTCGAACCCTGCGCCGCCGCCCGGCCCAGGTCGAGCAGAGCGCGCGACGCCGCCTCGCATAGGCCGAACCGGTCGGCGACCAGCCGCTCGGCGACGGCACGTTCGGCCGGGTGTTCGGCCTCGTCCGCGAGGGTCGCTTCCATCAGCAGTGCCGCGGCGGCAAGCCGCGCCTCGTCCTGGTCCAAGGCGGCCGGGGCGTTCCCAAACCCAAGCAGCTCAGCCACGCGCCTCAACATGCGCGGTCATATGTCATTTCGCGCCGCGCGGTGCAACCACTGGCGGATTGGGGTCTTCCGCCGGCATCGGTCGCGTCAGTCGCGCCCGGTGAAGAGGTCGATCGCGCGGCGCGCGGCCTTGGTCGGCCGGCCCTGGCCGGGCTGCCGTGCGGCCGGCGCCGCCTCCGGTTCCAGCGCGTCCGGCGCGGGCGGCGGCGGGCTCAGATCCTCGTAGAGCACGCGGGCCTCGGCCGGCGGGCCGCGCCGCGCACCCAGCGCCAGCACGCGCACCACCTTGACCGACGGCCCCAGGCCGAAGGTCAGCACGTCGCCCGCGCGCACCAGGGTCGCCGCCTTGTCAATGACGCGATGGTTCAGGCGCACGCGGCCGCCGTTGACCAGGCGAGTGGCGAGCAAGCGGGTCTTGAGGAAGCGCGCGTGCCACAGCCACTTGTCCAGGCGCAGCGCCGGCTCGGTCATCGCGCGTTGCCCCAGTCGGCCAGCTTGGCGAAGGGCGAATGGGGATGGGGCGCGGGCGGCCGGCGAGGTGCGCGACGCGGCTTCGCCCGGGCGCGCGGCGGCGCGTCCACAGCCGCCGGGACATGCTGGAAACCGGTCGCCGCCAGCAGGCCATCCAGATCCTCCGGGCCAGCCAGGGCAATCGCGGTCTCGGGAACCGCGAAGGTGGCACCAGCGGAGCGCGCGGCCTTGCGCAGCGCGCGCCCCACAACCTCGACCTGATCGACACGCAGCGCGCGGCGGCCGATCGGCACGAAACCGATGGCCGTCAGGAAGCCCGCCGGCAGATCGGCCGCGCCGTCCAGCCAACGCTCGCCGCCGGTCGGTACCGGCGGATGGTCGCGCTCGCCGCTGGCAACGCCCCACAGCAGTGCCCGTGCCGCCAGCGCGCGCGGCTTGAGCGCGCCCTGAACGTAGACATGATGGCGGCCGAGCCGCACCCCGAAGCGCGCGAGGTGCACGCGGTCGGCTTCGCTCAAGGACCGGACCTGCTCGCGCACGTTTTCCGTGGGCACGCTGCCCAGCGCCTCGGTCAACGCGAAGGCGAGCCCGCGCGCCGCGCCCTCGAGCCGTGCCCGGGCCAGCGCGCGCAAGGCGCCGAGCGCGCGATCGAGCCAGCGATCGAGCCAGGCCTGCAGGTGCCTCGTCAGGGCGGCGCTCGTCGTCTCGGCGATCAGGTCGCCGGCCAGCAGCTCGACGCGCGGCGCCAGCGGCGCGGGTCCTGGCACCAGGCGCGCGACCGCGGCGCCATCCCAGGCGACGGTCCCGTCCTCGGCGACCAGGACGGCGGGGTCCCTATCCGCCAACAGCGTGGCGGCGCGCTGCTCCAGCAACGGACCCAGCGCGCGGCGCGCCACCGCCCAAACCGCGCGCCCCTCGCGTCGGGTCGCGGCGGGCCGCGCGACGAAGCGGAAGCCGCTGAGCTGGCCCAGCACCTCGCCGTCCACGGTGACCGCGCCGCCCTCGTCGACCTCGGCCGCGGCGGTCTCGGCGTCCAGCCGGCGCACCAGCACGGCGGTGCGCTGGTCGACGAAGCGCTGGGTCAGGCCGCGGTGCAGGGCGTCGGACAGGCGATCCTCGATGGCGCGCGTGCGCTCCTGCCACGGCGCGGGATCATCCAGCCAGCCGGGCCGGTGCGCGACGTAGCTCCAGGTGCGGACGTGCGCCATGCGCGCCATCAGGGTGTCGATGTCGCCGTCGACGCGGTCGAGCCGTTCGATCAAACGCGCCACCCAGTCGCCCGGCAGGCGGCCCTCGCCGCCGCGCAAGTGGCGGAAGACCCGGTCGACGAAGCGCACGTGCTCCTCGGCCAGGGTCTTGCGGTAGTCGGGCACCTGGCAGACGTCCCACAGGAGGCGCACGCCCGCCGGATCGGCCGCGAGCGCCGCGATCTCGGGGTTCCGGGCGAGCGTCGCCAGGGCCTGGTGGTCGACGGCGCGGCGTTGGCGCACCAGGAAACCGTGGGGCGGCGGCGCCTCGAGCGAGGCGAGCAGCGCGCCGAGCGAGCGGGTCTCCAGCCGGCTGTTGCGCCAGCGCACACGGGTCAGCGGTGGGAAGGCGTGGCCTTCGACGGCCAGGGCGACCGCGGGATCGAGCTCGCCCACGTCGGCCGTGGTGCCGAAGGTGCCGTCGTTCATGTAGCGCCCGGCTCGTCCGGCGATCTGGGAGATCTCGGTCACGTCCAGCGCTCGCGGCGCCACGCCGTCGAACTTGCGCAGGCCGGCGAACGCCACGTGGTCGACGTCCATGTTCAGGCCCATGCCGATGGCGTCGGTGGCGACCAGGTAGTCGACCTCGCCGGACTGGAACAGCGCGATCTGGGCGTTGCGCGCGCGCGGGCTGAGCGCGCCGAGCACCACCGCCGCCCCGCCCCGGTGGCTGCGCAACGCCTCGGCGACGCGGTAGACCTCGGCGGCCGAGAACGCGACCACGGCGGTGCGCCGGGGCAGGCGCGTGATCTTGCGGTAGCCGGCGTGGATCAGCTTCGAGAAGCGCGGGCGCGCCACGTACTCCGCCTCGGGCACCAGGCGGCGCAGGATCGGGCGCACGGTCTCGGCGCCCAGGAACAAGGTCTCGTGCTGGCCGCGCGCGTTTAGCACCCGGTCGGTGAACACGTGGCCGCGTTCGTCGTCCGCGGCGAGCTGGACCTCGTCGATGGCGACGAAATCGACCGCGTGGTCGAGCGGCATGGCCTCGGTGGTACACACGAACCAGCGCGGTCGGGCCGGGACGATCTTCTCCTCGCCGGTGACCATCGCGACCGTGGCGGCGCCGCGCGCCCGCGCCGCGCGGTCGTATACCTCGCGCGCCAGCAGGCGCAGCGGCAGGCCGATGATGCCGCTTTCATGGCCGAGCATGCGCTCGAGCGCGAGGTGGGTTTTGCCGGTGTTGGTCGGCCCGAGGATTGCGACCACCCGGCCCTGCTGGCCTGCCATCAACCCCAAGATCGTTCGCCGCGCGCCCCCTGACAAGGGGCTCGGCGCCCCACCAAGGGGCTTGAACGAAGCCGCGCCGTCGCACATATCGAAGCCCCGAGCGGGGCAACGGCAGGGTGTGGTGATGACGGCGGACGGCAAGGGCCAGGAAACCCACGCGTTCAGGACCGAGGTGGCACGCCTCCTCGACCTGGTGGTCAACGCGCTCTACTCGAAGAAGGAGATCTTCCTACGCGAGCTGATCTCCAACGCCTCGGACGCGTGCGACCGGCTGCGCTACGCCGCGCTCACCGAACCGGCGCTGATCGCCGAGGACGCCGAGCTCGCCATCCGCCTCCGCCCTGACAAGGCGGCGCGCACCCTGACCGTGATCGACAACGGCATCGGCATGAGCCGCGAGGAGCTGATCGAGCACCTGGGCACCATCGCCGGTTCGGGCACGGCCGCCTTCATGGCCCAGCTCTCGGGCGACAAGGCGAAGGATGTCTCGCTGATCGGCCAGTTCGGCGTCGGCTTCTACGCCGCGTTCATGGTCGCCCGCGAGGTCGCGGTCACCAGCCGGCGCGCGGGCACGGACGCCACCTGGACGTGGCGCTCGGACGGCAAGGGGGCCTTCGCCATCGAGCCGGGCGTGGCGGGTCCACGTGGGACCGCGATCACGCTCCATCTCAAGGACGGCGAGGACGAGCACCTGGAGCCTCAGCGTCTTGAGCACATTGTGCGCACCTATTCCGACCACATCGGCCTGCCGATCCTGCTGGAGGCGAGCGCGGGCGCGCCCGAGCGGCTGAACAGCGCCGGCGCGCTGTGGGCGCGCGACAAGGCCTCGATCGACGCGGCGCAGTACCGCGAGTTCTACCACCACGTCGCGCACGCGGCGGACGAGCCGTGGCTGACCCTGCACAACCGCAACGAGGGCACGGTCGAGTACACCAACCTCTTGTTCGTGCCGACGCGCCGACCCTTCGACCTGTTCGTGCCCGAGCGCCACCACCGCGTGAAGCTTTACGTCAAGCGCGTGTTCATCACCGACGACTGCCAGGACCTGATGCCGGCGTGGCTGCGCTTCGTGGCCGGCGTGGTCGATTGCGCCGACCTGCCCCTCAACGTCAGCCGCGAGATGCTGCAGGCCAACCCGGTGGTGGCCAAGATCCGCCAGGGCCTGACCAAGCGCGTGCTCGACGAGCTGGCGCGCAAGGCCAAGGACGACGCCGACGGTTACGCCGCGTTCTGGGAGGCCTTCGGCGCCGTGCTCAAGGAGGGACTGTACGAGGATCACGCCCGGCGCGATGCGCTGCTCGGGCTCGCGCGCTTCCGCTCGACCGACAGCGACAAGCCGGTCGCGCTCGAGGACTATGTGGCGCGCATGAAGCCGGGGCAGGACGCCATCTTCACCATCGCCGGCGAGGACCCCAGGGCGCTGGCCGCCAGCCCGCACCTGGAGGCGTTCAGCGCCAAGGGCGTCGAGGTGCTGCTGCTGACCGACCCGATCGACGAGTTCTGGGTGCCGGCGGTCGGCGCGTTCAAGGACAAGCGCTTCGTCTCGGTCACGCGCGGCGAGATCGACCTCGACGCCATCGCGCCCCAGCCGGACGCGGCGCCGAAGGCCGACGCGGCGGACCCCAAGGTCAAGAGCCTGATCGCTGTGTTCAAGCTGGCGCTCGGCGACAAGGTGAAGGACGTGCGCGCGAGCGCGCGGCTGACCGAAAGCCCGGTCTGCTTGGTCGCCGACGCGAACGACCTGGACCTCCACGTGGAACGCATGCTGCGCCAGCACCAGCGGGTCGACACCACGTCCAAGCGCATCCTGGAAGTCAACCCGGGCCACGTCCTGATCGGCGCGCTCGCCCAACGCGTGCACCGGGGCGACGCGGTCGACGCGGTCGAGGAGATGGCGCACATCCTGCTCGACCAGGCTCTGATCCTGGAAGGCGAGACGCCGGCCGACGGCGCGGCCTTCGCACGCCGGCTGTCGAGAGCGCTCACGCGCGGGCTGACGGCGTAGACGCGGTCGCCGGGCGGACCAGGGCGTCCACGGCGATTGTGCCGCGCGGTCCGGCGATCACGGGGTTGACGTCGAGTTCGGCGATGGCGTCGCCGAGCGCGTGCGCCAGGCCCGAGAAGCACGCCACGGCCCCGGCCAGGGCCGCGCAGTCGACCGGCGGCCGGCCGCGGACGCCGACCAGCAGCGGCGCCAGCCGCAGCCCTTCGACGAGGCGCAGAGCGGTCGCGGGGCCGAACGGCGGCAGCGCGAACGCCGCATCGGCCAGAACCTCGACCAACTCGCCACCTGCGCCCGCCACCACGATGGCGCCGAAATCTGCGTCGCGCACCCGGCCCAGCACCAACTCGACGCCGCGCGGTGCCATGCCCTGGACCAGCACCCGGGGCCCCAGGCGCGCCGCCAAATCCGCTTACGCCTCGGCGACCGATTCAGCTGTGCGCAGCGCCAGACGCACACCGCCCACATCGGTCTTGTGCAGGGCACCAGCGGCGGTCTTGAGCGCGACCAGCAGTCCCAGCGCGCGGGCGGCCGCGATCGCCTCCTCGGCGCTGGCCGCGTGGCGCCAAGGGACGGTAGGCACGCAGAAGTCGGCGAGCATGGCGAGGCCTTCGGCCTCGTCGAACACCCGGCCCTCGGCCAGGCGCGCGCGCCAGCGCGCGACCGTCGCGGGTGCCGGCGCGTCGGGCGGCGGATCCTCAGCCCGCGCCCGCGCGTCGCGCCGGTCGAGCGCGTGGCGGATCGCCTTCAGGGCGTTGTAGCCGCCGCCCAGGACGACGATCCCGTCCGCCGCCAGCGCCTGGACCGCGTCGGGGTGAAACTGCCGGCTCGTGAAGCTCGCCGCCACGACGGGCAGGGGCGCCGTGGCAGCCACGCGCCGGCAGACTTCGGCGACGCCGCGCGGCACCGGGTCGGTCGCCGCCGCGCCGTACTCGGTCATGGCGACGGCGATGGCGGTGTCCGGGTCGCGGGCCAGGTCGTCGAGACTGGCGGTGAACCGGTCGATCCAGTCGGGTTCGCCGCACCAGGCGTCCAGCGGGTTGGTCGCCGGCAGGTCGGGCGCCAGGCGCGCGGGGATGCGCGCCCGTGTCGCCTCGCCGATGGGCGCCCAGGGCACGCCGATGGCCTCCGCATGATCGGCCAGCACCGCGCGCTGACCGCTGGAATCCGTAATGGCGTTCTCGCCGTCGGTCACCTCGGGGACGCCGTGATCGTCGTAGCGCACGAACCACACGGTCGCCGCTCCTTGGTAATCCGCCGCCGGGATCGCGACCTGCAAGTTGCCGTCGGCGGTCCAGGCCAGGTCAATGGTGGCGACGGCCGCGTCCTCGTGCACCGCTCAAATCAGGGCCTTGAGCCCGGCGCGGTCGCTGCCGACGATGTGGGGCACGCCGTCGACCACGGCCTGGGGCGTGTAGACCATGGGCGAGCCGAGCGCGCGGGCGTAGGCGCGCTGGCGCTGGGTGTAGTCCGGCTTGGCGAAGCGAACAGCCCGGCCGAGATAGTCCCAGTAGTCGACGCGGAAGGCGAGCGCCAGGATCTCGGGGCGCCGCGCCAGTTCGCCGAGGAACTCGTCCGCCGGCGGACACGAGTTGCAGCCCTCGGACGTGTAGAGTTCTACCACCACCGGCGCGCGTTCCTCGACGCGAGCGGCGGCGCCGAACGTCACGGCAACCACGAGCCAGGGTAGCGGTCCACATCATGGGGCGGACCCTATGGGGACGCCGGCCCACGCGCGAACCACAACGGGGTGAAGCGCGCGTGGGCCGGCCGTGATCGGTCCCCGCTCTACGCCGCCTCGGCGATGCCGCGCAGCACGTAGGGCAGGATGCCGCCGTGGCGGAAGTAGTCGAGCTCGTCGGCGGTGTCGATGCGGCACGTCACCGGCACCTTGTCGATGCGGCCGTCGGCGCGGCGGATCACCAGCTCCAGCGTCGCCCTGGGCTTCAGGCCCTGGGCGATGCCGCCGATCGAGACGCGTTCGGACCCATCGAGTCCGATGGTCTTGCGCGTGGTGCCGTCCTTGAACTGCAGCGGCAGAAGGCCCATGCCCACCAGGTTCGATCGGTGGATGCGCTCGAAGCTCTCGGCGACGACGGCGCGCACGCCCAAAAGCCGGGTGCCCTTGGCCGCCCAGTCGCGCGACGAGCCGGTGCCGTACTCCTTGCCGGCGAACACGACCAACGGCACGCCGTCCTTCTGGTAGCGCATGGACGCGTCGTAGATCGACATGACCTCGCCCGAGGGCATGTGCCGGGTCACCCCGCCTTCGGTCCCCGGCGCCATCTCGTTGCGCAGGCGGATGTTGGCGAAGGTGCCGCGCATCATGACCTCGTGGTTGCCGCGCCGCGCGCCGTAGGAGTTGAAGTCCGGTGCGCCGACACCGCGCTCGATCAGGTACTTGCCGGCCGGGCCGTCCTTCTTGATCGAGCCCGCCGGCGAGATGTGATCGGTGGTGATGCTGTCGCCCAGCACCGCCAGGAGGCGCGCGTCGGCGATATCGGTCAGCGCCGTGGGCTTCGCCGGCATGGCATGGAAGTAGGGCGGGTTCTGCACGTAGGTCGAGGCGCCCTGCCAGCCGTAGGTCAGGCTCTTGGTGGTCTTGATCTTGCGCCAGGCCGGGTCGCCGGCAAACACGTCGGCGTAGCGCGAACGGAACATGGCCGGCCTGAGCGCCTTGCGCATGGTGTCGGCGACGTCCTTGTTGCTCGGCCATATGTCACGCAGGAACACCGGCTTGCCCTTCTTGTCCTGACCGATCGGCTGCTTGGTCAGGTCGATCCGCATCGAGCCGGCCAGCGCGTAAGCCACCACCAGCGGCGGCGAGGCCAGGTAGTTGGCCTTGACGTGCGGGTTGACCCGGCCCTCGAAGTTGCGGTTGCCCGACAAGACCGAGGCAACCACCAGGTTGCCGTCGGTCACCGCCTTGGCGATCGGGTCGGACAGCGGCCCGGAGTTGCCGATGCACGTGGTGCAGCCGTAGCCCACCAAATTGAAGCCCAGCTTGTCGAGCGGTCTCTGCAGCCCGGCGTTGGCCAGGTAGTCGGTCACCACCTGCGATCCGGGCGCCAGGCTGGTCTTGACCCAGGGCTTGGCCTTCAGCCCGCGCGCCGCGGCGTTCTTGGCGACCAGACCGGCGGCGACCATGACCGCCGGGTTCGACGTGTTGGTGCAGCTCGTGATCGCCGCGATGACAACGTCGCCGTGGCCCAGGTTGTAGGACGTGCCGTCGACCTTGGTGCGCAGCGCCGGCCCCACGCCCGCCGCCTTCATGGCCTCGCCGAAGGCGGGCGCCGCGTTGGCCAGCGCGACGCGGTCCTGCGGCCGGCGCGGGCCGGCCAGGCTCGGCTCGACCGCGCCCAGGTCGAGCGCCAGCGTGTCGGTGAACACCGGGTCGGGGCTCTTCTTGGTGCGCCACATGCCCTGGGCCTTGGCGTAGGCCTCGACCAGGGCGCACGTCGCCGCGCCGCGGCCCGAGAACTTAAGGAACGCCACCGTCTCGGCGTCGATCGGGAAGAAGCCGCAGGTGGCGCCGTACTCGGGCGCCATGTTGGCGATGGTGGCGCGGTCGGCCAGGCTCAACTCGTCCAGACCTTCGCCGTAGAACTCGACGAACTTGCCGACCACGCCCTTCTTGCGCAGCATCTGGGTCACGGTCAGCACCAGATCGGTGGCCGTGGCACCCTCGGGCAGCTTGCCGGTCAGCTTGAAGCCGATGACCTCGGGGATCAGCATCGAGACGGGCTGGCCCAGCATGGCCGCCTCGGCCTCGATGCCGCCCACGCCCCAGCCCAGCACGGCCATGCCGTTGACCATGGTGGTGTGGCTGTCGGTGCCAACCAGCGTGTCCGGGTAGGCCGTGACCTTGCCGTCGGCGTCCTTGCCGGTCCACACCACCTTGGCCAGGTACTCCATGTTGACCTGGTGGCAGATGCCGGTACCAGGCGGCACGACGCGGAAATTGTCGAACGCTCCCGCGCCCCAGCGCAGAAAGGCGTAGCGCTCGCCGTTGCGCTCGTACTCCATCTTCACGTTGTCCTTGAACGCCGCGCGATCGCCCGCGCGATCGACCATCACCGAATGGTCGATGACCAGGTCGACCGGCGATAGCGGGTTGATCTTGCGCGGATCGCCGCCCATGGCCTTCATGGCGTCGCGCATGGCGGCCAGGTCGACCACCGCGGGCACGCCGGTGAAGTCCTGCATCAGCACGCGCGCCGGGCGGTAGGCGATCTCGCGGTCCGAGCTCTTCTTCTTGAGCCAGGTGGCCACCGCCTTGACGTCGTCCTTGCTGACCGAGCGGCCGTCCTCGTAGCGCAGCAGGTTCTCCAGCAGGACCTTCAGCGAGTAGGGCAGCCGGGTGATGTCGCCGAGCCCATTCTTGGCCGCCGCCTTTAAGCTCCAGTATCGGTAGCTTTTCGCCCCGACCTTGAGTGACTTCATGGACTTGAAGCTGTCGATTCGCTTACCGGTCACGGCGCTACCCCTCCGCAAGGCCCAGACGCCGGACCTTATAACATGGACGCCGACGGCGGCGTTACATCCGGCGCGGGATGTAGCGTGCCACCAGGGCGAGCGAGGCGGTCACCACCCCCGAAACGACGAACACGTAGGGCAGCGGCAGAACCAGCAGCATGACCGCGTAGATGCCCGGCACCGAAAGCTGGGCGGAATCCCGGTAGGTCATAAAGACAGCAGTCATTTCCGCCCTTTCCAGGGGCCGAACGGCGCGCAGGAAGAGGGTGTTGCCGGCGCCGTCGATGGTGCTGGTGAACACGGTCGCGGCCAGCAGCGTGGCGAAGCCGAGCCAAGGCCAGGGCGCCACCAGGGCGACCAGCAGCGTGATGGCGCCGGTGGTGCCATAGGCCCAGATCAGGTGCCGGCGCAGGCCGACTCGGCGCGCGATCCAACCGAACAGGGGTGCGCCGAAGATGCCGGCGCTGCCCAGCGACACCAGGAGCCCGCCCACCTCGGGGCCCAGGCCGTAGGTCACGCAGTAGATCGGCGCGTAGATGAAGAACATGTACCACCAGCCGGCGCGACCGAACGCCAGGATCCAGGCCAGGCGCAGACGCGGCTGGCGGGCGAAGCGCGGCACGAAGCGCAGCGGGTTGGCGGGGCGTGCGTGCGCCGGCGCACCCAGGCCGCGGTCGGCGATGCGCAGGGCCCAGAACAGTGCGAGCAGTGCCGCCGCGATCGAGCCGGAAAGCACGAAGGGCGCCCAGGGCGCCACGGCCTCCTGCAGCTTGACGCCCAGCCACGGGCCGACCGTCCACGGCCCCGCCGCGAAGAACAGACGCAACGGCTCGAAGCGCACCAGGTCGCGGCGCGGGATGTAGTCCAGGATGTAGAGGTTGAGCGGGATCTCGGTGCCGACGACGCCGAACAGCTGCAAGGCCATGCCGGCGGGCACGGACCACGGTTCGTCCAGGCCGATCAGGATCGCCGAGCTGATCAGGCTGAGGCAACCTAGCGAAAAGACCCAGCGCTGGCGCAACAGCGCGATCAGCATCGGCGAGGCCAGGCTGACGCCCAGCGCCAGCAGGCTGATGACGAAATAGACCTCGCTGACGCTCTGGGCGTCGTGGAACAGACGGTGCGCCGTCAGCGGGATGACCGTGATGAGCACGCCGCGCGCCAGCGTCAGCAGGAACCACAGGCCGACGAAGGTGGCGCGCCCAGGCACGCGCGTCGCGGTGGTCCCGGCGGTCTCGTTGAGCAGGCGCTACCCCGTTTTCCGGGCGCGGCGGCGGCCCGTCTTGGGCGCGAAGCGTGACGTCGCGCCCCACGTTTGGCAAGCCCGCCGTGTCGCAAGGCTGGCCAGGGCCACGGCCAGGCCGCATGATGCGCCGGCGCAGCAGCCTCAGCCGGCCGGACCCTTGCCCGTGACCAAGCCCGACCTCGACGCCATCGTCTTCGATCTGGGCGGCGTGCTGGTCGATTGGAACCCGCGCTACCTCTACCGGCGCGTGTTCGAGGGCGACGAAGATGCCATGGAGGCGTTCCTCGGCACGGTCGTGACGCCGGCGTGGATCATCGCCATGGACGCGGGCGAACCCATGGCAGACGCGGTCGCCCGCTTGGCCGCGCGCCATCCCGCGCAACTCCGGGCGATCGAGGCCTTCCAGACCCGGTGGCAGGAGATGTACCGCGGCGCCATCGTCGACTCGGTCCTGTTGCTGGGCGAACTTCACGCGCGGGGCTGGCCGCTCTACGCCTTGACCAACTGGTCGGCCGAGGCGTTTCCCGTCATGCGGCCGCATTTTCCGTTCCTGGAGTGGTTCCGCGGCGTCGTGGTGTCGGGCGAGGAAGGGCTGGTCAAGCCTGACCCGCGCCTGTTCCACAGGATGCTCGACCGCTTCGGGCTGGTGCCGGAACGCACGGTCTACATCGACGATTCGCATCCCAACGTCGCGATGGCCGGGGCGATCGGGTTCCACGCGGTCCATTGCCGAAAGCCAGCCGGGTTGCGTGCCGATCTGGCGCGCCTCGGTGTGCCGTGACGGCGTCGCCATGACCGCCCGGCTCGCGGTCGAGGGGCTGGCGTGCGTGCGCGGCGAGCGGCGCGTGTTCGAGCGCGTGGATTTCGCGCTGGGCGCCGGCGAGGCGCTGGTGCTGACCGGGCCGAACGGCGCCGGCAAGTCGAGCCTGCTGCGCACCCTGGCCGGGCTGATCGAGCCGGCGGCCGGGCGCATCGCCTGGGACGGCGCCGACGTCGCCGAGGATCCCGAGGCGTTCCGCGCCCAGGTCCAGGCCGTGTTCCACGCCGACGCCGTGAAGCCGGTGCTGACCGTGGCGCAGAACCTGCGCTTCTGGGCGCGCCTGCGCGGCGGCGATGACGCCCGGGTGGGCCGCGCGCTCGAACGGCTCGGTCTCGCGCGCCTGGCGGACGTGCCGGGCGGCGTCCTGTCAGCGGGCCAGCGCCGGCGCCTGGCGCTCGCCCGGCTGCTCGCCGCGCCCGCGGCGCTCTGGCTCATGGACGAACCGGCCGTGACGCTCGATCGCGACGCGGTGGCGGCGCTGGGCGCGGCCATCGCGGACCACCGCGCCGGTGGTGGGCTGGTGGTGGTGGCGACCCACGGCGACATCGCGCTGGCGGACGCCCACCGGTTGGACCTCGGCGCGGCGCGGGGGGCGGCGTGATTGGCACGTTCGCGGCCATCGTCGGACGCGACGTGACCCTGGCAGTGCGCCGGGGCGGCGACGCCGCCACGGTCGTCGCCTTCTTCGTGGTGGTGGTCACCCTGTTTCCCTTCGGCGTCGGGCCCGAGCCCAACCTGCTGGCGCGCATCGCGCCGGGGGTGCTGTGGGTCGCCGCCCTGCTCGCCGCGACGCTGTCGCTTGATCGCGTGTTCCGCGCCGACCTCGAGGACGGCTCGCTCGAACTCCTGGCGTTGGCGCCGTGCCCGCTGGTGGTCACGGTGCTGGCCAAGGTGCTTGCACACTGGCTGACCACCGGCCTGCCGCTGCTGCTGGCGGCGCCGGTGCTGGCGATTCTGCTCAACCTGCCATGGGACGGCTTCGAGGCACTGATCGGGGCGCTGGCGCTGGGCACGCCTTCGCTCAGCCTGATCGGCGCGGTCGGCGCCGCGCTGACACTGGGCGTGCGCCGCGCCGGGGTCCTGGTCGCCTTGCTGGTCTTGCCGCTGGCGGTTCCCGTCCTTACCTTTGGGGTCGCCGCCATCGAGGCGGCGTTGACCGGCCAAACGGCGGCGCCACACCTGATGATTCTTAGCGGATTCCTGCTCGGCGCGCTGGCGCTGGCCCCGTGGGCCGCGGCGGCGGCGGTCCGTCTGGCGCTGGACTAGAGGGTCGATGTCCTGGCACCTGCTGGCGAGCCCGGCGAGGTTCATGCGCTATTCCGAGCGCATCCGCCCGTGGGCCAGCGCGCTGGCCCTGGGCGCCATCGCGATCGGTCTCTACCAGGGCCTGTTCGCCTCGCCGGCCGACTACCAGCAGGGCGACACCGTGCGCATCATGTACGTACACGTACCCTCGGCATGGATGGCGCTGTTCTGCTACACGGCGATGGCCGTCTCGAGCGCCGGCTACCTGGTATGGAAGCAGCCCCTGGCGGAAATTGCGGCGCGCGCGACCGCGCCGATCGGCGCCTGCTTTACGGCGCTGGCGCTGGCCACCGGTTCCCTGTGGGGCAAGCCCATGTGGGGCACCTGGTGGGTGTGGGACGCGCGGCTGACCTCGGTCCTGGTGCTGCTGTTCCTCTATCTGGGCTACATGGCGCTGGCGGACGCCTTCGACGACCCGGTCAAGGGCGGCAAGGCGGCGTCGATCCTGGCGCTGGTCGGTTTCGTCAACGTGCCCATCGTGAAATTCTCGGTCGACTGGTGGAACACCCTGCACCAGCCGGTCTCGGTCGCGCGCATGGACGGCCCGACCATCGACCCCGCTATGCTGGCGCCCTTGCTGATCATGGCGGCGGGCTTCACACTCTACTACGTGGCGCTGGTCATCGTGCGCATGCAGGCGCTGGTGCTCGAGCGGCGCGTGCGCGCGCTGCAGCAGGTGGCGGCCGGCGCGTGACCGCGATCAACGACTTCCTCGCCATGGGCGGCTATGCATTGTTCGTGTGGCCGGCGTTCGGGCTGGCGGCGGTGGTGCTGGTCGGCCTGTGGCTGGGCAGCCACCGGCGCCTGCGCGCCAGCCGGCGCGCGCTGAGCCTGATCGAGCCGGAGCGGCGCGCGCGCGGAGGCGAGCCATGAAACGCAAGCATCGCCGCCTCGGGTTCCTGATGGTCGGCGCCGTGCTGCTGGCGGGCGCGGCCGCGCTGGTGCTCAGCGCGTTCGAGGAAAACCTCTTATTCTTCTTCACGCCGACTCAGCTGGCCGCCGAGTCGCAGCCCGAGGGGCGCCGCCTGCGCCTGGGCGGGCTGGTCGAGGAGGGCAGCGTGGTCAAGCAAACGGACGGCCTGACCGTGACCTTCGTCGTGACCGACCTGACCGAGACCGTGCCGGTGACCTACACCGGGGTGCTGCCCGACCTGTTCCGCGAAGGCCAGGGCGTGGTGGTCGAGGGCGCGCTCGGCGCCGATGGCATGCTGCGCGCCTCCGAGGTGCTGGCCAAGCACGACGAGACCTACATGCCCAAGGAGGTCAAGGAGGCGCTCGAGGCATCGGGCGAATGGCGCGGCGAGGAGGCGACCCCGTGATCGCCGAGCTTGGCCACTACGCGCTGGTGCTGGCGCTGCTGGTCGCCGTCGTACAGGCGTCGGTGCCGCTGATCGGCGCGGCGCGCGGCGACGAAGCCTGGATGGCTGTGGCGCCGTTCGCCGCCGTGGCCCAGGCGCTGCTGGTGGCGACGGCGTTCCTGGCGCTGATGCACGCCTACGTCACGTCGGACTTCAGCGTCGCCAACGTGGCCGAGAACTCCCATTCCCTGAAGCCGATGCTCTACAAGGTGGCCGGTGTGTGGGGCAACCACGAGGGCTCGCTGGTCCTGTGGGTGCTGATCCTCACGACCTTCGGCGCCGCCGTCGCGCTGGCCGGCGGCAACCTGCCGCCCGCGTTCAAGGCGCGTGCGCTGGCGGTCCAGGGCCTAATCAGCGTCGGCTTCCTGGCGTTCATGGTCGCGACGTCGAACCCATTTCTACGCCTGGACCCGGCGCCGGTCGAGGGGCGCGACCTGAACCCGTTGCTGCAGGACCCGGGGCTCGCGTTCCACCCGCCGTTCCTCTACTTCGGCTATGTCGGGCTCTCGATGGCGTTCTCCTTCGCCGTCGCGGCCTTGATCGAGGGCCGGGTCGATGCCGCGTGGGCGCGCTGGGTGCGGCCCTGGACGCTGGCCGCCTGGTGCGCCCTCTCGCTCGGCATCGCCATGGGCAGCTGGTGGGCCTACTACGAGCTGGGCTGGGGCGGCTGGTGGTTCTGGGACCCGGTCGAGAACGCCTCGTTCATGCCCTGGCTAGCGGCCACCGCGCTGCTGCACTCGGCGATCGTCGTGGAGAAGCGGAACGCGCTGAAAAGCTGGACGATCCTGCTGGCGATCATCGCGTTCTCGCTGTCGCTGATGGGCACGTTCCTGGTGCGCTCGGGCGTGCTGACCTCGGTGCACGCGTTCGCCACCGACCCGGCGCGCGGCGTGTTCATCCTGGGCCTGCTGGTGCTGGCGATCGGCGGCAGCCTGATGCTGTACGCCGTGCGCGCGCCAGCCCTGAAGCCCGAGGGCGTGTTCGCGCCGATCAGCCGCGAAGGCGGCATGGTGCTGAACAACCTGCTGCTGTGCGTGGCGTGCGTCGCGGTGCTGGCTGGCACGCTCTATCCCCTGGTGCTCGATGCTCTGGGCGGTGGCACGGTCTCGGTCGGGCCGCCCTATTTCGACCGGGTGTTCGTGCCGATCATGGTGCCGCTGACGCTCGCCATGGCCTTGGGTCCGCTGGTGCAGTGGAAGCGCGGCGACGGCCGCGCGGTGGTCCAGCGCATGGGCTCGCTGGCGGTGGCGGCGGCGCTGGCCTGGGTCGCGGGCATGGCCCTGGTCGACCGCGCCAACGTCGCCTCGGCGCTCGGGCTCGCGCTGGCCGCCTGGCTCGGCGTCGGCGTGTTGATCGAGTTCGGCGGCCGGCTCGGCCTCGGGCGCGTGCCCTGGCGCGACAGCGCCGCCCGTGCCGTCAACCTGCCGCGCGCGGCGTGGGGCATGACGATCGCGCATCTAGGTTTCGCCGTGATTATCGCCGGCATCACCGGTTCCTCGGCGTGGCGCACCGAGGCGATCCTCGTCATGCGTCCGGGCGACGCGGTCGACGTCGCCGGTTACAGCTTCACCTTCGAGGGGGAACGCGAGGTTCCCGGGCCCAACTACACGGCCCAGCGCGGCACGGTCACGGTCGCGCGTGGCGGCGAAACCGTCGCCGTGCTCGAGCCCGAGAAGCGCTTCTACCCCAGCCAGCGCACCACCACCACCGAGGCGGCAATCCACACCACATGGATGGCCGATCTGTACGCCGTGCTGGGTGACGCGGCGGACGGGCAGGGCTGGTCGATGCGTTTCTACCACAACCCCCTGGTGCCGTGGTTGTGGCTCGGCGGTCTAGTAATGGTGCTGGGCGGCGTGGTCAGCCTGACCGACCGGCGGCATCGGGTCGGCGCGCCGGCGCGCTGGCGGCTGGCTCCGGTGGCGGGGGACTGATCCCATGCGCGGCGCTTTCCTGATCGCCGTCCTGCTCGCGCTCGGCGCGACGCCCGCGTTCGCCGTGAAGCCCGACGAGATGCTGGCGAACCCGACGCTCGAGGCGCGCGCGCGGGCGATCTCGGCGGACCTGCGCTGCCTGGTCTGCCAGAACCAGTCGATCGACGATTCCGACGCCGATCTGGCGCGCGACCTCCGGCTGCTGGTGCGCGAACGACTGGTCGCCGGCGACACCGACAAACAGGCGCTCGACTATATCGTCGCGCGCTACGGCGATTTCCTGCTGCTCGATCCGCCGTTCAAGGCCAAAACCTGGGCGCTGTGGCTGGGCCCCTTCGTGGTGCTGGCGGGCGCCGCGCTGGCGGTCGGCGTCTACGTGCGCCGCCAGGCGCGCCGCGCCGAGCCCGCCACGACGCCGCTCTCGGCCGACGAGGCGCGGCGCCTGCGCGACTTGCTGGACGGGCCGCACGGCTGAGCCATGGTGACCTTCCTGCTGTTTGGCCTGGTCACGGTCGCGGTGCTGGCGATCCTGCTGGCGCCCCTGCTGCGCGCGCCGCGCAACGCCGCCGCGCGCGCCGCCTACGACCTGGAGGTCTACCGCGACCAGTTGCGCGAGTTGCAGTCGGACGCGCGGCGCGGCCTGATCGGCGCCGAGGCGCGCGACGCGGCCAAGCGCGAGATCGAGCGCCGCATCCTCGCGCTCGACCTCGGGCCGCGGGCGTGGGCCGCCGGCGGTACCTCGATGGTACGCCGCTTCGCCACCGCCGGCGCCATCCTGATGGGCGTGCCGCTGGCTGCCGGCGCGATCTATCTGGCGCTGGGTGTGCCCGGCTTGCCCGACCAGCCGCTCGCGGCGCGGGGCGACGCCATCGCGGCCGTGGGCGCCGAGGCCGGCGACATCGACGCCATGGTCGGCGGCCTGGCGGAACGGCTGCGATCCGAACCGGACAATCTGGAGGGCTGGACCCTGCTCGCGCGCTCCTACGGCGCGCTCGGACGCTACGACGAAGCGGTCGAGGCGCTGCGCCGCATGGTCGAGCTCAGCGACGGCAACCCCGACGCGATCGCCATGCTGGCCGAGCACATGGTGTTCGCCGCCGACGGCACCGTGACGCCCGATGCGCTCGCGCTGTTCGACCAGGTCGCGTCCGTGCAGCCGGACAACCCGGCGGCGGCCTTCTACCGCGGCATGGCGCGCGATCAGGCCGGCGACGGCGCCGGCGCGCTGGCCATCTGGACGGCGCTGGGCCAGGGCACGCCGGCCGATGCGCCGTGGCTGGCCAGCCTGCGCGACCAGATCACGGCGACGGCCCAGGCGATCGGCGCCGATCCGGCGACCTACCTGGCGGGCATCCCGGAACCCGCGCCGGCCACGTCGGCGGACGCGGGCGGGGTCGAGGCGTCGGGCCCGACCGCCGAGGACATGGCCGCCGCGGCCGACATGTCAGCCGAGGACCAGCAGACCATGATCCGCGGCATGGTCGAGCGGCTGGCCGAGCGGCTGGAGGAGGAGCCGGGCGACCTGGAGGGCTGGCTGCGTCTCGGCAACGCCTATCGCGTGCTGGGCGAGGCGGAAAAGGCGCGGGATGCCTACGCCCAGGCGGCGACGCTCAGCCCCGACGATCCGGCGGTGCTGGTGCCTTATGCCGAGGCGATCGGCCAGGCGGCGCCCGAGGGTGCCGGGGTGCCCGAGGCGGCGGCGCTGGTCTGGCGCCGCGTGCTCGAGCTCGACGGCGCCAACCCGTCGGCGCTATGGGCGCTTGGCCACGCCGCGGCGGCGGCCGGCGAGGCGGCCGAGGCACGCCGGCTATGGACCATGCTGCGCGATCTGCTGCCCGTCGGCAGCGCCGAGCGCGACCGGGCCGAGCAGGAGCTCGGCCGGCTGCCGGCAGGTTGAGGGGACGATGGGGGAATCCTACGATGTCGTGATCGTGGGTGGCGGCGTGCTCGGCTCGTCGGCGGCCTTTTACCTGAAGGCCGACGGGCGCCCCGTCTCGGTCGCCGTGATCGAGCGCGACCCGACCTACGAGTTCGCCTCGACGCCGCGCTCGGCGGGCGGCATCCGCCAGCAGTTCTCACTGCCCGAGAACGTGCTGATGTCCCAGTTCGGCCTGACGTTCTACAAGGCGTTCGCCAAGACCATGGCGACAGCGGACCAGGCGCCCGACGTCAGCCTGCGCCAGGGCGGCTACCTGTTCCTGGCGACCGAGGCAGGCGCCGGGGACCTGCGCGCGAGCCACGCGACCCAGATCGCCTGCGGCGCGCCGGTCGAGCTGATGGATCGCGATGCGCTCGCCCGCCGCTTCCCGTCGCTCAATCTCGACGGCATCGCGCTCGGCTCGCTCGGGTGCGAGGACGGCTGGATGGACCCGCACGCGATCTTGCAGGGCTTCCGGCGCAAGGCCCGCGACCTGGGTGCTGCCTATCGGCACGCCGAGGCGGCGGCGCTGGCGCACGGGGGCGGGCGCGTCACCGGCGTGCGGTTGACCACGGGCGAGATCGTGGACGCGGGAACGGTCATCGTCGCCGCCGGTGCGTGGTCGGCGCCCTTGTGCGCGACCGTCGGCATGGCGGTGCCGGTCGAGCCGGTGCGCCGTCTGGTCCACTACTTCGAAATCCGCGCCGCGCTCGAGCCCCTGCCGCTGACCATCGACCCCTCGGGCGTCTACTTCCGGCCCGAGGGTCGCGGCTACATCGCCGGCAAGTCCAACGAGGCCGAGCCCGCCGGCGCCAACTTCGAGGTCGACCACGCCTGGTTCGACGAGGTGGTGTGGCCGGACATCGCGGCGCGCGTGCCGGCGTTCGAATCCCTGAAGCCGGGCCGCGCCTGGGCCGGGCTCTACGACATCAACCGGCTCGACGAGAACCTGATCATTGGCGCCTGGCCCGGCGTGTTCGACAACCTGCTCGTCGCGTGCGGGCTGTCGGGCCACGGCTTGCAGCAGGCGCCGGCGATCGGCCGCGCCCTCAAGGAACTCGTGCTGGACGGTCGCTTCGTCACCCTCGATCTCGCTCGGCTCTCGTACGAGCGGGTGCTGGCCAACCGGCCGCTTTTCGAACGGGGCATCGTCTGATGGCCGCCTCGTTCGTCGCACCCGGCACCCGGCGCGCGGTGGCGTTGTGGCTGGGCCTTTGCGCCGCCCTGGTGTTCGCCATGATCGTGCTGGGCGGTGTCACGCGGCTGACCGAATCGGGCCTGTCCATTGTGGAATGGCGCCCGGTCACCGGCATCCTGCCGCCCATGGACGAGGCGGCGTGGCAGGCGGCGTTCGACGCCTACCAGGCGTACCCGGAGTACGAAATTGTCAACACCGGCATGACGCTGGACGCGTTCAGGACGATCTACTGGTACGAGTACGCGCACCGCCTGCTCGGCCGGCTGGTCGGCGTGGTGTTCCTGGTGCCGCTGATCGTCTTCGCGCTGCGCCGGCGCATCGGGCACGGCCTGGGTCTGCGCCTGGCCGCGATCTTCGCCGCCGGCGCGGCCCAGGGCGCGCTCGGCTGGTACATGGTGGCGAGCGGCCTGGTCGATCGACAGGGCGTCAGCCAGTACCGCCTGGCCGCGCACCTGGCGCTCGCGGTCGCGATCTACGCCCTGATCGTGTGGACCCTGTTCGACGTATTGCGCGGCCCTGCGTCGGGCCCGTGGCGTGGCGTGGCGCGCACGCTGGCCGCGTTCCTCGTCCTGGTGTTCGTCACCGTGATCGCCGGCGCCTTCGTCGCCGGCACCGACGCGGGCTTCGCCTACAACACCTTCCCGCTCATGGACAGCCGGCTGGTGCCGCTTGACCTTTGGCTGCTCGAGCCGTGGTGGATCAACCACTTCGAGAACGTCGCCACGGTGCAGTTCCAGCACCGCGTGCTGGCGGTCCTGACGGTGATCGTGGCCGCGCTGTTCTGGCTCGACATCTCGCGCGGCCGCTTGCGTGCCGATCTGCAACACGCGATCGGGGCAACTTTCGCCGTGGCCGCGGCCCAGGCCGGGCTCGGCATCGCCACGCTGGTGCTCGAGATGCCGATCCCGCTCGCGGCCGCCCATCAGGCCGGCGCGGTGGTGCTGGTCGCCGTCGTGCTGTGGGCGCTGCATAAGGCACGGCGGGTCTGAGCCCGACGGCACGCGCCCGGCCCCACGTCAGTGCGCGTGCCGGTGGTGCGCGTCGGGCATGTGCGCGTGCGCGCGGCGCAGCTGGACATGACGGTGGCTGTGCGGCTCGCCCGCCGGATCGCCGGGGTCGTGCGCGTGGCGGTGGTGAATGTCGTGGCGGTGACGGTGGCTGTGCTCGACCGGCTCGTGCTCGTGGTCGTGCTCGTGGACCTCGGTCAGGTGCAGCCAGACCCCGGCGGCCATGAGCAGGGCGGCGACCACGAAGCCGGCGCTCAGGCCCTCGCCCAGCAGCGGAATGGCCAGGGCGGCGCCCAGGAGCGGCGCGGTGCCATAGTAGGCGCCGGTGCGCGCGGCACCGGCTTGGCGCAGGGCCAGCACGAACAGCACCAAGCTAACGCCTTAGCCGGCGAAGGCTAGCGCGGCGACGGCGCCCAGCGCCGAAGCCGGTGGCCAGGTGGCGCCCAGGCCGAGCGCCAGCGTCGTGTTCACGGATCCGGCCGCCAGCCCCTTGACCATGGCCACGAGCACCGGATCGGCCAGCGAGACCTTGCGCGTGACGTTGTTGTCGATGCCCCAGCCGACGCACGCGGCCGCGATGAGCAACGGGCCGGCGAGCCCCGTCCAGCCGATCGCATCGGGCCAGACGAGGACGACGGCGCCCGCCGTGATCGCGGCCATGCCGATGACGACGCGGCGGTCGAAATTCTCGCGAAAAACGAACCACGCGATCAGGGCCGTTGCGACCCATTCGAGCGTGAGCAGCAGCGACGCCGTGCCGCCCGCCGTCAGCGCCAGGCCCGCCATCATGGCGACGGGGGTGAGCACGCCGCCGAACAGCACGGCGAGCCCGAGCCAGAGCCATCCATCGCCGAGGCCGGTCAGCGCCCGCAGCCGGCCGGTGACCAACGCGGTCACCAGCAGGCCGAGGCCCGAACCCAGGTAGAGCAGGCCGGCCAGGAGCAGGGGGTCGACGATGCCGAGCAGCAGTTTGGCGAAAGGCACCGTCGCGCCGAACAGCAGCGCCGACGCGAGCCCGAACGAGGCGCCCAGGAGCGCCGGGTTCGCTCGGTCGTGGCGCGCCATGGGCGGCCCCCACGTGTTCGGATGGTTCAGCGCACGCTGGTGGAGCTGAGGGGAATCGAACCCCTGACCTCCTCATTGCGAACGAGGCGCTCTCCCAGCTGAGCTACAGCCCCATGCGCGCGTGGCGCGGACTATGTGGTCCGCCTTCGCGGGGTGTCAAGCGAACCTCAATACTCTTGAATCGCGAGCAACTTTATCCGATCGGGGGGAACCGAGGCGGCTCCGTCCGATCGGATGTTGCTCTTAGAGCCCGGCCGTGCCCGTGCCCCACGCCGGATAGCCGCCGGCTTCCCAGCCGCGCCGGGTGCGCCGCAGCGCGACGATGCGTCCGAAGTTGTTCGATCCCGGCCCCTCATGCACGACGACGACGGTGTGCCCGGCGCGCGCCATGCGATCGCGCACCACGGCGGGGATGCGAGCGTCCACGTACGTCTCCTCGCCCTGGGAATGCACGCGCGGATGGTCGAGCGCCGCCTGCACGTCCATGCCATGGTCGACCACGTTCATGAACGTGTGCAGCACGCCGGTCTCGATGCGGTAGCCGCCCGAGCCCGAGCTGGCGAACATTCCCCGGTCGCGCCGGGCGGAGACGAGGGCGGGGGCGGCGAAGATGGGCATCTTGCCCGGACGCAGGCAGTTGGGGTGGTCTGGCCGGGGGTCGAAATTCTGCATGGCGTTGTTCAGGAACACGCCGACCTCGGGCACGTAGACCAGCGATCCGAAGCCGCTGGAGATGCTGACGCAGGTGGCCGCCGCGTTGCCCTCGGTGTCGGCCGCGACCATCTGGCTGGTGCCCGAGCGCTTGCCGAGCGTGCGCCGCGTCTCGAGCGCGCGCGGCTTCGGCCCCTTGGCGTCGAACGGCCAGGGGTCACCGGGCGCCACCGGCCGTGGCACGGCCTTGCCCAGGCGGATCAGGCGGCGGCGCACGTCGGCGAAGGCGCGGCTGGCCAGGCCGTCCACCGGCGCGCGCTCGACGTCCGGGTCGCCGTAGTGGACGATCGAATCGGTGAAGGTCAGCGCCAGCGCCTCGGCCGTCAGGTGGCGGTAGGCGAAGCTGTCCGGCCCGTGCCGCGCAAGGTCGAAACCGTCGAGCATCTGCAGCGCCTGGTACGCCACCTGGTCGTAGCAGGCGACCAGATCGTGATCGCGGTAGCGCGTCGGCTGCTCCACCAGCACGCGGGTGCGGTAGCCGGCGATGTCCTCGGCGCTCAGGATGCCGCCATGGCCCTGGACGTACCACGCGATGGCCGCGGCCACGGCGCCGCCGTGGAACCCGGCCGCGCCTTTGGCCGCTATGGCCTTGAGCGTGCGGGCAAGCGCGGATGTGTCAAGCCGGTCGCCCGTGGGCATCCAGCGCGGCGTGCGCGGCACGCGGCCACCGGGCAGCAGGACGGCGGCGGTATCCGGGAAGGCGCGGATCTCGTCCTCGCGGTCGGCGATGGTCAGCGCGTGCTCCCACGTGAAGTCGACGCCGGCCTCGGCGGCGGCGATGGCTGGTTCCAGCACGCGCGCGAACCTGAGCCGGCCGAACAGGTCGTGGGCGTCGCAGAAGCCCTTGACCGCGCCGGGCACCGCCACGGCCATGAAGCCGACCTCGGCCTTGCGGCCCTTGGTCGCCGGATGGCCGTAGTAGTGAAAGGCCGCGTCGTCGTCGACCTGGAACAGGGTGGGGTGCGCAGCGCCCGGCGCGCGGCAGTAATGGTCGAAGCTGACGAATCTGCGTTCGCGCGCCAGCCAGATCGTGGTGTGGCCGTAGCCACCCAGGCCGCAGCTCGCCGGTTCGACCACGAAGCCGACGAAGGCCGCGGCGACCAACGCGTCGATCGCGTTGCCCCCGGCCGCCATCATGGCGGCGCCGGCCTGCGCCTCGAGCGGATGGCCGCCGGCGCACACGGCGCCCGCTTCCAGCGCGGAGCGGGTGTAGAGCGGGTTGCTTTCACGCACTCTCGATGAAGGCATCTTGGCTCTCCGCTTGTCTTTGGCGCGCTGCGGGACAATCCGTTAGACTGCGCCTTCGAACGCATTGCAGGCGGGTGAACGATGGGCGCGGTACTGTGGCTGGTCGATACGGTGATCCAGCTGTTCCAGTGGGTCCTGATCGCCTATGTGATCATCAGTTGGCTGGTCAGTTTCAAGGTCCTCGACACGCGCAACCCGGTGGTCAATCAGATCGGCAACGCGCTTTATCGCATGACCGAACCCGTGCTGCGCCCGTTCCGGCGCTTCATACCCAACCTGGGCGGCATCGATATCACGCCGGTCGTCGTCTACCTGCTGCTGTTCTTCGTGCGCAAGCTGCTGTTCGACAATTTTGGCCACGCGATGATGTGACGGCGGTGTCGTTCGAGCGGGTCGCGAACGGCATCAAGGTGCGCGCGCGGCTGTCGCCGCGCGGCGACGACGACCGGCTGGAAGGCATCGCCGCGCTGGCCAACGGCCGCGCCTGCGTGCGTGCCCGGGTCGCCGCCGTGCCCGAGGCGGGCAAGGCCAACGGCGCGCTGGCGGCGCTGATCGCCGCGGCGGCCGGCGTGCCCAAGTCGCGCGTCAGCGTCGCGGCCGGCGCCAAGGATCCGGTGAAGACCCTGCTGGTGGAAGGCGACCCGGCTGTGCTTCTCTCCCGCCTCCGAACGTACCTCAAGGGAGTGACATGAGCGGCGCATCGATCATCGACGGCAAGGCGTTCGCCGAAGGCCTGCGCGCCCGCGTGGCGCGACAGGTCGCCGTCCTCAATCAGAAGCACGGGCTGACGCCCGGCCTTACCGTCATGTTGGTGGGCGAGGACCCGGCGAGCCAGGTCTACGTGCGCAGCAAGGGCAAGCAGACCGTCGAGGCCGGCATGAAGAGCGACGAGATCCGGCTGCCCGCCGACACCTCGCACGATACGGTGCTGGCCAAGGTCAAGGCGCTCAACCGCAATCCCTCGGTGCACGGCATCCTGGTGCAGCTTCCCCTGCCGAGGCAGGTCGATTCGACCGCGATCCTCAACGCCATCGAGCCGGCCAAGGACGTGGATGGCTTCCACGTCATCAACGCCGGCCGGCTCGCCACCGGCCAGGACGCGCTGGTGCCGTGCACGCCGCTCGGCTGCCTGCTCATGCTGAAGGACCGGCTGGGCGACCTCGCGGGCGCCGAGGCGGTGGTGGTCGGGCGCTCGAACATCGTGGGCAAGCCGATGGCGCAGCTCCTGATCAAGGAGAGCTGCACGGTCACCGTCGCCCATTCGCGCACGCGCGACCTGCCGGCCGTGTGCCGCCGCGCCGACATCCTGATCGCCGCCGTCGGCAAGGCCGAGATGATCAAGGGCGATTGGGTCCGGCCGGGCGCCACGGTGATCGACGTCGGCATCAACCGCGTGGAGCGTGACGGCAAGGCGCGGCTGGTCGGCGACGTCGACTTCGCCGGCGCGGCGAAGGTGGCGGGCGCGATCACCCCGGTGCCGGGCGGCGTGGGTCCGATGACCATCGCGTGCCTGCTGGTCAACACGGTGACGGCGGCGTGCCGCCAGGCCGGCGTACCCGTGCCCGAGGTGTAGGGGCTACACGGCGCGCGGATTCGCGATAGTGTCATCCCCGGGCGCCGCGCACGCGGCGAGCCGGGGATCCAGAGTCACGTCCGCCTCCTGGATGCCCGGTTCCGGCCCTTGGCCGGTCCGAGCATGACATCCGGAACAGATGCACATGGTGGCGTTCCCATGACCGAACTCGTCCTCACCGCGCTCACCTTCGTCGGCAGCCACTTCGTGCTGGCCAACGCGCCGGTGCGCGATGCGATCGCCAGCCGCTTCGGCGAGGGCCTGTTCCTGGTGGCCTACTCGATCATCGCCGCTGCGACCTTCGCCTGGATGGTCGTGGCCTACGGCGCGGCGCCCTATGTCGAGGTGTGGGCGGCGCCCGCGTGGGCGCGGCTTCTGCCGTTCGTCGTCATGCCCTTCGCGTTCATCCTGGTGGTGGCCGCTTACACCACGGCGAACCTGACCGCGGTCATGCAGGACAAGGTGGCGGCGCGGGCCGACCCGGCACCCGGCATCATGCGCATCACGCGCCACCCGATGATGTGGGGCGTCGCGCTGTGGGCCGCGTCCCACGCGCCGGCCAACGGTGACGCGGCGACGCTGATCCTGCTGGGCGCCATCGCCGTGCTCGCGCTGGGCGGCATGGTCATGATCGACATCAAGAAACGCCGCCGCTTGGGCGCCGACTGGGCGCGCTTCGCGGCGACCACGTCGATCGTGCCGTTCGGCGCCATCCTGGCCAAGCGCACCACCTTCGACGGGGCGGGGATCGGCTGGTGGCGCGTCGGCCTGGGCCTGGCGGCCTACGGCTTCTTCATGGCGATCCACGTGTGGCTGATCGGGGTGCCGGCGGTTCAATAGGTATCGTGCTGGCGGCGGCGCGCGCCTGCACGCTGTGCGCCGCGCACCTGCCGCTGGGGCCGCTCCCCGTGCTGCGCGCCGCGGCCACGGCGCGGCTGCTGATCATCGGCCAGGCGCCCGGCACCAAGGTGCACGCGACCGGCATCCCGTGGAACGATGCCTCGGGCGACCGGCTGCGCCAGTGGCTCGGCCTCGACCGCGACACCTTCTACGACGAGGCGCGTGTCGCCATCGTGCCCATGGGCTTCTGCTACCCCGGGCGCGACGCGAAGGGTGGGGACAAGCCGCCGCGCCCCGAGTGCGCGCCCCTGTGGCACCCGCGCCTGCTGCCCCTGCTACCAGACGTCGCGCTGACGTTGCTGATCGGCCGCTACGCCCAGGCGCGCTACCTGGGCGAACGTGCCGGGCCGACCGTGGACGCGACCGTGCGCGCCTGGCGCGACCACGCACCGGCGTGTCTGCCGCTGCCGCACCCGTCGTGGCGCAACACCGCGTGGCTCAAGGCGAACTCTTGGTTCGAGGCCGAGTTGGTACCCGCCTTGCCTCGGCGGGTAGCCGAGGTGCTCGGCCGCTCAGGCGGCTGACCGTTTCGGGTGCGCCCGCGCGATGGCGACGAAATTGTCGTAGAGCTTGCGCGCGTCGGCGCGAAAGCCGGCCAGATGGCGTGCCGCATCGACCTCGATCCGGGCCTGGCCGCCGGCGCCGAGGCTGAGCTCCAGGGCGTTCTTGTACGCCGGCACGCAGCCCCACTCGGGCACCGTCGCCTCGGTCAGTTCCACGTGGTACTGCACGCCGTAGGCGTTGGCGCCGACGCCGATCGCCTGCTTGGCGCACGCTGGCGATGAGGCGAGCGTGCGCCCTGCCGGCGGCAGGCGATCGACCTCGTAGGAATGCCATTGCAGCGCCGCGAAGCGCGGCGTCAGGCCGGCGCAGAACGGGTCGGCGCGGCCCGTCGCGGTCAGGGCGACGTCGAGGATGCCGATCTCGGGCTCGGGCGCCCGGCGCACCGAGCCGCCCAGCGCGTCCGCCAGCAGCTGGTGGCCGAGGCACACCCCCAGGTACGGCATGCCGATCGCTATGGCGGCGCGGATCGCGCGCTTCTCGTCGACCAGCCAGGGGTAGGTGTCCTCCTGCCAGGTGTCCATGGGACCACCCATGACCAGAAGCGCGTCGTAGCCATCCAGCGGTGGGATGCGCTCGCCCTCGTCCAGCTCGACCGCGTCCCAGACGATGCCGTCCTCGGCCATGAAGTCGCGCAGCGCGCCCGGGTGCTCCATGGAGATGTGCTGAAAGACGAGCCAGCGCATGATGGTCTCCTCAGGCGGCGCCGGCGATCAGCTTGGCCGCGCCGCTGACGATGGCGGCGACGCCGAAGCCGACGATGATCAGGCCCGAGACCCGGGTGACCCAGATCAGGACCTTCTCGGTGAAGCGGTCGCGGAACAGCGCCGCGCCAACCGCCAGCAGCATCCACCACGCCGCGGCGCCGGTTAGGATCGCCGCGATCAGCGCCACCGCGTCGATGCGCTGGAACACCAGATGCTCGATGCCGATCGCCGTGAAGATCGCGAGGAACGCCAGGATCGTGACGGGGTTGGCAAGCGTCAGCGCGAAGGCGCCGACGAAGGCGCCGATCAGGCTGATGTGGTCCTCGACGAAGACGCCGGTCTTGGGCCGGCGCAGGAAGGTGACGATGCCCAGCGCGCAAAGCAGCAGCCCGCCGCCGAGACGCAAGGGCGCCTGCTCCTCGGAAATGAAGCCGGCGACGAAGCCGAAGCCGAACAGGGCGATTGCGCCCAGCACCGTGTCGCCCAGCGCGGCGCCGAACCCCGTGGCGATGCCGCTCAGATGGCCTTGCTCGATGGAGCGGTGCAGGCACAGGATGGCGATGGGGCCCGCCGGTGCCGCGACGACGAATCCGACCACGAGACCCTTGATCAGAAGTCCCACGTCCAACGGTGCGTCCCCCCTTTGCCCCGCGACCGGGCGGACTATAGCCGCATCGGCGCGGCCCGTGTAACCCTCGGCCTCCCGCCAACAAAACGGGTCAGCTCCATGTGCGGCCGCTTCACGCTCCGCTCGCCGCCCGACGACGTGGCCCGCGCCGCCGGCGCCATGATGGACGTGGGCGCGTTCACGCCGCGCAACAACATCGCGCCCGGCCAGCCCGTGCTGGTGATCCGCCCGGGTGCCGCGGGCCCGATGCGCTGGGGTCTGGTCCCGTCGTGGGCCAAGGACCCGGCGATGGGCGCGCGCCTGATCAACGCCCGTGCCGAGACGGTCGCGGAAAAGCCCGTGTTCCGCGCGGCCTTCCGCGTGCGCCGCTGCGTCGTGTTAGCCGATGGTTTCTACGAATGGCAGGCGAACCCGCGCGGGCGCGGACCCAAGCGGCCGTGGTTCTTCCACCTGAAGGACGATCGGCCGTTCGCCTTCGCCGGCCTGTGGGAACGCTGGACCGGCCCCGAGGGTTCGGTCGAAACGTGCACGATCCTGACCACGACGGCCAACGCGCTGGTGGCAACCGTGCACGACCGCATGCCCGTGATCCTGACCGTGGACACGGTCGCGCGTTGGATCGCGACCTCGGCGGACGGGATCGCGGACCTGTTGGCGCCGTGCCCGGCCGAGGCCATGGCGGCCTATCCGGTGTCCGATCGGGTCAACCGGCCGGCCAACGACGATCCTTCGTGCGCGGCCCCGCTCGGGCCCGCCACCGGCACGCTCCTGTAGCGCCGAGGCGCCGGCTACATGGCGCAGTAGCCGCCGTCCACCGCCAGACAGACGCCGGTGACGAACGCCGAGGCGTCGGACAGGAAGAACACGGCCGGGCCGGCGAACTCGCTGGGCTCGCCGCGGCGCTCCATGGGCGTCATGCGCCGCATGGTCTCGTTCAGCGCCGCGTCCGCGTGGCGCGCCTCGGTGCCGCGCACGTCGTGGGTCGTGTAGCCCGGGTTGATGGCGTTGACGCGCACGCCGCGCGGCCCCCATTTCCGCCGCGAGCTGGCGCACCATCTGATCGACGCCGCCCTTCGACGCGCCGTAGGCGACCAGCGTGTCGAAGCCGACCATGCTGGCGGTCGAGGACGTGAACACGATGGACCCGGATCCCTGGTCGACCATGCGGCGGCCGGCGACCTGGGCGCACACGAAGGCGCCGCGCAGTTTGATGTCGTGCACCCGGTTCCACTCCTCGTCGGTCACGGCGACGGCCGGCTTGGCCAGGCTGACGCCGTGGTTGACCACGATGCCGTCCAGCCCGCCGAAGGTGGCGATCGTCTCGGCCATCAGGCGCTCGACCTGGTCGCGCCGGGCCGCGTCGAAGGTGACGCCGTGCACCCGGCCGCCGGTCGCGCCGATGGCGGCCACCGCGTCGGCGACATCGGCGGCGGTGCGCCCGGCCACCAAGGTCGCCGCCCCGGCCGCAGCGATGCCCTCGGCCATGGCGCGACCCAGGCCACCGCCCGCGCCGGTCGCGATCACGGTCTTGCCCGTCAGGTCGAACAGGGCGTTGGGCATGGCATGACCTCCGCGCCCACCTTCCCCTCGGGCGGCGCCCGCGGTCAGGCGGGCTTTGCGGCGCGGGCGCGCTCTGGCACCTTGGCGCCGCCATTCACGGAGGACACGACATGATCACCGCCGACCTCGCGCGCAGAAAGGCCCTCGTCACGGGTGCCGCGTCGGGCATCGGGCTCGGCACCGCGACGCTGTTCGCGCGTCTCGGCTGCGCGGTCGCGCTGAACGACGTGCCGGGAAACCCGAAGCTCGAGGCCGAGGTGGCACGCCTGCGCTCGTCGGGCCTGGACGTGCGCGCGGCGCCGGGCGACGTTGGCGATGCGGACGGCGTGCGCGCCATGGTGCGCCGCGCGGCCGAGGCCATGGGCGGGCTCGACTACCTGGTCAACAACGCGGCGACCCCCGGCACGCGGTCGCCGATCCCGCCGTCGGACCTCGATGCGCAGACCGAGGCGTTCTGGCAGCGGCTCTTGTCGATCAACCTGATCGGGCCGTTCCGCTGCGTGCACGCGGCCGCGCCGTACCTGAAGGCCGCGCGCGGCGCCGTGGTCAACACCGCATCGATCTCGGGCTTCGGCGGCGGCGGATCGTCCAGCGTTTACTGCGCGACCAAGGCGGCGCTGATCAACCAGACCAAGGAATGGGCGCGCGCGCTCGGACCCGAGGTGCGGGTGAACGCGATCGCGCCGGGCATGGTCGATTCGGCGTGGGAATGCCGCTTCTCGGACGACAGCTACGAACAGGGCAAGGCGCGCGCGCCGCTGGCGCGCGTCGGCACGCCCGAGGACTACGCGGAAGCGATCCTCTTCCTGTGCGCCGGCGCGGGCTACGTGACGGGCCACACCCTGGTGGTCGACGGCGGCCTGACCGCCTGAGGCCCGTCCGGTCTCGTCGCGCTCGTCGGTGTCGAGCCGGTCGAGCTCATCGGCGATGCGCAGTGCGTCGGCCACGGCGGCGCGCAGGTCGGCCGCCAGGGCCTTGTGGTCGTCGGTGACGTCGCGTTCGCGCACCATCGCCTCGAGCTTCGCGAGCGACAGCCAGGCGCCGTGGCGCGCCAGTTCGGTCAGCAGCCCACCACGCCCGTAGAAGCGCATGCTGCGCGTGTTGGTGTGGTCGGGAAAGCGCGGGTCGCGCGCCACGTAGCTCGGCACGAAGGTGATGCGCTCGGCCGGGGCGCCGAGGGCGGCGGCGCGATGCACGACCATGTGGCCCTGCTGGAACACGCCCCAACCAGCGGCCGGGAACGCGACGCTTTCGATGCGCGCCTAGGGCAGGCCCTCGGCGAAGCCAACATGCATTTTTTTCGGGTGCCACGCCAAAACACGCCGCCGCCTCGGCCTTGGTGCCGTGGAACCACTCGAACCGTCCACCGACCAGGGGCCTCGGGTCGCTGACCATGACGACCATGGCGAAGCCGGTGGGGTCCACGTGCCAGGTCTCGACCGCCTTGGCCGGATCGTCGGGTGCGTAGTTCACGAAGGCCTGGACCTGGGGCACCGTGTGCGGGATCAGCGGCGTGCCGGCGATCGCCGAGAGGAAGTTGCGCAGGGCGGGGTCGGCGCACAGGTCGCGCACGTAGCGCGACAGTTAGCCCAGGCCGCTGAGGAACGCGGCGAGCCGCCGACCCTCGGCGATCTGACAACGCGAGCGCAGCGCGCGCAGCACCGCGCCGAACGCCGCGACACCTTCGTCCGACAGCACGCGGAACGGCCCGGTGATGGCGACCGGCGAGGCCAGGCACGCGATGGTCGCCCGGTCGTAGCCGAGCTCGGCGAGCCGCACGACGCGCGGGGGCTTCTCGAGCGCCAGGTGGCGGCGCGGATCGAACCGCGGTTCGTCGCGCGCGCTGTGCTGAAGTGGATCGTCGACCAGCGCATCGGCACGGCGTTCATCGATCCGGGCAAGCCGCGGCAGAACGGCGTCAACGAGAGCTTCAACGGCAAGTTCCGCGACGAGTGCCTCAGCCTCGAATGGTTCCGCAGCCGAGCCGAGGCGAAGGTGATCATCGAGACTTGGCGGCGGCACTACAACGCCGTGAGGCCCCATTCGAGCCTGGGGTATTTGACGCCGGCGGCGTTCGCCGCGAAGCTCGCACAGCAGACCGCAGCGCCTGCGACGGCAACGGGCGGGGACGCTGCGCTTGATCGGGGCTTCGCGCCCCGGCCCGTTGCATCACCGTCCCACAAGGGACACCCGAAGCAAGAAACCGAGGTGCCAATCCCAAGCTAACCGTGGTCCGAAAAAACTGGGCAGGTCACTCCCCCGGGCCTCTCATGTTTCTCCGCAAAAAAGCGGGAAGCCCGCTAACCCTTTGAGTTAGCGGGCTTCGATTGGTGGAGCCGAGCGGAATCGAACCGCCGACCTCTTGAATGCCATTCAAGCGCTCTCCCAACTGAGCTACGGCCCCATGGGATAGCCGCCCGCGGGCGGCGGTGCAAACCTAGGAACGGCCCCGACCCCTGGCAAGGGGAAAGCGGGCGTCACGCCTCCTTGTCGACGGCGCCCTCCTCGATCTCGAACTCGCCGTCCTCGCCCAGATCCGAGGGATTCTCAAGCACGTGCTCGCCGTCGCCCTCTTCGACCGCTACCTCGTCGTCGGCCTCCGCAGCCTCGGGGACACCCCGCTCCTTGCGCTTGCCCGGCGGCTCGGGCGCGGGTCTCGGCCGGCGCCGGGTGTCCGTCTCCACCTGGAAGACGGCGCCACACTTCGGACACGTGATCGGGCTGCGCAGCAAGTCGTAGAACTTGGCGCCGCAGCTCTGGCACAGACGTTTGGTGCCCCATTCCGGCTTGGCCAAGGTTTCTCGCTCCCGGCTAATGGTGGGCTGTCGCGGCGGCCCACATGGCATGATCGTCCTGGCCTGTCAACGTTCGGCGTTCGGGTCCCGGGCAGTCTATCTCGGCTCGCGCGGGCCGTGATAGAACGCGCCCATGGCGACGCCAGCGCACGACACCGCGACACCGAGCCCGCTCGGCGCCGCGCCGGCGCGGAACCTGCGCGGCCGCGTCCGCGTCCCCGGCGACAAGTCCATGTCGCACCGGGCGCTGATGCTGGGCGCGATCACGGTCGGCGCGACCGAGGTGACGGGCCTGCTCGAAGGCGACGACGTCCTGGCCACGGCGCGCTCGCTCGCGGCGATGGGCGCCACGATCGAGCGCACTGGGCCGGGTGCTTGGCGCGTGCACGGGCGCGGCGTCGCCGGCCTCGCCGAGCCGGACGACGTGCTGGACCTGGGCAACGCCGGCACCGGCGCGCGGCTGATGCTGGGCATCGCGGCTCAGCACCCGTTCACCGCCTTCTTCACCGGCGATGCCTCGCTGCGCCGGCGCCCGATGGGCCGCGTGGCGACGCCTTTGCGCGCCATGGGCGCGCGCATCGTGGCGCGCGCCGGCGACCGGCTGCCGCTCGCGATCACCGGCGCGGCCGAACCGCTGCCCATCGCGTACCGCCTGCCCGTACCCTCGGCCCAAATCAAGTCGGCGATCCTGCTGGCGGCCTTGGCCGCGCCCGGCGCGACCAGCGTCATCGAGCCGGAGCCGACGCGCGATCATACCGAGCGCATGCTGCGCCACTTCGGCGCCGAGGTGAACGTGACGATCGAGGCGGACGGCGCGCGCCGGGTCACGCTGATCGGCCAACCCGAGTTGCGCCCGGCGCGCCTGGTGGTACCGGGCGATCCGTCCTCGGCCGCGTTTCCGCTGGTCGCCGCGCTGATCACGCCCGGCTCGGCCGTGACGGTCGACGGCGTAGGCATCAACCCGCTGCGCACGGGGCTGTTGGAGACGCTGCGCGCCATGGGCGCCGGCATCACGCTCGAGAACACGCGCGACGAGGGCGGCGAGCCGGTGGCCGATCTGGTGGCGCGGTCGAGCGCCTTGCGCGGCGTCGAGGTGCCGGCGGCGCGCGCGCCCTCGATGATCGACGAGTATCCGGTGCTCGCCGTCGCCGCGGCGTGCGCCACGGGCACCACGGTGATGCACGGCCTGGCGGAGTTGAAGGTCAAGGAGAGCGACCGTCTGGCCGCCATCGTCGCGGGCCTGCGCGCCAACGGCGTCGAGGCCGAGGCCGGCGCCGACAGCCTGACCGTGGTCGGCACCGGCGCGCCACCCGCCGGCGGCGGCACGGTGATCACCCACTTTGACCATCGCATCGCCATGGCGTTCCTGGTGCTTGGTCTGGCGGCACGTTGCGCCGCGCGCGTGGACGACACGCGCGCCATCGCTACCAGCTTCCCGGACTTCGTGCCGCTGATGACCGGGCTCGGAGCCACGTTTGCCTGAGCGCGCGTTCGTCGTGGCGATCGACGGCCCGGCCGCGTCGGGCAAGGGCACCCTGGCCCGCGCGCTGGCGCAGGCCTCGGGCCTGCGCCACTTGGACTCCGGCGTGCTCTATCGCGCCACGGCGCTGCGTCTCTTGGACGCGGGCGGGACGCCCGAGGACACGGCGGCGGCGGCCGCCGCCGCGCACGCCGTCGTCGACGCCGATCTCGAGGATCCTCGCCTGCGCAACGCGGCCGTGGCCCAGGCCGCTTCGGCGGTGGCCGCGATCCCCGAGGTCCGCGCCGTGCTGCTGGAGCGCCAGCGGGCCTTCGCCGCCGCGCCGCCTGGCGCCGTAATCGACGGGCGCGACATCGGCACCGTGGTGCTGCCGGACGCCGACGTGAAGCTTTTCGTCACCGCCGACGAGGCGACGCGCGCCCGACGCCGTCACGCGGAACTGAGCGCGAAGGGCGCGTCGGTGTCCCTGGACGAGGTGCGTGAGGAGTTGCGCCAGCGGGACCGCCGCGACGCGGGCCGTGCCGTCGCCCCCCTGCGCCAGGCGGCCGACGCGGTGCCGATCGACACCACCAATCTGGACCCCGCGGCCATGCTGGCGGCGGCCCTGGCCATCGTGGGCGCCCGCCGGGCTGTTCCGGGAAGCAGTTGCGACGCTGGCGCGGGCGGGCTATAGAACCCCTCTTTCCCGCCGGACCGCGCTTGCGGACCCGGTCGTGCGTGTACGGGCCCCCTTAACCAACCCCTAGGAACCCGGTCGCGCCCGGCCATTGGGCATTGGGCCGTGGCGGAACCAGCAACGTTGGATACTCGGGAGCCGGCATGACTCAACCTTCGACGACGACCCGCGGCGCTAAAGACGACAGTTTCGCGGCCTTGTTCGAGGAATACGCGGGGCGCATCGACGTCGCCGAAGGCAGCGTCGTGAAGGGCCGGGTGGTCGAGGTCGGCAGCGAAAGCGTGCTGATCGACGTGGGCCTCAAGGCCGAGGGCCGGGTATCACTGCGCGAGTTCGCGGCGCCGGGCCAGCCGGTGAACCTGGCGGTGGGCGACGAGGTCGAGGTCTATGTCGAGCGGCTCGAGGACCGCAACGGCGAGGCCATGCTGTCGCGCGAGAAGGCGCGCCGCGAGGAATCGTGGAACCACCTGGAGACCGCCTTCAAGGACACAACCAAGGTGGCGGGCTACATTGTCGGACGGGTCAAGGGCGGCTTCACCGTCGACCTGGGCGGCGCTCTGGCATTCCTGCCCGGCAGCCAGGTCGACATCCGCCCGGTGCGCGATGTCACCGGCCTGATGGGCGACAAGCACGAGTTCCAGATCCTCAAGATGGACCGCCGGCGCGGCAACATCGTGGTCTCGCGCCGCGCCGTGCTCGAGGAAAGCCGCGCCGAGCAGCGCAACGAGCTGGTCGCGAGCCTGCGCGAGGGCCAAGTGCTCGACGGCGTGGTCAAGAACATCACCGACTACGGCGCCTTCGTCGACCTAGGCGGCGTGGACGGACTGCTGCACGTCACCGACATCGCTTGGCGGCGCATCAACCACCCGAGCGAGGCGCTGAACATCGGCCATCAGGTCAAGGTGCAGGTCATCCGCTTCAACCCGGAGACCCAGCGCATCAGCCTGGGCATGAAGCAGCTACTGGCCGACCCGTGGGACGGCGTGCAGGCCAAGTACCCCGCCAGCGCCAAGTTCAAGGGCCGCGTGACCAACATGACCGACTACGGCGCCTTCGTCGAGCTGGAGCCGGGCATCGAAGGCCTGGTGCACGTCTCGGAGATGAGCTGGGTCAAGAAGAACGTGCACCCCGGCAAGATCGTCTCGACCAGCCAGGAGGTCGAGGTCATGGTGCTGGACGTCGACCCGGACAAGCGGCGCATCAGCCTCGGCCTCAAGCAGTGCCTGGAGAACCCGTGGGAGATGTTCCTGCGCGACCATCCGGTCGGCAGCGAGGTCGCCGGCGAGGTCAAAAACACCACCGAATTCGGCGTGTTCGTCGGCCTGACTGGCGACATCGACGGCATGATCCACCTGACCGATCTGTCCTGGGACGTGCCCGGCGAACAGGCCGTGGCCAATTTCAAGAAGGGCGATCAGGTCAAGGCCAAGGTGCTCGACGTCGACGTCGAGAAGGAGCGGATCAGCCTGGGCATCAAGCAGCTCGCCAACGATCCGTTCACCACGGCGACCGACAAGATCGTCAAGGGTGCGGTGGTCACCTGTACCGTGACCAAGGTGCTGGACGGCGGCGTCGAGGTGGCGATAGCCGAGGGCGGCGCCACCGGCTTCATCCGCAAGGGTGATCTGTCGCGCGACCGCAGCGAGCAGCGCGTCGACCGCTTCGCCGTGAGCGACAAGATCGACGCCAAGGTGACCAGTGTCGATCGCGCCTCGCGCAAAATCGGCCTCTCGGTCAAGGCGCTCGAGATCGAGGAGGAGAAGCGTGCCATGGCCGAGTTCGGCTCGGCCGACAGCGGCGCCACCTTGGGCGACATCCTGGCCCCCGCCATGGGCCACGCGAAGGGCGGCAAGGACGAGACCGCTTAGGACCGCCGATGCCGCGCCGCGCGGCGACCGGACGTTAGGGCGTCGGCGGGACCGCCGTGACCCTGGAGGCCGACCTGCTCGCCGATCGCCGGTGTCTGCGCCGGCACATGGCGGCGTGGCGCGCCGGCGCCATCCTGATCGCGCTCGCGGCGGTGGTGGCCCTTGGGCACAGCCTTGATAGCGGCGTGATCGGCGATCGCATCGCCGTCGTCCGTGTCGAAGGCGTCATCGTCCAGGACGTCGAGCGCGACCGCGCGCTCGAGGATCTGGCCGAGGACGACGCCGTCAAGGCGGCGGTGGTGCGCATCGACAGCCCAGGCGGCACATTCGGCGGCGGCGAGACCCTGCACGACGGGCTGCGCTGGCTCGCCAAGACCAAGCCGGTGGTCGCCGTCATGGGCGAGCGCGCCACCTCGGCCGCCTAAATGACCGTGATCGCCACCGACCGCATCTTCGCGCGCAAGGGGACCATCACCGGCTCGATCGGCGTGATCTAGCAGACCGCCGACGGGGGCGTGTTTTCCGGTTAGCAGGCGCTGGCCGTCGGGCTGATCGACGCGATCGGCGGCGAGACTGAGGCGCTCGCCTGGCTCGCGGAGGCCCACGGCATCGACCCCGACCTGCCGCTGGTCGATGCGACATGGGGCGACGAGCCGATCGGCGTGCTCGACGGTGTCCTGGGCTGGAGCGGAAAAACATCGTTGCCAGAGCCACTTATCCTTGACGGTCTGGTGTCGGTCTGGCACCCTTGAGTGGATGCGGGGCGCTTCGGGCGCGCACCGGTCCGCGGGGGGCGGCATGACGAAATCCCAGTTGATCCAAACCTTGGCGAACGCCAATCCCCACCTCTACCTGCGCGATGTCGAGCGCATCGTGAACACCATCTTCGACGAGATCACCGAGGCGCTGGCCGCCGGCGACCGCGTCGAACTGCGCGGTTTCGGCACCTTCTCCCCGCGCCAGCGCGGCGCGCGCACGGGGCGTAACCCGCGCACCGGCGAGGCGGTCGCGGTGCCCGAGAAGGCCCTGCCGTTCTTCAGGACGGGCAAGGAGCTGCGCGACCGGCTGAACGGCTGAACGGTCGCCGTGCTGCGCCGGCTCGGTCGCTTCGTCTTCTGGCTGATCGCCGTGCTGCTGGCCCTGGTGGCCGCGGCCTTCGCCATCGCCAACCGTTCGCCCGTCGCGGTCCGCCTCGATCCGGCGCCCTTCGTGCTCAAGGCGCCGCTCTACGTAATCACCCTCGGCACGCTCGCGCTCGGCATGGCAATCGGCCTAATCGTGACGTGGCCGGCGCTGGCACGCTGGCGGAGCGCGGCACACCAGCGTGCCCACTCGGTCGCCCTGCTGGAGGACGAGCTCGCCCGCCTCAACCGTGGACGCGCGGCCGCCGCGCGTTCGACGGCCGTGGCCATCGTGCCGGGCGCGGGGCCATCGGCGTGAGGCTGGTCGACGCGGACCAGGTGCACGCGCTGCTGGACTATCCGTCCACCGTCGATGCGCTGGCCGAACTCTACCGGCAGGGCGTCGACCTGGTCGAAAGCCACATCGTCAGCCAGTCCAACGGCACGGGCGGGCGTGACGACCTGATCCTGCTGCCGGCCTGGCAGCGCGGCCGCCACGTGGGCGTCAAACTGGTCAACGTCTTCCCCGGCAACACAGAGCTCGGCCTGCCCACCATCATGGGCAGCTACATCCTGATCGACGGGCGCACCGGTGAACACCGACTGTGCGTCGACGGCACGGCGCTGACCCTGCGCAAGACCGCGGCCAATTCGGCGCTCGGCGCGCGCTTTCTGGCGCGCGCCGACGCCCGCGCGCTCGTCATGGTCGGCGCCGGGGCGCTGGCGCCCCACGTCATCGCGGCCCACGTGGCCGTGCGCCCCTCGATCACCCAGGTCGCCGTGTGGAACCGCACGGCGGCG
>VGDP01000020.1 GCA_016869675.1 Alphaproteobacteria bacterium | reverse complement strand
CGCCAAGGCATTTGGCGGACATGGGGCACGTCGTCGAGGATTACACGCCCGAGTTCGACGTGGAGGAAGCGGCGCGCCGCATGCTCGACGTGTGGTTCTTCGGCTTCGACACGATGCTCCAGGGCTACGCCAAGCGCACGGGGTGCACGATCGGCCCTGAGACCCTGGAGCCGATCACGCTCAAGATCTACGAGCACGCCAAGACCGTCGGCCCGGGCACGTTCCTCGATGGCCTCGGGTTCATGAACACGGCAAGGCGGCGGCTGGGGCGCGTCTGGATCGACCACGACGTGTGGCTGACGCCGACCACGGCCCGCGTCGCCGAACGGCACGGGCTCTACAACCTAGGCATCGCCGACATGGACCTGATCGACTGGATGATCCTGAGCGACCGGCAGGTGCAGTACACGTTCCCGCACAACGTCATGGGCACGCCGGCGATCTCGCTGCCGCTGGCCATGCATTCCTCGGGCCTGCCGATCGGCGTGCAGCTGGCCGGACGCCCGGCCAGCGAGCACGTGCTGTTGCAGCTCGCGACCGTGCTCGAGGCCGCCATGCCGTGGCGCGACCGCGTGCCGCCGTTGCATGTCGCGCGCCACTAAGCGGGACGTCGAGGATCGTCACGCGGCGTTGAGCGGAAACGACCGTTCGAGTTCGCGGCGCAACGCCAGCGCCGTCGTGGGCGGGCCGAGCGCCACGTCGTCGTAGGTGAGGATCTGGTCGGCCTTGACCGCGCGGGTCATGGCGAGCCCGCCGGTTAGGCCGAGCGGCAGCGCGCCCATGGGCACGTTGACGGCGGCCGGGCGCAACTGACCGGCCACGGTGAAACCGCCCTCGCCGTCCAGCCGTTCGCCCGGCGCGAGATCGCGCTTGGCCACGGCCACCACGTCGGCCCGGAAGTCTTGGGCGACGCCCGTCGGCTCGGCGCGCAACGCGACGTTGGCCACCGACAGCGGCAGTTCCAGGCCGATCAGGTGCCAGCGCTTGTACGCCGCGAAGCAGCGGCCGCTGTCGTCGGTCGCGACGTTGTACTCCTCGAAGCAGTGCTTCTGGTACGCGGTGGCCGCGCGCACGCACACCCACACGCCCATGCGGATGTCGTGGTCGATGGGTCGGCCGTCGGCGTCGAGGCTGTTGACCACCTCGACCAGGCCGGACCGCGCCAGCACGCCGCCTTCGGCCTTGGGCCGCATCAGCCGCGGCAGGTCGCCGACCGAACCCGAGGGGTACGCGAGTCCGCCGGTCGGCGCGTCGAGCCCGCAGGCGTTGGCGATGGCCGCCGATTCGATCGCCGGCTTGGTGCCGTCGAGGAACGAATTGAACATCTTGGGGTTGAGCCGGCCGCGCGCCGCCTGATCGGGCGTCAGGCCGTAGTGCGGCCACACTGTGTCGAGCGTCGAGAAGCGGAAGTCGGGCCGCCACTTGTGGCCGCGCCCGGCCGCCACCACCTCGAAGCCGCACGTGCGCGCCCAATCCACCAGCTCGCACACCATGGCGGGCTGGTCGCCGTACGCCATCGAATAGATCACGCCGCCCGCCCGCGCGCGGCGCGCCAGCGCGGCGCCGCACACCGCGTCCGCCTCGACGGTCGCGCTGATCACGTGCTTGCCGGCGGCGAAGGCGGCGCACACGTGGTCGACGGCGGCGATGGGGTTGCCGGTGCACTCCACGATCACGCCGATATCGGCACGCGCCAGCACGGCGGCGAGATCGTCGGTGATCCAGGTGGCGCCGGTGCGCACGGCGGCATCGAGCGACGACGCGCCGAAGTGCTCGGCCGGCCAATCGGCCAAAGCCAGGGCGGCGCGCGCGATCCGGCGCCAGGTCGACGACCACGGCGACATGGAGGCCCGGCAGCCGGATCGCCTGGGCCAGGAAAATGGTGCCGAACTTGCCGGCGCCGATGACGGCCACGCGGATCGGATCGCCCGCGTCCTGGCGGGCGACGAGCTGGCGGTAGAGGCTCACGCGGTCGGCCCGCCCGAGGTCACGCGCGGAGGCGCGCGTTCTCCGGGTCCCACGGGCTGTCGGCGATGACGCGCGCCGGGTAGCGCTTGCCCAGGATCTCGATGGCAAGCTCGGTACCGGGTGCCGCGTGCGCCGTGTTCACGTAGGCGAGCGCCAAGCTCCGGCCCACGGTGTAGCCGTAGGCGCCCGACGTGGCGCGGCCGACCATGGTGCGCTTGGCCCAGATCGGCTCGTTGCCGAACGGGTCCATGCCCTTGACGTCGCATTCGAGCGTGACCAGTCGACGCGGCACGCCCATCTGCTGCTCGCGGACCAGCGCCTCGCGCCCCGGGAACGGCCCTTTGTTGAGATGGACGAAGCGATCGAGCCCCGCCTGCCAAGCCGAATACTCGGTGGTCAGGTCGACGCGCCAGTACTTGTAGCTCTTCTCGATGCGCAGCGAATCCATGGCGCGGATGCCGAACGGCTGGATGCCGAATTCGGCGCCGGCGTCCATCAGCGCGTCCCAGATCGCGTTCTGCACGGTGATCGGGTGATGCAGTTCCCAGCCCAGCTCGCCCACGAAGTTGACGCGCATGGCGCGCGCTGGCACCACGCCGACGTTGATGTGCTGGCTGGTCAGCCACGGGAACTCGGCGCCCGAGACATCGGCGCGCGTCACCTTGGCGAGCAGGTCGCGGCTCTTGGGTCCGGCGATGACCAGCACGCCCATGGCCGCCGTCACGTTGTCGAGCCGCACAAAGCCGTCGGCCGGCAGGCGGCGCCATAGCTCGTCGAAGTCGTGGCGTTCGGCCGCCGCGGCGCACACCACGTAGTAGCGGTTCTCGGCCAGACGGGTGATGGTGAACTCGCTGACCACGCCGCCGCGCTCGGACAGCAGGTGCGCCAGGCCGATTCGCCCGATCTTCTGGGGCAGGCGGTTGGCCAGCATGCCGTCCAGGTACGCGGTCGCGCCGGAACCCGAGACCTCGAACTTGGAGAACCCGGTCAGGTCCAGGAGGCCGACCCGCTCGCGCACGGCGCGGCATTCCTCGCGCACGGGCTCGAAGAAGTTGGTGCGGCGGAACGAGTACTTGTCCTTCGCCTTGGCCTTCGAGGGCGCGAACCAGTTGGCGCGCTCCCAGCCGAACTTCTGGCCGAACACGGCGCCCAGCGCCTTCTGGCGGTCGTAGCTCGGGCTGGTCTTGGCCGGGCGCGCGCCGGGGCGCTCCTCGAGCGGGTAGTGGACGACGAAGATGTGCTCGTAGGCCTCCTCGTTCTTGGCCTTGGTGTACGCCTTGTTGGCATAATCGCCGAAGCGGCGCGGGTCGACGTCGTAGGGGTCGGTGCCCGGATCGCCGTCGACGATCCAGTCCACCAGGAACCGCCCAGCACCGCCGGCCGCGGTGATGCCAAAGCTGAAGCCCTCGGCCAGCCAGTAGTTCTTGAGCCCCCAGGCCGGCCCGATCAGGGGCGAGCCGTCGGGGGTGTAGGGGATCGGCCCGTTGATGCAGTCCTTGATGCCGGCCTTGCCGAACACCGGCACGCGGTCGATCGCCGCGTCGATGTGCGGTGCCAGACGCTCGATGTCGCCGGGCAGCAGTTCCTGACCGAAGCCGGCGGGCACGCCGTCGACGGCCCAGGCGGGCGCGCCCTTCTCGTAGGGCCCGAGGATCAGGCCCTGGCGTTCCTCGCGCATGTAGTAGCTGGCGTCCGATTCGCGAAGCACCGCCATCTCGGGCAGGCCGGCCTTCCTGCGCTCGACTAGCTCGGGGATCTCGTCGGTGACCAGGTACTGGTGCTCGACGGGGATGACCGGCAGGTCCAGCCCGACCTTGGCGGCGAGCTGGCGCGCCCACGAACCGGTGGCGGTGACCACGAGGCCCGCCGTGATCGTGCCCTTGTCGGTAACCACGTCCCACTCGCCCGACGGCTTCGGCTTGATGTCGACCACCTCGGTGCGGCGGTAGATCTCGGCGCCGCCCTTGCGCGCGCCGATGGCCAGCGCCTGGGTCAGGTCGGCCGGCGCGATGTGGCCGTCGTGCGGGTGGTAGAGCGCGCCGACCAGGCCCGCCGTGTTGCACAGCGGCCAGAGCTTCTTGACGTCGTCGACCCCGATCATCTCGAACGGCACGCCGATGGTGTTCGCGGTGCCGCAGTACTTCTTGTACTCGTCCATGCGCTCGCGGTTGGTCGCCAGCCGCAGGTTGCCGGTGACGTGGAAGCTGACGTTCTGGCCGGTTTCTGCCTCGAGCGACTTGTAGAGGTCGACCGAGTACTTATGCATCTGGCCGACGCAATAGCTCATGTTGAACAACGGCAGCAGGCCCGCGGCGTGCCAGGTTGAGCCGTGTGTCAGGTCGGCCTTCTCGACCAGCACCACGTCGCGCCAGCCCTTCTTGACGAAGTGGTAGAGGATGCTGACCCCGACGACCCCGCCGCCGACGACGACTACGCGCGCATGCGTCATCATGACCCGGACCTCCCGCGACCTTCTTGGCCGGGTTGTAGCAAACGGCCCGCGCACCCACCAGCGCGCCCTGCGTTAACCCAGGTTTAGGGCAAAGTCGCTGGTATGGGCCGATGCCGGATCCCCTGCCCGACGCGCCGCGCCCGCGCGCCTTCTACACCCGGACGTACCGGCTGCTGGCGCGCGACACCAACATCAACGGCGAGACCCTGCTGGCGACCGATTATCTCAATCATTTTAACGAAGTGGTCATGCTCATCGAGCTCCTGCCGGGGGCGCCCGAGTTCATGGTCGATGTCGCCGCCTGGCGGCCCAAGAGCTACGCCGACCATTTCCGCAATGGCGGTTTCGTGCACAAGGCGCTCGCCATCGCCGCCTACCACCACTCACCGGCCGTCTACTGCGAGGCGTTCGATGCGGTTGTGGCGACCCTCGACGACATGCTGCTCGCCGGCATCGTGGCGCTCAACGACGCCACCGCGACCCACGCCGCCGAGGCGGTCGACCGCACCGCCGCCGACCTGATCGCCACCGCGCGCGGCTACATCGACCAGGCCAGCGCCATCATCAACGGCCACGGCGCCAAGACGCGCCAGGAGGGATCGAGGCGCCGCCGCGTCGCATCGGCGTTGGGCGCGTCGTAGAGCGCGCCGTCCCACCGCCGTGTCGAGATAGCTGAGCGTTTCGACGAGCACGTCCGGGAACGGGTGGAACGGCCCCGCCACCTCGGGCGGCAGCCACAACAGCGCGCCGTCCCGCTTCACGCGGTACCAGTCGTGTTCGATGCCTTAGACCATGGCGCCCATCACGTCGTAGTCGACCTCGGCCATCTCGAGCTGCTCGAGCGTGGCGGCCGAGGCCGCGACCGACGCGTTGGTCGTCGCCTTCGCGCGCAAGGTCACCGTCTGCTCGAGCTCGGCCATGGCGAGGTAGGCGTCGAGCAATGCCGGCGTCTCGACGATGCCGATCACGCGGTTCACCTCGGGCGCGATCAGGGCCGGTGCGGGCACGGCGTCCGTGGCGAAGGGCTGCCGCGGGATCGTGGCCGTGACATCGGCGCCCTCGCACCCCAGGGGCAGCCCGGCGTTGGCGAAGGTCGCCTCGTCCTTCGGCACATAGGTGTACACGGCGTTGGGCATGATCGCGCCGTTGACCAGGACCACGTAGAGATCGCCGTCCGCCACCACCTCGGCGCTGGCAACCGTCACGGGCTTGAACCAGTCGAGATAGACGAACGAGCCGGCCTCGACGAGCACGGCGGCGAACGCCTCGGCCGTCGGCTTGTCCATCAGCTCGCACACGTCGGCGCGCGCCGACGCCGCGCCCATGAGAGCAAGGAGTACCGCGACAAGCCGCATGAACTTCATGGTGACGCGATCCGCTGCCAGGCCGTAGGGTCTGGGCGGAGTTTAGCGCGTCGGGACGCGGGGAGGGTGACGTGGTGGCAGGTCGAGGGAGCGGGTCCCGAAAGCCAGCGGGATGTCTGAGGCCATGACCGCCGTCGGCACGATCGCCAGCGTCTGGCGCTACCCGGTCAAGAGCATGGCGGGCGAGACGCTCGACCGGGCGTTCGTTTCGTACGCCGGCGTCTACGGCGACCGGCTCTACGCCTTCCGCAGTTCGGCGAGCGTGCCCGGCTTCCCGTTCCTGACGGCGCGCGAGCAGCACGCCATGCTGCGCCACAAGGCGCGGTTCCGCCACGCCGAGCGCGCGGCCCTGCCGGCCAACCTGGCCAAGGCCGAGGCGCTGGAGCCCGGCATCAACCCGATCCCCGCCAGCCCCGAGGACCGCGTGGTCGAGGTGGAGACGCCCACCGGCGCGGTGCACGCCGTCGACGACCCGGCGGTCGTCGCGAGCCTGACCGCGTCGCTCGGGCGCGAGCACGTCCTGACGCTCATCCGTTCGGACAAGGCGATCACCGATTGCCGGCCGCTGTCCCTGTTCTCCGTGCAGACCGCCGCGCGGCTCGGCGCCGAGATCGGCGCGCCCATGGATCCGCGCCGCTTCCGCGCCAACCTCACCCTCGATTTTCCCGGCACCGACGGCTTCGCCGAGGACGCCTATGTCGGGCGCACCCTGCGGCTGGGACCCAAGGCGACCGTGCGCGTGCTGGAGCGCGACCCGCGCTGCGCCCTGGTGACGCTCGACCCCGACACCGCCGAGCGCGACTTCCGCGTGCTCAAGACCATCCAGGCCGCGCACGACGGCTACGCCGGCGTCTACGCCGCCGTGCTGACCGAAGGCGTGGTCAGACCCGGCGACGCGGTCGTGGTGGAGGATTGAGGCACACAGCCCCTGAGCGTGCCCAGCGTCATAGGAGCCAGGTCGTAGGCGACCAACCGATCCGTCATTCCCAGGCGCCGCGTGTCGCGGCGAACCGGGAATCCAGACCCTTCGCATCTACGCCCGCCCCGGATGCCCGGTTCCGGCCTACGGCCGGCCCGGGGATGACAACACGGCGTCCTTCCGAGGCGGAGCCCTACGCGTCCTTCAGATGGCGCATGGCGTCGAGCAGCGCGTTGTGGATGGTGCGGCTGGCGATGGCGTCGCCGATGCGGAACAGGCGGAAGCGGCCGTCCGGGTTGGTGGCGACGGTCTGCGGCCGGCCCGCGAGGAGCGCCGGATAGTCCACCTCCCCCAGGTTCGTCGAGCGCGGCCTGAGCGCAAAGTAGAGCTCGTCCTCGGGCTCGGTGCCGTGCTCGGCGATGACCTGGTCGACCAGGCGCTCTTCCTTCTGGCCCGAATACTCGTGGCGCAGCACGGCGACCAGACGGTTGCCTTCGCGTCCCACCTCGGTCAGGCGCACGTTCGGCGTCATGATCACCTTCAGCTTGTGCAGCTCGCGCAAATGGATCGCGAAGTTGGTCGCGCCGAGCTGCTCGGCGACCATGCGGTCCGGCGTGGCAATCTCGACCGCGGCGCCGCGTGTCGCGGCGAACTCGGCGACGCTCGCGCCCTGGGGCTGGCCCTCGTCGTCGAACACCAGCACGTTCTCGGCGACCGGCACCTTGCCGGTCAGCACGTCCCACGACGTGGTGGCGTTCTCGGTACCCTTGAAAGCGCCCTTGTTCGGCCGGCCGCCGGTGGCGACGACCACGATATCCGGTCGCTCCGCCTCGATCAGCGCCGACGTCGCGGCGGCACCGAGCCACAGATCGACGCCGAGCCGGCGCACCTCGGCCTCGAGCCAGCGCGCGATACCGCCCAGCGCCTCGCGCCAGCCGGCACGCTGGGCGATGTTGATTTGGCCGCCCACCTTGGCCTCGCGTTCGAACAGCACGACGCGGTGGCCGCGCAACGCGGCGACGCGCGCCGCCTCCAGCCCGCCGGGCCCGGCGCCGGCGATCACGACGGTGCGGCGTGCATCGGCCTTGGCGACCTCGTGGGGGATCGTCGCCTCGCGCCCGGTGGCGACGTTCTGGACGCACAACGCGCCCGCGCCCGTGTAGAGCCGGTCGATGCAGTAGTTGGCGCCGACGCACTGGCGGATCTGCTCGGGCCGGCCCTCGATGAGCTTGCGCACGATGTGCGGATCGGCGATGTGCGCCCGCGTCATGGCGATCATGTCGACATGGCCGTCCTCGACGGCGCGCGCGGCGGTGGCCAGGTCGGCGATCCGGCCGGCGTGGAACACGGGCAGCGGCACCGCCGCCTTGATCGCGCTGGCCAGATAGAGGAACGGCGCCGGCGGGAACGCCATGTTCGGGATGACCAGGGCGAGCCCCATATGATCGGCCGCCTGGCCGTGCTGCACGTTCATGAAGTCGACCAGGCCCGAGGCGGCGATGCGCCGCGCGACCTCGAACATGTCGGTCTGCGTGAGCCCGCCCTCGATCAGTTCGTCGGCCGTGAAGCGCACGCCGACGATGTAGTCTTCGCCCACCTCGCGGCGCACGGCGTGCAGCACTGCCATGCCGAAGCGCATGCGGTTGTCCAGGCTGCCGCCGTACTCGTCGCTGCGTTGGTTCAGCGCCGGCGACAGGAACTGGTTGATCAGGTGCGGCCCCGCCACCATGACCTCGACGCCGTCGAGCCCGCTGTCGCGGCAGCGGCGCGCGGCACGCGCGTAGTCGCCGACGATGCGGGTGATGTCGAAGTCCTCGATCGCCTTGGGCAGCGCGCGGTGCTGCGGTTCGCGCGTCACCGACGGCGCCACCAGCGGCAGCCAGTCGGCGGCGTCCCACCGGTTGCGCCGGCCCATGTGGCTGATCTGGCACATGATCGCCGCGCCGTGGCGGTGCACGCGGTCGGCGAACGCCTTGAGGTGCGGCACGACCGCGTCGTCCGCCACCGAGACCTGGCCGAACGCGGTCGCCGGGCTGTCGGGCGAGATCGAGGACGAACCGCCGAACATGGTCAGCCCGATGCCGCCCTTGGCTTTCTCCTCGTGGTAGAGCTGGTAGCGTTCGCCGGGCACGCCGTGGTCGGCGTAGCCGGGCGCGTGGCTGGTGCTCATGACCCGGTTGCGGATCGTGAGACCCTTGATGGTGAACGGCTTCAGCAGGGCGTCGTGGCCAGTCATCGTGCTGTGGCGCATGGTTTGCCCTCTCCCCTTGCGGGAGAGGGAGGGGAGAGGGTGACGGTCGGTTCCCCCTTCGACGCCATCACAGGTCCTTGCACAGCCGCAGCGAATCGTAGATCGCCGCGTGGATGTTGCGCCCGGCCACCGCGTCGCCAACGCGGAACAGCTGGTAGCGACCGTCCGGGTTGCGCTTCAGCTTCTGCGGCCGGCCGGCGAGCAGCGCCGGCAGGTCCGCTTCGCCCCGGTTGATCGAGCGGTGCTTGAGCGCGAAGTAGAGCGCGTCCACCGGCAGCGTGCCGTACTCGACCACGACCTGATCGACGATGCGCTCCTCGGCCTTGCGCGTGTACTCGTTGACCAGGCGCGCCGCGAGGCGCGCACCGTCGCGCCGCACCGCGACCAGCCGCGCGTCGGGGGTGAACACCACCCCCTGCTTGGCCAGCTCGCGGAAGTGAATCGGGAAGTTGGTGCCGCCCATTTCGAGCGCCGGAGCGCGATCGGGCGTGGCGAACTCGACCGCCGCACCGCGCGCCGCCATGAATTCCGCCGTGCTCGGCGCGTGATGGCCGCCGAGCTCGTCGTAGATCAGCGCCGCGCCGGCCACGGCAACCCGTTCCTCCAGGACGTCCCACGTGGTGGCGACCATATCGGCGCCCTCGGCCAGACCGCGCCAGGGCACGCCACCGGTGGCGACGATCACCACGTCGGGTTCCTCGGCCTCGATGGCCTCGACGGTCGCCGGCGTGTTCAGCTTGACCGACGCGCCGTGGCGGCGCACCTGGCCTTCCAGCCAGCGCGGGATGCCGCTCAGGTTCTGGCGCCAGGTCGCCTTGGCCGCCAGGTTGATCTGACCGCCCAGCCGTGGCGTCGCCTCGAACAGCACGACGCGATGGCCGCGAGCCGCCGCCACGCGCGCGGCCTCCAGCCCGGCCGGACCACCGCCAGCCACCACCACCGTCCGGCGGTTCGCCGCGCGCGGGATGATGTGCGGCATGGTCGCTTCGCGCCCCGTGGCCGCGTTCTGGATGCACGCGGTGCCGCCTTCCTGGATGCCGTCGACGCAGTAGCCGGCGCCGACGCACTGGCGGATGTCGTCGGGGTGTCCCTCCATGAGCTTGCGCACGATGTGCGGGTCGGCGATGTGCGCCCGCGTCATCGCGACCATGTCCACATGGCCGCCCTCGATGGCGCGCGCTGCGGTCGCCAGGTCGCGGATCGCCGAGGCGTGGAACACCGGGATGCCGACGCGCGCCTTGACCGCGCGGGCCAGGTAGAGGAACGGCGCCGAGGGGAACGACATGTTCGGCATCAGCACGGCCAAGCCGGCGAAATTGGCCGCCTGACCCTGATAGACGTTGAGATAGTCGATCAGGCCGGATTTCGCGTAGGTCTGGGCGATGGTCAGGCAGTCCTCGGCGGTCGAGCCGCCGTCGACCATCTCGTCGCCGGACAGACGCATGCCGATGACGTAGCCGTCGCCGACCGCCTTGCGCATGGCCTCGAACACCTCGAGCCCGAAGCGCATGCGGTTTTCCAGGCTGCCGCCGTAGCGGTCGGTGCGCTGGTTGACCATGGGCGACAGGAACGAATCCATCAGGTGCTGGGCCGCGGCGATGACCTCGACGCCGTCGAGCCCGCCGTCCTTGCAGCGTTGGGCCGCGGCGGCGTAGCGTTGGATCGTGCGGCGGATGTCCCAGTCCTCGGCCTCCTTGGGAAAGCCGCGGTGCAGCGTCTCGCGCACGCGGCTGGGCGAGATCAGCGGCAGCCAGTGGTGCTGGTCGGTGTTGGCGCGCCGGCCGATGTGGGTGATCTGACAGATCAGCCGGCTGCCGTGGCCGTGCACGCGCTTCGCGAAGGACTGGAAGAACGGGATGATGCGGTCGTCCGAGCAGTCGATCTGGCCGAAGGGCAGCGGGCTGTCCTCGGCGACCGACGAGGAGCCGCCGAAGCAGGTGAGCGCGATGCCGCCCCGCGCCTTCTCCTCGTGGTAGAGCTGGTAGCGCTCGCCGGGCATGCCGGCGTGCTCGGTGAAGCGCGGCGCGTGCGAGGTCGACATGACGCGGTTGCGCAGCGTCATGCCCTTCAGGCGGAAGGGGCGCAGAAGAGCCTCGTAGCCGGCCATGGAGCGGTCCTCAGGCGGCCAGGCGGTCCTGCATCCGGTACCACATGGCGATCAGCGGCAGGAACCAGGGGTTGCCCTGGTACCACGAGCGCGTCGGGAACGGGATGTCGGCGAAGGCGCTGGCCGCCTCCTTGGTGCCGAGCACGCGCTGCGCCGCCTTGTGTCCGAGCCAGGTCGCCATGGCGACGCCCGAACCGCAGTAGCCCATGGCGTAATGGATGCCGTAACGCGTGCCCACGTGGGGCAGCCGGTCGAAAGTGAACGCGACGTTGCCGGTCCAGGAATGGGTGATCTTGACCCCGTCGAGCTCGGGGAAGACGCCGGTCATGAAGCGATAGAGCGTGCGGCCCGAGACCTTGGTGTCGGTCTCCCACACTGCGGCGCGGCCGCCGAACAGCACGCGCGTGCGGTCCGGCGACGGGCGGTAGTAGTAGAGAATCTTCTTGGTGTCCGCGATCATGCGGTTGTTGGGGAACAGACGGCGCATGACCTCGGGCGGCAGCGGTTCGGTGGCGATCATGTAGCTGCCGATCGGGATTAGGCGGCGGCGCAGGTCCTGGGTCACCGGCCGGGTGTAGCCATTGGTCGCGACGATGACGTCGCGCGCCTTGATGCGGCCGCGCGGCGTGGTCACGCACACCCCGTTCAGGCACGGCGCGATGTCCTCGACCGCGGCCTTGGACGCGACCTGCACGCCGGCGTTGCGCGCCCGTTCCAGCAGCCCCTGGTGATAGAGCGCCGGGTGCACGCCGGCCTGGCGGAACAGCACCTTGCCGCCGTGGTAGGCGGCGGTGTCGACCTCGGTGCGCGTCGCCGAGGCCGGCACCATTTCGGCCTCGAGGCCGATCGCCTTACGCGTCGTCTCCAGCTCGCGCGCCATGGATTCGTAATGGCTGGGCCGGTGGGCGCCCACGAACATGCCGACCTTCTGCAGGTGGCACGCGATCTGTTCGCGCTCGATCAGGTCCTTGGTGTACTCGAGCGAGGCCATGGCCTCGCGCGTCAGCGCGGCGGCCTTGGGCTCGCCGACCATGCCGATCAGGTCGCTGTAGCCCCACTTGAGGCTGCCGCCGACCATGCCGCCGTTGCGCGACGAGGCGCCGAACCCGGCATCGCCCGCGTCGAGTACGGTCACCGAACGGCCGGCACGCGCCAAGTCCAGCGCAGCCGAGAGGCCGGTGAAGCCAGAACCGACGACGGCCACGTCGGTGCGCTCGGGCAGCGGCGCCTCTGGCAGGGCCGGCCGTGGCGCCGCCTCCCACCAGTAGGGCGTCTCCTTGAAGCCTGCGGCGAAGATGGTGTCGGCCACGGGTCCCTCGCGAACCGTATACCGGGATTCATGGCCCAGGGCGGACCCCGTGCGCAAGGCGGCCGCCGGCGGTTGCGAATCGCTCTCGCGCTGGGGGGGGCGCCCTTGGCTAGGGTGTCGGCGAGAGAACGGAAGGTACCCGCGCCGATGAAGATCAAGGTCGTCGTGCACGAAGCCGAAGAAGGCGGATACTGGGCCGAGGTGCCGGCGATACCGGGCTGCGCGACCCAGGGGGAGACGTTCGAGGAACTGCTGGCAAACCTCTACGAAGCCGTCGAGGGGTGTCTCTCGGTGGACGTTACCGCGCCATCGTCCAAACAAGACAACGCCCGGGTTCTTGAGATCGTCGTATGAGACAAGTCTCGAGCAAGCAGCTTGCTGCGATGCTCGAACGTCGGGGATGGCGGCTGCTGCGTACTAAGGGCAACCATCCGATCTACGGAATGCTTGGCAGGGTCGAGCGGATCTCGGTTCCCGTCCATGGTAATCAGCCGCTGGAGATTGGGATCCTCCGGCACTTGCTCAATATCGCCTGGCTGAACGAGAGTGAGCTAGATTGAAACCATGACGCCGGCACGGTTCCGTGCCCTCCGGTCAAACGGCATGATGTCGAGGACGTAATGACAGACCAAGCAGCAGCAGACCAGACCGAGGGCGGACGCAAGCGCGACCGTGGCGGCAGCGGCGCCCGGCGCGCCCGGCGCGAGGCACGGCCGCTGACCTTCTTTCCCGCCATCGTGCGGCGTTTCCCTGTCACCGAGGTGCTGAACGACGAGGGCCTGTCGATCATTGAGGCGAACGCCGAGACGATCCTGGAGGAGATCGGCATCGAGTTCCGCGGCGACGAGGACGCCCTGGTCAAGTGGAAGGCGGCCGGCGCCGACGTGCGCGACAGCCGCGTGCACTTCCCCAGGGGCCTGTGCCGCAGCCTGATCGCCAAGGCGCCGCGCACCTTCGTGCAGCACGCGCGCAACCCCGAACGCAACGTCACCATCGGCGGCGACCAGACGGTGTTCGCGCCCGTGTACGGCCCGCCCTTTATCCGCAACCTGGACGACGGCCGGCGCTACGCCACCATCGAGGATTTCCGCAACTTCGTACGCATGGCGTACCTGGCGCCCTCGATGCACCATTCGGGCGGCACCGTGTGCGAGCCTGTCGACCTGCCGGTCAACAAGCGGCACTACGACATGGTCTACGCGCACATGCGCTACAGCGACAAGCCGTTCATGGGCTCGGTCACCCACCCGTTGCGCGCGGCCGACACCGTGGCGATGTGCCGCCTGCTGTTCGGCGCGGACTTCGTCGACCGCCACTGCGTGGTGATCAACCTGATCAACGCCAACTCGCCCATGATGTGGGACGCCACCATGCTGGGCGCGCTCCGCACCTACGCCGAGGCGAACCAGGGCGCGGTGATCTCGCCGTTCATCCTGTCGGGCGCCATGAGCCCGGTGACGGTCGCCGGCACGCTCGCCCAGCTCCTGGCCGAGGCGATGTCGGGCATGGCGTTCGCCCAGCTCTGCCGGCCCGGCGCGCCGGTGGTTTTCGGCACGTTCGCCTCGTCGATCTCGATGCAGTCGGGCGCGCCGACCTTCGGCACGCCCGAACCGACGCTGGTGCTGCTGGCCGCCGCGCAGCTCGCGCGCCGGCTGGGAGTGCCGTTCCGCTCGGGCGGCTCGCTGTGCGGGTCCAAGATCGCCGACGCCCAGGCCGCGTACGAAAGCGCGCAGACCCTGCTGCCGACGCTGCTGGGCGGCGTCAACTTCGTGCTCCACGCGGCCGGCTGGCTCGAAGGCGGCCTCGCCTCGGGCTACGAGAAGTTTGTCATGGACATCGACCAGTGCGCCATGATGCAGCGGCTGGCCGAGGGCGTCGACCTGACCGCGAACGGCCAGGCCATGGACGCGATTCGCGAGGTCGGGCCGGGCAAGCACTACCTGGGCTGCGAGCACACCCAGCGCAACTTCCTGACCGCGTTCTACCGCTCGACCATCGCCGACAACAATTCGTTCGAGCAGTGGGAGGCCGAGGGCGCGCAGGACGCGGCCCAGCGCGCCAACAAGATCTGGAAGCAGATGCTGGCGGATTACGAGGCGCCGCCCATCGACCCGGCCAAGGACGAGGCCCTGCTCGGCTACATGGCCGAGAAGAAGGCCAGCTTCCCCGACGCGTTCGCCTGATCGGATCTACGCCTTGCCGGCGTAGATCTTCATCGCGGCGTCGAGGATGCCGAGGGCTTGGCCGCGCGGGCGCTGGAAGACGTTGCGGCCCATGATCGAGCCGTCGGCGCCGCCGGCGGCGATGGCGCGGATCTCGGCCAGCAGCGTCGTCTCGTCCTTCGCCTCGCCGCCCGAGAACAGGACGAGGCGCTTGCCGGCGAAGGTCGCCTGCTTGACGTGGGCCACGCGCGCGGCCAGCGTCGCGATATCGATGGCCTGGTAGGCCTTGCGCGCCTCGAGCTGCTCGACATGCTCGGTCGGCGGCTTGACCTTGACGATGTGCGCGCCCAGCGCCGCCGCCAGGTGCGCGCCGTAGGTCACCACGTCGATCGCCGTCTCGCCCGCCTTGCTCAGGCCACCACCGCGCGGGTACGACCAGACCACCACGGCGAGACCGCGCGCCTTCGCCTCGGCGGTCAGGGCGCGCAGCTCCTCCATCATGGCGAACTGCGCGTCGGAGCCGGGGTAGATCGTGAAACCGATGGCCGAGCAGCCCAGCCGCAGCGCGTCGTCGACCGAGCCGTGCACCGCCTGGTCGGCGACCGCCTTGGCCTGCTGCAGGCTGTTGGCGCTGTTGACCTTGAGGATCAAGGGAACCTGGCCGGCGAACGTGTCGGCGCCCTGCTCAAGCATGCCGAGCACCGAGGCGTAGGCCGAGACGCCCGCGTCGACGGCTAGGCGGAAGTGCCAGTGCGGGTCGTAGGCGTCGGGGTTGGCGGCGAAGGCGCGTGCCGGCCCGTGCTCCACGCCCTGGTCGACTGGCAGCACGACCAGACGCCCGGTGCCGGCGAGCCGCCCGTGCATCAGGAGGCGCGCGAGGTTCGCCTTCGTCCCCGGCGTGTCGCCTTCGTACCAGTCCAGGATCGCTCGTACGCGCCGCGTCATCTTCATGGCGTTCCTCCCGCGCCGATGGGCCAGGCGCGCAGCGGCAGCGTCTTGGCCGCATCCGGCAGGCGTGCCTCCAGCGCCGCCGCCGTCAGCAGGCCCGTCTGCGTGTCCACGTGGCCCATGACCGAGGCCGCGTTGATGGTGGCGGCGCGGATCGCCGCCTCGACGCCGCGCCCCTGCGCGTGGTAGGCGGCGAAGGTGGCGATGAACGCATCGCCCGCCCCGGCCGTGCCGGCGATTTCGGTCGCCAGCGCCGGGCAGTGGACCAGGCGCCCGTCCGCCCCGGCGAACGCGCCGCCGGCGCCGTCGGTGACCATCACCGCGCCGACGCCCAGGCTGAGCAGCGCACCGTAGAACGACGGCAGGCTCATCTCGAAGCCGCCGCTGCGCAGGCCGCGCGCGGCCAGGGCCGGCGGCGGTTCGTCGGGTGCCAGCGGCAGGGTCGGCCCGCCTTCGCCGAAGCGCGCGACCAGGCCCGGGACCATGGCGTCGGCCTCGGAACGGTTGACGCTGAGCACGTCGATCCGCGCGAGGCAATCGTGGAACGCCCCCCGCCGCGCCGAAAGCTGGCGCACGCCAGGGTTCGCCACGACGCGCGCGCCACTGGTCTTGGCCTTGGCGACGATGGTCGGGAAGCAGTCGGCCGACTGGTTGCTGAGCGGCGCAACGACCACCAGGTCGACCGCGAACGCGGCGTCGGGCAGTTCCTCGGGGCGCAGCAGGGTGTTCGCGCCGCGGAACGTGAAGATCGCGGCGTTGCGCTCGTGGGACGCGATATGGACCGCGGCGCCCGTGGGCACGGTCGCGTCGCGCACGACCCAGCGCGGATCGATCCGCTCGTCCGCCATGCGCGCGAGCACCGCCGCGCCCCGCCCGTCGCGCCCGAGCCGGACCAGCGCCGAAACGTCGAGGCCGAGGCGCGCCTGCGTCACCGCCACGTTGAGCGCGCCGCCGCCGCAATGGGTCGAGATCTCGGACGCCTCGGTCTTGCGCCCCTCCTCGAGCAACAGGAACGAGGTCTCGGCGTTGCTCATGGTCACGCGCTCGACCCGATCACTCTCGACGATCGCGATGGTGTCGACCATGGCGCTGCCGATGACCAGCGATCTCACGACGCCGCTCCGTCCCGGACCCTAGGACCCATGGTCCTGGCCCGTCCTTTGGCGCGCCACCATGCCCCACTTGCTGGCGGCCGGGTCGTCGCCCGCATCGTCCGTCCCTTCGCCCGATTCCTGACGTCGCCGGGGTTCCGGCTCTGGCTTGGCCGGTTTCGGCGCGGGCGTCGGCGGCTTGCGTGGCCGGTTCATGGCGCAACCTACCCGGTCAGGAACGTCCGGCCTTGACGGCCGGGTTCCGCGCGACGGTGATCCGCGCTGCTCCACGGCTCGTATAGGCTGCTATGGTTAGCCCGCGCAACTTCAGGCCCGCCGTGACGCCACCCCAGACCGAACCGCACCATCACCCCGGCGAGGAGTGGCTGTGGGCGCACGCCATCGGCACGGCGCCCGAAGCCATGGACCTGGTGGTCGCGAGCCACCTGACGATCTGCCCGCTCTGCCGGGCGGCGGTGCGCGACGCCGAGGCCATCGTGGGCGCGATCGCCGTGGTCGAGGCACCGGTCGCGCGGGCCCCGCGCCCTGGCGCCCGTGCCCCGGAGCCGCCGGCCGACGTACCGCGGTGGTTCGGCCTGCCCCGGCCGTTGCTGCGCTACGCGCCGGGCGGCCTCGCGGCAGCAGGCTGGCGGCGCATCGCGCGCGGCATCGACCGCGCCGACCTGATCGGGCGCCAGGGACGCCGCCTTGCCGAGAACGTCAAGCGCGTGGTCCGTCTGCTTGGCGCCAGCCAGGATCCAGCCCAGCGTGTCGAGCACCGCCGCGCTTTAGGCCGCAGCCGCCGCACTCGGCGCCGGCAAATCTTCTTCCGCGCGGTGGCAGGCTACCAAGCGGCTGTCGACCGAGCGCAGTTCCGGCCGGTCTTGCCGGCACTGTTCGATAGCAAAAGGACAGCGACGGTGAAAGGCGCAGCCCGATGGCGGGTTCAAGGGCGACGGCAGCTCGCCGGTCAAGGGAATGCGCTGGCGGCGCTTAGCCGGATCGGCGACGGGCGTGGCAGAGAGCAGCGCGCGCGTGTAAGGGTGGCGCGGCGTCTGGAAGATGCGGCCCTTGGCTCCTTGCTCCACCGGCCTGCCCAGATACATCACCATCAGTTCGTCGGCGATGTGCTGCACCACCGACAGGTCGTGCGAGATAAAAAGGTAGGCCAAATCGAATTCGGCCTGCAGGTCCATCAGCAGGTTCAGCACCTGGGCCTGCACCGAAAGATCGAGTGCGGAGACCGGCTCGTCGGCCACCAGCACTTGCGGACGCAGCATCAAAGCACGGGCAATGGCGATGCGTTGGCGCTGACCGCCGGAAAACATATGCGGGTAGCGCGTGACGTGTTCGGGGCGAAGGCCGACCTTGACCATCATCTCCTTGACCAGACCTTCGCGCTCGGAAGCCGAATGATCCCGGTTGATCGCCAAAGGCTCGCCGATGATGTCGCGCACTTTTTTGCGCGGATTGAGCGAGCCATAGGGATCCTGAAAAACGATCTGCACCTTTTCGCGCAGTTCTTTGCGATTGGCCGCGCTGCTGGTGTCCTTGCCGTCGATGATCAGCTTGCCCGACGTCGGTTCTTCAATCAGCGTTACCGCGCGGGCGAGCGTGGATTTGCCACAACCCGATTCGCCCACCACCGCCAGGGTCTTGCCCGCCTTTAGGGTGAAAGAGGCACCGGCCAAGGCGCGCACCGTCGCCGGCTTTCGCATGAAGCCGCGCTTTAGCTGATAGAAGCGCGCAAGGTCGGTTGCTTCGAGGACGACGCCGCTCATCTTATGCGCTTTCCTTCATCTTGGCCGGCTTGCCATCGGCGGCCAGCGGATAGAAACAACGCAGGCGACCCTCGCCATCATCGTCCGCCAGCGGCGGGCGCTCGGCCTTGCAGCGCGCATCGGCAAAAGCGCAGCGCGGCGAGAAGAGACAGCCTTTGGGGCGATCCAGCACGCCAGGCACCACACCTTGAATGGTTGGCAGACGCTTGGCACCGGCGCTGCGCTCCGGCAAGGCACTGAGAAGCGCGGCGCCGTAGGGATGGCGCGGTTCGGCAAGTAGCGGCTCGACGTCGCGAACTTCGACCTGCTGACCGGCGTACATCACCACCACGCGCTTGGTCGCCTCGGCCACCACGCCCATGGAATGGGTGATGAGGATCAGCGCCATGCCGTTTTTCTTCTGCAAAGAAACAAGCAAATCCAGGATCTGCGCCTGGATGGTCACATCCAGCGCGGTGGTCGGTTCGTCGGCGATCAAAAGCCGTGGGCTGCAGGCGAGCGACATGGCGATCATCACACGCTGGTTCATGCCGCCCGACATTTGGTGCGGAAAGGAGCCAAGACGACGCTCGGGATCGGGAATGCCGACCAGATCGAAGAGCTCGGCAGCTCGGCGGCGCAGTTCGCGCTTGGAGCCGCCCAAGTGCGTCTTGATCGATTCCATGATCTGGAAACCGACGGTGAAGCAAGGATTAAGGCTGGTCATCGGCTCTTGAAAGATCATCGCCAAGTCCTTGCCCACCAGCCGGCGGCGTTCTCTTGGCTTTAAAGTCAGCAAGTTCTTACCATCGAAAGTCATATGGTCGGCGGTGACTTTGGCGGTCCAGGGCAAGAGGCCCATCAGCGCCAGCATGGTGACCGACTTGCCAGAGCCCGATTCGCCCACGATGCCAACCACGTCATTGGCGCCGACATCCAGATCGATGCCGTCAACGGCACGGAAGGGGCCGTGCGCTGTGGCGAATTCGACAGAGAGATTGCGGATTTCAAGAAGCGCCATGAGGTCAGCTCCGCTTCAACTTGGGGTCGAGGGCATCGCGCAGCCCATCGCCCATCAGATTGAAGGCCAAAACGGTGATCAGGATCATCACGCCCGGCGTCGTCACCACCCAGGGAGCGCGGCGGATGTACTGCAAGGTATCGGCCAACATGGTGCCCCATTCGGCGGTGGGCGCCTGCGCGCCCAACCCCAAGAAGCCTAGGGCCGCCGCATCGAGAATGGCCCCAGAGAAGATCAGCGACGCCAGCACGATCAGGGGACCCATGCAATTCGGCAGCACCGTCTTGAACATCAACCGCAGATAACCGGCCCCTGAAACACGGCTGGCGGTTACATAGTCCTTGCTCAATTCCGCCAGAACTGATGAGCGTGCCAAGCGCGCGTAGTTAGGAATGTATGTAATGGCGATGGCGATCATCGCGTTGACCAGGCTCTTATCAAGGATCGCAACAATCACCAAAGCTAAAAGCAGGCTGGGCACAGACAATATCACGTCCATAAGGCGCATAATTAGGAAATCGACTGTGCCGCGCATTGAGCCGGCCAGCAGGCCCAAGATCACACCAACGGTGAGCGACAGCGTCACCACGATGGTGCCAATCAACAAAGAGACCCGCGCCCCATGGATCAGACGCGAAAGGATGTCACGCCCAGCTGGATCGGTTCCCAGCAAAAAGCGCGGGTCAGAGCCTTCAAGCCATGAGGGAGGCTTTAGCAGAGCATCGCGGAACTGCTCGTCGGGCGAAAAGAGCGCGACGAAATCGGCAAAGATCGCCACAAACACCAAAGCCACAATGTAGATGAGGCCAATCAGTGCGCCCTTGTTTTGGCGAAAATAGCGCCAGAACTCACGCCACGGGGGCAGCGGCGCCATGGCCAGAGGCTCGTTCTTGGTTTCCTGGTCTTTGTCGATCGAAGTTGTCGTTGTCATGGGGCCGATCCTAACGTGCGCGTCTAATGCGCGGATTGATCCAACCGTAAATCAGATCAACCAGCAGATTGACGCACATCACGACGGTGGCGATCACCAGAACGCCGCCTTGAATGACCGGGTAGTCGCGCTTGTCGAGCGAGCCGACAATCCACTTGCCAATGCCCGGCCAGGAGAAAATCGTTTCAGTCAAAACCGCGCCAGCCAGCAAGGTTCCAGTCTGCAAGCCGACAATGGTGACCACTGGTATCAAGGCATTTCGCAAAGCATGAACGCCGACAATGCGCAAAGGGCGAAGGCCCTTGGCCTTGGCCGTGCGAATGTAGTCTTCGCTCAAAACCTCAATCACAGCCGAGCGCGTCATACGCGCTATGATCGCCAAAGGAATGGTGCCCAGCACAATGGTCGGCAAGATAAGGTGCGATAGCGCCGAACCAAAGGCGCCCTTCTTGCCCGAAAGCAGCGTGTCGATCAGCAAGAAACCGGTTTCGGAGGGAACGGAAAAAGCGGCCGAGATACGACCTGAAACCGGGGTCCACCCCAGATTGATGGAAACCAGCATGATCAAGAGCTGGCCCCACCAGAAAATTGGCATCGACTGGCCGATCATGGCAGCACCAATCGTCATATGATCGCCAATCCGGCCCCGTCGTAGAGCGGCAAATATGCCGATCGGTATGCCCAAGACCACAGCAAACAACATCGCACTCAAAGACAGTTCGATGGTCGCGGGAAAGCGGGCGAAAAACTCTTCAATGACTGGTACGTTGGTGACAATAGATTTCCCGAAATCGGCCCTTGCGATCTGCCCAAGGTAAAGACCGTATTGCTCCCAGAGCGGCCGATTGAGGCCTAGACGTTCCAACATCGCCGCGTGGTAAGCAGGGTCAATGCGCCGTTCGCCGAGCATGGACTCAATCGGGTCGCCTGGCAAAAGTCGCACCATAGAAAAAGTCAGCAAGGTTACGCCAATAAAACATGGAAGCAAAAGGCCGAACTTGACCAAAAAAAACTTAAGAATAGTTGGTATACTCCAAAAGAAAGAGGCTGGGCGACCGTAAAGATAGCCCAGCCCGCAAAGTCATCGTTACCTCAAGTTCACTCAGCGATATCGACGAACTTGAAGTCGTGAGCGCCAAAGACGCTCATCTTGTAGCCGCTCACGCTGGCGGACATGATTTCCGACACCAACGAATGGGCGACGGTGTAGACAGGCGCTTCTTCCTTGAAGATGACCTGAGCCTCTTCGTAGAGCTTGGTCCGCTCGGCCAGATCGGTGATCTGGGCGGATTGGGTAATCAAGCTATCAAACTGCTCGTAGCACCAGCGCGACGAGGATTCCGGAGCTGCGGCGCAACTGAGGAGGGCGCCGAAAAAGTTGTCCGGGTCGCCGTAATCGCCAGTCCAACCCAGCATGACCAAATCATGTTCGCCAGCGCGGACGCGCTTGCGATACTCGGCCCATTCATAGGTCACCAATTCAACGGCGATGCCCACCTTGGCCAGGTCAGCCTGCATCAACTCGCCCATCAACTTACCATTGGGGTTGTAGGGGCGTTGCACTGGCAGGTACCAAAGCGTAGCTTTGAAGCCGTCTGCGACACCAGCTTCGGCAAGCATCTTGCGGGCCAATTCAGGGTCGTAGGTGACGTCTTCAACGCTCGTGTTGTAAGACCACAGGCCCGGCGGAATGAAGTTGATCGCAGGCGTGCCCGCACCTTGATAGACCGCTTCCATGATCGCGGCCTTGTCGATGGCGTGCGAAATCGCCTGACGGACACGCTTGTCGTTGAAAGGGGCCTTTTCGGTGTTGAAGGCGAGATAGCCGATGTTGAAGCCTTCCTGCTGGACTACCTGCAGGTTGGAATCGGCCTTCATCGCTTCAAGGTCGGCCGGGTTCGGGTAGGCCATGAAGTTGCATTCGCCAGCCTGCATCTTTGCGAAACGCACGGAGTTGTCAGGCGTGATCGAGAAGACCAACTCGTCGATCTTCGGCGCGCCTTCCCAATAGTTGGGATTGGCGACGTAGTTAATCTGCGTGTCGGTTTCGTAGCTGACCCAGGCAAAAGGTCCGGTGCCAACCGGTTGCAGATCGAGCTTCTCCGGGGTGCCGGCAGCCATCATCTGTTCGGCGTACTCAGCTGAGGTGATCGAGAAAGAACTCAGCGTCAGCATCGACACCACTGTCGAATTTCTCGTCGTCAGGTGAAAGTTCACCGTATAGTCATCGACCTTTTCGATCGAGGCCAGGAGGCCCGGCATACCCACGTCGTTGAAGTAGTCATAGGTCGCGCCGCTGATCGGATGGTAGGGATGATCGGCCTTGAGCATACGCTCAAAGGTGAAGACCACGTCATCTGCATTGAACTCGCGGCTCGGCGTGAAGTAGGCAGTCGTGTGCCAGCTGACGCCCTTGCGCAGATTGAGGGTCATGGTCAAACCATCGTCCGAGAAGGACCAGGATTCCGCCAGGCCCGGAACGGCCGCCGTGCCGCCCCATTCGATCTGGATCAAAGTGTTGTAGACCGGAATCGCAGTCGCGTTCAGCGTGGTGCCCGCGGTGGTCAGGGCCGGATTGAATGTTTCCGGGCTACCTTCCGTACAATAGACGAACGTCTTGGCCATTGCACCATTGGCAAAAACCATAGACGCCGCCAAGGCCACTGAGGCCAGGAGCAGCTTTTTTTCACTTGGAATCTCCCCGTTCGTTGCAGTTCTTTTGTTGTTACGGTCCCGGCCTGGAGCGTAGCGACGCCCGCCGGAATCGGCGCAACAAAAACACCTTTTGCGACGGCCTGTCAATTCACCCAAAAGACAGTCGCAAAATTAGGGAAGTCCCCCCCCGCAATCAGTTAGAAAGCTGCGCTTCGATGGCCGTTTGAGCCGATCCTGGAAGTTACGGTCAGGACCAGGGGGCTGGCCGGGTCAAGCGTCGGAGCATGACGCGGATCATGGCGAGTCGGACGAAGGCGGCGACGGTTCGGGCGTAGCGCTCGAAGTCGCGCGTGAGACGGCGGTTGCGGCCGATCCAGGCGAAGCTGCGTTCGACGACCCGTCGCTTGGGCAGGACGACGAAGCGATGCGGCTCGGTGCGCTTGACGATCTCCAGCTTCCAGGCGCCGGTCTTGGCGATGGCGGCCGCCATCTTCGGTCCCTGGTACGCGGCGTCGGCGACGATGCGCTCGACGAAGGGGAACAGACGGCAGGTCCGCCGCAACAGATCGAAGGCACCATCGCGATCCTGGACCGAGGCCGGATGGACCACGACATTCAAAAGGAGGCCGAGGGTATCGACGAGGATGTGGCGCTTGCGACCCGTGACCTTCTTGCCCGCGTCGTAGCCCTGCGCATCGATCGAGGCCCCCTTTTTGCGCCGCCCTGGCGCTCTGGCTATCGATGACGGCGGCCGACAGGCTCGCCTCGCGACCTTCCTTCTCGCGGACCGCCACGTAGAGCGCGTGATGGATGCGCTCCACCTCACCACCAGCGTCCATTCCCCATCCATCATGTCGCTCGGATAGCGCAGGCCACGGCGATCCGCGGCGACACGGTGCTCGGGCTTCCACATCGGGCAACCTCCTCGGCAAGGTTGCCGCCCATAGAGTCACAACCGACTCTCCCGACCCGACTTCTTTCGGGATCAGCTCTCACACATTGACGCTTCACCTTGGCCGAGCGCGCCGGCGCCACGGCCCACAGGACCGCCGCAAGGAGAATGGAAAGGATCCGCGTGTAGATCACGGGTCGAGACCTCGCTACACTCTAGGAGTGTTGCACTTTAATTGACAAATCTCTAATGATCGGTGCGATGATGGTTGACGCGCCCGCGGTCCGGATCGACGACCTGCGTACCCTGGCGGAGCGCGCCGGCGCCGTTATCCTCCAGCATTACGGCAAGGCCGAGGCGCGTCTGAAGGGCGATTCCAGCCCGGTCACGGTGGCCGACGAAGCCGCCGAACGGGTCATCGTCGCTGGTTTGGCGGCCCTGACACCCCATATCCCCGTCATCGCCGAGGAAACGGTGGCACGTGACGGCGTTCCGACCCAGGTCGGCAGCCGCTTCTGGCTGGTCGATCCACTCGACGGTACCAAGGAGTTCCTTAGTCAGAATGGCGAGTTCACGGTCAACATCGCGTTGGTCGACCATGGCGTACCCGGCATGGGCGTGGTCTTGGCGCCGGCGCTGGGCGTGTGCTACTTCGCCGACGATCGTGGCGCGTTCATGGCGCGTTCGGGCGAGCCGGCCAGCCGACTGCGGGCGCGGCCGATGCCGGCCGTCGGCGCCGTCGCCGCGGTCAGTCGATTGCACCTGGACGATCGCACACAAACCTTCCTCGATGACCACGGCATCACCCAGTCGCGCGGCGCTGGCTCATCCCTCAAGTTCGGGCTGGTCGCATCGGGCGAGGCCGACATCTATCCCCGCTTCGGCCGCACCATGGAATGGGACACGGCCGCCGGTCACGCGGTGCTGCGCGCAGCCGGCGGCAGCGTTCGCGACGAGTCGGGCGCGGAATTGACCTATGGCAAGCCGGGCTTCGCCAACCCCTCCTTCATCGCCCGCGGCGCCAACGCCTGAGTCGATCGCGTACGCCGGCGAGCTCATCGGCGCAGGACGTCTGGTCGCGTTTCCTACGGAGACCGTCTACGGCCTGGGCGGGAACGCGACCGACGACCACGCGGTCGCCGCGATCTTCGCCGCAAAGGCGCGGCCCACAATCAACCCGTTGATCGTCCACGTCGCCGACGCGGACCAGGCGGCCGCCCATGGTATGCTGGACGAACGATCGAGGGCACTGGCGCACGCCTTCTGGCCCGGCCCGTTGACTCTCGTGCTGCCGCGACGCCCGGATTGCACCGTTTCACGCCTGGCCTCGGCCGGACACGCCACCGTAGCCATACGGGCACCAGCCCATCCGGTGGCCAGGGCGCTCATCGCCGCCGCCGGGGTACCCATCGCGGCGCCGAGCGCAAACCCTTCGGGGCGGCTTAGCCCGACCCTGGCGCACCACGTGGCCGACGAATTGGTCGGCGTGTTCGTGATCGACGGCGGCCCGGCGACCCTCGGTCTCGAGTCGACCGTGGTCGACGCGACCGGCCCTGTGCCGATGCTACTGCGCGCCGGCGCGCTGGATCGTGCAGCAATCGAAGCCGTCGTTGGGCCACTTGCTGCCCCTGATAATGGGGCGCCAAGGTCGCCCGGCATGCTGCTCGGCCATTACGCCCCGCGCCGGCCGCTGCGCCTGGGGGTGAAGAAGGTTCGTGCCGACGAGGCCCTGTTGGCCTTTGGGCCCACACCGCTCGCCGCCACAACGGTGCGCAACCTCAGCCCTCGCGGCGATCTGATCGAGGCGGCGGCCAACCTGTTCGCCATGCTGCATGAGCTGGAACGATGCTCGTGCACGGCGATCGCGGTCATGCCCGTTCCCGACCACGGCCTCGGCGAGGCGATCAACGATCGCCTGCGTCGCGCGGCACGGGGCCATTGAGCCAGAACCCAAGGTCCGGCTTGTGAGGGATCGGGCTTCGCGCCATCCTGCGGCCATGCAGGCGAGCGTGCTGCCCAACGGCCTCATCGACCGGTTGCGCCAGATCGTGGGTCCGAGCGGCCTGATCGACGACCCGTCGCTCGTGGCGCCCTTCGCTGAGGATCGGCGCGGGCGATTCCCCGGCCGCGCCGCCTGCGTGGTGCGGCCGGCCTCGACCGCCGAGGTCGCTGGAGTCGTGGGCGTGGCGGCGGAACTGGGCGTCAGTCTGGTACCCCAGGGCGGCAACACCGGGCTGGTCAGCGGTTCGACGCCCGATGCCTCGGGGCGCGAAATCGTCCTCAGCCTCGCCCGCATGAACCGCGTGCGCGCGATCGACGTCGGCAACGGCACGATCACGGCCGAGGCCGGTTGCATCCTGGCCGAGGTGCAGCGGGCGGCGGCCGAGGCGGACCGCCTGTTCCCGCTCAGCTTGGCGGCCGAGGGCAGCTGCACCATCGGCGGCAACCTGTCGACCAACGCCGGCGGCACCCAGGTCCTGCGCTACGGCAACGCGCGTGACCTGGTGCTTGGGCTCGAGGTCGTGCTGGCCGACGGCCAGGTGCTCGATCTTCTGCGCGGCCTGCGCAAGGACAACACCGGCTACGACCTGAAGCAGGTGTTTCTCGGCAGCGAAGGGACTCTCGGCATCATCACGGCGGCGGTGCTCAAGCTCGTGCCCCGGCCGCGCGAGGTCGTGACCGGCTGGGTCGCCGTGCCGGGGCCCTCGGCCGCGGTCGAACTGCTTGGGCGCCTGCAGGACTCGACGGGGGGCCAGATCACCACGTTCGAGTACGTGCCGCGCCCGTGCCTCGAGCAGCTTCTGCGCCTGATCGACGGTCACCGGGATCCTTTTACCGAACCCTTCCCGGCGTACATCTTGGTCGAAGCGACGGCCGGAGCGCGCGGTGGCCTGCGCGCCGTCATTGAACATGGCCTGACGCAGGCCGTGGAGGCGGGTCTCGTCCTCGACGCCACCCTCGCCGCAAGCGAGAACCAGGCGCGTGCCTTGTGGCGCATGCGCGAGGACTTGCCCGAGGCGGAGAAGCGCGCCGGTGCCGCGGTCAAGCACGATGTCAGCGTGCCTGTGTCCAGCATCCCCATGTTCTTCGAACGGGCTGAGCGCGCCGTGGCGGCATCGTTCCCCGGCGCGCGGATTTCGGCGTTCGGGCACATCGGTGACGGCAACATCCACTTCAACGTCCTGCCGCCGGCGAACGGCGATGCGGCCGGGTTCCTGGCGCGTTGGAACGATGTGAACGACGTGGTCGAGGGCGTCGTGATGGACCTGGGTGGTAGCTTCAGTGCCGAGCACGGCATTGGTCGTCTACGCCAGCGGTCTTTGCTGCGCTACAAGACGGCGATCGAGATCGAGCTGATGGCGAGCTTGAAGCGCACGTTCGACCCGAAGGGCATCCTCAACCCAGGCCGCGTCGTACCTCCGTCATCGTGAACCGCTTCGTCGCCATCGACTTCGAGACCGCGGATCACGGCGCGGACAGCGCGTGCGCCATCGGCCTGGTCCTCGTGGAGGGCGGTCGTATCAGCGCCACCGCGCAGCACTTGATCCGCCCGCCCCGGCAGGAGTTCGTCTTCACTGACATCCACGGTATCCGTTGGAGCGACGTGGCCGATCGGCCGGACTTCGCGGCTCTGTGGCCGGAGATCGCTGCGTTCCTGGCACGCGGCGATGCGCTGGTCGCGCACAACGCCGGGTTCGACCGCGCCGTGCTGCGCGCGTGCTGCGCGACCGCCGGCGTCGCTCCGGCCGAACAACCCTTCGTGTGCACCGTGCGCCTAGCGCGCGCGGCGTGGGGGCTCTACCCGACCAAACTGCCCGACGTCTGCAGCTATCTGGCGATCGATTTGAACCACCATGACGCGGCTTCGGATGCCAGCGCTTGCGCGCGGATCCTGATCGCCGCGCTGGAAGACGGGGTCGATGCCGCCTGCGCGAGGCTGTCATGACCAAGGCCTGGATCCCGCCGCTCGCGGACACCCGGTTCGTGCTCGGCGAGCTGATCGACCTCGACCGCGCGATCGAGCGCGCCGGCAACCACGTGGACCGTCCCGGCGTCGATCAGATCCTCGACGAGGCCGCGCGGTTCGCTACCGACGTGCTGACCCCGCTCGACCGACCCGGTGACGCGACGGGCGCTCGGCTGGAGAACGGTACCGTCGTTCTGCCCTCGGGATTCGCCGAGGCGTATGGCCGGTTCGTCGAAGGCGGCTGGAACGCGCTGGCTTCGCCGGCGGCGATCGGCGGCGCCGGCGTGCCCAAGGCACTGGCCACCGCCGTCGCCGAGTACTGGACGTCCGCGTCCATGGCGTTCGGTCTGTGCCCGCTCCTCACCCAGAGCGGCATCGAACTGCTCGCGCGTCACGGGACGACCGCGCAACGTCAGACCTATCTGCCCAATCTGGTATCGGGCCGGTGGACCGCGACCATGTGCCTGACCGAGGCGCACGCGGGATCGGACGTGGGCGCGCTGAGGACCCGCGCCGTGCGCCAGGGCGAACGCTGGCACGTGCGCGGCGAAAAGATCTTCATCACCTACGGCGACCACGCCATGGCGGAGAACATCGTCCATCTGGTACTCGCGCGGCCCGAAGGCGCCCCGGCCGGCAACAAGGGCCTTGCCCTGTTCGCGGTGCCGAAGTTCATTCCCGACAGGTCTGGAGCGCCCGGCCGCCGCAACGACCTGCGCGTGATGCGTCTCGAACACAAGCTCGGCATCCACGCCAGCCCTACGTGCCACATGGCCTTTGGCGAAGCCGAGGGTGCCGAAGGTGAGTTGGTCGGCGCCGAAGGCGGCGGACTCGCCGCCATGTTCACCATGATGAACAGCGCGCGGCTGGCCGTCGGCGTCCAGGGTATCGCCATGGGCGAGGCGGCGGTCCGCCACGCCGCTCGCTACGCGGGTGAACGGGTCCAGGGGCGTGCCCACGATGGTCGGCCCGCCGGGATCGACCAGCACCCGGATGTACGTCGATCGATTCTGGTCGCCCGGGCCGAGGTCGAGGCGATGCGTGGGCTCGCCCTGGTGCTGGCCGATGCTCTCGACCATGCTGATCATGGCCTGGACGCGGCGTCGCGCGGCCGCGCTGCGGATTTGGCCGATCTGCTGATCCCCGTGGTCAAGGCGTGCGGCGCCGACGCCGGTATCGCCGCCGCGGACGCGGCGATCCAGGTGCACGGCGGACACGGCTACATCGAGGATAGCGGCGCCGCGCAGACGTGGCGCGATGCCCGCATCACCGCAATCTACGAGGGGACCAACGGCATCCAGGCGCTCGACTTGGTACGGCGCAAGCTCGGCCGTGACCGCGGCCAGGCGGCGCTCGGCTTCGTCGGGCAGGTGGCGGCGGTCGCGCGCGACCTCGCCGCCGCGGCCGAACTCGAGGGTCTGCGCCGGCGCCTCGACATGGCGGTCGATGCGCTCGGCATGGCGACGCGATGGATGACCGCCGCTGTCGAGCGCGACGGCGACGAAGCGGCGGCAGGTGCCAGCGACTACCTACGCCTGTTCGGGGTGGTGGCGGGCGGCTGGATCATGGCTCGCTCGGCGCTCGCTGCACGTGCCCGCCTCGCCCAAGGCCCATCGGCGCCCCTGCCACCCGAGGTCTACCGTGCCAAGTTGATTTCCGCGCGCATCCACGCGGATCACGTGCTGCCGCGCGCCACGGCCCTAGCGGCATCCGCCACTAGCGGCGCGGCGCTCCTGCGTGCGATCGACCGGCTCTAGGGAGACGGAGCGCCAGCGCTCAGATGCGCCACCTCGGCCGCGTCGAGCGCGCGGTTGGGTCCGCGCATGAAGACTGCGATCAGGCACCCACCCGGCGCGACCGAGAAGTGCCGGCTGCCGGGGTCAAAGCGGACAAAGTCACCTGTTCGAAACTCGGTTCCGTCGTTGTCGACCAGCACCCCTTCCAACATAAGGAACTCCTCGCCGTGGGTGTGCTCGTGCGGCAGCGACCGGGTGCCCGGGTCCATGCGCAATACGAAGGTGCCACGTCCCGTGCTCCGGTCAAGGCTGAGCGGCAGCCACGTCATGCCCGGGATCGTCACTCCGTACCGGTCGAAGGGCCTGAAGGCGGCGGCATCATCGGCTCGGACGATACGCCGCCCGGCGGCAAGGGGCTGGGACATGGGGTACGGCCTCCCTACGGCGTCTTGCGGCTTGCCTGCGCCCGATGGACCGCGTTAACCAAGCGGCAAAGGGCGATTCACTGAGGTCAGGCGCATGATACCAGGGTTCCCGCGGCGGGCGCGATGATCGAGGTCGAAGGACTCAAGAAGGCGTTCCGCAAGGTTCAGGCGGTCGAGAACGTGTCGTTTCAGGCGCGCGACGGCGCGATCACAGGCCTGATCGGGCCCAACGGCGCTGGCAAGACCACGACGCTGCGCATCCTCTACACGATCCTGCGGCCCGACGCTGGCGCGGCCGCCATTGACGGCTTCGACACCGTGCGCGACCGCCGCCGGGTTCAGCAGCGCATCGGCGCCTGCCCGATAACCGTGGCCTCTACATCCGGCTCACGCCGCGCGAGCACATCCGCTATTTCGGTCGCCTTTATGGCTTGGGCGGACCCGAGCTTGAACGGCGCGTCGAGGCGTTGAGCGAGGAGCTGGGCATGGCGGAGTTCGCCGATCGGCGAACCAAGGGCTTCTCGCGCGGGCAATCGCTGAAGGTCGCCCCGGCCCGTTGCCTGGTGCACGAGCCGCACAACGTTCTGTTCGATGAACCGACCAACGGCCTGGACGTGGCGTTAAGCCGCGCCATGCGCGCGCTGATCCGGCGCATCTGCGACCACGGCCGCTGCGTCCTGCTGTGCAGTCACTACATGACCGAAGTCCTCGCGCTGTGCGACCACATCGTGGTCATGGGTCCGGCCGCATCGTCGCCGAGGGCTCCCCGGACGAACTGATGCGGCGCACCGGCAAGAGCAATCTGGAGGACGTATTCGTCTCGATCAACGCCGAGACGCCCAAAGCCAAGGAGACAGTCGATGCTTAGGGGGGCCATGGTCGTCTTCGCCGAGGAGGCCTACGACAACTGGCGCGACTGTCGTTCGGTCTATCTGGGCCTGGTCTACCCGCTGCTCGGACCGCTCCTGCTGGGGGCGCTGATCCTGCTGGTCGGGCAGGTCGTCATCCGGCCTACGGCCACGGACGTACGCATGACCGACCAGGGGCTCGAACACGCGCCGGCGCTGGCGGCGCACCTGGAATCCCGGAGAGTGATCGTCGAGCCGCCGCGCGATGACCCCGAACAGCTGGTTCGCGCCGGCAAGACGCCGGTGGCACGGCGCATCTGCGCATGGTCGTGGATCCGTCGCGGCTCGGTTCCATCGTCGCGATCAGCTGCACCCTCGACCTGGTTCAGTCCTTCGCACGCGAGGTCACCGACGCGCGCCTGCGCACACGGCCTGGACCCCGTGATCGCCGACGCAGTCACGATCGACACGGTCAACGTTGCCGGCAGCCGCATCATCGCGGCGATCTTCCTAAACATGCTGCCGCCGTTCCTGATCTTCACGATCTTCATGGGCGGCGTGTACCTGGCGATCGACACCACCGCGGGCGAGCGCGAACGAGGCTCGCTGGAGCCCCTGCTGATCAACCAGGTGGCACGCTGGGAGCTGATGCGCGGCAAGTTCGCCGCGTTGCTGCTGTTCACGACCGTGGCGGTCGTCGTCGCGCTGACCGCCTACAAGATCATGTTCGCCATGGTGGTGGCGGCCGACGTCGGCATCGAAGCCAACCCGGGGCTTGGCGTGTTCCTTCTCGTTTTCCTTGTCGCGCTTCCGGTCATTGCCTTCGCGGTCGCGCTGCAGGTGGTCGTCGCGACCATCACGCGCAGCTACAAGGAGGTCCAGACCTACCTGGGGCTGCTGCCGATCATCCCGTCGCTGCCGGGCATGATCATGGTGTTCGTCCCGGTCACCGGCAAGGCGTGCATGATGATGGTGCCGACGCTCGGCCAGAGCGTGCTGTTCGGCAACTTGATGCGCGGCGGCCCGATCGACCCCTGGCACGTCCTCCTGTCCGCCGTGTCGGCCCTGCTCGCGGCGGCGATCATCCTGCGCATCGCCGCGCGCTGCTACAAAAGCGAGCAGATGCCCTTCCCGGCCTGAACGACGCGCGGAATTTCGGCTAGACTGCCTGCCGTCCGGCGGGAGGCAACCATGACAGTCACGTCGCGCCCCGAGATCGTCGGCACCTTCGGTGTCGTCGCCACGACCCACTGGCTGGCCAGCGCCGCCGGCATGGCGATGCTGGAAAAGGGCGGCAACGCCTTCGACGCCGCGGTGGCCGCCGGCACGGTGCTGAACGTAGTCGAGCCTGATCAAAACGGTCCCGGCGGCGACGTGCCGATCATCCTGTGGAGCGCGGCCAAGGCCAAGGTCGAGGTCATCTGCGGCCAGGGCACGGCGCCCGCCGGCGCGACCAGTGGGTGGTTCCGCGACCAGGGCTTCGACCGCATGCCGGGCAGCGGGCACCTGCCCGCGGTGGTGCCTGGCTCATTCGGCGCCTGGATGCTGCTGGCGGCCGAGTACGGCACTCTGCCGTTGCGCGAGCTGCTGGCCCCCGTCATCGCGATCGCGACCGAGGGGTTCCTGGTGAAGCGCGAGGTGGCGGACCTGCTGGCGGCACTGGTCGGCATGTTCACGACGCACTGGCCCAGTTCGGCCGAGATCTTCCTGCCCGGCGGTCGGGCACCCGAAGCAGGAACGCTGCTCGCGGTGCCGGCGCAGGCCGCGACCTATCGCCGCCTGGTCGCCGAGGCCGAGGCGGCGGGCGGCAGCCGGGAGCACCAGATCGAAGCGGCGCGCCGCGCCTGGTACGAAGGCTTTGTCGCCGAGGCGATCGACCGCTTCTTCCGCCAGCCCGTCATGGACACCTCGGGCGTCGCGAACAAGGGCCTCTTGTCGGGGTCCGACCTCGCCGGTTGGCGCGCCGCGATCGAGGAGCCGATCACCTACGACTACGGCGACTACACCGTGTGCAAGGCGGGACCCTGGGCGCAGAGCCCCGTGATGCTGCAGCAGCTCGCCCTGCTCAAGGGCTTCGACATCGCCGGCATGGCGCCGAACGGCCCGGATTTCGTCCACACGGTCCAGGAATGCGTTAAGCTCGCGCTCGCTGACCGCGAGGCCTTCTACGGCGATCCCCGCTTCGTGGACGTACCGCTCGATCGGCTGCTGTCAGACGACTACAACGCCGCGCGCCGCGAGCTGGTCGAGGATCGGGCTTCCATGGCCATGCGTCCGGGCACAATCCCCGGTTTCGGCGGTGCCATCGCGCTCCGCGACGAAGGCTCGAGCAACTACGCGCACGCCGAAACCGTCGACGTCGCGGCACCGGGTTCGGTCACGCGAACCGATTACGCTCAGTGGCAGGCCCGCCATCCTGGCGACACGTGTCACTTCGACATCATCGACCGCTGGGGCAACATGATTTCGAGCACACCCAGCGGCGGCTGGTGCTCGGGCGCGCCGGTGGTTCCAGGACTCGGCTTCTGCGTCTCGACGCGCGGCCAGATGTTCTCGCTTGACGCCGACCACCCCAACGCGATCCAGCCAGGCAAGCGGCCGCGCACCACGCTCACGCCCACGCTGGCGCTGCGGCGCGGCGAGCCCTACCTGGTGTTCGGGACGCCGGGCGGTGACCAGCAGGATCAGTGGGCGCTCCACGCCTTCTTGCGGCACGTCCACCATGGCATGAACCTGCAGCAGGCGGTCGACGTCCCCAGCTTCCACACCAACCACGTGCCCAGTTCGTTCTTCCCGCGCGAATGGGTGCCCGGCCACCTGGCCATCGAGGGGACGTTCCCGGCCGCGACCCTGGCGGCGCTCGACCGGCGCGGCCATCGGCTCGACGTCGCGCCACACTGGGGCCACTACAACTCGGTCACCATGGCCTCGCGCGTGGGGCGCGTGTTGCGCGCCGGGGCGAGCCCGCGCCGCATGCAGTGCTACGCCGTGGGCCGCTGACCGAGCTTCGACCGCAAGTTTGCGAGCAACGCCGGCACCTCGGTCGGATCGGTGCTCGCCCGGCGATCGATGACCTCGCGCAGCCGTCCGCCCAGGAACTGCGCCAGGCTGACCGGCAGGTCGGCCAGTCCCTCGGCGATCGCATCCTCGAGCGCCTGAGGCCAGCGGATCTCATGCGCCTCCCGCGCCGGCCCGAAGGCGTAGGCGCCATGGCTCGGCAGATGGTCGGCGCGCAGACGCCGCGTCGCCGCCTCGTCAAGCGCGCCGTCACCGGCGCACACGACGCCGTAGGCTTCGCGCGCCGTCGCCACGGACACCAAGCCGTTGGCCACGTCCTCGCCCACGCGCTCGGCGGGGCGCTCGAACGGATCGCCGAAGCCGCCACCGCCCTGGGTCCCGATGCGCAGCGCGTCGCCGGGCCCCAGTTCGAGTACGTCGATCTTGCCCAAATCGCGTTCGTGGTTGGTGCCGGGATTGAGGAGCGTGTAGCCGGTCGTCCCCGGATGCCCGCCCATGCGGCCGGGTGGTGGGAACAGATAGCGCTCCATGCAGCGCGACGTGATCGAGGTGTAGGGCGAGCCGGTTTCGAACTCGATCACCGTGCCAGTACCGCCGCGATACTTGCCGGGCCCACCCGAATCCTCGCGCAGGCCATACCGCCGGATCACGACTTCAGGCATGTCTATCTCGACCATCTCGGTCGGCACGTTGCGCAGGAAATTCAGCAGCACCATGGTTCCATCGACGCCGTCCTCGGCGGGGCGGGCCCCCGAACCGCCCACGATTGGCTGGATGACGCTGACCCGCGTGCCGCCCGTGGCGAAGTCGGGCACCGAGACCAGCAGGATCGAGCCCTGGCCCGAATCAACCGCCGGCAATTCGAACGGTACCGCCTGGGCGAGCGCGCCGATGGTCACGTCGCATACCTTGTGCGAGGTCGCGTAGCGCGCGCCGTAGGCCGCGCCCGGGTTCGGGTTTAGGATCGTGCCCTTGGGGATGACTACGGCGATAGGGCGCACCAGCCCTGCGTTGTAAGCCACCGTGCGATCGACCGTGCACAGCCAGTTCACCAGGCCGGTGATGAGCATCCAGTGGCCGCGCTTGGCGAAGGTCGGGATGTTGAGCGCCGCGCGCACCTGCGCCGCCGTGCCCGTGAAATCGAGCGTGATCGCGCCGTCAGCCACGGTGAGCGCCACCTTGATGCGCACCAAACCCAGGCCGACCATGTCGGCCTCCAGGTAGTCCCAGTAGGTGTAGGTGCCGTTCGGCACATGGGCGATGACGCGCCGCGCCTGGCGCTCGGCGTAATCGAGCACCTGATCGATCCCGGCGCTGAACGCGGCACCACCGACCTGGCCGATCAGCTCGTGAACGCGCCGCTCGGCGGTCGCGAGTCCGGCCAGGCACGCCTTCATGTCACCCCAGTTCTGATCGGCTGTGCGCGTGTTGGCGAGGAAGGTGTCGAGCAGCGTACGGTTCAGCACGCCCGCCGCGAACAGCTTCTGCGGCGGCAGCCGGATGCCTTCCTGGTAGACCTCGTGGCTGGACGGCGCGATCGAACCCGGCACACGTCCACCCACGTCCGACATGTGGATGAACGTCCAGGCCCAGCACATCAGGCGCCCTTCGTGGAACACCGGTTTCCACAGGAACACGTCCGACAGGTGCGTGCACATGCCGCCCGTGGTGTCCGGGTCGTTCGAAATGAACACGTCGCCGTCCCGCACGTCGTCGGCCACGCGCGCGATGGCCGTGTCCATTGGCATGCCGATCATCATCAGCACGCCATAGCGGCGCGGCGCGGCAAACACCTCGCCCTGGGGCGAGACCAGGACCGAGCCGTAGTCCTGCGTCTCCTTGATGAAGACGGTGTGGGCGGTGCGCGCCACCACCTGGGCCATCTCGTCGACGATGGCCTGGAACCGGTTGGCCAGGATCTCCAGCCGTACCTTGTCCTCGCTCATGCGCGCGCTCCGACCAGGTTGGCCCAGGGATCGATGGTGACGCGGATCCCGCGCGGGACGAACACGGTCGTATCATACTGCTCGATGATGGCGGGCCCCGTCACCGCGGTGGCCGTGGGCATGTCCAAGCGACGGTACACGGACGCCTCGACGAAGCCTTCGTCGGCGTAGACGCGCCGGGCGCCCATCGGTTCGACCGCGCCGTCGACCTTGGGCGCCGGCCAGTTCGGTGCCGCCTTGCGCGTGACGCCCACGATCTGGGCGCGCGCCTCGAGGATTCGCACCGGGCTGCTCCGGTCGGCGTATCCGTAGACCCGCTCGTAGCGTTCGTGGAACAGGTCGGCCAGGCCGCCGACCATCACCGGGCCCTCGGGAATCGGCACGTTCACCTCGAACGACTGCCCCGTGTAGCAGACATCTGCACTGCGCAGCAGAAAGGCACCTTCCAGCTCGACGTTCTCGGCGGCGAGCCAGGACCGCGCCTCGGTCTCCAGCGCGCCGAACTGGGCGACAAGCTCGGCGTCTGTTACCTCGCGCGCGTCGCGCCACAGGCTGCGCACGAAGTCGGCCCGCAGGTCCGCGACGACGCAGCCCAGCGCGCAGAGCGTACCCGGCGCCGGCGGCACGATCAGGCGACGGAACGGCAGCTCGCGTGCCATCAGGAAGGTGTGGGTCGGCCCGGCGCTGCCGTAGGCCAGCAGCGAGAACTCCGACGCTTCGATGCCCCGGCGGGCGAGTTGCGGCATCAAGGCCGCGTAGATGTTGGCGCTGGCCACACGCAGGATCGCCTCGGCGGCACGCCAGCGGTCGAAGCCGAGCCGCCGCCCGATCGCCTCGACGGCGCGCACGCCCGCGTCCGCATCGAGCGTCATGGCACCGCCCAGGAACGCCGAAGGATCGAGGATACCGACGGTCAGGTAGGCGTCGGTCACCGTGGCCTCGGTGCCACCCCGGCCGTAGCACGCCGGGCCGGGGCGCGCGCCCGCGCTGGTCGGCCCGACCTTGAGCACGCCCTCGGAATCGAGCCAGGCGATCGAGCCACCGCCCGCGCCGATCGCGGAGACGTCCACCGCCGGCAGGATCACGGGGAAGTCGCCGACCGTGTTCTCGGTACCGTAGTGAACCTCGCCGCGCACCACCGAGACATCGACGCTGGTGCCCCCCATGTCGAGCGTGACCAGGTTCGGCTCGCCCATTTGACGCCCCACGTGGGCGGCGCCGATCACGCCCGAGGCCGGGCCCGACAGTAGCGTCTCCACGGGACGCTCGGCCGCCGCTGCCACGCTCATGACTCCGCCGTTCGACTTTGTCGAGAAGATGCGGCAGCCGAGACCGAGCGCCGTGGTGCGCGCGCCCAGGCGGCCGAAGTAGGCACGCAGCCGGCCGCCGATGTATGCGTTGATCACGGCGACCAGGAACCGTTCGTACTCGCGCTGCTGCGGCCAGATGTCGGAGGACGCGCAGACATAGAGGCCGGGGTGGGCTTCGGCGATCCACGTTCGTGCCAGCCGCTCGTGCTCCGGGTTGCGGTAGGCGTGCAGGAAGCACACGGCGATCGCCTGGATCCCAAGGTCCACCAACGCCCGCGCGGCGGCCAGCACGGCGTCCCGCTCGATGGGCCTGCGCACGGTGCCGTCGGCCAGCACGCGCTCATCGACCTCGACCACGTGACGGCGCGGCACGAGGGAGACCGGCTTCGGCACGAACAGGTCGTTGGTCGCGGCGAGCCGCAGGCGGCGCAATTCCAGGACGTCGCGGAAACCGCGCGTCGTGACGACGCCGACCGAGGCACCCTTGCGTTCGAGCAGCGTGTTCACGCCGATCGTGGTGCCGTGGGAGAAGAAGCCGATGTCGGCCGCCTTGATGCCGTGACGCGCATCAAGGAGCGCCAGACCCGCGGCCACCGCCTCCTCAGGCTCGGCGGTCGACGGTGTCTTCAGGGTCACGACCCGGCCGGTCGCCTCGTCGAGAACCTGGAGGTCGGTGAACGTGCCGCCGATATCGATGCCCAGGCGGTAACGCCCGGCCGCCGCCGTCATGATCTACGAACCGGAGCGCCGACCGAGAAACCGGTAGAGCTTCTCCTCTTCGATCATCATCGGGTGGGCGTCGTTCTCCTGGGTCGTCGTCTCGACCGCGCGCATGTTGGCGCGTTTCTGCTCGCGCAGCGCCTTCATGAAACTGCCGTTGCGGATGTTGGCGATCATGGCGCGCATGCCGTCCATGGTGCGCGCCTCGTCGAAGTACTGCTTCGACCACACCAGATGCCCGTACTGCGCGGTGTGCGAGGCGATCTTCATGCGCTCGAAGGCGCCGTAGTCGCGCCCGGCCTCGGCCCACTTGACCGACTCGCCCGAGGCGTAGAGGTCCAGCATCACCGCCTCGGGCGAGCAACCGGCCTCGACCAGAGCCTGGTACATGCAGCGCAGCGCGTAGAGTCCCGGCTGGTGCTCCTCGAACAGGTCGATCAGCACCTCCTCCTCGAACGAGGACTCCAGCACGCCCATCTTGGTCGAGCCGATGCCCTTGGCTATCGCCAGGCAGGTGGCCATGGCCTTGCCCGAGGCGTCCTGGTGCACCGCTACGAACGAGGGGTAGCCACGGCCGCTTACGAAATTCTGGCGCACGCCCTCGCCCAGCATGCGCGGCGCGACCATGACCACGTCGATGGTCTTGAGTGGAACGATCTCGCCGTAGTGGATGGTGAAACCGTGGGCGAAGCTCAGCACGTCGTTCGGCTTCAGGCTCGGCGCGATGTCGCGCTCGAACACCTCGGGCTGGGCGTCGTCGGAGACCAGGAACAGCTTGACGTCTGCGCGGCGCGCCGCCTCGGGCAGGCTCAGCAGGTCCCAACCGTCCTTGCGCGCGTTTGCCGCGTAATCGTCGTCACGATTTCCGACGATGACGTCGACCCCGCAGTCCTTGAGGTTCAGGGCCTGCGAACGACCCTGGTTGCCATAGCCGAGCACCGCGACCGTGCGACCCTTGAGGACGCCCAGGTCGGCGTCGGCGTCGAAATGGAACTTGGCCATGTGAATGCCCTCGTCGGATATTGACCCTGGTCCGCAGCCGGACGCACCGTATACATGATCGGACGCGACCTCTCCAAGAGGCCAACATGCCGGTACCAAGCGACCTGGCGGTGCGCTACCAGCGCGACGGATACTACGTCCCCATCGACGCGGTCGCGCCCAAGGTCGCCCGGGGCGTGCTCGACCGCATCGATCGGGTTACCCCGGCCGAACAGGCGCGCGCGTCCCATCCCTGGCTCTACAAGTCCTACCTGCTGCTGAGGCCCATCGCCGACCTGGCGCGCGCGCCCGGCGTGCTGGACGCGATCGAGGCCGTCCTTGGGCCGGACATCGTGGCGATCAGCGCCGACATCTGGATCAAGGAACCAGGCACCGGCCGGCACGTCTCGTGGCACCAGGACGCCCAGTACTACGCGATCAAGCCCATGGCCGTGGTCAACGCCTGGGTCGCCCTGACCGACGCGACGGTCGAGAACGGCTGCATGAGGTTCGTTCCGGGGTCGCACACGTCCGGCCTGCGCCGACACGTCAACCGCCCGAATTCGAACAACATGCTGTCCCACGGCCAGACCCTGGATCCGCCCGTGGACGAAGCCCGCGCGGAGGCCGCCCCGCTGCGCGCGGGCCAGATGTCACTGCACCACGGCTACCTGGCCCACGCCTCGGGCCCCAACGACACCGATGGTCGGCGCGTCGGAATCGCCATCAAGTACATCCCGGCCAGCGCGCGCCCCACCGGCGGCCCGCGCATGACCGGGCTGTTGGTCCGTGGTCGCGACCATGGTCATTTCGGGTTGGAACGGGCACCCGCCGTGGATTTCGACGACGCGGCCGTGGCCGAACACACACGGGTCATGGCACCCCATGCGGCGACGCGCTACATGAACTTCTGAGGGTCGGTCGGGCGTCAGGATCGCAGGCCGGACCGCACGCGTTCCGCCGCGAATCGCAGCGCCGATCCCTGGCCCCAGACGTTCACCTCGGTCGGCATCGTCTTGTAGAGCGCCAAGTCCTCGGACGGCGCCGCGGCCGCCCACGTCACGCCCGACACGCCGAACAGACCGCCGTCCCCATCGATCCGACTGGCCACGGCTGTCCATGCTCGATCGGCGGATTGCGCGTACGCCGCACCGAGCAATCCCATGCGATGCGCCTTGGTGAAGGCCGCGCCGAAGAACGCCGCCGTCGAGGACTCGAGGTATGCCTCGCGGTCGTGCAACAGCGTGCGCCAGAATCCCGACGCGTCCTGCAGCGGCAGGATGGCCTTGGCCAGCGCCCTCAGATCGGCAACCAGCGGCCGCCGATCCGGATGACGCGCGGGTAACGCATCGAGCAGATCCACGAGGCCGAGCAGAGCCCAGCCATTGCCTCGACCCCAGCCATAGCCGCGCCAGCGCCCCGAACCGACATCGTGGTTGTGGCAGAGCAGTGGGCCTTGAGGGTGGCGCAGCAGCGCCACATGGGAGCGCCATGCCTCGACGGCGTCCTTGGCGTACGACGCATCGGCCGTCGCCTTGGCGAGCGCGGCCAGAAATGTCGGCACGTGGTAGAGCGAGTCGACCAGCACGGTAGTACGGAACTGCGGCAGGTCCGGACGGTAGTAGTGCACACCGCCCGGACCACGCGGGACGTCGCGCGCCATCCAGCGTCCCAGCCGGGCAGCCGCATCGAGCAAGGCATCATCGCCCGTCGCTGCGTGGCGCCGCACGACGGCCATGCCCGGTGTCAGATAATCCGTCCATGCGCGCGCCTGGCGTGCCCAGCGATCGATGAATCGGCCACAGAAGCGGGCGCTCGCCCGATCATCCGCCAACTCCGCCGCTTCGAGCAGACCGTCGAAGGCGATCGCGTCGCCCCAGAACCAGACCGTGAAGTCGTAGCGCCGCGTGCGGCGGGCGAGCCGACGGAGCATGGCGCCGGGCCCGGTCACGGTCATAGGGGTCCGAGCGCCACCGCGTGCCGCTCGATGGCCGCGCGCACGGCGGGTGTCAACTCGGCGGGAAGCCGATGAAGGACGCGATCGAGTCCCATGCGCCGCGCCATGATCTCCTTGCCCGCCGTGACCAGGTGATTGATCGACACTTCAAGGAACGCGAGCACCGGCAAGGCCTCGCGGTACGCCGCCTCGCTCGCCGCCGGGTCAGGCCCGAGGAGGTCGAAGCTGCGCACAAGCCGGTCGCACGCCTCGGTCGCTGGAATGGTACCGACGGCGCCCGCCCGCAGCACGTCCGGTAGTTCGATCCCGGCGCGACCGACGAACACGTCGACCGCTCCCGCGGTCGCCTCGATCAGGCTCGCTACGTGACGCGGCGGGTCCTCGATCTTCACGAGCAGGACATTGGGATGGGCGCGATGCAGCGCGGCGATTCCGGCGTTCGACAACCCGACCCCAAGGTACTGCGGCGCGTTCTGGATCGCGACGGGCACGCCGGCGGCATCGGCCACGGCACCGAAGAACCGGATCAGCTCGCCCTCCGACACATCGCGCACGGGCGGCGGCTGCAAGATGACCCATGCCGCACCGGCCCTCTCGGCTGCCCGAACGAAGTCGATCTGCCCCTGCACCGTCGCCTCGGCGATCGTGACGGCAAGCGGCCGCCGCCTGCGCAGCGCCTGCGCCACCGTTTCGAGGACCACGTGGCGCTCGGCTAAGGAAAGCTTGTTCACCTCGGTCGCGAGACCAAGCACGGCGATGCCGTGGGCGCCAGCGCCGACCACCGCGTCCACCTGGCGCGCCATCGCGGAACGGTCGACGCCGTTCTCTGAGAAGTAGGCGTACAGCACAGGAAACACGCCACGGAAGCCGGTCGTCACGTGTACGACACTCCTCTGGTCGATGCGGCGGCATGACAGGTTAACGTCAAGGCTTCGAACCTTACACGGATTCCAGGGCTCCGATTGACGGCACGACGGGGCTACCGTAAGTTCGTTTCGCCGCAACGGCTTCAGATGAAGATGGGCGCGTATGGGGCGGCGGGTAATGGGCACTACTACAGGGAGGCGACCGTGAGACTACCAATAGTATTCGGGGCCATGACGGCCCTGGGCCTAGCGCTGGGCGGTGTGCCAGACACGGCGCGCGCCGAGGGCCAGTGTATCAACATTGTCGGTAACGAATCGAGCGGCGAGAAACTGACGCTCGACCCATCCGTCCAGACGTCATCGGATGACGCGATCCTCGTGTTTGCGATCTTCAACCGCCTGGTCGACCTGAACAATTCGTTCGAGGTGGTCCCGGAGCTGGCCGAGTCCTGGGAAGCGTCCGACGAAGGCAGGACCTGGACCTTCCACCTGAAGCAGGGTGTCAAGTTCCACGACGGCAGCGATTTCGACGCTAACGACGTTGTCTACACCTACAAGCGACTGATCGACCCAGCCCTCGCCTCGCCCGCGGCGGCGGTGCTGTCGTTCCTGACGCCCGAAGGCATCTCGGCGGTGGACGCCCACACGGTGCAGTTCACAACGGCCGAGCCCATTGCTGAACTGCCGCTGCTGTTCACGACCAAGTTCACGGGTATCGTGCAAGAGGGCGCCACGGTCGAAGACATGAAGGCCGGCAAGGTCGCGGGCACGGGACCGTTCATGGTCGAGCAGTTCGACGTGTCGAACCCGATCCGCATCTTCCGCAAGAACCCGAATTACTGGAAGGCGGGGCTCCCGAAGTCCGAGTGCATTCAGATCACCGTGGCCCAAGAAGGCCTGACCGCGGCGATCGCTCTGCAGTCGGCCCAGGCGGATCTGGTGCTCAGCGTCGACGCCACGTCGATCCCGGCTCTCAAGGAAGACTCGAACGTCACGTTGATCGAGACCGGCGCGGGTACGTCGATGACGTATTCGATGTGGATCGACCAGCCGCCGTTCGACGACGTGCGCGTGCGCAAGGCGCTGAAGCTGGTCGTCGATCGCCAAGCCCTGGTCGACACGGTGCTCCTTGGCCTGGGAGAGCCAGGCAACGACAACCCGGTGCCGCCGACCTGGCCGTCGGCGTTCTCGAGCGAGCCGCTCGCGCGCGACGTCGAACAAGCCAAGGCGCTGCTGGCCGAGGCTGGGCATGCGGACGGCTTGGACATCGACCTCTACACGTCCGAGGGCATTCCCGGCATGACCAAGTTCGCCGAGGCCTATCGCGTCATGGCGGCGGACGCCGGGATCAACGTCAACGTCATCGTGACTCCGGCCGACAGCTACTGGGACGACGTCTGGTTGAAGCAGTCCTTCGTGACTTCGGGCTGGTCGGTCCGGCCGCCGATCGAGGGCCTTTCGGTCGCCTACACGAAGACGACCGACTGGAACGAGACGCATTGGAAGCGCGACGATTTCGAGGCGCTCCTCCAGGCGGCACGGACCGAACTCGACGACACGAAGCGTGCCGACATCCTGAAGCAGGCGCAGAAGCTCCTGGCCGACGAAGGCGGTGTGATCATTCCATTGTTCATCCACCAGGTGGCCGGCATGCGGTCCGCGTGTTCGGGCTTCGAGCCGCACGCCCAGAACTTCAATGTCAACTACGAGGAGCTGAGCTGCTCCGACAAGGGCGCTTAGTCTCCGCCTGACGTCCCTTGGGCGGGCGATCGCATTCCTCTCGGGTGCGATCGCCCGCCCTTCTCATTCCGGGTCCGCCATGATCGTCCCCACCGAGTTCGTCGCCATGACCGACGCGCCGCCCTATTCGACGGGCGAGATGCGGCTCAAGGGCGGGCTCAAGCGCACCGCGTTCTACCCTGTCATCGGTCGGTTCGCGCGCCAGTTCAAGCTGCACAACTCGTACCTCAAGCCCGACTTCATCACCGACCCGGTGGAGGAGTACTGGGCCACGCGGCGCGTCGCGGGCCTGTGGGACGTCACCGGCGAGGAACCGATCGAGGTCGCCGGGCCGGACGCGCTGGCCGTCATGAACGAGTTGGTGCCGCGCGATCTTTCCCGACTGCCGGACGGGCACTGCTACTACGTGGTCATGTGCTACCCGCACGGCGGCATCGTCGAGGACGCGGTCCTCGTCCGTTTCAACGCCGAGCGGTTCTGGTGGGTGGGCGGGCCGGCCCATGTGGAGCCGCTGATCCACAGCCATGCCCATGGGCGCGCGGTCACCATCGCAAGCCACCTCGATTCAATTCACGTTGCCAGCATCCAGGGGCCCCGCTCGCGCGCCATCCTGCAATCGGTCGCCGACGACGACCTGTCGGGCATTCCGTTCTACGGCATGGCCGAGACCCGGGTGTGCGGCGTGCCCGTGGTGCTGACCCGCACCGGTTACACGGCCGAGCTCGGATTCGACATCTACGTGGAGGTGCCGCGCGCCGCCACCATGTTCGAAGGATTGTGGCACGCCGGGCGCGCCGAAGGCCTCCTGCTGTGCGGCAGCCAGGCGCTGGCCATCCGGCGGATCGAGGCCGCGATCCTCAACGTCGGCCAGGACTTCGACTTCCGTCACACGCCGTTCGATGTCGGGCTCGGCTGGATGGTCAACCTGACCAAGGGCGACTATGTCGGTCGCGCGGCGCTGGAGCGCGCCAATGCGGCCGGCGCGGCGCGTCGGATCGCCGGTCTCCGGCTCGACGGCACCGTCGTCGCCAGCCAGGGCGACAGGATCACGTCCGGTGGTCGTCCCATGGGCCGCGTGACCAGCGCGACGTGGGGCCCCACGGTCGAGGCCAGCCTCGCCATGGCGATGTTCGAGGCGCCTGCGCCGGCCGCTGGCACGCGCCTGACCGTCGAGCACGATGGGGCAAGCCTTGCGGCGACCGTCGTGCCGTTGCCCTTCCTCGACCCCGAGCGCAAGTTGGCCAAGGCATGACGACGATCGCCCGACGCTTCGACGGCAAGGTCGCGTTGATCACCGGCGCGGCCAGCGGCATCGGCAAGGCGTGCATGACGCGCCTGGCGGCCGAAGGGGCGCGGGTCTTCGCCGTCGATGTCAGCCGCACCGCCTTGGATGCGGCCACAGCGGCCGTCCCAGGCGCCGTGGCGATCGTCGCCGATGTGATGGACGAAGCCCAGCTCGAGTCCGCGTTCGCGCGCGTTGATGCGGAAGCCGGGCGCCTGGACGTCGGCCTGTTCGTCGCCGGCAACAGCAGCTTCGGCTATGTCTCGAAGGTGCCCACGGCCGAGTGGGAGCGCATCCTGCGGCTCAACGTCCTTAGCACGGTGATCTGCTGCCGACTCGCCGTCCGCCGCATGAAGCGGCAACGCGCGGGCGCCATCGTCACCATGGCCTCGATCTCGGGCCTGCGCGGTGACCCGGGCTGGGCGCCCTACAACGCCGCCAAGGCGGCGATCATCAACCTGACCCAGAGCCTGGCGTGGGAAGTGGGCCGCCACGGCATCCGGGTCAACGCGGTCTGCCCGGGCCCCATCGGCACCGAGCGCATGCTCAAGTCCCTGGTCAACGAGGCCATGCGGCGGTCCTACGACGACAGTTGCGCGCTGGGCCGCATCGGCACACCCGACGAGGTCGCCGCGGCCATGGCCTTCCTGGCCTCGGACGACGCCGCGTTCGTCACCGGCGCGGCGCTGGTCGTCGATGGCGGGCTGACAGCCACCACCGGCCAGCCGCGCTACCCGGCGGACGAGGATTGATCAGATGATCCGGACGCACCCGATCTTGATCAGCCAGGCAAGCCCTCGGTAGGCCGTGTCCGCCGGGCACGGCATCGCCTCGATCAGCGCTCCCGCCGTCGCTGGCGCGCGCTCCAGTGTGGCGAGCGCCGCCGCCAGGACGCCCGCGTCAGGCAGCAAGTATCCGGTGTAGTCGACCATCGGCGTGACGGACGCCACCCGATCGGTTGTCGCGTCCGGCACGCGGGCGAGCCTGGTCTCCGGTCCGAGCGTCGCGCTGGGGTAGTGGGCGAACGCAGTGTAGGGGTCGTCACGCAGGGGATCCGCGGCCGCGCCGGGCGCACGCGGAGCGCGCTCGGCGTCGCCGTGGCGACGTGCCGCGAGCTCGACCCACAGCGCCTGATACGCCGCCACAATGACCCGCCAGTCGAAGGTTTCCCTCGCCCGCGCCCGGCCCGCGGCCCCCATGCGGCGGCGTAAGCCCGCGTCGGCCAGCACGGCGGCGAACGCCTCGCGCGCCGCGCCGATGTCCACGGCGACCGACTGCGCGGCGCTGCCGATGTAGCGGCCGTAGCTGTCGATGGCGGCGCGCAGGCGCAGGCTGAGCGCGAGCCCCGCGCCGGCCGGCGGTGCGACGGTCGGTACCAGGAAGCCGTCGACGCAGTGCCGCACCGTCTCGCGGTAGCCATTCCAATCGGTGGCGACGACCGGCAAGCCAGCGGCCATCGCCTCGAGCGGCGTCAGGCTGAAGGTCTCCTGGATGTTGTCGACCAGCGAGGCGAAGACGTCCGCGGCGGCCCACGGCCCGGCGCGGCCCTCCTCGGTCCGGCCGTCGACGAAGGTCACGCGCACCGCGCGACACAGGGCGGCGGCGGCGCGGAACTGGGCCTCGATCGTGTCGCTGGCGAACCAGCCGCTCAGGACCAGGTGGGTCCGCCCGCCGATGCCCTGGGCCGCCGCCTCCAGGGCCACGAACAGCGGAAAGGGATTCGCCTTGGCATGGTACGACAGCCGACCGACGAACAGCACGACCGGATCGTCGGGCGCCGCGCCGATCCGCTCGCGCCAACGCGCCTGCAGGTTGCGGCGGGCATCGGAGTCCGCGAAGGCGTCGGCGTCGACGCCGAGGGGAATCACCGGGAGCTGCGCCGTGGGGCGCAGCGAGGCACCGAGACTTGCCAGATAGCCTAGCCATTGCTCGGTGACGCGCTCGACCGTGCGGCGGATCGCCTGGGAAGGGCAGACCACGGCGTCCCATGATTGCAGCGGTCCGGTGACGAGGTTGGCGATCGCGTCCATGGGTTCGGGGCCGGCGGTCGTGTGGAACACGCCGCACAGGCTGTGGGCGCGCTGGTCGCCTCGCCGCCGCAGCCAGGCCAGCGGCGCGATATCCGGGGCCGGGTAGCTGAGGCATCTCGGCGACGGCATGCTAATCAGGGCTTCGCGCGGCAGTCGCACGCACGGCGGCGCCAAACTGCGTCCCCCCCCCTTGTGGGGGAGGGACAGGGTGGGACATCTACCTGATCGGAAACCGCCCTAGACGCTCAATTCAGTCGCCCGCGAAGGCCGCGCAGCGCGACCTCGATGCCGCGCGCATCTGCCGCGCCGGCCAGCATCCGCGCGCGCTCCAGGGCAGCGCGCGCCGCGCGCAGGTTGTCGCGCTTCTCGTGCACGGTGCCCAGCTCGAGCCACAGCCCCGCCTGCTCCGGGGCCACGATCACCATGGCCTCGAGCGTCGCGGCGGCCCGATCCATGTCGCCGTCACGTAGGCAGCGCACCTTGATGTTGTTGTGCAGGCGCAGCAGCACGGCCCGGTCGTCCACGGGCTGCGGCATCGCCGGATCCATGGTCGCGCCCGACCGCGCGACACGCTCGCCCAGCTCGTCGAGGCCGACAACCCGCCCGCCATGGAACGGGTCGCGCACGTGCAACGCATCGCCCATGCCCACGGCCACCATCACGTGCCCTGGCAGGTTCAGGCCGAAGGCGGCGAGGCCCGCGGCCCGCGCGATGTGCATGTAGAGGATGCCGAGCGCCACGGGCAGGCCGCGGCGGCGGTCGATGACGTGGGTCAGGTTGGCGTTGCGCAGGTCGTCATACGTCTCGGTATCGCCGGCGAAGCCCCAGCCGTCGAACAGCAGGGCGTTCAACGCCTCAGGGCCGGGCCTTTCGTGCGCCGCCGACGCCAGCGCGGCCAAGTCCCGTCGGTAGGGTCCGAGGTCGACGCCCGGCCGATCGAGCGCGCCCAGCAGCAACGCACCTTCGGCGACATCCAGGCGCTGCCCCGGCACGACGACCAACGCTCGCAGGGCATCCTGGACGCTGGTGCTCACGGCATGGGTAGCGGCTTGCTGCGGTTCCAACGCCCGGCGAGGAGCCCGAACACGAGGAACGGCAACGCCGCCGGCAGGATCCACGTGCCCGCGCGCACCATCGAACGATCGACCCGCGTCACGGCGACGACGACGTCCTCGTAGGGCACGAAGGTCTCGACGCCGATGGTGTTGTAGGGGTTGTGCTCCTGGATCTGCCACACGGTCATCGGCCGGCCCGCGTCACGATCCGCCGGGTCGATCCAGACGTCCACGGCCACCGCCACGCGGTCGCGCACCTCGAAGTAGCGCGGAAACTTCGAGGGGTAGCGGAATTCGCCCGGGGCTTCTTTCAAGGTGAAGTAGACCGATTGAAGCCCGGCGGCCGCGGGCCCCTGCGCCCCCGACAAGTCGTCCTTGATGATCACGGTCGCGATCGTGCCGCTGACCATGACCAGGCGTTCCTTCGCGGGCGGTTCCTCGGGCCACCAGAAGACGATGAACGACGTGCCCACCACCGCCGCGATCAGCGCGATGGCGAAGAACGGCCACACCTTGATGCGTCCCAATGCCATGAGGAGACCCGCGATGCCCGACGGGAGTCTAACGCGAATCGAACGACAACGTCATGTCATCGCCCATCGTGACGGTCCCCGAACAGCAGGGTGACGTTGAGGCGGCGATTCTCGTAGCCCTCGGCGAAGCGGATCGTGTCCGTCGCGTGGAACAGGTCGGAGTTGAAGATGACCGCCCGGTTCTGCCGGTGCGGTACGGCCACCGGCCGCGCGCCCGACTCCCGAAGGAACCGTTCGATGGCGGGTACGTCGTTGTTGAAGCGCTGGAAATCTCACGACCGAGGCGCTTCCACGTCCCATACCACAAGCCCGCCGTGCGCCGGGTCGCGGTTCGCGTGGTCGGGCGTCGGCCAGAAGTTGACATTGACCGCGGCCTCATCGGCGTGAATGCCGATGCCGTCCATGGCGCTGTCGTACTTGTAGGCCCACAGGTGGCGCAGGCGCCGGCCGCGGAAGATGCCGGGGAACCGCGCGACCAGTTCGTCGGCGACCTGCAGCAGGAGGTCGGCGTCGAAGCGCTCGTTGAGGTCCGCGCCGAGATAGCCGCGGTCGTGCCGGAAGTCGAACCAGACCGTCGAGTCCAGGCAGAACCGGCGTAGCGCCGCCAAGGCCTCAGGCCGCAACAGGCCGTCGATGGTGGTGATGCCCGGGCCCGAGGCGGCATAACGGGCTTCGATCTCGGCGACCGGCAAATGAGGGGCGAGCGCCCCGGCCGCCAGGGCCGGGGTTTCGCGCCAGTGCACCAGCCGGTTGTACGCCGCGCGCAGCAAGGCATGTCGTTCGAGGTCGAGCCGATCAATGGCGACGCCGTCGCCGGCCTCGGCGAGCGCTGCCTCGAACGCGGCGAGCGTAGGGCCGAAGTCGGGCCCGAGCGCCGCCTGATCGCGCAGGTGCCGAAGCTGTTCCACGTCATGGCGGAGCTTGTAGGCGGCGCTTGTCGTGAAGGTCGGCAGATCGGCGGCCTCGGGCGAGGGCGTCGGCAGACCGGCGGGCTGGTACCACGGCGATCCGCGCTTCAACGCGGTCGCCGTGCGCCAGGACGCCACAGCGCCGCGCAGGTTGCCCACTCGACGCAACGCCGCGCCCAGGTTGTTGTGGGCCTGGTAGCCATCGGGCTTGAGGGCGATCGCCCTGCGGAACGCCTCGACCGCCCCTCGTCGATCCGTTCCTCGCGCACCAGCAAGGTGCCAAGCATCGTGTGGAACGTCGCCTCGCCCAGTCTCCTCTCGACCGCGGCGCCGACGCGGCGAAGTGCCTCGGCCCGGTCACCGCGCGCCGCCGCGGCCGATCCAAGCGCGTAGAGCGCGTCCGCGTCGTCGGGCCGTCGTGCCACGATCGCGCGCAGCACGGCTTCGGCCTGCGCCACCTGGCCCCGGCGCAGCATGCCCCGCGCCCGGCCGAGCTCCGGGTCCGGCGTCCCGGCAGGTTGCCCTCGTTCTCCCATGACCCCACAGGTATCATGGTCCCCTGGGCGAGAGCGCGGAGAGATGGCAGTGGCAGGATGGGCCGGTACCAAGGACGAGATGTTCGCCCTGGTCACGCGCGCGGCCGACGCCGGGGTGTTCAACGTCAACCGCGAGAATCTCGATGTCCTCAAGATGGCGTCGGTGATCGCGACGTATGAAAGCGCGCTCCATTACACCTGGCACATGGTCAAGGCGCGCGCCTTCGCACGGCGCGCCGAACTGCTGCTCCACGCCCTGTCGCTGGCGCCCGCCGATGGCTTGCTGCTCGAGTTCGGCGTCGGCGCCGGCACCTCGATGCGCGTGCTTGCCGGCGCGACGTCGCGCGCGGTGCACGGCTTCGACTCCTTCGCCGGATTGCCCGAGGACTGGCGCACGGGTTTCGCGGCCGGCGCGTTCCGCCAGGCCGCCGTGCCGACGGACCTGGGCGCCAATGTCAATCTCGTGGTCGGCTTGTTCGCCGATACCCTGCCCCTGTTCCTCGCGGATCACGCCGGGACCGTCGGTCTCGCTCACATCGACTGCGACCTCTACACCGCGACGCGCACGGTGTTCGAGGCGCTCGGCCCGCGCATCGTGCCGGGCACGGTGCTCGTGTTCGACGAGTACTTCAACTTTCCGGGCTGGCAGGACGGCGAGCACAAGGCGTTCACGGAGCTGTTGGCTGACCGCCGACTTGGCGCCGACTATGTCGGGCTCGTGCGCGCCGGGTCCCAGGTTGCGTTTCGTATCGTCCAGGGCTAGCCCGGCTCGCCCAGCCCGAAAATCTCCTGCGGCTCGCGCACGCCGCGCAGGACGTGGAACCCCAGGCTGATCAGGTCGGCGTTGCCCAGGTGTCCCGCGAACGGCGCGGTCGCCAACAGCCGGCGCTCTAGCACGCGACACAGGCTCTCGACCCTGCTCGCCTCGTTGACCGCACGGCCGATGACCTTGAAGTCCAGCCGGTCGCGCGCACCGATGTTGCCGTACTGCACATCGCCGACATGCAGGCCGATGCCGCACCGGATCTCCGGCTTGCCTTCCCCGGCACGGTGCCGGTTCACCTCGTCCAGGTTCGCCATGACGGCGCGGGCGGCCTCCAGCGCGGTCGCGTACGCCGCGCCCGCGTCGTCCCCCACGGAGAAGATGGCGAGCAGGCCGTCGACGATGAACTTGAGAATCTCGCCCTTGCGGTCCTCGATGGGGCGCGGCGTACGCGCCCGTCGAGAACCCGGCGCGCCGGCTCGCGGGCTGGGTACGTCTCGAGCAGAATGCGTGTCGCCTCGCGCGCGACCCGGATCTCGACGCGCAACGCGATCAGCGGCAGCAGATCATGGAGCAGCGCAAGGTGCTGTCCCGAGAACCCGCCCGGTCGATCGGTCGTCCACGAGATGAAGTTGATGCGGCCCGTGGTGTGCACGATCGGCATGATCACGTAGTCGGTCACCCCGATGGCCTCAGGTCGTGCAGCACCGGGAAATCCAGGACGGCGTCGTCGCCTTCGAGGCGGCGGCGGATCGCGCCCGCGCCGTCGTGGATCAGCTTGACCGGGCTCTTGTGATAGGTGTCGGCGTCGCGCATCGTGTAGCTGACATCGCGCCGCTGAACGCTCGCCCCGCCGCGGCCCCAAACCACGGAACGGGCCGCCACCTCGGGATGTGACGACAGCACGCCCACCACGACACGGCGCAAGGGGATACCCTCGGCGACCAGCCGGTCGCACAGATCGCCCAGCAGCAGGTCGAGATTCAGGCCTTGGCCGCCGTGATCGACCAGCCACAAGGCCAGGGGATGGTGCGCCCAGCTGTGCCCGCCGGGTCAATCGCCCTCAGGCATCGAGAAGTTCGGTCGCCTCGATGGCGATATCGAAGCCCGAGATGCCGACGTAGCGGCGCCGCTGGGTCGCCAGCAGCCGGATAACGGTGACGCCAAGATCGCGCAGGATCTGTGCGCCCACCCCGATGTCGCGCCATTCGTCCTCGCCCGCGGCGTGCGGAGCCTCGGTGCCGTCCTCGCCGACGACCGGGTGCACGGGCACACCGGCCGAACCTTCGCGCAGGTAGACCAGGACGCCGCCCTTACCCGATGACAGCCGTTCGAGGGCCCGGCTGAGCACACTCGCCTGTGCTCCTTCGCGCGGCCCGAACGCATCGCTCAACACGTCCTCGCGATGGATGCGCACGGGCACGGTCTCCTCCGGACCGACAATACCGAACACCAAAGCCAGGTGGCGGTGGGCATCGAAACGCGTGCCGTACAGGTAGCCGCGCGCAGGACCCGCGGGCGTCGCCACCGGGAACGTGGACAGCCGCTCAACAAGATGCTCGCGGCGCAAGCGATAGGCGATGATGTCGGCCACCGCGATGATCCGCAGGTTGTTGGTCCTTGCGAAATCCTTGCATTCCGCCAGGCGTTTCACCGTGCCGTCGTCATTGACCAGTTCGGCCAGCAGTCCGACGGAAGGCAGACCGGCCAGCCGCGCCAAATCGACCGCCGCCTCAGTGTGGCCCGAGCGCACCAGGACGCCGCCCTCGCGCGCGACCAGCGGAAAGACATGGCCGGGCCGGACGAAGTCCCCCGCTCCGATGTTCGGATTGGCCAGCGCGCGCACCGTGTTGCAGCGTTCGTCCGCCGAGATGCCGGTGGTCAGTCCTTCGCGGTAGTCGATCGATACCGTGAACGCGGTGCCGAGCGGCGCGTCGTTCATGGCGACCATGGGATCGAGCCGCAAGCGGCGCGCCTCGGCACCGTTCATGGGCGTGCACAGGATGCCGCTGGTGTGCCGGATCATGAACGCGACCGCCTGCGGCGTCGCCTTCGACGCCGCCATGATCAGATCGCCTTCGTTCTCCCGGTCGGCATCGTCGACCACGACGACCATGTCGCCGCGCGCGACCGCTTCGATCGCCGCTTCGACGCTGTCGAACGTGCCAACGTTCATGGTGCCCTCGTCGCCGTGCCTGCGACCTCTTGCCGGTCCATCGTCGGCTCGTCAAGCCCGATGGTAGGACCTACGGCAGACGCAACAGGACGCCACCTTCGTCGGGGTCGATCAAGGTCACGAACCCTCTGAGGGACGATGCCCAGGAGAAGCGGTTGTAGACGCCATTGCCTGTGCGCCCCTCGACGCTCGGCACCGAGCGGGCGACCTCGATCTCGGTGACGGTCGACCCGTCGAAGGCGAACACCCCGTCGGCCCACAGGATGAACCGTCGGCTCGCAGGATCGAAGGCGATGGTGCGTCCGGCCTTTGGGTTCTTGAATCCGTCCAGCGGGACAACCCGATGCCCGACCGGCACGCCCTGGTCGTCCAGGTCGTAGACCACCAGGCGCCAGCGCTTCGACGACAGAGCCAGGTTGACGAGCCGACGCCCGTCGGCGTCGAGCGCGTACATCATCGAGGCGCCCCACCCCGCGACGTCGAAGGATTGCTGCGGCCCCGTGGCGAGGTCGACGATCGTGCCCTTGTCGGGGTGCACATGGGCGATCAGCCGCTTGGCGACCGGGTCCCACACGGCGCCAGGCACCTTGCCGCGCGCGCGCGACGGGCCCGGCGTCGGTGTGCTCCAGCGTCGCGACGTCCAGTTTCCAATGGCTGTTCAGGAACCCGCCCGGCCATGCCGGCGAACCACCGAGGCGGTGGATCACGCCGTCCACATAGACCTGGCCACTGTACGTGTGCACCGAGCGCGCCCGGGCGACCGGGTTGCCGTTCGCGTCCACTGGCACGCCCTTGCCCTCCCGCACGGCGCCGTCCAGCGGATTGGGGTCGTTGAGGCGTTGGAAGCCCTCGCCCGGCCGCCACCGGTAGACCTCGTTGCCGCCGTAGTCGGTGTGTCCACCGTAACCGAACAGCCGGGCGGTCTCGCCGGTCTCGTCCCACGCCCGGCCGTTCCAGGCGCCCAGGATGGCGCGCGGACCGACCGAACCCCACCAGTTGCCCTTGGGCGGGAACTGCGACGACAAGGGCGCAGCGTCCGGCAGGGCCGACCATTCCGCCCGGCCCTGCGCGAACGCGGGCGGCCGCCGCGCCAGAAGCGTGGCGGCCAGGGCCGTCAGACCGGCGGTGAAGGCCCGTCGGCGCACTCGCGGGCTTCGGCCTCGCGCCATGGCGCCTCGTGTGGTGTTGGGCGTAGGGCGGCGGTTCGACCGCCTGGGTCCCGGAGGCCATCGATGCGCCACGTGGCGCACGATCCCTTCGGTGGTCGGGTGGCTAAGCGTCTGTAACGATTGGTCGGAGTGAGTGGATTCGAACCACCGGCCCCTGCCTCCCGAAGACAGTGCTCTACCAGGCTGAGCTACACTCCGGCCGAGGGCGCGTTATAGCCCCGGCCCGCGCCCCGTCGCAAGCGCCCTCAGGCGCCGACGATCGTGCCCGTCCGCACCACCTGGCGGCGCGGGTTGGCGCCCACGCGGTAGGCGAGTTCGGCCGGGCGAGCGATATCCCAGGTCACGAAATCTGCCACCTTGCCGGTTGCGAGCGTGCCCCGTTCCGCGCCCAGCCCCAGCGCCCGCGCCGCCTCGCGCGTGACCCCGGCAAGGGCCTCAGCCGGCGTCAGGCGGAACAGCGTGCACGCCATGTTGATCATCAGCAGCAGCGACGTCACCGGTGATGATCCCGGGTTGCAGTCGGTCGCGATGGCGATGGGAACGCCATGGCGACGCAGCAGCTCGATCGGCGGCAGGCGTGTCTCGCGCAACGTGTAGAAGGCACCGGGCAGCAGCACGGCGACGGTTCCGGCCGCCGCCATGGCGCGCGCGCCCTCGTCCGACAGATACTCCAGGTGATCGGCGCTGAGCGCGGCGTAACGCGCCGCGAGCGCGGCGCCACCCTGATCCGAAAGCTGTTCGGCGTGCACCTTGACTGGCAGGCCCAGCGCGCGCGCCGCCGCCAAAACCCGCTCGGTCTCGGCGGCCGAGAATCCGATACGCTCGCAGAACACGTCGACCGCGTCCGCCAGGCCCTGGCGATGCACCTCAGGCAGCGCCCGATCGGCCACGAAGGCGATGTAGTCGCCGCTGCGCCCGGCATACTCGGGCGGCAGGGCGTGGGCGCCCAGGAAGGTGGTCACGACGGTGACGGGGAAATCCCGGCCTAGCCGGCGCGCCGCCGCCAGCATGCGCGCCTCGGTGTCCAGGTCCAGACCGTAGCCCGACTTGATCTCGACGACGGTCACGCCCTCGGATAGAAGCGCTTCGAGCCGGGGCGTCGCAGCGGCGACCAGCGCGTCCTCGTCGGCCGCGCGCGTCGCGCGCACCGTGGACAGGATGCCCCCGCCGGCGCGCGCCACGTCCTCGTAGCTGGCGCCCTCCAGGCGCATCTCGAACTCCGCCGCCCGGTCGCCGGCGTAGACCAGGTGGGTATGGCAGTCGATCAGCGCGGGCGTGATCCACGTGCCGCGCGCATCGTGCACCCGGCGCGCAAGCGCGTGCGGCGCGCCCGGCAGGTCCGCGTGCGCGCCGACCCACGCGATCCGCCCCTCGCGCACGGCCAGTGCACCGTTCGCGATCACGCCATAGGCGTCGCCCCCCGGCACCATGGTTGCCAGGTGGGCGTCGAGCCAGAGATCATCCCAATCGGCCATGAACCTTCCTACGGGCAGCGGCGCCCCTTGGCAATCGCGCGGCTGGCGCCGGGTCCTGTAGGTTCGGGGCGCGACGAACAGGAGATTGGGACGTGAAGGCGTTGTATGGCGAAGCGGTCCTCCTGCCCGACGGCTGGACCGAGGGCGCGCGCATCGATATCGACGGCGACGGCAACATCGCGGCGATCACGGTGGGCGGCGCATCCGACGGCGCGGAACGGGCGCGCGGCCCCATCGTGCCGGGTCTGCCCAATCTGCACAGCCACGCCTTTCAGCGTGCCATGGCAGGGCTGACCGAGCGGCGGGGCGCGGCGGGACGCGATAGCTTCTGGACCTGGCGCGAGGTCATGTACGGCTTCGTCGCGCGCCTAAATCCCGCGACGCTGCAAGCCATCGCAACCCAGCTCTACGTCGAGATGCTCGAGGCCGGCTACACGGCGGTGGCCGAGTTCCACTATCTGCACCACGGGCCGGACGGCGTGCCGTACGCCGATCCGGCCGAGCTGTCGAACCGTGTGATCGCCGCGGCGGCCACGGCGGGCATCGGTATCACGCACCTGCCGGTGCTCTACGCCCACGGCGGGTTCGGCGGCCAGCCGCCCACGGCCGGCCAGCGCCGGTTCGTCAACGACGGTGATCGGTTCCTCCGCCTAGTCGAAGAACTGCGGGGACGCCACCATGGGTTCCACGACGTGCGGATCGGCATCGCACCCCATTCGCTGCGCGCCGTGAACCCCAGGCTGCTTGCCGACGTGCACGACGCGCTGAACCGGTCGGACGCGACGGCCCCGATCCACATCCACATCGCCGAGCAGACCCGCGAGGTCGACGAGTGCCTCGCCTGGTCTGGCACCCGCCCTGTCGCGTGGTTGCTCGCGAACGCGCCCGTGGATCGCCGCTGGTGCCTAGTCCACGCGACGCACATGACGGAGGCCGAAACGCGGGGCCTGGCGGCCACCGGCGCCGTGGCGGGCCTGTGCCCAACGACTGAGGCCAACCTCGGCGATGGTTTGTTCCCGTTGGAGCCCTACCTGATCGACGATGGGCTCGTTGGCGTCGGGTCGGACAGCCACATTTCCGTCAGTCCGGTCGAGGAGTTGCGCTGGCTCGAGTACGGCCAGCGCCTCGCGAAGCGCGCGCGCAATGTCGCGTCCACGCCCAAGGCATCACACGTGGGCGCCGGGCTTTACCGCCGCGCCCTAGTGGGCGGTGCCCACGCGTGCGCCCGGCCGATCGGCGCCATCGCCCCAGGCCACCGCGCCGATCTCGTGGTACTCGACGCCGAACATCCCCTTCTGGTCGGCCGATCCGGCGACACGCTGCTCGACGCCTGGGTGTTCGCCGGCAACGCGCCCGTGGTTCGTGACGTCATGGTCGGCGGGACGTGGGTCGTTCGCCGGGGGAGGCACGCGCGCCGCGACGAAGCCCGCGCCGATTTCGCGCGCGCCATCAACACTTTGATGGATTGAACACGAACCCCTATATCCATATTTTTCGTATGGTCTTGACAAGTTCAGAGCGATCTGGCAATGCAAATCATTCGCGTTTACTGAATCGAGGATTTCGCATATGAGCACCCGTACGAAGGTATGGCTCGGGCTCGGCGTTGTCCCGCTCGCGGGTGCAAGCGTCACGGATCAGCCTGGTTCCCTTGGCGAACTGTTCCCCACCGCGCTGGCTCAAATTGAAAGTGGCGAAGGTGGCGAAGCTGGCGAGGGCAGCGACTGATCGCCCTCCCCTGGTAGTGGTCCGACCGTGATGTAAGTTTTTCACATCGAGGAGGACCGAGATGGCGAGGAAGAAGCACAGGGCCGAAGAGATTGTCGCGAAGTTGCGGCAGGTCGATGTGCTG
>VGDP01000019.1 GCA_016869675.1 Alphaproteobacteria bacterium | reverse complement strand
CAAATCCGCCGAGGACATCGTCGATCTCTGCTGCCAAGCCTGGAACAACCTCGTCGATCAACCCTGGCAATTCATGTCCATCGGACCCCGCGAATGGGCAAACGGGTTCTGATCAATGCAGGTTGGTATTAGACGGCGGGCGGGGTCGGGCTGGCGGCATCCCGCGCCCAGCATCCCCGCATGGGATCGCCCTGTGAATAAGCACCGAAGTTTGACCCCTTTCGGCGCCCAACCGTGACCCAAGCGGATCGTGAAGTTTGGATGCCGGTTGAACTACGTACGGAACCCACGGTGGGGTCAGCCTTCGGCGCCGATCGGGGGTCAATCCCCGTGCCGGTTCACATCGCCCCGGCAGGACCCGCGATTAGCGGTTTTGCCAAACGGATCAGCCGGGAGCGGCGCCCGCCCGCAGGTCCCTGAGGCCCAGCAGCATGGCTAGCATCCGTTCGAGCTTGCGGTCGAGATGCACCTCGTAGGGGCCCAGCCGCTCCAGCTTGTCGGGGTCCAGCGCTTCGCCGAAGGCCTGTTTGCGGATCAGCGGGCGGTTAACGAGTTACTTCTTGCGCCCATCGAACCACGGCATCACCGTCCCTTCGAGGAAGCGGCGCAAGCCGTCCTCATCGGGCGTGGCCGGCTCCTCGCCGCCGGCCGCGCGGATCGTCACGACCGTCGCCTCAAGCTTGGCCAGGGTGCGCGCGCCGCAAAGCACGCAGGCGCCGGCCTAGGCGAGCGCGCCGGCAATGGCGCGCCCCAATGCCTGGCCCGCGCCGGTCACGGCCGCGACCCGTCCGCTCAGATCGAACAACCCCGAGGCTATAGCGTCTCCCCGGCCCATTCACAAGGCGCCCTTCCCTGTAGCACAAGGGGCCCGCGCGAGGCGAGCCTGTCGGGCCCGGTGCGCGCGGGCACGTTTCCCTCGGCCGGCGCACTCCCCTATGATCCAATCCGGCGAAGAGAGGGTCATCATGGCGAAGGGCAAGACGAAGGCGGCGGGCGGGCGGCTGGACGCGTTCTGGCTCATCAACCCGAGCATCACCGCGTGTGAGGTGGCCAAGGGCTGCGGCTACGGCGCCCTGGTCATGGACATGGAACACGGCGTGTGGACCCAGATCGAGGCCGACAAGGTCATCGTGGTCGGCCGCGCGCTGGGGTTGCAGGTCTGGGCACGGGTGATGGCGCCGACCCGCATCGCGATCCAGCACGTGCTCGATTCGGGCGCCGATGGCGTCATCATCCCGCACATCGACGGGTTGGCGCACGCGCGCGAGGTCTGTGGCTATGCCAAGTACCCACCCACGGGCACGCGCAGCGTCGGCGGCGGACGGTCATGGAACTGGGGTGGGCCGTGGCCCGGCTGGGCGAAGGACGAAAACCGTCGTGTGCGCTGCTTCCCCATGGTCGAGACCGTCGAGGCGCTGGAGGAGGTCGACGCGATCCTGGCGCTCGACACCGTCGACGGCCTGTTCGTCGGGCCGTTCGATCTGGGCATGGCGCGCGGCCGCGGCGGGTTCTCAGGCTCCAAGGCCGACCTGGACGACATCATCACGGTGGCCAAGTCCGCCAACAAGCGCGGCAAGCCGTGGGGCATGAACCTCTACAGCGACGAGCAGTTCCGCTTCGCCGCTAAGTGGGGGCTGCGGCTCGCGTGCATCGGTGACGACGTCACCGCGATGCAGATGGGCGCCGGTCAGCTCCTGGCCGGCATGAGGAAGGCCGGCGACTGACCGTTCCACCAAAGCGAAGGGGTGGGTCGATGACCCGCCCCTGTCGTTTCTAAGACCCGTGTCGTGCGTGGATCAGCGGGCGATGCCGCTCATGCGGTCCATGGCGCGGTCGAGCGCGCAGCGGTCCCAGTGGCGCTGGTCGGCCAGCATGACCGGGGCATCGAACAGGCCCTTGTCCACCAGCTTGGAAAAGGTCTTGACCGAGACGCCGACATAGGCCGCCACCTGGGTCGTGGTCAGGGCGCGCGGCGCCGGCGGTTGTGGCGTCTCGCGCCAAGCGATGCGCGGCGAATCCCGGTAGGGCTCGAAGGTGGCTTGGGTCTCGGTGGCGAAGGCGGGCGCGATCTCGGACCGGCCGAGCAGTTCGGCGCTAAGGGCGGCGAAATTTCTCTAGGTGGCCGTGGCTATCTCCTTTCGGCTGCTGGCGGGCGGGCCGGCCCGTCACCCTGGTCCGGTAGCAACGCCCATGCCGCCCCATGGCACGCGCCTTGGCGCTCAGGAATCGGCCGGATCGGGGCCTTGGCCCACCGGCGACGCGCACACCCGTTCCGCGATGAAACGGCCCTGGCGATCTTCATCAACTATTAAGTTTAACGTTCCGTTAATGTGTCCCCGCAGTCGGTGACGGCGATCACTGGGCCGGCGGAACGCGACGTCTCCAGGGGAGGATCATCATGCGTATCGCCTTCGCCACGCGGGCCCCGGCCAGCGCGGCCCGCGTCCTTGGGGTGGCGGCGGACGGCACCCTGCCGCCCGCGACGGCGGCGGCGGACGCGGCGCTGGGCGGCGCGCTTCGGCGCGCGCTGGGCGCCTTGAAGGGCGCCGGCAAGGCGGGCACGACCCATGACCTGGTGATCGACGCGGTCGACGCGGTCGAGCGCGTGGTCCTGGTCGGGCTGGGCGACGGTGGGGCGGACGCGCTGCGCGTTGCCGGTGGCGCCGCGGCGGGCGCACTCGGCCGTCTGGGTTGGAGCGACGCGGCCGTGGCGCTCGACGGCGACGGTGCCGCGCTCGTGCGTTTCCTGGAAGGGTCGCGGCTCGGCGCCTATCGGTTCGGCGCCTACCGCACGCGCCAGCGCGACGAGGACCCGGTGGCCGTCAACAGCCTGACCGTGGTGGGGCCCCGATCGGCGGCGGCGCGGCGCGCGTGGGCCGCGCGCGAACCGGTGCTGCAAGCCGTCGCGCTGGCGCGCGATCTGGTCAACGAGCCCGCCAATGTGGTGAACCCGGCGGCGTTCGTGGCGCGCGCAGGCGCGGCGCTGAGCCCGCTCGGCGTCGATGTCGAGGCGCTGGAACCGGACCGTCTGAAGGCGCTCGGCTTCGGCGCCATGGTGGCGGTCGCCCAAGGCAGCACCTACGAGCCGCGCGTGCTGATCCTGCGCTGGAACGGCGCGGCGAACGCCGACGAACCGCCGCTTGCCTTCGTCGGCAAGGGGCTGACGTTCGATTCGGGCGGCATCAGCATCAAGAAGGCCGAGGGCATGGAGGACATGAAGGCCGACATGGCCGGCGGCGCCGCCGTCGTCGGCGTCCTGCGCGCGCTGGCCGGGCGCAAGGCGCCGGTCAACGCGGTCGGCGTGATCGGCCTGGCCGAGAACATGCCGTCGGAAAAGTCCTACCGGCCGGGCGACGTGGTGCGCACCCTGGCCGGGCTGACGGTCGAGGTCATCGACACCGACGCCGAGGGCCGGCTGGTGCTGGCGGACGCGCTCCACTACACAGCGACGCGCTTCAAGCCGGCGTCCATGATCGATCTGGCGACCCTGACCTATTCGGTGATCGCCGGGCTGGGCCGCGTCTACGCCGGGCTCTACGCCAACGACGAAAAGCTGGCGGCCGAGCTGCTGGCCGCCAGCGCCGCCGAGGGCGAGAAGCTATGGCGCCTGCCGATGCACCAGGACTACGACGACAATCTCGAATCGCCCATCGCCGATGTGCGCCAGTTCGCGCCCGACGACGCCTACGCGGACTCGCCGCACGCCGCCGTGTTCCTGGGCAAGTTCGTGGCTGGCGTGCCGTGGGCGCACCTGGACATCGCGGGCGTCGACCTGCTGTACAAGGCGCCGCCCACCGGGCCGAAGGGCGCCAGCGGGTTCGGCGTGCGGCTGCTGGATCAGTTCGCGCGGCGGCGCGAGCGGCGGCGGCGCTGAACCTGAAAGCGGTCCGACGCGCGCTGGCCGAGTCTTCGGCATCAAGGATTTTCGGCCCGGCCAGCGGGACATCGTCGAGGAGATCCTTCACGGCGGCGATGTGCTGGCGATCATGCCGACCGGCAGCGGCAAGTCGCTTTGCTTCCAGTTGCCGGTGGTGGTCGAGGATGGCCTGACCCTGGTGGTGTCGCCGCTGATCGCGCTGATGCGCGACCAAGTGCGCCAGCTCGACGCGCTGGGCATCGCGGCGGCGGCGGTGTCCTCGGCCAACGATCCGCGCGTCAACGACGACTCCCTGCGTGCCGTCGCCGAGGGCTGGTTGCGCCTGCTCTATTTGGCACCGGAGCGCCTGGCGGTGCCCGGCGTCGTCGCGACGCTACGCCCCGCCGGCGTGCGGCGTATCGCCATCGACGAGGCGCACTGCGTTTCCGAGTGGGGCCACGACTTCCGTCCGGACCATCTGCGGCTGGGTGCGCTGCGCGAACCGTTGGGCGTGCGCCAGGTCGTCGCGTTCACCGCCACGGCCGATCCCGCGACGCGCGCCGACATCGCCGACAAGCTGTTCCACGGCCGCGCGCGCACATTCGTGCTCGGCTTCGACCGGCCGAACTTGCGCATCGCCATGGATTCCTTGTCGCCCCCGCGACCGTCGCGCGGGGGCGTGTCGCAGCGACGGACTGGGCGTGGCTCTAGCGGTCGGCCACGTGGAAGTGCTTGCGGATCCAGTGATCGATCGAGACGATGCCGGGGCCGCGGCGACCGAGGCCAAAGGGCTGCGCTAGCTGGAGACCGCGCCGCTCAACCTGGGTGTCATGTGCACCATCGGCTCGCGCCGCGTCATCAACCTGATCGCCGATCTTCGGCGCGCCGCGCCCGGCGTGCGCATGACCGTGCGCGAGGACGGACCCGGCCGCCTGCTCGAACGACTGATGGCCGGCGAGATCGATTGCGCCCTGGTCGGCCTGCCCACCGCGATGCCCGACCGCTGCGAGGCACGCACGCTCTACCAGGAAAGCTACGTGGTCGCCTTTCCGCCAAGTCACCGTTTCGAATCCATGAACGCCGTGCGCTTCGCCGATGTGGACGGCGAACCCTACCTGTGACGTGAAGCGTGCGAGTTCACCGACTACTTCAGCGGCGTCCTGAACGACGCCGGCGCCACCATCAACACCATCTACCAGACCGAGCGCGAGGACTGGATCCAGCGCATGATCCTTGCTGGCCTGGGCTGCTCGTTCATGCCCGAGTACCTGGTGCTGTTCCCGGAACTGCCGACACGCGTGCTGGTCGACCCGGAGGTGCGCCGCGAGGTTCAGCTGGTCACGGTGGCCGAGCGGCGCCATTCGCCGGCGCTGGCCACCTTCGTGCGCTTGGCCACGCGCTAAGACTGGGCGGCGGCGTGATCGGTGGGCCATGCGCCGCTGCTATCGTCTCGGTGCGGCACCGGCATTGGCAACGCGGCGGAATTCGGAGGATCGTAATGGAACGTTGACACGGCGGTGTAACGGACGAAACTGCGCCTGACGCCATTAAGATCGAGGAAGGAAGTCATGACCAACCTGAAGGGCCGTGCGGCCATCGTAACTGGTTCGACCAGCGGCATCGGCCTGGGCATCGCTCGGGCCCTGGCGTCGGCCGGCGCCGACATCATGCTCAACGGTATCGGCGATGCCCAGGCCATTGAGGCGACCCGCGCCGGCCTGGCGAAGGACGCGGGTGTCCGCGTCGCCTATTCGGGCGCCGACATGTCGAAGCCCGACCAGGTGCGCGCCATGGTCGAGGAAACCGCCAAGACCTTCGGCGCGGTCGACATCCTGGTCAACAACGCGGGCATCCAGTTTGTTGCGCCGGTCGACGAATTCCCCGAGGCCAAGTGGGACGCGATCATCGCGATCAACCTCTCGTCGGCGTTCCATGCCATCAAGGCCGCCGTGCCCGGCATGAAGGCGCGCAAGTGGGGCCGCATCGTCAACCTGGCCTCGGCCCACGGCCTGGTCGCGTCCGAGTTCAAGTCGGCCTACGTGGCGGCCAAGCACGGCGTGGTCGGCCTGACCAAGGTCGTCGCGCTCGAGCTGGCCGAGGCGGGCATCACGTGCAACGCGGTGTGCCCGGGCTATGTGCACACGCCGCTGGTCGACAAGCAGATCGACGACCAGGCCAAGGCTCACGGCATCCCGCGCGAGCAGGTTGTGCGCAACGTGCTGCTGGCCAAGCAGCCCAACAAGCAGTTCATCACGGTCGAGGCGCTGGGCGACCTGATCGTGTTCCTATGCGGCGAATCCGGCGCCGGCGTCACCGGCACGGCGTTGCCGGTCGACGGCGGCTGGACCGCGCAGTAGGGGGTGATCGTGGCCACGTCTTCCGCCAAACATTCGACGTCCCGCCGCGCCAAGGCACCCAAGCCCGCCAGTGCCGCACATCGTCCAGACCGGCGCAAGGTCGAGGTCAAGCACATCAGCCTGGCGCTGCAAGGCGGCGGAGCCCACGGCGCGTTCACCTGGGGCGTGCTCGATCGGCTGCTCGAGGACGATCGCATCGCCCTCGACGGCATCAGCGGCACCAGCGCCGGCGCGATGAACGGCGCCGTGCTGGTGCAGGGCTTCTCGGAAGGCGGGCGCGACGGCGCGCGCGCCGGGCTGGTTCGCTTCTGGCGCCGCATCAGCGAGGCGGGGCGTTTCGGCCCGATCCAGCGCACGCCGTTCGACCGTCTGCTGAACGGCTGGAGCATGGATACCTCGCCGCTGTTCGTCATGTTCGACATGCTCTCGCGCCTGATGTCGCCCTACCAGGCGAACCCGTCGAACTACAACCCGCTGCGCCCCATCTTGGAGGAGCAGATCGACTTCGACCGGCTGCACCGCAACCACAAGTTGAACCTGTTCGTGTGCGCGACCAACGTGCGCACCGGCAAGGTCAAGGTCTTCAACTGCGACGACCTGTCAGTCGACGCGCTGCTGGCCTCGGCGTGCCTGCCGTTCCTGTTCCAGGCGGTCGAGATCGACGGCGAGGCGTACTGGGACGGCGGCTACATGGGCAACCCGGCGCTGTTCCCGCTGATCTACAAGTGTGGCAGCGCCGACATCGTCATCGTCCAGATTAACCCGATCAAGCGCATGGATGTGCCACGCACGCCGGCCGAGATCCTGAACCGGGTCAACGAGATCAGCTTCAACGCCACGCTCAACCGCGAGGTGCGCGCCATCGCCTTCGTGCGCAAGCTGATCGACGCCGAGAACCTAGACACGGACAAGTACCGCAGGCTGAACCTGCACATGATCGAGTCCGAGGCGCGCATGTGCGACCTGGGCTATTCGAGCAAGCTCAACGCCGACTGGGAATTCCTGACCCATCTGCGCGACATCGGGCGCAACGCGGCGGACGAATGGCTCGAGCGCAACTTCGACCGCATCGGCCGCGAGACCACCGTCGACCTGATGGACAAGTTCCTGTGACCGCGACCGCACGGACCCTGGGGCCGCGCGATCTGGCCGCGCGGTTGTGGACGTTCCTGACCGGCCCGGTCGCGCCCATGGACCTGCCGGCACGGGTGCGCGCGGCGATCGCGACCGAGCAAGCCTAGGCCGAGGTGGTCATCGGCTGCGTCCAGGTCGCGGCCATCGCCACGTTCGCCAGCCTCTACGCCGCGGCGCCCAAGGCCTTTCCTGCTGACGTGCCGTTCGAGCCAGTGCCGTTGACGCTGGCCTTCTACGCCGCCTTCGTCGCGGCGCGCCTGTGGCTCGCGCTGCGCGGGCCGCTCAGCCGGACATTCCTGGCGGCCTCGGTGGTCATCGACATCGCCGTGCTGATGCTGACGATCTGGAGCTTCCACATCCAGTACCAGCAGCAGCCGGCGTTCTACCTGAAGGCGCCGACGCTGCTTTACGTGTTCATCATCATCGTGCTGCGCGCGCTGCGCTTCGAGGTCGGCTACGTCGTGCTGGCCGGCGCCACGGCGGCGGCCCGCTGGCTCGCACTCCTGGTCTACGCGGTGGCCGACATGCCCGGCGGCATGATGGCGCTGATCACCCACGACTACGTGGCCTACATGACCTCGGCGCGCATCCTGATCGGCGCCGAGTTCGACAAGATCGCCTCGATCCTGATGGTCACCGCGATCCTGGCGATCGCGATCACCCGCCCGCGCAAGACGCTGGTCCGCGCGGTGGCCGAGCGCGCCTCGGCCGGTGAGCTCGCGCGGTTCTTCGCGCCCGAGGTGGCCAGCCGCATCACGCGCGCCGACCACGGCTTGCGCCCGGACGATGCGGAACTGCGCAAGGCCGCCGCCATGTTCATCGACTTGCGCGGCTTCACGCCACTGGCCGAGACCCTGACGCCGGCCGAATTGATCGCCTTGCTGGCCGAATACCAAGGCCGCGTGGTGCCGCCCATCCACGCGCACGGCGGCAGTATCGACAAGTTCCTGGGCGACGGCATCCTGGTGTCGTTCGGCGCCATGCGCCCCAGCGCCACCTACGCCGCGGACGCCCTGCGCGCCGCCGAGGCGGTGCTCGCCGAGGGTCATCGCGGGGCCGCCGAGCGGACGCGCGCCGGCCTGGCCGTGCCGCGCCGGGGGCCTGGCGGTGGCCGCCGGCCCGTTCATCTTCGGCGCCATCGGTGACGAAACACGCCTCGAATACACCGTGCTGGGGAACACGGTAAACACCGCCGCGAAGCTCGAGAAACACAAAGGCCGAACGCGTGGCCGCGTTGACCAAGCGCGAGGCCTTCGACCTGGCCGAACGCCAGGGCTTCGTCGCGCGCGTTATGCCCGAGGTACGGGCGTCACGGACGGTGGCCGGCCTGCCCGGCCCCGTCGACCTGGTGGCCCTGGCCGCCTGAACCCGCCACGCCGAAGACAAGGACCACGATCATGAATTCGCAGTTTCCCTGGCTCACCCCGGACGTCAGCCGCATGATGGCCAGCCTGACCGCGCCGCCCATGGATCTGCAGGCGGTCACCGAGGCGCAACGCAAGAACATGGAGATGCTGTCCACCGTTTGCATGCTGGTGCTCGACAGCATCCACGAGACGGCGCGGCGTCAGTCGGCGCTGCTGGCCGAGACGCTCGACCAGTTGTTCGCCGCGGCGCGCGGTGCCGCCGGCAACGGTGGCGCCGACGGCATGGCGGCGCAGCGTGTACTGTTCAGCCGCGGCGGCGAGACCATGCGCGAAATCGCCGATCTGATCGCCAAGTCGAACGGCGAGGCGATGGAAGTCGTGGGCCAGCGCACCAAGACCTGCCTGGACGAACTGAACACCTGGGCCGCCGCGATGAAGCCGAACGGCAGGGGCTGAGCGCTGCGGCAACCCGCCGCTTCACCCGCGCCCGACGGCTCCGGCGCCGTCGGCCCGCGTCCAAGTCCCCGCCGGTGCAGTATCGCCGTCAATACGGCGCGGTACCGCTCCAGCTGGGGGATCCCGTTGCCAATCGGGCGACAGACGCGAATCTACCCTGGATGATTCGACACCTAATCTTTTCATATCGTTATTTTTTTCTTTATGGCGCAGTGCATCAAAGACTTCAGGAATCTTGTGGAGATTCTCGTGGTGCTTGTGGTAAATTCCTAAAATGGATCGTAGACGCTGTGATCCCGTGACGGCTGCGTGCGACGCGACCGCGCAGCGGCCCCCATCGGCCCGGTCCGGCTGCCCAGGATACACACTCGGAGGAGGATACGCATGTCCAGCACCAGAAGGCCCACCCAATCCGCGTCCGCCCAGGCGGCGCCGCGTTCGTCCGCCCCTGGGTTCGACCCATCGGCCGCCTCGGCCGCGTTCCGCATGCCCTCAATGCCCCAGGTCGACGCCGAGACCATGGCGGCGGCGCAGCGGCGCAACGTCGAGGCACTGACCTCGGTCTGCCAGCTGGCCTTCGATTGCGTGCAGGCCTCGGCGCAGCGCCAAGCGCAGCTGTTCCACGACATCGCCGAGGAAATGCTGTCGTCCTACCGTGATCTGGGTCGCGCGGCGTCGCCGCAAGACCAGGCGGCGTCGCAGCTCAAGGCCAACCGCCACGCCTTCGAGCGCGGCATGGACAGCCTGCGCGAACTTGCCGAATTGGTTGCGCGCGTCAACACCGAGGCCTTCGACATTATCAACAAGCGCGCGAACAACTGCATCAAGGAACTGCAGGGGGCGGTCAAGAGCGAGGCATCTCCGAAGAAGTAGCGCGGCCCACGCCTGACGCGGGGCCGCGGCCTTCGCGTCAGGCGCGGTGGACGAAGCGCGCGGCGCGCTCCAGCCGCGCGCCCGGCGGGTGTTCGTGGCGCAGCCCGAAGACGATGCGCGTCGCCGCGATGTCGGCGACGGAATGGAACGGCCGCACGTCGTTGCCCAGGAAGCCGGGCGCCCGCATCAGAATGACGCGGCCGGGCGCGCCATCCACGGATCGTGCCTCGCGGCCCGACCGGTCGGCCGTCACGCAGAACCGCCCTTCGCCGGCCAGCACGATCAGCGCCACCAGGTTGATGTAGCTGGCGTGGTCGCGGTGTGGCGTGATGCCGAGCCAGCCGGGTCGGTATCGCGTCAGCATCATCTCGTTGAAGGTAAGCGGCGTCGCGAACGGATAGCGCGGCAGCGCCGCCAGCGCCCGGTCCCACAGGGCCTGATAGCGCGCCGTTAGGTCGTGGAACGGGCCCGCAGCGCCAAAGTCGTCGGACCACTCCAGTTCCTGACGCACGATCGCGGCGCCCGACCCAACCGTCGAACGCCCCGGACGATACGCGACGGCCTCGGCCGCGGCGAGCAGGCGCCGACGCGCCGGCTCGGCCAGCAGCGGGTGTGAGACGGCACCCTCCGCCTCGAGCGCGCCGATCAGCGCCGCGGCGTCGAGCGTATCGCTGACGAACCAGTCCACGTCCGCCATGGTGTCGTCCACAGGGTCATGGCCTGAGCTTGGCACTGTAGGCGAGCCGGTGCCAGGCCGCGAGACCGAGCACCACGACGGCCGCCGCCACGCCCGCCACGCCCAGCAGCGGATCGTCGGATCGCGCCGTGATCATGGACGCGCGCAACCCGGTCACCATGTGGGCCAGGGGGTTGGCGGCGCTCAGCGTGTGCCACGGCTCGGCCAAGTCGTCGATCGCGTAGAACGTGCCGGCCAGGAACGCCAGCGGCACGACCGCGAAGTTGTCGACGGTCGCCACGTGGTCGAACTTGCGCGCCTCGATGCCGACGACGATGCCGGCCAGTGCCAGCGCCAGCGCGCCGCCACCGGCGAAGCCCAGCGCCGCCGGGACATCGATCGGGCCGAGCTCGGCGAAGGGCGCCATGGCGCCCAGCACCAGCGCGCCGACCAGCAGGCCACGCGCCGCGCCGTTCAGCGCGAAGGCGACCAGGAGCTCGGCGGTAACCAGCGGCGGCATCAGCAGATCGACGATGGTGCCGCGGATTTTCAGGTCGATGATCGACCACGCCGTCGTCTCGAACGCGGCGTGCAGCACCGCCATCATCACGAGGCCCGGCACCACGAAGCCGGTGATCGGCACGCCGCCGATGCCGGCAATGTCCACCGGCAACGCCAGGCGGAACACGGTGAACAGCATCAGCGTGTTCAGCACCGGCGCAATGACATAGCCGAAGGGCGAGCGAAGCCAGCGCGCCGTTTCGTAGCGCAGCAGGGTAAGCAGCCCGCGCGCGTTGACACGTCCCAGGGTGTAAGGCGCGGGCGCGAACGGCATCGGCGCGCTTGATACTGCGATCGCTCCCTAGCCGCAAGCGCGTCCGAGACGGGCGTACGCGTCGAGCGCCCGGGCCCGTGCGGCGGCGTGATCGACCAGAGGGAACGGATAGTCGACGCCGAGCCGTACGCCCGCGGCGGCCAATTCGAGCGGGCCAGCCGTCCACGGTCGGTGCAGCAGCGCTACGGGCAGTCGCGCGAGCTCCGGAACCCACCGTCGGGTGTAGGTCCCGTCGGGGTCGTGCGTCTCGGCCTGGCGCGCCGGATTGAACACACGGAAGAAGGGCGCCGCGTCGGCGCCCGAGCCCGCGACCCACTGCCAGCCCACCGGGTTGTTGGCCGGATCGGCGTCGACCAAGGTGTCCCAGAACCAGGCCTCGCCGTCCTGCCAAGGCAGCAGTAGGTGCTTGATTAGGAACGAGGCGGCAACCATGCGCGCGCGGTTGTGCATCCATCCGGTCGACCACAGCTCGCGCAGACCGGCGTCGACCAGGGGGTAGCCGGTGCGTCCGCGCCGCCAGGCCCGGAACGCGGCGGCGTCCGCACGCCATGGGAACGCCGCGAACGACGCCTTCAAGGGAACGCGCGCCATGTCGGGAGCCTGGCCAAGCAGATGGTAGGCGAACTCGCGCCAGCCAAGCTGTCGCAGATGCACCTCGACGCCCGCACCGTCGCCGGCAGTCGCCGTGGCGTGCCAGACTTGGCGGGGGCTGAGTTCGCCGAACCGCAAGCGTGGCGACAGACGCGACGTTCCGCGTTGGTCCGGCCGGTCGCGCACCACCGCGTAGTCGGCCAGGGCGCCCTCGACGAACCCCGCGAGATCGGCCTGGGCCGCTGCCTCGCCGGGCGTCCACGCGGCGTGCAGCCCGCTGGCCCAGTCGGGTGTACTGGGTCGCAGGTTCAGGTCGTCGAGCCGCAGGCCGGCCACGGCGTCCGGAGCGAACGACAGGCGCGCGGGCGACGGCAGGGGACGCGCCGGCGCGCCCTGCGCCCGACACACCGCCCAGAACGGCGTGAAGACCCGGAACGCGCCGCCGGACCGGGTGCGCACTTGGCCCGGCGGATGGAGTGTATCGGGCGCGCCAACCGCGGCCGTGACGCCCAGCGCGGCCAGACGGCGAACGAGCGCTTCGTCCCGATCGACGTCGCACGGCACGATCGCCCGGTTCCAGTGGACCACCGTGGCGCCGAGCGTGGCGGCGAGGTCGGGGATCACCGCGTCCGCCCGACCGCGCCGCCGCACGAGCCGGCCACCGAGCCCCGCGTCGAGCGCGGCCAGGCTGCCGTGCAGCCACCAGCGCGCCGCCGCGCCAGGCGTGCGGCCGTCCGGCGGGTCGTCGTCCCACACGAACACCGGCACCACGGGGCGGCCCGAGGCGGCCGCGGCATGAAGCGCCGGGTTGTCGGCGAGGCGCAGATCGTCGCGGAACCAGACGATGACGGGCGCGGTCATGGCCGCAGCATGGACGACGGCAGGGCCGCCGCCAAGCCAGCGATCGAAAGTCCTTTGCACCGGCCGCGCGGCGTCTTAGAGAAGCGCGGGATACGAGGATTGCGGTCATGCGCGGCGAAGCCTTCGACGTGGTGTTCATGGTGTCCAACCCGGCCTTGCGCGGCATCCGGACCGTGGTCGGCGACTATGTGGAAACGGCGGCGTTCGCCCGTCGCTACCCCGAGCTTCGGGTCGCCACGCTCCGGTTTCTCGATCCCTCGACGCGCGTCGTCATCGACGACGAACGCTGCGTCGTCGCCCAGGACGCGTGCGGCGCGGTGGAACTGCGCGCGACGTGCCTCTTCGTCTACTTCCCCGCGTCGTTCGAGCCCGAGGACGTGGCGCTCGTGCCCACCGCTGACGACTACGACCATCGGCAGTGGCGGGTGATCGCCGAATACCTGGAAACCGCGCTGCCCCGCTTCGGCGCCTGCCTCAATGAGCCGTTGAAGGCGCGTGCCGGGTGCAACAAGCTGGTCCAACGCGTGGCCCTGGCGCGCGCCGGGCTGAGCCTGCCCGCGACGCTGGCGACCAACGAGCCGACCCGCGGACCATCGTGCCGCCCCGCGGTCGGCAAATACCTGTCGGAGACCGGCCGTCGCGGGGTGGAAAGCCCGGCCCGGCTTCTCGGGCCGGGCGAGGCGGTGGCGAACCGCGCACCCCTGCTGATCCAGGACTTCGTGCCCGCCGAGGCCGAGTACCGCATCTACGTGATGGGCGACGAGGTCACGGCCGTACGCATCGCCACGCCCGACCGCGTCAACGCCGTGGACATGCGCTATCGGCCGCTGACACCCGCCGATTTCGCCCTAGTCGATCTGGGCGATCACGCGACCCGCCTGGTGCGCGCCACGCGCGAGCTGGGGCTCGGCTACGCCGTCTACGACGCCTTGCCGGTGGGCGCCGCGCTTTACGTGACCGAGGTCAACACCAACGGCACCTGGTTCCAGTGGCCTGACGCGATCCGGGCCCTGGTCGCCGATCGATTCCACCGCTTCGTGCGCGGCCGGCTCGGCTGATCCCTTGACCGACATCGTCGTCGACGGCCTCACGATCGAGCGCCTGGGTGCCGGCGGCGACGGCATCGCGCGCCATGACGGCAAGCCGGTCTATGTGCCCTTCACCGTGCCCCGCGACCGGGTTCGCGTGGCCCTGGGTGCCGCGCGCGCCGGTGGTCACGAGGGGCGCGTGCTCGCGCGCCTGTCCGATGGTCCCGGACGCGCGGTGCCACCCTGCCCGCGCTTCGGCACGTGCGGCGGCTGCGCCCTGCAGCACCTGGCGCTGGACCGCTACGCCGCCTTCAAGCGCGACCTGGTGGTTGAGGCGCTCGCCCGGCGCGGGCTCTGCGCTGTCGCCGTCGCGCCGCTCGTGGACGCGGCAAGCCCGCGCCGGCGGGTGCGCTTCGCCATGGTGCGCGATGGCCGGGCCGGTCGGGTCGGCTTTCGCCCCCGCTTCGGGCGGTCCGTCGTGGCGCTCGACGGCTGCGTCGTCGTCGAGCCCGCCTTGCTGGCGCTGACACAGCCTCTGGCCGCCCTGGCCAACGAACTCGCGGCGTGGACGGGCGTGGGCGAAGCCACCGCGACGGAGACGACGACCGGCGTCGACCTGGTGCTGCACCATCCGGCCGAGCTGGACTTGGCGGCGCGCACGCGCCTGGCCGCGTTCGCCACGACGCACGACCTGGCGCGTCTATCATGGCAAGTGGGTGACGGGGCGCCCGAGCCCGTGGCGGAGCGCCGCCCACCCGTGGTCGTCCTGGGCGGGGTCCCGGTGACGCTGCCGCCCGGAGCGTTCCTGCAGGCCAGCGCCGCCGCCGAGGACGCGATCGGCGCACTGGTGCTGGGGGCGCTGGGCTCGGCGAAGCGCGTGGCCGACCTCTATGCCGGCGTCGGCACGTGGACCTTTCGCCTGGCGGCGCGTGCGCGCGTGCGCGCGGTCGAGGGCGACGCCGCGCATGCGCGCGCGCTGGCCCGCGCCGCCGCCGCCGCCGGGTTGGCCGGACGCGTCGAGGGGGAAGCGCGCGATCTGGCGCGCCGGCCGCTCGAGGGGCCCGAGCTGCGCCGCGTTGATGCGGTGGTGTTGAATCCGCCGCGCGCCGGCGCGGCGGCCGTGGCTGAAGCCCTCGCCCGCTCGGCCGTGCCGACGGTGATCGCCATCAGCTGCAACCCGGCAACCTTCGCGCGCGACACAAGGCTGCTGGTGGACGGCGGCTACGCGCTCGATGCCGTCACACCCGTCGACCAGTTCCGCCACACGCCGCACGTCGAACTGGTTGGCGTCTTCCGGCGCTAGGAATCAGGCCGCGCCGGTCAAACGACGCACGACCCACAGCGCGACATGACGGTTGTGGTGTTCCAGATGGCTGAGTGGCCCGCCCACCGCGTCCGCCAGCGCCAGGTTGCGCTGGATCGCGGCGTTGGCCACCACGTCCTCCTCGTTGAAGCGGTGGAAGAACGCGACCACCCGTTCGAGCCGCTCCGCGAAGTCCGGCATGGCGCGTGATTCTGGCCGCACGACCATGTCGGCGATCAGCCGGATGCGCCCGGCCGCGACCGGAAAGACGCGCATGTTCATGACCAAGTCGGGCTGCAGGTAGATGAAGAAGTTGGGCAGCACGTAAAGCAGCTGGAAGCAGGTTCGCTGCCGCTCGTCGAGCCCGGGCTGCGGCAGGAACGCGAGGCCCGGCACGTAGCGCTGACAGTCGGCCCCGATGGTCTGGCGCTCGGGCCGCGAGGGGCTCCACAGCAGCGTGAAGTCGCCGTCGTTCTCGAAGGTCTCGCTCCAGCGGCCGGGGTAGTCGACCTCGAAGGTCTCGGTGTGCAGGCCCAGGTGGTGATAGCACTCGCCGTTGTCCTGCATGACCTTCCAGTCCCACGGGTATTCGCCGCAGTCGATCGAGCGCGCGGTGACCCAGCGGTCGAGCTGGTAGGCGGCGAGCCTGGGCGTCACAGCGGCCAGGCGATCGGCGAGCGGCACGGCGCGGCCGTCCAGGTTGACGTAGAGGAAGCCGTTCCACGTCTCGTGGCGGCGCGGCGTCAGCGCAACCTTGGTCTTGTCGAAGTCGGGATGGCGGTCCATCTCGGGCGCCGCCCACATCGGCCGTGAGGCGCCCGCGCAGCCATTCGTCCGCGTCATCGATCGGCGCGTCGATGCGGCTGAGCCGGATCGCGCTGAGCCCGGCGAACGTTCCGTCCGCCGGCTGCACGGTGAACAGGTAAGTCATGCCCTCGCGCGCGACCGGTTCCTGGGTGATGGCGAAGCCTGCGGGCAGGTCGAACTCCTGCGCCTGGGCCTTGGTCGTGCCGAGGACGAGGGCGAGCACGACGAGAGCCGCGCGCGTCAGTGCACCTTGGCGCGCGCCGCGACGCCCCACGTTTCGAATCGGTCCCCGTCGGTCACCACCAGGGTCTCGGCCAGGTTGGCCACGGGGCACGAATGGTTGGGGATGACGCACAGCCGTTCGCCCACCCGGGGACGGTGTCCGCCATGGGCGACGAAGCCGTGCTCCTCGGACAGCCGCGCCACCCGCATGCCGGCCATGGTCCACGGCTCGCCCTGGCGGAACGCCAGGCCGAAGCCGCCCGCGCCGGAACCGTGGGCGCCCAGATCGGAACTCAGCACCTTCGAGCCCGCGTCGATGATCGCATGGCTGTCATTGACGCTGACGACTGTGGCCAAAACATGAAGCGCGACCTGATCGAACGTGGCGACACCCAGGCGCACCGGCGTCAGGTCCAAGAACACGTAGTTTCCCGGCCGGATCTCGGTGATGCCGTCGTAGGCGTCCGAGGCGAGCACCGTGGGCGTCGAGCCGACCGAGACCTCGGGCACCGCGAGCCCGGCCGCCTCGAGCCGGGCCTTGGCGCGCGCCATCAGCGCGGCCTCGGTGCGCGCGACCTGGCGCACGCCGGCGGCGTTGCTGGCGCCGTAGGCGTGCCCGGCGTGGGCAAGGATGCCTGCCAGGCTCAGACCGCGCGCGCGCGCGATACGCTGCGCCAGTGGCACTAGGCGCGGGTCCGATTCCTCCAGCCCAACACGGTGCAGGCCCACGTCGATCTTGATGAAGACGCCGACCGCGACGCCCGTGCGCGCCGCCGCGTCGGCGAGCGCGTCGACCGCCGCGTCGCCATCGGCGATGAAGCGGAGCGCGGTCCCGCTCACGCGCGCCGCCGCCATCAGCGCGGCAGCCTTGGCGGGATCGACCACGGGGTAGGCGACCGTGACCGACGGCGCGCCGTCGGCGATGAACACGGCGGCTTCCTCGGTCTTGGAGCATGTGAAGCCCACCGCCCCGGCGGCCAGCTGGGCGTGCGCGACCTCCAGGCACTTGTGGGTCTTGATGTGCGGGCGCAAGCGCACGCCGTAGGCATCGGCGATCGCCTGCACGCGCGCGATGTTGGCCGCCAGCCGGTCGCGCGAGACGACGACCGCCGGCGTGGCGACGGCGTCGAGCCCGCTCATGCCTTGAGCCGCGCTGGCGTGACGTCGGCCAGGTCGAGCCCGCGCGAGGCGACCCACGCGGGGATCGAGGCGCCGAGCGCCATCGCGGCGATCAGCTCGCCGTTGGCCGGCGATGTCTGGATGCCGTAGCCACCCTGCCCGGCGCACCACAGGAACGTGGGCTCGGCCGGGTCGGGGCCGAGAGCCGGTGCCTTGTCCTTGAAGAAGCTGCGCAGACCCGCCCAGGTGCGCACCGGGCGGTGGATCGTCATGATCGACGCGGCCTCGATGCGCTCGATCGCCGTGGCGACGTCGATGTCCTCGGGCTGCGCGTCGCACGGCGGCGAGGGCGTCTCGTCCGCCAGGCTGCCCATCAGCCGGCCGGCGTCGGGCTTGAAGTAGAACTGCTCGTCCACGTCGTAGCACAGCGGCAGCGCACGCACGTCGTTCCTGGCCGGCGGGTCGAAGGTGAAGGCGGTGCGCCGCTTGGGCACCAGGCCGCGCCGGGGCAGGCCGGCCAGCGCCGCGATCTCGTCGGCCCAGGCGCCGGCGGCGTCCACCAGGGTCGTGGCGGTGAAGTTGCCGGCCTTGGTCTCGACGCGCCAGCGGCCATCGTGCCGGGTGATCCCCCGCACCTCGGCGTCCGGCACCAGGCGCCCACCGCGCTGGCGGAAGCCGCGCAGGAACCCCTGGTGCAGGGCGTTGACGTCGATGTCGCACGCGTCGGGCTCGATCATGCCGGCGCCCACATAGTCGCGCCGCAACACGGGCGCGACGCGCAGCATGCCGTCCACTTCGAGCCGTTCGACGTTGGCGCCGGTGGCGCGCGCCGCCGCCTCGTGCCCATCGAGCACGGCGACCTGATCGGGGCGCGCGACGAACAGCACGCCGCGCGGGCACAGCAGGGGAACCTCGGCGAAGCCGGGCGGAGGGTTGCGCAGGAACGGACCGCTCGCGCCGGTCAGCAGCCGGATCGGCTGCGGCCCGTAGGTCTCGGTGAACATGGCGGCGGAACGTCCGGTCGAGTGGTAGCCGGGCGCGTCTTCGCGCTCGACCACGATGACGCGGACGCGCTCGGCGAGGTGATAGCCGGCCGCGGCGCCTGCCATGCCGGCGCCGACGACCAGGACGTCGCAGTCGTTCATGGTGCGAACCCTACACGGCCGCGACCGAGGCTGGCCAGGGCGTCGCGCGCCACGCCCGCGAGCCGCTTGCGCAGCACGTCGCTGCGCAGCACCAGCGCGCCGGGATCGGGGCCGAGGCCGGGGGCGAGGGCGCGCGAGCGTCGACTTGCCCGTGCCCGACAGGCCGCCGATGGCCACCAGGCACGGCGGCGCCGGGTTGAGCACGCACTCGGCGAGCGCCAGGTAGGCCCCGGGCTCGGCCGGGGTGTGGCCGGCCAACGCCGCCGCCGCCGTCTCGACCTTGGCGCGCACCATGGCGCGCAAGCCCAGGAACAGCGGCAGCGCCGCGAGGACCTCGACGTCGTCCGTCTCGGCGACCCAGCGCGCCAGCGCCCGCGCCGCGTGGACCAGCAGGTCGCGATGCAGCAGGTCCATCAGCAGGAAGGCGATGTCGTAGCCCACGTCGATCACCGAGAAGCGCGGGTCGAACTCGATGCCGTCGAACAGGGTAGGCGCGCCGTCGACAAGGCAGATGTTGCGCAGGTGCAGATCGCCGTGGCAGGCGCGCACGAAGCCCGCTTGTGCACGGGCGTCGAGCCATGGGCCGAGCCGGCTGAGCCAGGCGCGGCAACGCGTGGCCGCGGCCCTCCCGTCGGCGAGGCCACGTTCGTTGTCGTCGATGACCCATGCGATCACCGTGGTGCCGTCCGCGGCGGGGTGGCGTTCCGCGTCCCGGTGGAAGCGCGCGATGGCCGTGGCGGCCCGCTCGACCAGGGTGATGTCGAGTCGGTCGGCGCCGGCCAGGCGGTCGAACAGCGTGGCCTGGTTGAAGCGGCGCATGACGACCACTCAGTCGAGCGCGTCGGCCGGGTCGTCGTCGAGCGTGCCCAGCGCCAGCCCGGCCGCGCGGCGGACGATCGGGGCCACGCCCAGGTAGAGCGCCGGCGCCGTGCGGCGGTTGATCAGCACTTGATCCCGGCAGGTCTGGCGGCGGCGCGCGCCTGTCCCATAGTCGAGATTGGGGGTAGCGCACCGTGCGCTTGAGCTTGTAGACGCGGTCACCGGCAAGGAACACGACGCCGGCGTGGGGCTCGATGCGTTCGACGGCCGTGCCGTCATGGGTCGCCGGATCGCCGAGCAGGGCGATGGTGGCCGCCTGGTCCTCAACGGTCGCGTCGCGGACGGTGGGGGTATGGGAAACCGGCACGCCGACGGCTCCGTTCGCGGGACGACACGGGACCCGCCTGTGATCGGCGAAAGCGCGGCGGAGATCAGGCCTGTCGCGACGCTCGTGCACGCACGGTGGGGTCGCTACTCTGGCCATGGTTATGATGGGCCAAGGGAGGATGCGATGGGAGCCGGGCCGAGGGAACTGCCGCCGTTCACGCTCACCGAGTTCGAACGGCGTGTCGAGCGTGTCCGCGCCCTGATGACCGAGGCGCGGCTCGACGCCCTGCTGGTCACGTCCGAACCGAACATGGAGTACCTGACCGGCTTCACCACGCAGTTCGCGTGGAACACGCCGACTCGGCCCTGGTACTTCGTGCTGCCGCGCGTGAGCCACCCGTGCGCCGTCATCCCAGAGGTCGGACTGTCCAACTGGCGCGCCACGAGCTGGGTCGCCGACGTGCGCACATGGCCCAGCCCGCGCCCCGAGAACGAGGGCCTGGACCTGCTGGCGGGCGCGCTCGGCGCCGTGCGCCGGCGCTTCGGCCGCGCAGGCGCCGAACTGGGGCCGGAGACACGGCTCGGCATGCCGGTCGCCGACCTCCTGCGCGTCAAGACGATGATCCGCCCCCTGGCCTTGGTCGATGGGTCCGCGGTGCTGCGCGCCGCGCGCTTGGTCAAGTCGCCGGCCGAGGTCGCGCGCATCCGGCGTGCCTGCGCCGCGGCCGGGCGCGCCTTCGACACCCTGCCCGGGCTGGTGCGGCCCGGCGACAACGAGAAGGACGTGGTGCGCGCGTTCCAGGCGGAGCTGCTGCGTCAGGGCGTGGACAAGACGCCCTACACGTCCATCGGCACCGGGTGCGGCGGCTACGACAGCATCATCCAGGGCCCGACCAACCGGCGGCTGGCCAAGGGTGACATCCTGCTGATCGACACCGGATCGCGCTACGACGGCTACTTCTGCGACTTCGATCGCAACGTGGCGATCGGCGCGCCGCCCAGCCGGTCGGCGGCGCGCGTGCACGACCTGCTGTGGCGCGCGACCGAGGCGGGCATCGACGCGGCGCGCCCGGGTGCCACCGCCGAGGACGTGTTCCTGGCCCAGGCGCGCGTGCTCGAGGACGGCGGCATGGCGCTCGGCAACGTCGGCCGATTCGGCCATGGGCTCGGCAAGGTGCTGACCGAGCCGCCGTCGAACAAGCCGGGCGACCGCACGGTGCTGTCGCCCGGCACGGTTCTGACCGTCGAGCCGAGCGCTCTGTTCGGCGCCGGCAAAATCCTGGTGCACGAGGAAAACCTTGTGGTCACCGAGGGCGCGCCCGAGCTGCTGACGCCGCGCGCCCCGCGCGCCATGCCCATCGCGCCCTGGTAGGCGCGCGGGTTCAGTCGTCGCCGGCGGGGGCCACCGCGAGCCGCGCGAGCGCCCTATCCACGTGGCGGGAGAACACGTGCTCGGCCGGGCGCTGGGGGTCCAACGGGATCTCGGGCGCCATGGCGCCCTGGGTCCGCGGGCCGCGCACCGCCGCGATCAGCGCCTTCCACGGCCGGCGCACCGAATCGGCCATGGCGGTCGCCTCGTAGCCGCTGTGCACCATGCAGTCGGCGCATTTCTCATAGTGGTCGGTACCGTAGGCGTCCCAGTCCGTCTCGTCCATCAGGGCGCGGTAGCTCGGCGCGTAGCCCTCGCCCAGCAGGTAGCAGGTGCGCTGCCAGCCGAACACGTTGCGCGTAGAGTTGCCCCACGGCGTGCAGTGGTACGTCTGGTTGCCGGGCAGGAAATCCAGGAACAGGGGCGACTGGGCGAAACGCCAGCGCCGGGCGCGGTCGCTGCGCGTGAAGATGGCGCGGAACAGGTTTTTAGTGCGGCGGCGGTTGAGGAAGTGCGTCTGATCGGGCGCCCGCTCGTAGGCGTAGCCCGGCGAAATCGTGATGCCGTCGACCCCGGCGGCCTTGGCGGCGCGGATCGCCGTCATGGCACGGTCGAACACGCCCGCCTGGCACACGGAACGGTTGTGGTCCTCGCGCCCGCTGTCCAGGTGCACCGACCAGGTGAACCACGGGCTGGGGCGGAAGCGGTCGAGCTTCTTCTCCAGCAGCAGCGCGTTGGTGCACAGATAGACGTAGCGCTTCTAGGCGATCAGGCCTTCGACGATGGCCTCCATCTCGCGGTGCAGCAGCGGCTCGCCGCCGGCAATCGAGACCACGGGCGCGCCGCATTCACGCGCTGCCTCCAGGCATTCCTCGACCGTCAGGCGCTGGTTCAGAATGGCGTCGGGATAGTCGATCTTGCCGCACTCGGCGCACGCCAGGTTGCAGCGGAACAAGGGCTCGAGCATGAGCACGAGCGGGTAGCCCCGACGGCCCGCGAGGTGCTGGGCCACCACATAGGCGCCGACGCGGATCTGCTGCGAAAGGGGAACGGTCATGGTCCTGCCATGGTGGAGACGCAAGATAGCGGCCCTTGTGTTACCGTGGGCCGCGCCCGCGCGCAACGACCTTGACATCGGCCACGTACGAGAAACTCCTTATGAATTACGGCATTAGCCGTCGTCGGGTCATCATGCTCCCGGCCGCTCTGGCGGTCGCGACAGCGATTGGGCGTGGCGCCCTCGCCATCGACGAAGGCCCCGACGCGGTCGTCGAGCGGCTGCACGCGCTGCTGACCGAGGTCTTGCAGCAGGCCACGACGCTCGGCTTCTCGGGTCGGTTCCAGCGCCTGGCCGAAGGGCTGGGGTCGATCTACGACTTTCCCCTCATGGCCAGGCTTACGGTCGGTGATGCTTGGGCCAGCAACGATGACGAGCAGCGCCTGCGCCTGGTCGAGGCGTTCCGCGCCATGTCGGTGCAACCTACGCGCGGCGCTTCGACACTTGGGCCGGACAGAGTTTCGACATCGTCGGTCAGCGCATGCTGGACGACGGCGGTGTCGTGATCGAGACCTGGCTTCACCCCGGCGAAGGGCAGGAGCCCGTGGCGCTCGACTACCGGCTGCGCCAAGGGGAAGACGGCTGGCGCGTCATCGACGTCTACCTGACCGGCACGATCAGCGAACTGGCCACCCGGCGCGCCGAGTTTGCCACCGTGTTCCGCGATCAGGGGCTCGAGGGCCTGATCGCGGTGCTCGAGGCCAAGGGCGGCGGCTAGCGACGGATGCCGCTTCAGTCGCGGTCGCTTACCCCCGTCTCGGCGAAGGTCGCCATGCCGGCGTGGGTCGCCACGGCCGCCTTGACGATCAGCGCCGCCAGCGCGGCACCCGAGCCTTCGCCCAGCCGCATGCCCAGGTCGAGGATCGGCTCGAGCCCCAGCGCCTCGGCCAGTCGGCGGTGGCCCAGCTCGGCCGAGCGGTGCCCCAGCCGGCAATGGTCCAGGCTGCCCGGGCACGCTCGCGCCAGCACCGCCGCCGCCGCGCTGGTCACGTAACCGTCCAGCAGCACGGGCACGCGCGCCAGCCGCGCGGCCAACACGGCACCCGCGATCGCCGCCAGCTCGCGCCCACCGACGCGGCGCAGTGCCTCGAGCGGATCGTCGAGCGCGTAGCCGTGGTGGGTCCGCGCCGCGCCCAGCACAGCCACCTTGCGGGCGAGGCCCGCGTCGTCGACGCCGGTGCCGCGCCCGGCCCAGTCGGCGGCGGCACCGCCGAACAACGCGAAGGCCAGGGCCGCCGCCGTGGTGGTGTTGCCGATACCCATCTCGCCGACCATCAGCAGGTCGAGCCCCGGTTCGACCGCGGCCATTCCGCGCGCCAGCGCGGCCACGCACTCCGCCTCGGTCATCGCGGGGCCGGCGGTGAAGTCTTCTGTCGGCCGGTCGAGCTCGATGGCATCGACCCGAAGCTCGGCGCCGGCGGCGCGCGCGAGCTGGTTGATCGCCGCGCCGCCGCGCTCGAAGTTGGCGACCATCTGCGTCGTGACCTCGGGCGGGAACGCCGAGACGCCGCGCGCGACCACGCCGTGGTTGCCGGCGAACAACGCGATGCGCAGTCGTCGGGTCGCCGGCGGGTGCCGGCCCTGCCACGCGGCCAGCCAGGCGACGAGGCCCTCGAGCCGGCCGAGCGATCCGGCCGGCTTGGTCAGCACAGCTTCGCGCGCCGCGGCGGTGGCCGCGGCGGCCGTATCGGGCGCGGGCAGGTGGTCCAGCAACGCACGCACGTCGGCGAAGGAACGGGGCGTCGTCATGGCGGTGCCGGGGTTGTGCGATCGGGGAGGCTCAGGTAACAGAGTTCGCCCCCGACCGGAAGGACCCCATGAGCGATCGCAGCGCCCAGGACGGCGGTCCGGACGCGCCTCCGCGCGCCAGCTGGCGCGCCCACATGGGCGCCGTCTTCGGGTTCTTCACGATCCTGCCGGTGGCCGGCGGACCCGTGCCGCTGGCCGGCGCCGCGTGGGCGTTCCCCATTGTCGGCGCGGCGATCGGACTGGCGGGCGGCATCGTCGCGCTTGTTGCTCAAGCCCTCGGGCTCGGACCATGGCTCGCGGCGGTTCTGGCGGTGATCGCTATCGCCGTGCTGACCGGCGCGCTCCACGAGGACGGCCTGGCCGACACCGCCGACGGCCTGGGCGCGCGCGGCGGTCGCGCGGCGCGCCTGGACGCCATGCGCGACACCCGGATCGGCGCCTTCGGCGTGCTGGCGCTCGTGCTGGTGGTGACGGGCCGCCTGGCCGCGATCGCCGAACTCGGCGCGACGGACGGCCCCGTCGTGGGCGCGTTGGTGGTCGCCGGCGCGCTCAGCCGTGCCGGTCTGGCGCTGATCCTCCAGGGCGTCGCACCGGCGCGCGGCGATGGCCTGGGCCACGGCGCCGGCGTGCCCTCGCCCGAGGCGGCGGTGATCGCCGCCGTGATCGCCGCCGTGATTGCCTGGGTCGCTGTCGGCCTCGTCGCCGCGCTCGCCGCGCTCATCGTCGCCGGCCTGACGTGTTTCGCCATGGCGCACCTCGCCCGGTACCTGTTCGGCGGCCACACCGGCGATGTGCTGGGTGCCACCCAGCAGATCATCGAACTGACCGTTCTGATCGCCGTGGTCGCGGGCCGATGAGCGTCACGGTCACCCGCTGGTGGTGGGTGCGCCACGCCCCGGTGATCAACCCGTCGGGCACCCTCTACGGTGCCAACGACCTGATTGCCGACGTCAGCGACGACGCCTCGTTCCAGGGCCTCGCCCGCCGGCTGCCCCAGGACGCCCACTGGGTCACCAGCCATCTCACGCGCGCGAAGCAGACCGCCGCCGCGATCCGCGCCGCCGGCCTCGCCTTCGGCGACCCGGCGGTCGAGCGCGACCTGGGCGAGCAGGATTTCGGCGACTGGCACGGACGCACCTACGCCGAGGTCGCGCGCGAGGTCGGCGCCCACCACTTCTGGCTGGCTCCGGCGCGCACCCGCCCGCCCGGCGGCGAGAGCTTCGTCGATCTGATGACGCGCGCGACCGCCGTGATCGACCGGCTGACCGTGGCGCAGCGCGGCCGCGACATCGTGTGCGTCGCCCACGGCGGCACGATCCGCGCGGCCGTCGCCCACGCGCTGGCGCTCGACCCCGAGATCGCCCTGCGCATCGCCACGGCGAACCTAGCGATCACGCGGCTCGACCATGTGCACGACGAAGGCCGGACCGACGTCTGGCGCGTGGGCTGGATCAACCTCGCGCCGAAGTAGCGGGCGGCCCGGCGCCGTGCTAGGGTCGCGCCCGCGACGACGTCAGGGAAGCCGGTGACGCGGTCATCCGCCAGGCCGGCGCTGCCCCCGCAACTGTAAGCGGCGAGGCCGCGGTATTCACCCACTGATGCCGATCCCCGGATCGGTCGCCGGGAAAGAGCCGCGTCCGATGACCCCGAGCCAGGAGACCTGGTCGCCGCGTGGAGACGCCATCCTCGGAGGGAGGAATCCGCGCCCGTGTCCGCCTTCGCCGTACCCGATCCGTCTCGGGCCGCCCGGCCGTTGCCGCGCGTCACGCTGGTGCTCGGCGGCGCGCGCTCAGGCAAGAGCGCGTTCGCCGAACGTCTGGCCATGACGGCGGGCCGCGCAATCTACCTAGCCACCGGTCACGCCGGCGACGCTGAGATGGCCGCGCGCATCGCGGCGCACCAGGCGCGGCGCGGCACCGGCTGGTCGACCCTCGAGGAACCGCTCGATCTGGTCGAGGCGCTGGCCGCCGCGCGTGCACCCGACCGCGCCGTGCTGGTCGACTGCCTGACGCTCTGGCTCGCCAATCTCATGCACGCCGGGCGCGACGCGGCGGCCGAGACCGAGCGGCTGGGCGCCGCGCTCGCGCGCGGGGCATGTCCGGTGGTCCTGGTCGCCAACGAAGTCGGGCTCGGCATCGTCCCCGACAACGCGCTCGCGCGGCGCTTCCGCGACGCCGCCGGCCATCTGCACCAGAGGATCGCGGCCGCCGCCGATCGCGTCGTGTTCTTGGCGGCCGGCCTGGCCCTGACGCTTAAGGACACCCCGATCACGGAGCCCGCCGCATGACCGCCCCCGGCAAAATTCCCGCCACCGTCATCACCGGTTTTCTCGGCGCCGGCAAGACGACGCTGATCCGCCACCTGGTGGAAACCGCGCGCGGCCGGCGCATCGCTCTGGTCATCAACGAGTTCGGCGAGGTCGGCGTGGACGGCGGCCTGCTTGCCGCGTGCGGCCTGCCCGACTGCGCCGACGACGACATCATCGAGCTGGCCAACGGCTGCCTGTGCTGCACGGTGGCGGACGCGTTCCTGCCCACCATGCTGAAGCTGATCGAGCGGCCCGAGCCGCCCGAGCACATCGTGATCGAGACCTCGGGCCTGGCGCTGCCCAAGCCGCTGGTCAAGGCGTTCACCTGGCCCGAGGTCGCGACGCGCGTCACCGTGGACGGCGTGGTCGCGGTGGTCGACGCGGCCGCCCTGGCAAACGGCGGCGTGGTCGCCGACGCCGCCGCGCTCGCCGCCCAGCGCCGTGCCGATCCGGCGCTCGACCACGACGACCCCATCGAGGAGGTGTTCGTCGATCAGATCGCGTGCGCCGACCTGGTGGTGCTGAACAAGACCGACCTGACCGACGCCGAAGGACTGGCGCGCGCCGGCGCGCGCATCGACGCGGCCAACCCGCGCGCCGTGCGTCGCGTGGCGGCCGCGCACGGGCGCATCGACGCCGCGGTGCTGCTGGGGCTCGAGGCGGGCGCCGAGGCCGATCTCACGGAGCGCCCCTCGTGCCACGACGCGGTCGGGCTCGACCACGAGCACGACGATTTCGAGAGCTTCGCCGTGACGTTCGGCGCGGTGCCCGACACCGGCGTACTACACTGCCGGCTCGGCGCCGCGCTGGCCGACCACCCGATCCTGCGGCTCAAGGGCTTCGTCGCCGTGGAGGGCCGCGACGCGCGCCACGTGGTGCAGGCGGTCGGCACGCGGTTGCAGGGCCACTTCGACCGGCCGTGGCGGGCCAACGAGCCGCGTGTCTCGCATCTTGTGGTCATCGGCCAGAAAGGCCTCGACCACGCCGCCATCGAACGCGCGATCGCGGGTCAGGCAGGCCGCTAGCGATGCATCTGCTGGCCACCCAGCCCGGAACGGTCGTCACCGACGAGCCGGTCGACTTGGCGCAGAGCGCCGGCGCCATCGTGGTGCTGAGCGCGGCCGACAGCGAGCTCGCGCTGCTCGCGGGCGCGCGGGCCGAGCTGGGCGCTGATTTCGCGAGCGTGCGGCTGGCCAACCTGATGCAACTGCGCCACCACGTCTCGGTCGACCTCTATCTCGACAAGGTGCTGGCGCGGGCCAGGCTGGTGATCGTCCGCCTGCTCGGCGGCGCCAGCTACTGGCCCTACGGTGTCGAGCAGATCGCCGCCCTGGCGCGAACCGGTGTCCAGGTCGCGCTCCTTCCCGGCGACGACAAGCCCGATCCGGCGCTGACCGAACGGGGCTCGCTCGACGCGGCCTCGGTCGAACGGCTGTGGCGCTATCTGATCCATGGCGGCCGGTCGAACGCGCGTGCCTTCCTGGGCTTCGCCGCGACGCTGATCGGTCATGACGCGCCTTCGACCGAGCCCGTGCCGCTGGCGCGTGCCGGGCTCTACTGGCCAGGTGTCGAGCTCGCCGATCTCGCGGCGTGGCGGGCGCTGGCCGGCGCCGGGGGGCCGGTCGCGGCGATCGTGTTCTACCGCGCGCTGGCGCAGGCTGGCGACATGGCGCCCATCGACGCGCTCGTCGTTGCGCTTTCGGCGCGCGGCCTGCGCCCGCTGCCAATCTTCGCCCAGAGCCTGAAGGATCCGATCGCCGGTGGCTTCGTCGGTGCGACGCTGGCCGAGGCCGGCGCCGACCTGGTGCTTAACACGACCGCCTTCGCTCTGGGCACCGGCGCCGAGACGGCCACGCGCCCCACGCCACCCTTCGACGCGGTCGCGGGCCCGATCCTGCAGGTTGTGCTGGCCGGTGGCACGGCCGAGACCTGGCGCGCCGGCACGCGCGGCCTGGCGCCCCAGGACGTCGCCATGAACGTGGCCCTGCCCGAACTCGACGGCCGCGTGCTGACCCGCGCGATCTCATTTAAGGCGGCGCGCGCGGTCGACGCCCTGACCGAGTGCGCGATCGTTGCCCACGAGCCCGTGCCCGACCGCGTCGCCTTCGTCGCCGATCTGGCCGCGGCGTGGGCGCGGCTCGGGCGCACGCCGGCATCCGAACGGCGCGTCGCCGTCGTGCTGGCCAACTACCCCAACCGCGACGGCCGCGTCGCCAACGGCGTCGGGCTGGACACGCCGGAAAGCGTCGCCCACGCGCTGGGCGCCCTGGCGGATGTTGGCTACCGGGTTGTCGGCCGGCCGGCGGACGGCGCCGCGATGATGGCCGATCTGCTGGCGGGCCCGACCAACGCCCGTCGTGGCGGCATCGAGCGCGAATCCCTGTCGCTCGCCGATTACACTGCGTTCCTTGCCGGGTTGCCGGCGGCGGCGCGCCGGGCGGTCATGGCGCGCTGGGGCGCGCCGGAGACGGACCCGTTCTTCCGGCCCGAAGCCGCGGCGTGCGGCCGCTTCGCCCTGCCCGTGGTGCGTTACGGCAACGTGGTTGTCGCGATCCAGCCGGCGCGCGGCTACAACATCGACCCCACGGCCACCTACCACGATCCAACGCTGCCGCCGCCCCATGGCTACCTGGCGTTCTACGCTTGGCTGCGCCAAGGCTTCGGCGCCCACGCGGTCGTCCATTTCGGCAAGCACGGCAACCTGGAGTGGCTGCCGGGCAAGGCGCTGGCGCTGTCCGACGCGTGCTTCCCCGAAGCCGCGCTGGGGCCGTTGCCGCAGCTCTACCCGTTCATCGTCAACGATCCCGGCGAGGGCAGCCAGGCCAAACGGCGCACGGCGGCGGTCGTCGTCGATCACCTGACGCCGCCGTTGACGCGCGCCGGCACCTACGGGCCGCTGGCCGAGCTGGAACGGCTGATCGACGAGTACTACGACGCCGCCGCGCTCGACGCGCGGCGCCTGCCGGGGCTGGCGCGCGACATCCTGGAACGGGCGCGCGGCGCCGGGCTCGATCGCGACGTGGGCATCGTGGCCGCGGACGACGAGGGCCGCGCGCTCGCCAAGCTCGACGCGTACCTGTGCGAGATCAAGGAGATGCAGATCCGCGACGGTCTGCACGTGTTCGGCCGGGCGCCGGCGGCCCGCCAACTCGACGACCTGCTTGTCGCGCTGGCGCGGGTGCCGCGCGGCACGGGCGAGGGCGCCGATGCGTCGGTGACCCGCGCGCTGGCCGCTGATCTGGGGCTCGAGTTCGATCCGCTGGACGCCGCCATGGCCGCGCCGTGGACCGGCCCGCGCCCGGCGGCCCTGGGCCCGGCCGAGGGCTGGCGCAGCGCGGGCGACACGGTCGAGCGGCTGGAGGAGATGGCGCACCGGCTGGTCGCGGGCGAAGTACCGCTCGACCTGGCCTGGACGCGCACGGCGCCGGTCCTCGCGTGGCTGGCCGAGCGCGCGCGCCCCGCCGTGCTCGCGTGCGCGGGCGCCGAGACGGATGCGCTGCAGGCCGGGCTCGCGGGGCGCTTCGTCGCGCCGGGCCCGTCGGGCGCGCCGACGCGCGGCCGGCCCGAGGTGCTGCCCACCGGGCGCAACTTCTTCTCGGTGGACACGCGCGCGGTGCCGACGCCGGCGGCGTGGCGGCTGGGCTGGCACGAGGCGGGGCTGATCGTCACCCGGCACTTCCAGGATACCGGCCAGTGGTTGCGCCGCGCGGCGCTCAGCGCGTGGGGCACCGCGAACATGCGCACCGGCGGCGATGACGTGGCCCAGGCTCTGGCCCTGATGGGCGCGCGGCCCACGTGGGAGCCGCGCACGGGCCGCGTCACCGGCTTCGAGATCCTGCCGGTCGCGCTGCTGGGGCGGCCGCGCGTCGACGTGACGCTCCGGGTCTCGGGCTTCTTCCGCGACGCCTTCGCCAACCTGATCGACCTGGTCGACGCGGCGTCGCGCGCGATCGCCGAGCTCGACGAGGCCGAGGCCGACAACCCGCTGGCCGCGCGGGTGCGCGCCGAGGCCGCCGATCTGGTGCGCGCCGGGCTTGACGCGGACGCCGCCAAGCACCGCGCCGGCGCCCGCGTGTTCGGCTCGCGCCCGGGCGCCTACGGCGCTGGTCTTCAGGCGTTGATCGACGAGCGCCTGTGGACGACGCGCGCCGACTTCGCCCGCGCGTACCTGACGTGGGGCGGCTTCGCCTACGGCGGCGGGCGCGAGGGCGCGGCGGCGCAGGGCGATCTGGAACGCCGGCTCGGCCAGGTCGAGGCGGTGCTGCACAACCAGGACAACCGCGAACACGACCTGCTCGACAGCGACGACTACTACCAGTTCGAAGGCGGGCTCGCCGCGGCGGTCGCCACGTTGGCGGGCGCCGAGCCCGCGCTCTACCACAACGACACCAGCCGGCCCGAGACGCCCCGGGTGCGCACGCTCCGGGACGAGATCGGGCGCGTCGTGCACGCTCGCGTCGTCAACCCGAAATGGATCGCCGGCGTCCTGCGCCACGGCTACAAGGGCGCCGCCGAACTGGCGGCGACCGTCGACTACCTGTTCGCCTTCGCCGCCACCGCACGGGTCGTCGACGACCGTCATTTCGATGCCGTATTCGAGGCGTACCTGCGCGATGCCGACGTGCTGGCCTTCCTGCGCGGCGCCAACCCGGCGGCGCTGGCCGAGATGGCGGCGCGCCTGGACGAGGCGATCGCGCGCGGCCTGTGGCGGCCGCGCGCCAACGCGACGCACCGGGTGCTCGCGGCGCTCAAGGCCGGGCGCGACCCGGACGCCGAGGAGGCCGCGTGATGGAACCGCTGCCCACCATGACCTGGCGTGCCGCGCTGGCCCTGTGGCTGGTGGCGACGGTCGTGACCATCCCGTTCGCGTGGCTGCTGCCGGGCCTGCCCGGCATGGGGCCGGCGGGGCCCGCCGCGCCCGAGGTACTGGGCGGGCTCGCGTTTGTCTACGCCATCGCCGCGCTGATCGGCTGGGCCATGGGCTCGCGCCTCGGCTTCGGCGTGCCGCTGACCGAGGCGTGGCTGCGGGGCGAACGGCCCGACGCGCGCGGGCTCGCGCGCGCGGCCATCCTCGGCGCCGTCCTGGCGTTGGGCGCGGTCGCCACGGTGCTGATGATCGCCGGACCCCAGGCGCCGCCCGGCGTCGCAGCCGAGGCCTCGGTGATGCCGGCCTGGGGCGGCTTGGCGCTGGCGTTGCACGGCGGCGTCGGGGAGGAGCTGATCTTCCGCTTCGGTGTCATGGCGCTGTTCGCCTGGGTCATCGCCCAGCTGCGCCGCCTGGTCCATTCGTGGGAGGCGCTGCCCAATCAATCTATGATCGCGTGGGGCGGCATCGTCATCGCCGCGCTGCTGTTCGGCCTGGCCCACGGTTGGGACGGCAGCGGCGCGATCCTGGTCCAGATCAGCTTCCGCATCGCCGCCGGTATCCTGTTTGGCTGGCTCTTCTGGAAGCGCGGCCTTGAGGCCGCCATGGCCGCGCACCTGGCCTACGACCTGGTCGTCTTCTACCTGATCCTTGCCCTGGTGTAGCCATGACCACGCCCGAGACGCCCGCGACCGAGACCGATCTGGACCGCCGCCACGCTGAGAAGATGGCGAAGAAGAAGGCGGCGCGCGCCAAGATCCTGGCGACCAAGACCATCGAGAAGGGCCTGCTGATCGTCCACACCGGCAAGGGCAAGGGCAAGTCCACCGCCGCCTTCGGCCTGGTCGCGCGTGCGCTGGGCAACCGTTTTCGCGTCGGCATCGTGCAGTTCGTCAAGGGCAAGTGGCAGACCGGCGAACGCGCCGTGTTCGAACGCTTCCCCGATCAGGTGACGATCCGCACCATGGGCGAGGGCTTCACCTGGGAGACCCAGGACCGTCAGCGCGACATCGCCGCCGCGCGCGCCGCGTGGGACGCGGCCAAGGCGCTGATCGCTGATCCCGGCTACCGGATGATCGTGCTGGACGAACTCAACATCGTCCTGCGTTATGACTATCTGCCGCTGGACGAGGTGCTGGCGACGCTGAACGCGCGTCGGCCCGATCTTCACGTGGTGGTCACCGGGCGCAACGCCAAGGACGCGCTGATCGAGGCCGCCGACCTGGTGACCGAGATGACCATGATCAAGCACTCGTTCCGCGCCGGGGTGAAGGCGCAGGCGGGCATCGAGTTCTGAGCGGGGGCTCAACGGCAAAGGAGACCTAAGATGAAACGACTACTGCACGCCATCGCCGTCCTGCTGGTCGCGGCCGGCCTGGCAACGCCGGCCCTGGCGCAGGAAGAGGAGCAGGTACTCATCGACCGTGCCAAGGCGACGGTCGATCGCCTGCGCATCGACCCCGACTACAAGAAGATCAACGAGCTTCTCCTGCGCGCCCACGGCGCGCTGATCGTGCCTGAGCTGATCAAGGCCGGCTTCATCCTGGGCGGCGAAGGCGGCACTGGCGTTCTCCTGCGCCGCGACGCCGATATTGGGCGCTGGGGCTACCCGGCATTCTACAACTTCGGCGCCGGCTCGATCGGCCTGCAGTTTGGCGTCAGCGTCTCCGAGGTCATCTTCCTGTTCATGACCAAGGAAGGACTCGAGCTGGCCATGAGCGACAAGATGAAGTTCGGCGCCGACGCCGGCGTCGCGGTCGCCAACCTGGGCGGTGGTGCCGAGGCTTCGACGACCACGAACCTAGAGGCGGACATCTACGCCTTCTACCGCAGCCAGGGTGCCTATGTGGGCGTGTCGTTCGAGGGCGCGGTCATCGTGCCGGACCAGGACCGTATCGAGCGCTACTACGGCACGCGCTACACCTCGCGCCAGATCGTCTACGAAGAAGCCGCGCGCAACGGCGGCGCCGACGCCCTGAGGGACGCGCTTGTCAAGCCGATCGAAACGCCCTGACGCGGCGTGCCCGGCCCTGATGATCCAGGGCACGGGCAGCCACGTGGGCAAGTCGCTGCTGGTCGCGGCGCTCGCGCGCGCCTATGCCGCGCGCGGGCTCGCCGTGCGCCCCTTCAAGCCGCAGAACATGTCGAACAACGCGGCCGTGGCGGCGGGTGGCGAGATCGGCCGCGCCCAGGCGTTGCAGGCGCGCGCGGCGGGCGTGCCCGCCTCGGTGCACATGAACCCGGTGCTGCTGAAACCGCAGTCCGACCGCACGGCGCAGGTGGTGGTTCAGGGCCAGGTGGCGGGTGCCGCGCGCGCGGCCGAGTACCGCGACTGGAAGCCCCGTTTGATGCCGCGCGTGCTGGAAAGCTTCGCCGCGCTCGAATCCGAGGCGGACCTGATGCTGGTCGAGGGCGCCGGCAGCCCGGCCGAGGTCAACCTGCGCGACAACGACATCGCCAACATGGGCTTCGCCGAAACCGCGCGCGTGCCCGTGGTGCTGGTAGGCGACGTGGACCGCGGCGGCGTCATCGCCAGCCTGGTTGGCACGTGGGAGCTGATGAACCCGGCCGAGCGCGCCCTGATCAAGGGCTACGTCATCAACCGCTTCCGCGGCGATCCGGCGCTGTTCGACGGCGCGGTCGAGACCATCACGGCCCGCACCGGCCTGCCGTGCCTGGGCATCGTGCCTTACGCCGAGGCGGCGACGCGCCTGCCCTCCGAGGACAGCGTCGCGCTCGACAGCCACGCCTTCACGAACCAGCGGGGAGGCGCGACAAGACCGGTTCGTGTCGTCGTGCCCCGGCTACCGCGCATCGCCAACTTCGACGATCTCGATCCGCTGAGCCTGGAACCCGCCGTCGAGCTGATCGTTGTGCCGCAGGGCCAACCGCTTCCGGGCGACGCGGATCTGATCGTGCTGCCCGGGTCCAAGGCCACGCGCGCCGATCTGGCGGTGCTCGTCACTGAGGGCTGGGACATCGACATCCGCGCCCACCACCGGCGCAGCGGCACGATCGTGGGTCTGTGCGCGGGCTTCCAGATGCTGGGCGCGGCGGTCGCCGATCCGGCCGGGCTTGAAGGCACGCCGGGGGTCACGCCGGGCCTCGGCCTGCTCGACGTCACCACCGAGATCCGCCCGGCCAAGCGCCTGGTCGAGACGCGCGGCTTCGACCTGGCGACCGGCCAGGCGGTGGCCGGCTACGAGATGCACATGGGTGTGACGCGCGGCGCCGGGCTCGACCGGCCGATGCTCGAGATCTCCGGCCTCGGCACGGGCGCGCGCTCGGCCGATGGACGGGTCATGGGCTGCTACCTGCACGGGCTGTTCGCCGCCGACGGCTACCGTGCCGCGTTCCTGGCCCGCTTGCGCGCCGGCACCGGCACGGTGCTCGCCTACGAGGCCTCGGTCGAGCGCGCGCTCGACGAACTGGCGTCGACCGTGGCCGGCGCTCTCGATCTCGACCGGCTGCTCGCCATCGCGGAGGCGCGATGACGAAGCTAGGTCGGCCAGGCCAGGGCGATGGCGCCGGCCGGCGCCGCGACCAGGGCGCACGCGACCGCGTACAGGAACAGCGCGCGGCGGATGTCGGCGGCAGTGGCGCGCGCGCGACCCTGGCCGATCCACGGCTGGTCGCCGGCGGCGCCGCCATAGGCGCGCGGACCGTTCAGCGCCAGGCCCAGCGCGCCGGCCATGGCGGCCTCGGGCCAGCCGGCGTTAGGCGAGGCGTGCCTGGCGGAATCGCGCAGCACCGTGACCAGGGCGCGCCACGGCGCGGCGGTGGGTGTGAAGGCCGCGCCCAGGATCAGCAGCAGCGCCGCCAGCCGCGCCGGCAGCCAGTTGGCAACGTCGTCCAGGCGTGCCGCGCACCAGCCGAAGGCGCGGAAGCGCGCGTCGCGGTACCCGACCATGCTGTCCAGTGTGTTGATCGCCTTGTACGCGGCGATGCCGGCCGGCCCCAGCAGCAGGTACCAGAAGGCCGGGGCGACGACGCCGTCGGCGAAGTTCTCGGCCGTCGATTCGATCGCCGCGCGGGCGACGCCGTGGCCGTCGAGCCCCTGGGTGTCGCGGCCAACGATGGCGCCGACCGCGCGCCGGGCGGCGTCCAGGCCGTCGCGCTCCAGTGCGCGCCCGACCCGGCGCGCGTGATCGAACATGCTGCGCTGGGCCAGCAGTGTCGCGACGAAGGCCAGCTCGACCAGCCAGCCCCAGGCCAGCGCGCGGGCGAACCAAGCCATCGCCCCGCCCACGCCGGCGGCGAGCCCGGTCACGACCAGCACCAGCAGCACGCCGCGCGCGCGCCGCGTGCGTTCGCCACGCTCGGGTCGGTTCAACCGGCACTCCAGCGCCGCGATCAGCCGCCCGGCCAACGCCACCGGGTGGACGCGCCCGAGCGGCTCGCCCGTCAGCCAGTCGAGCGCCAGCGCCAGCAGCAACAGCAGCGGGGCGGCGGGCCGCGGCGCGAACGCCGCGGCCAACGAGGCGACTTCCTCCATCCAGCCACCATGAGAGCGCGCATCGCGCCGGTCAACGGCGGCCGCTCCACGCCAGCGGGGACATCACCATGAGCACAGCCGTCCTGTTCTGCGGCCACGGCAGCCGCGACGACGACGCGATCCGCGAACTGGCGCGCGTCACGCAACTCCTACGCCACCGGCTGGCGCCGACGCGGGTCGATCACGCGTTCCTCGAGTTCGCGCGTCCCGTGATCCGCGACCGGCTGGAGGCGCTGCGCGCTGACGGCGCCCGGGAGATCCTAGCCATCCCCGGCATGCTGTTCGCCGCCGGCCACGCCAAGAACGACATCCCTTCGGTGCTCAACACCTTCGCGGCTGAACGGCCCGACACCAAGGTGCACTACGGGCGCGAACTGGCGATCGAGCCGAAGCTCTTGAACGCTGCCGCCGACCGGGTCGAGCAGGCGCTGGCGGGCGCCGGCGGTGACGTGGGGCGCAAGGACACGCTTTTGGTGGTGGTGGGGCGCGGCACCTCGGACCCGGACGCCAACGGCAACATCGCCAAGGTCGCGCGCATGTTGTGGGAGGGCCTCGGGCTCGGTTGGGCCGAGGTGTGCTATTCGGGCGTCACCACGCCGTTGACCGAGGAAGGCCTCGCCCGAGCCGCGCGCATGGGCTTCGGCCGCGTCGTGGTGTTCCCCTACTTCCTGTTCACCGGCGTCCTGGTCAAGCGCATCTACGACCACGCCGACGCGGCGGCGGCGGCCAACTCCGGTGTCGTGTTCGTCAAGGCGCACTACCTGGACGACCATCCCCTGGTGGTCGAGGCCTTCGCCGACCGCGTGCGCGAGATCGGCCAGGGCCTCAACCTGATGAACTGTCTGACCTGCAAGTACCGCGAGCGGATCATCGGCTACGAGCGCGATGTCGGCCAGGCCCAGGTCGGCCACCATCACCATGTCGAGGGCATCGGCACCGACGGCGACCACGAACATCACCACGACCACGACCATCACCATCACCATCACGGCCACCACCACCATCATCACGATCATCACCACGCCGGGCCGAAGCGCGCGCACCGGGGCGACTGAACGGGTCCGGCCGTGACGGGTTCGTACCTGCGCTCGCCGGAGCGCATCACCCAGGCCTCGTTCGCGATCATCCGCGCCGAGGCTCGGCTCGCCCACCTGCCGCCGGATCTCGAACCGGTGGCGGTGCGCCTGATCCACGCCTGCGGCATGGTCGACCTGGTCGACGATCTGGTGGCCAGCCCGGGTGCTTCGGACGCGGGCCGCGTGGCCCTGCACCAGGGGGCCACGGTGCTGGTCGATGCCGAGGCGGTGGCCGCCGGCGTCGCGCGCGCGCGCCAGCCCGCCAACAACCCGGTGGTGTGCACGCTGGGCGACGCGCGGGTCGATGGGTTGGCGCGCCGGCTCGGGACCACGCGATCGGCCGCCGCGCTCGACCTGTGGGGTGCGGCGCTCGGCGGCGCCGTGGTCGCCATCGGCGTCGCGCCAACCGCGCTCTTCCACTTGCTTGAGTTGGTCGCCGCCGGCGCGCCGCGCCCCGCGCTCGTGGTGGGCGTGCCGGTCGGCTTCGTCGGCGCCGTCGAATCGAAGGAGGCGCTGATCGCCTCGGGCCTGCCGCACATCGTGGTGCGCGGCCGGCGCGGCGGCAGCGCCATGGCCGCCGCCTCGGTCAACGCGCTGGCGCGGCCGTGACTTGGCTCGCGGTCGTCGGCTTGGGCGAGGACGGGCTCGATGGCCTGGCGCCGGCCGCGCGCCTGCTGGTGGCACGCGCCGAGACCCTGGTCGGCGGCGCCCGGCACCTGGCGCTCGCAGCGCCCGGGCCGGGCGTCGAGACCCTGACATGGCAGGCGCCGCTGTCCCTGACACTTGACGCCATCGCGGCCCGACGCGGCCGGCGTGTCACCGTGCTGGCCACCGGCGATCCCATGTGGTTCGGCATCGGCGTCGCGCTGGCCAAACGCTTCGCCGCCGACGCCATGACCGTGATCCCGGCGCCGGGTGCGTTCAGCCTGGCGTGCGCGCGGCTCGGCTGGCCGCTGGCCGAGACCGTGTGCCTGACCCTGCACGGCCGGCCGCTGGCCCTGGTCAACGCCCATCTGGCGCCCGGCGCGCGCCTGCTGCTGCTGGCCGAGGACGGCGGCACCGCGCCGGCGCTGGCCTCGCACCTGACCGCCGCAGGCTTCGGCGCCAGCACGATGACGGCGCTCGAACACATGGGCGGCCCGCGCGAGGCGCGGCGCGAGGCCACGGCGGCCGCGTGGGGTGCGCGGTGCGGCGCCGATCTGGCGACTCTCGCGGTGCATCTGGTCGCGGACGCGGGCGCGCGCGTCCTGGCGCCGGTGCCGGGGCTGCCCGACGATGCCTTCGTCCACGACGGCCAGATCACCAAGCGCGAGGTGCGCGCCGCGACGCTTGCCGCGCTCGGGCCGCTGCCGGGCCACGTGCTGTGGGACGTGGGTGCCGGGGCCGGATCGGTCGCCATCGAGTGGATGCGCGGCGCACGCGGCGTGCGCGCGGTCGCTATCGAGCGCGAGCCGTCTCGTGCCCGCGCCATCGCGGCTAACGCCGCGACGCTCGGCGTGCCAGGCCTCGCCATCGTCGAGGGTGCCGCGCCCGAAGCCCTGGCCGGGCTCGAGCCGCCCGACGCGGTCTTCGTCGGCGGCGGCGTGCGCGCCGATCTGCTGGCGGCGTGCTGGGCCGCGCTGAAACCGGGTGGGCGCCTGGTTGCCAACGCCGTGACGGTGGAGAGCGAGGCGGCGGTGGCCGCCTTCCGTGCCGCCCACGACGGCACGCTTGCCCGCATCGCCATAAGCCGCGCCGAGCCGCTGGGCGATGGCCTCGTCTGGCGCGCGCTCGCGCCCGTCACCCAGATGCGCGCGGTGAAGCCATGACCAGGTCGGGCAAGGCCGGGACGCTGTGGGGCCTGGGGGTCGGGCCCGGCGATCCCGAGCTGATCACCCTCAAGGCGCTCCGGGCGCTGGAACGCTGCCCGGTCGTCGCCTACCCGGCGCCGCCCGAGGGCGACAGCCTGGCGCGCGCGATCGTCACGCCGCACTTGGCACCCGGCAAGGTCGAGATCACCATTCGCATGACGCTCGAGCCGCGCAACTTCCCGGCGCCCGACGTCTACGACCCGGCCGCCGCGACGATCGCGGAGCACTTGGCGGCAGGGCGCGACGTGGCGGTCTTGTGCGAAGGCGATCCGTTCTTCTACGGCTCGTTCCAGTACCTCTACGCCCGGCTCGCCGACCGTTTCGCCGTGGTGGTGGTGCCTGGCGTGACGTCGCTGGTGGCGTGCCCGGCGGCGGCGGGCGTGCCGCTCACCGCGCAGAACGACGTGCTGGTGGTGGTGCCCGCGACGCTGGACGAGGCGACGCTCGAGGCACGGCTGGCCGGCGCCGATGCCGCCGCCATCGTCAAGGTCGGTCGCCACCTCGGCACGGTGCGTCGGGTCGTCGCGCGCCTCGGCCTCGAATCCCGCGCTCGCCTGGTCGAGCACGCCTCGCGCCCCGATCAGCGCGTGCGCGATCTGACGGACGTGGCCGAGGCCAGCGCCCCCTACTTCTCCATGGTGCTGGTGCACCGGCGCGGCGAGGCGTGGCGATGATGGCGCCGGCCGTCGTCGTGCTCGGCCCGTCAGGCCTGGCGACCGGGCGGCGCATCGCGCGGGCGCTGCCCGGCGCGCGCGTGCACGGCCGCGCCGGCCGGGTCGATGGCGCCGACGAATCCTTCGATGGTGTGGCCGATTATCTGCGCCGGCTGTTCGCCGACGGCACCCCCATCGTCGCTGTCGCCGCGGCGGGCATCGTGGTCCGCGCGCTCGCCCCTTGCCTCGCCGACAAGCGCGCCGAGCCGCCGGTGCTGGCGGTCGCCGAGGACGGCTCCAGCATCGTGCCCCTGCTGGGTGGCCATCACGGCGCCAATCGGCTGGCGCGTGACCTCGCCGCCGCGCTCGGCGGCCACGCCGCGCTGACCACTGCCTCCGAGGTCGCGTTCGGCGCGGCGCTCGACGACCCGCCACCCGGCTGGCGCGTCGCCAACCCCGAGGCAGTCAAGGGCGTGACCGCGGCGCTGCTGGCCGGCCGGCCGGTGCGCCGCATCGTCGAGGCGGGCGAGGCGTCATGGCTGGACGGCCTTCCCGTTGCCGACGCCGGGCCCGTGATCCGCGTGACCGACCGGGACGTGCCGGGCGGCGCCGACGAACTGGTGCTGCACCCGCCGGTGCTGGCACTCGGTCTGGGCTGCGAACGCGGCGCGCCGGCAGAGGCGGTCGAAGCCCTGGCGGCGCGCGCGCTGGCCAGCGCCGGCCTGTCGGTGCGCGCGGTGGCGTGCGTCGTCTCGCTCGATCTCAAGGCGGACGAGCCGGCGCTGATCGCGCTCGCCGACCGGCTGGGCGTGCCGTTTTGCGTGTTCACCGCGGCCGAGTTGGAGGCCGAGACGCCACGGCTCGCCAACCCGTCCGAAGCGGTCTACGCCGAGGTCGGCTGCCGCGGCGTCGCTGAGGCCTCGGCGTTGCGCGCAGCCGGCGCCGAGGGTGTCCTCGCGGTGCCGAAGATAATCGCCGGTCCGGCGACCTGCGCGGTGGCCCGCGCGCCGCGCGCGATCGTGCCCGAAGCGGTGGGCCGCGCGCCCGGCCGGGTTCTCGTGGTCGGCCTGGGGCCCGGTGACCCCGGCGCCATGACCGGCGACGCCGCGCGCGCACTCCGGGCGGCGGACGATGTGGCCGGCTACCGCGGCTACCTGGGCCTCGCGGGGCCGCTGCTCGGGGCCGCGACGCTGCACCCCTTCGAGTTGGGCGAGGAGGAGACACGCTGCGCGTTGGCTCTGGCCCTGGCCGCCACTGGGCGCGTGGTCGCGCTCGTCTGCTCGGGCGACCCTGGCGTCTACGCCATGGCGTCGCTGGTGCTGGAACTGCAGGACCGCGCGACCGAGCCCACGTGGCGGCGCGTCGCGATCGACGTCGTGCCCGGCGTCTCGGCCATGAACACGGCGGCGGCACGGGTCGGCGCGCCGCTCGGACACGATTTCTGCGCCGTATCCCTGTCGGACCTGCTGACGCCCTGGCCGGTGATCGAGCGCCGCCTCGTCGCGGCGGCCGAAGGTGACTTCGTGGTCGCGCTCTACAACCCGGTGTCGGCGCGCCGGCGCGAAGGCCTGGCCAAGGCGCGCGCGATCCTGCTGGACCATCGTCCGGCGGCGACGCCGGTGGTGCTGGGGCGCAACCTGGGCCGCGCCGGTGAGTCGGTGCGCGTGACCACGCTCGGCGCGCTGGCTGTCGACGACGTGGACATGCTGACGGTCGTGATCGTGGGCGCCCGCGCGACGCGGGCCTTCGCGGCCGGCGGCGCCACGCGCGTCTACACGCCGCGCGGCTACCGGGTCGGCCCGTGACCATCCACTTCATCGGCGCGGGCCCCGGCGCGCCCGACCTGATCACCGTGCGCGGGCTGGCGCTGATCCGCCGGTGTGGTCTGGTGCTCTACGCGGGTTCGCTGGTCCCGGCCGAGGTGGTTTCCGAGGCGCCGGCGGGCGCTCGCGTCGTCGACAGCGCGTCGCTGACGTTGGACACCATCGTCGACCTGATGGTGGAGGCCGACCGTCAGGGGCTCGATGTCGCGCGCGTCCATTCGGGCGATCCATCGCTCTACGGCGCGATCGCCGAACAGATGCGCCGGCTCGATGCGCTCGGCATCGCCTACGACGTGACGCCCGGCGTGCCGGCCTACGCCGCCGCCGCGGCGATGCTGCGCGCCGAGCTGACCCTGCCCGGCGTCAGCCAGACCGTGATCCTGACGCGCACCGCGGTGCGTGCCTCCGAGATGCCGGCGGACGAGGACCTAGCCGCGCTGGGCGCGGCACGCGCGACATTGGCGATCCACCTGTCGGTCAACAATCTCGCGCGCGTGGCGCGGGCGCTCGTGCCGCACTACGGCGCCGACTGTCCGGCCGTCGTCGCCTACCGGGTGAGCTGGCCCGACCAGGACGCCGTCACCGGCACGCTCGCCGACATCCGGGACAAGGTGAAGGCCAAGGGCTGGACGCGCACGGCGCTCATTCTCGTCGGGCGCGTCCTAGAGGCGCGCGCGTTCGACGACAGCCGGCTCTACGCCGCCGGCCACCACCACGTGCTGCGGCCGAAAGCCTGAGGTAAGTCACGGCAATTCGCCGTCTTCGAACTGGCATCGACCGGTTCGTCTGGGTGATTCGGGTCACCCCTCACCCCGACCCTCTCCCGCAAGGGGAGAGGGGGGGCGCGCCCCGAAGTCCCTCGCCCCTCGTGAGAGAGGGAGGGGCCCGGTGCGGCACGCGACGGGAGGGTGAGGGGGTCGGCGATCGGCGGTCAGGCCCGAAGTGCCGTTGCTGTCAGGGCGTGTCGCGCAGCCAAGCGAGCGCGTCCTCGGGCGTCGCGACCGAAGGCCCCGGCGGCGCGGGTGGCCGGCGCACCAGGACCACCGGCACGCCGAGTGCGCGCGCCGCGGCGATCTTGGCGTACCCGGACCCGCCGCCGCTCGCCTTGGCGACGACGGTCCTGATCTTCTCGCGCCTGAACAGTTCGGTCTCGCCCTCGACCGTGAAGGGTCCGCGCGCGATGGTCAGGCTGTAGTCGTTGACCGGCAGCACCCGGTCCGGTTCCTCGACCAGGCGGATGTGGAAGCGGAATCCCAACAGATCCTTAAACTGCTCGAGCTCCTTCCGTCCGACGGCGAGGAACACCACGTTGGCCTGCCCGTCCAGCGCGTAGCGCGCCTCGTGCATGTTGTCGACCTCGATCCAGCGGTCGGTGGATTCGCGCCGCCACGGCGGCCGGATCAACACGAGCCGCGCCACGCCGGCGCTGGACGCCGCCTCGGTCGCGTGGGCCGAAATGGTCGCGGCGAAGGGATGCGTCGCGTCGACTAGGCGATCGACCCCATGGTCCGTCAGGTAGGTGGCGAGGCCTTCGGCGCCGCCGAAACCGCCGGTGCGCACACGGCCCGGCAGGGGTCGCGGTTCCCGCGTTACCCCGGCCAGCGAGGTGGTCACCGCGTCGGCGCCGAACGCCTCGACCGCCAGATGGGCCAGGCGCGCGGCGTCGCCGGTGCCGCCGAGGATGAGGATGTTTCTAGGTCGTGGCATGGGCGATGATGCTCCCGTCCCGGTCGACGATCACGATATCGAGCGCGGCCTCGCCCGCAAGGGTCGCGAGCGCCACGGCGCGCGCCTGCTCGGCCACCGTCTGGGCCAGGGCGAAGCCACCGGCCCGCGCCAGCCCCAGGATCTCGGCGGCCGAGCCGGCGGCGCGGGCGGCAGTAACGGTGGGTGCTGGCGCGCCGAGCCGTTCCAGCATCGCGGCCAGATGCATTGTGTCCACCTGGCTCGCGCCCGAGTGCAGGTCGAGATGCCCGGCCGCCAGCTTGGCCACCTTGGCGAAGCCGCCCGCCACGGTGACGCGCGGCACCGGGTGGCGGCGCAGGTACTTCAGCATGCCGCCGCAGAAATCGCCCATGTCGATGAGCGCCACGTCGTCGAGGCCGTGCAACACCTTGACCGCGGCCTCGGACGTGCGCCCCGTGGCGCCGGCCACATGGTGGGCGCCGGCGGCGCGCGCCACGTCGATGCCGCGCTGGATCGCGTGGATCCACGCGGCGCAACTGAACGGCACGACGATGCCCGTGGAGCCCAGGATCGACAGCCCACCGACGATGCCGAGCCGTGGGTTCCATGTCTTCTCGGCCAGCGTCGCGCCGCCCGGTACCGAAATCGTGACGACGGCGTCGGCGTCGCGGCCGTGGGCGGCCGCAATCGCGCCGATCGCCTCGGTGATCATGCGGCGGGGTGCCGGGTTGATCGCCGGCTCGCCCACCGCGACGGGCAGCCCGGGGCGCGTGACCGTGCCGACGCCTTCGCCGGCGCGGAAGACGAGCCCCGTGCCCGGCGCCGCCGACTCGATGCGCGCGACGATGGTGGCGCCGTGGGTCACGTCCGGATCGTCGCCGGCGTCCTTGACCACGGCGGCCAGCGCGTAGCCCGGCCCGGCCTGGGCGCGCACCAGGGGAAAGCCGGGCGTCTGGCCGCCGGGCAGGCGGATGGTGACCGGATCGGGGAACCGGCCCGTGACCAGGGCCTCGAACGCCGCCGCGGCCGCCGCGGTCGCGCATGCGCCAGTCGTCCAACCCTTGCGCAGGTCGCCGTCGGGTTTGCGGGCCATGATGTGCCGAGGGGGTCTGGGATCGGCCGGATCATAGCGTATAGTCCGCCGCCATGGATCGCCGATCGTTGCCCGATCTCGCGCCCGGCTGGGTGTGGCTGGTGGGCGCCGGCCCCGGCGATGCCGGGCTGCTGACGCGGCTGGGTGCCCACGCGCTGGCCCAGGCGGACGTCGTGGTCTACGACGCCTTGGTGGGCGACGACGTGCTGGCGCTCGCGCGGCCCGAGGCGGTGCTGGAGTACGCGGGCAAACGCGGCGGCAAGGCCTCGCGCCGCCAGCCGGACATCTCGCTGCGCCTGGTCCAGCTCGCGCGCGAGGGGCGCCGCGTGGTGCGCCTGAAGGGCGGCGATCCGTTCATCTTCGGTCGCGGCGGCGAGGAGGCGCTGGCCCTGGTGGCCGCCGGCGTGCCGTTCCGCGTGGTGCCGGGCATCACCGCCGGCATCGGTGGCCTGGCCTACGCCGGCATCCCGACCACCCACCGCGACACCAACGCCGCGGTCACCTTCGTCACCGGCCACGGCGCCGGCGGCGAAGTGCCCGACGGGCTCGACTGGGCCGCGCTGGCCAAGGGCGCGCCGGTGCTGGTAATCTACATGGCGCTGAAGCACCTCGCGACCATCGCGGCGCACCTGCTCGCCGGCGGCCTCGACGCGGACACCCCCGTAGCGATCGTCGCCCAGGCGACGACGCCGGCGCAGCGCGTGGTCGAGACCACGCTCGCGCGCGCGATGGCGGATACCGCGGACGCCGGCATCGAGCCGCCGACCATGGTCGTGATCGGCGACGTGGTGCGCCTGCGCGCGGGCCTCGACTGGCTGGGCGCCATGACGGGGCGTCGGCTCGAGGCCGATCCTCTGGCCAAGGCCGCGCGCGACACCGGCTCGTGACGGGCACGGGCGCGCCGGGCCTGATCATCGCCGCGCCGGCGTCGGGTTCGGGCAAGACGCTGATCACGCTCGGCCTGGTGCGCGCATTGGCGCTCCAGGGTCACCGCATCGCTCCGTTCAAGACCGGACCCGACTACATCGACCCGGCGTTCCTGGCCGCCGCCGCCGCCCGTGCCTGCGTCAACCTGGACACCTGGGCCATGCGCCCCGCGACGCTCGCGGACCTCGTGCGCGCGCTTGGCGCCGACGCAGATCTGGTGGTGGGCGAAGGGGTCATGGGCCTGTTCGACGGCGGGCCCGGCGGCGCCGGCTCGACCGCCGAGCTGGCCGCGCGCTCCGGCTGGCCAGTGGTGCTGGTCGTCGATGCCAAGGGCATGGGCGCCTCGGCGGGTGCCCTGGTCGCCGGCTTCGCGCGGCACCGGCCAGACGTCGCCGTGGCCGGCGTGATCGCCAACCGGGTGCGTGGGGCGCGCCACGGCGCGATCATCGCGGCGGCGTGCGCCGACGCGGCGGGCATCGGAATGCTGGGCGCGCTGCCGCGCGACGATGCGCTCGCACTGCCGTCGCGTCACCTGGGTCTGGTCCAGGCGGCCGAACACACGGCGCTTGAAACTCTGATCGAACGCGCCGCCGACTGGATCGCGGCGCATGTGGACCTGGCGGGCTTGCAGGCGCTTGCCCGACCGGCCCGTATCGCGGCCGGGTACGCCGGTACCGGCCTGGTGCCGCCGGGCCAACGTATCGCGCTGGCCCAGGACCCGGCATTCGCCTTCTCCTATGCCGCTCAGATCGCGGCGTGGCGCCAAGCGGGCGCCGCGATCGCGACCTTCTCGCCGTTGGCCGACCAGGCGCCGGATGAGGGCGCGGACGCCGTCGTGCTGCCTGGCGGCTATCCCGAACTGCACGCCGGCCGGCTCGCCGGCAACGCGCGGTTCCTGGCCGGCCTGTGCGCGGCGGCGGCGCGCGGCGCCACGGTCTATGGGGAATGCGGCGGCTACATGGTGCTGGGCGAGACGCTGATCGACGGCGCGGGCGCGCGCCACGCCATGGCGGGCCTGTTGCCCCTGGTCACCTCGTTTGCGGCGCCGAAGCTGCATCTGGGCTACCGCCAGGCGGTCGCCCTGTCCGGCAGCCCGCTTGGCAAGGCGGGCACGGAATTCCGCGGCCACGAGTTCCACTACGCGACCGCTGTGTCGCGCGGCGGCGCGCCGTTGTTTCACGTCGCCGATGCGGAAGGTCGGAGGCGTGGCGACGAAGGGATCGTCGCGGGCCGCGTCGCCGGATCGTTCCTGCACCTGATCGATCAAGTGTAGCCGGCGCAAGAAGCAGGTCGCCGGGCGCGGCGCGCACGGTCATGGTCGTGGCCGGAACCGCTGGAGACGCCCATGACCGCCATCGCCTTCACCGCCATGCCGAGCACTTGCGCGCCGGCGGCCCCGATGCGTACGGCCGCCCCGCCGAACGGCGCGACCCCGACGGTGGCGGCAACCCGTACCGGCATTGCCTGGACGACATCGCCGAAGGCGATGGGATGCTGGTCGCCCCGTACCGGCCGCTCCCCATGCCGCAACGCTACGCCGAGACCGGACCGGTCTTCCTGCATGTGGCACCCTGCGCGCGCTGGACCGGGGCCGGCCTGCCGCCCGTGCTGGCCCGCCGCGAGCACGCGATGGTGCGCGCCTACGACGCGGCCGACCGCATCGTCTACGGCACCGAGCAGAGGGTCGTTGTGGCCGAGCTGGACGGCACGGCGAAGGCGCTGCTGACGCGGCCCGAGGTCCGCTACGTGCACGTGCGTTCGGCCAGCAACGGCTGCTTCACCTGCCGCGTCGATCGGGCGTGAGCGGAAAGGGTGCCTATCGGGTGGTTGACGCGGACCGCCCTGGGGGCCATGTTCCGCCCCGCGTCCGCGCACGTCCGGTGCCGGACCGCCTGCAACGGCCCGGGAGATCGGATGGCCAAGGAAGACGTACTCGAGTTCGAGGGCAACGTCCTCGAAACCCTGCCGGATGGGCGCTTCCGCGTCCGTCTGGAGAACGGCCACGAGATAATCGCTTACACCGCCGGCCGCATGAAGCGGAACCGCATCCGCACGCTGGCGGGCGACCGGGTGACCGTCGAGATCTCGCCCTACGACCTGGACAAGGGCCGGGTCGTGTTCCGCCACAAGGACGAGCGCGCACCCGCACCCGGCTCCGCCCCGCCCCGACGGCCCTTCACCAAGCGGCGCTGATCCCCGGAGTCAGTGGAAGTACGTGCCGCCGTCGACGCTGATCGATTGCCCGGTCAGCGCGCGGCAGCGGTGCATGAACATGATGGCCTGCGCCATCTCGGCGGGTGTCTGGGTGCGCTTGATCGCCTGCGGCGCGATCAGCTGCTCCATGGTCATGATCCACGCCTTCAGGTTGGCCTCGATCATCGGCGTCGCCACCACGCCGGGGCACAGCGCGTTGACTGTGATGCCGTGGGGCGCCAGTTCGCGCGCCAGCGCCTGGGTCAGCCCGATGACCGCGAACTTCGACGCCGCGTAGTGGGCGAGAGTGGGATCGCCCACCTTGCCCGAGATCGACGCGACGTTGACGATCGAGCCCTTGATGTCGTGGGCCAGCATGTGGCGCGCCGCTGCCTGATCGACCAGGAAGGTGCCGGTGGCGTTGACCTCGAGCACGCGGCGCCACTCCGCCGCTTCGAGTTCGACGACTGGCGCGAACGAGATGACGCCCGCCGCGTTGACCACCAGGTCCAGCCCGCCGGCCGCGGCGGCGAACGCGGTGATCGCCGCGCCCACGGCGGCGCCGTCGGTGACGTCGAGCTGGCGCGCCCACGCGGCCGTGCCGCGCGGCTCGACCCGGTCGGCCGCGCCCAGCACGGCGCCCGCGGCCGTGAACGCCTCGGCCAGGCCCCGACCGATGCCGCCGGCCGCGCCGGTCAGGAAGACGCGCTGTCCGTCGAGTTCGCCCATGATGATCACCATCGCCTCTGTTGAAACGGGCGGCGATCAGAACTCGACGTCGTAGCTGACCAAGCCACCCACGACGTCCGAGTTGACCTCCGCCTCCTCGACGGTCTTGTACCCGATCTCCACGGCGAAGCCGTAGCCCACGTCGTACGCCCTGCCGATCTGCGCGAGCGTGTCGTCCAGATCGGCGCCGCCAGCGACGTCGACCGCGCGCAGCGTGCCGCCCACCGACACGGTCCCGCGCTCGATGGCGAACGCGGCGCCCAGCGTGAAGTAGCTTGCGTCATCGGCGCCGGTCTCGTCATTCTCCTGCACGACCAACTCGACGACCGGGCTCACGGTCACGCCTTGGGGCAGGGGCGAGGAACCGTAAAGTGCGAACGCGGCGCCTATCTCGTGGTCGACGTCGCCACGCCCAGCCGCTTGGCGGCTGAACGCCGCGTGGTAGGCGTAGTCGGGCACCATGGGGATGGCGCCGTCGAGCGTCAGGGCGAACGACGCGGGATCGCCCGTGTTGCTGGGCCCGCCATCGTCGCGGTCGAGGCTGCCGCGATCCTCGAACAGCGATCGTGCGAGGCTCGTGGTGTAGGCGAAGAACGCGGCGGCACCCAGGCGCGGCGCGCCCCACGACGGCGGCGCGACCACGACGGAACCGCCAAAGCCCAGACGCTCCGTCAGCTCGTAGTCCTCGGCGAAGTCGGCGCCGTAGAGCCCGGGCGCGATGTCCCACGCGACGCCGAAGGGCGGGTTGAACTTGCCGGCGTAGAGCTGGAGCGAGTCGGTCGCGTACTCCAGGTACAGGGTCTTGACGTACGCGCCCATGTCCTCGACGACCCGATCCTCGAAGGGTTCCGGGCCCGTGACCGACTCGCCGACCAGGTCGGTGCGGATCGCCAGCGTCCCGGTCAGGCTCAGCGCAAGCCCCGCCTCGACGGTTGCGGCGACGTCGTTGATCTCGGCGCCGTCATCCTCCGAGGCGATCGTCGCGTCGTCCTGAAGTTCGAGCGTCAACGTACCGTGGAGACCGGGCGGCTCGGCGCGGGCCGGTATTGCGACGGTCAGCGTGACGGCGACCATAACGACGAATGCAAGAGCAAGGGCGGCGTGCGGCATGGCGATCTCCCAAGTGAAACCGCTGCCCGGCCTCGACCCGGTCGCGTTGGCGCCGGACCAGGTACCATGGGGCTCCATAAAGGGATCATAAGAATTATTCACAATTACTCATCACGACACGACACCCGAACGCGACCACCCAAGCCGCCGCCGGCCCCGAGGGTCAGGGTTGAATGACGAGGATCGCGGGCTCGCCGACGAAGGATGAAACGATGATCCGGTCGAACATCGGTCGGTTGCACAGGCTCTCGCGTGCGATCGCCTGCGCCGTCGCGCACAGCGTGTCGTCGTCGGCCATGTTGATCACCGGGATGACCCGCGCCGTGCCGCCATGGGCGAGCGATGCCGCCAGCACGACCAGCAGGCGGGCGACCGTGGCCGGCGCGATGGCCGTGCCAAGGCCCGTGCCGGTCAACGCCGCGATGCGCTCGGGCCGATGGGCCACGCGATCGTCGAGCGGCCGGCCCACGGCGCGCGCCGAGACCACGAGCAGGACCGTCGTCGCGCCGGGCACCAGGCGTGGTTCGCCGGCGCCCGGTGCCTTGATCAAGCGCATGCGGGCACCATCGGCCTTGACCACGGTCAGGTCGAAACCCGCGGCCTCGTGCAGGGCGGCGATCGTGGCGGGTGGCAGCCCCTCGAGGCGGTCGACGCCGCTGGCCGGCCCGGTGAACACGACGACGCGATGTTCGCGCGCGACCGCCACGACCCCGTCCTCGGACGCGGGGTCGTCGAGGGTCAGGCGGACGTCGCCGACGCCCGCTGGCAAAGGCGGGAAGCGGGTGGTCGCGCTGAGACCGACGCGCCCGGGGTGGGCGGCCGCGAGCGCGGCCATGATCGACTTCTTGCCGCCGGCGCCGACCACGCACACAATGCCCGACCGCGCGCCCAGAGCGTCGAGCAGCGCGCCATCATCCATGAGGCTCAGCCGCCCGCCATGCGCGGCAGGATGTAGATCTCGCTGTCGGGCTTGACCGGCTGGAACCAGGCGTTGCGGTAGAGCTCGCCGTCGATGGCGACCGTGACCCCCTGCTCGAGCACGGGCTTCAGCCGGGGGCACGCCTCGCCGAGCCCGGTCAGGATCTCGCGGATATTGCTGGCCTCGAGTTCGAATCTGGTGAGCCCGCCCGCCATGGAGGCGAGCGGGCCACCGATCCGCACCTGGACCAAGCCGGGCTCCTACTCGGCCGCGGCCTTCATGCGCCCGTTCAGCGCCTTCAGCACCTTGGGCGGCGAGTAGGGCACCGAGGAAAGCCGCACCCCGACCGCGTCGGAGACCGCGTTGGCCACCGCGGCGAGCGGCGGCACGATCGAGGTCTCGCCGACGCCACGCACGCCGTAGGGGTGCCCCGGGTTGGGCACCTCGAGGATGATCGTGTCGATCATCGGCATGTCGGACGCGACGGGGATGCGGTAGTCGAGGAAGCCGGCGTTCTGCAGCCGGCCGTCCTTGCCGTAGACGTACTCCTCGTTCAGCGCCCAGCCCACGCCCTGAGCCGCGCCGCCCTGGAACTGCCCCTCGACGTAGGACGGGTGCACCGCCTTGCCGGCGTCCTGGGCGATCAGGTAGCGCAGCACGGTGGTCCGCCCGGTCTCGGGGTCGACCTCGACGTCGACCACGTGGGTGGCGAAGCTCGGCCCGGCGTTCTCGGCGTTGAACTCGTGGTGGCCGGCGATCGGCCCGCCGGTCGAACCGGCGCTGCCCGAGATCTCCTTGAGCGACAGCGGCTTGTGGTTGCCGGCGTTGGCGCCGGCGGGCTTGGCGTGGCCGTTCTCCCAGACCACCGCGTCCTCGGGGATGCCCCAGGTGCGGGCGGCGCGGGCGCACAGCTTGCGCACCGCGTCGCGCGCGGCGTGGATGGTCGCGGCCCCGGCGGCGAAGGTCACGCGGCTGCCGTCGGTCACGTCGTTGTAGCCGAGCGACGAGGTGTCGGTGACGACCGCGCGCACCTGGTCGTAGGGGATGCCCAGCTCCTCGGCGGCCATCATAGCCATCGAGGCCCGGCTGCCGCCGATGTCGGGGGTGCCGAGCGCCAGGTTGACCGTGCCGTCCGTGCCGATGTTCAGCGACACGCAGGTCTGACCGCCGAAGTTGAACCAGAAGCCGGACGCGATGCCGCGTCCCTGGTTCTTGCTCAGCGGCTTCTTGTAGTTCGGGTGGTTCTTGACCGCGTCCAGCGTCTCGACGAAGCCGATCGGGCCGAATGTCGGGCCATAGACCGCCTTGGTGCCCTGCTTCGCCGCGTTGCGCCGCCGGAAGTCGATAGGATCGAGACCGAGCTTGGCGCCGAGTTCCGCCATCACGCTCTCGACCGCGAAGGCCGCCATGGGCGCGCCGGGCGCGCGGTACGCCGCCTGCTTGGGACGGTTGCACAGTACGTCGTAGGCGATGACCTTGACGTTCTTCAGATCGTAGCAGGCGAACGCGGTCATGGCGCCGAACTGCGCCGGCGAACCGGGGAACGCGCCGCCCTGGTACTTGAACAGCGCCTCGGCCGCGGCGATCGTGCCGTCCTTCTTGGCGCCGATCTTGACCATCATGCTGGTCGACGAGGTCGGGCCGGTGGCCAGGAACACCTCGTCGCGCGTCATGACCAGCTTGACCGGCCGGCCCGCCTTGCGCGAAAGCGCCAACGCCACCGGCTCGATGAACACGGTGGTCTTGCCGCCGAAGCCGCCGCCGATCTCGGAGGCCGTGACGCGCAGCTTGCTCAGGTCCATGCCCAGAAGCCGCGCGCAGTTGTCGCGCACCATGTAGTGGCCCTGGGTGCACACCCAGAGTTCGCCGGTGCCGTCAGAGCCGACGTTGGCCAGGCAGGCGTGGGGCTCGATGTAGCCCTGGTGGGTCGCCTCGGTCTTGAACTCGCGCTCGACCACCACCTCGGCCTGGGCGAAGCCGGCCTTCACGTCGCCGTGGCCGAACTCGTAGCGCTCCGCCACGTTCGAGGCCTTGGTCAGCGCCGGGTCGACGCCCTTAGTGATCAGGCCGTCGCGGATCACCGGTGCGTTCGGCTTCATCGCCTCGTCCACGTCGGTGACGTGGGGCAGCACCTCGTAGTCGACCGCGATCAGCGCCAGCGCCTTGCGCGCCACCTGGACCGACGTCGCGGCAACGGCCGCCACCGCGTGGCCATGGTAGAGCGCCTTGTCGCGCGCCATGACGTTGACCAGCACGTCGGCCAGGTCGTCGTCGCGCGGCGCGAAGTCGTCCTTGGTGACGACGGCCTTGACGCCCGGCAACGCCAGCGCCTTGGACGCGTCGATCTTGCGGATGCGCGCGTGCGCGTGTGGGCTGCGCAGGATCTTGCCGATCAGCATGCCCGGCGCGTTGGCGTCGGCGCCGAAGCGGGCGCGGCCCGTGACCTTGTCGATGCCGTCGGGCCTGAGCGGCCGGGTCCCGACTTGCTTGAAGGACGTCTTGGGGCGATCGGCGGCGTCAAGCGGCATTGCGGCTCTCCCTCATCTCGGCGGCGGTGTCCAGCACGGCGCGGACGATCTTGTCGTAGCCGGTGCAGCGGCACAGGTTGCCGGCCAGCCAGTAGCGGACCTCGGATTCGGTCGGGTTCAGGTTGCGGTCCAGCAGCGCCTTGGCCGCGACCAGGAACCCGGGCGTGCACACGCCGCACTGCAGCGCTGCGTGCTCCAGGAACTTGCGCTGCAGCGGGTGCAGCGTCTCGCCGTCCGCCAGGCCCTCGACCGTGGCGATGGCGCGGCCCTCGGCCTCGGCCCCGAGGACGAGGCAGGAACAGACCAGCCGGCCGTCGAGTGTGACGCTGCACGCGCCGCAATCGCCGGTGCCGCAGCCTTCCTTGGCGCCGGTCAGGCCGAGCCGGTCGCGCAGCACGTCGAGCAGCGTCTCGTCCGGCTGGCAGACGTACTCGACCGTGTCGCCGTTGATGGTGGTGGTGACGTGGATGCCCGCCATGATCTAGCCCCTTGCCCTCTGCAGTGCCGTTTCGGCGGCGCGCCGTGCCAGCACGCCGGCCACCTGGATGCGGAACTCCTTGGTGCCGCGCTTGTCGTCGATCGGCTTGCACGCCGCCGACGCGGCCGCCGCCAGCTTGGCCAGGGCGTCGGCGTCGACCTTGGTGCCGATCAGGGCCTTGGCCGCGTCGTCGACCAGCAGCGCGCGCGCCGCGACCGCGCCCAGCGCCACACGCGCCTTGACGCACGTGCCCGAACCGTCGAGCGCGAGCGCGACGCCCGCGCCGACCACGGCGATGTCCATCTCGGTGCGCGGAATGAAGCGCAGGTACGCATCGCCACCGCGCGCCGGCCGGGCCGGCAGCAGGATCGACGCGACCAGCTCGCCCTTGGCCAGCGAGGTCTTGCCCGGTGCGGTGGCGATCGTCTCGACCGGCACGTCGCGCCGGCCCTTGGGCCCGACCACCGTGGCGATGGCGCCCGCGGCGATCAGCGCCGGCACGCTGTCGGCGGCCGGCGAGGCGTTGCACAGGTTGCCCGCGATGGTGGCGCGGCCCTGGATCTGGGTCGATCCGATCAGGCGCGCCGCCTCGACCACGCCCGGCCACGCCTTGCGCAGGCCGGCGTGCTCGCCCATCTCGAAGCACGACACCGCGGCGCCGATGCGGAAGCCGCCCGCTTCCTCGGTGATCTGGCGCGCCTCGTCGATGCGCTTGATGTCGACGATCAGGTCGGGGGCGGCGAAGCCCGACTTCATCTGGACCAGAAGATCGGTGCCGCCGGCGACAATGCGCGTCGTGCCGAGCTTCTTCAGGAGCTTGACCGCCTTGTCCAGGCTATCGGGTGCTGCGAACTGCATGATGGATCCGCCCGCTGGGGATGGGAGTGCCGCGCGCCCTGGCGCGGACCATCAAGCGTCGCCCAGCCGACCGCCGCCAGTCAAGGGCGGCGGCGTGCGCGTGCATACAGCCGTGGATATGCTCAGCGCGTCGCGACGATGACGACGCGGTCGTTGGCCGCGGGGTCGCGCCCGGTGCCAGGCACGGTCGAGGGCCGCGCGGCGCCATAGCCCACGGCGCTGAGCCGCGCGGACGCGACGCCGAAGGCCTCGAGCAGACGGACCACGGCGGTGGCGCGCGCGGCCGACAGCTCCCACGGGGTCGGGAAGCGGGTGGTCATCATCGGCGTGTCGTCGCTGTGGCCCTCGATCGCGACGGTCCACTGGCGCCAGTCCGGCCCGCGCAGCACGTCGGCCACGGCGCGCAGCGTATCGACCGCCTCGGGGTTCAAATCGGCGGCGCCGCGCGCGAACACCAGCGTGCCGGGCAGTTCGATGGCGACCGTGCCGTCGCCGTCGATCACCGAAGCGTCCTTGCCGAAGGGCAGTTGCGCGATGGACGCCCGCACCTCGCGGCTCAGATCGCGGGCCTCGCGGCCGCCGGCGGCACGGTTGTCGCCGCCGCCCGTCTCGGCGACGAAGCTGGTGACCATGGCCTCGAGCGAGGGCTCGTCCATGCCGACAATGGCGACGATGGCGACGAAGAACGCCAGCAGCAGCGACACCATGTCGGCGTAGCTGACCAGCCACGCGTCCAATTCGCCGCTCGGTCGGATCGGCGTCGGGCGGTGGGCCAGCAGACCGACGCGGGCCCCCGAGGGGCGCAGGATCATGCCGGCTCCATGGCCTTGGGCGCCTTGGCGCGCGCCGGAGCCTTGCCCTTGGGCGCGCGGTCGTGCGACGGCAGCGACCGGCCCGGCGGCGCGTGGTTGTTGTGCGCCTCGTCGATCTGGAAGTGCAGCGCGGGGTCGAGGAAGCTGTTCAACCGGTCCTGCATGATGCGTGGGTTCTGCTGGTCGGCCAGCAGCGCCAGGCCCTCGGCGACGACGTAGCTGCGGAAGCGCTCGATCTCCTCGGTCTGCTGCAGCCGGCTCGCCGCCGGCAGGAACACCAGGCGCGCCCGGAGGAGGCCGTGGAGCGTGGTCATCAAGGCGACGGCGAGGCCGGAGCCGAGCTGGCTCGGGTCCTCGACCAGGTTGTTCAGCATGATGACCATGCCGACCAGGGTGCCGATCATGCCGAAGGCCGGCGCCGTGGCCGCCATGCTGCGCAGCACGCTGGCCGGTACCGTGTTGCGCTCGAAGCGCGACTGGGCGGCGTTGACCAGCATCTCGCGCACCTGGTCGGCGGCGTAGGCCGCCAGCACCAGGTCGATGCCGTAGACCAGGAACGGATCGGGCGTTTTCTGCTTCTTGATCTCGTGCTCCAGCGCCTTGAGGCCCTTGCCGCGCACCAAGTAGGCCCAGCGCACGACGCGGCCGACCTCGATGGGCAACTGCCGGCGCATGTTGCGCTGGGCCAGCACGATGCGGCCTAGCTCGGCCAGGGCGAGGAGCACGCTGTGCGCCTGGTAGCTGGCGAAGGCGCAGCCCATGGTGCCGCCGATCACCAGGATCAGCGAAGGCCCGCTGACGAACAGGGTGACGTCGTTGGCGCTGGCCACGATCGCCGCCGCGCAGAGTGCGAAGCTGGCGAACAGGCCGATCAGCGTGGAAAAGGACATGCGGGCGCCGCTGCCGATGACACTGGCCGCCATTGTGGTGCCGGCTTGGTTGCCCCTTCCTTAAGGTGGCCGGCCCCCTTGGCGCGTCGCGGGGCGTTGGCTATGGTCCGCCGGCGATCGACGACGATGCTGGGGGATCGGCCCATGGCGGCAGCGAAGACCATAGTGTTCTTTCCCGAGGCGGCGCTGGGACCGGCGCTGAACTCGGTGGGCATCGCCCAGGCTTGTCGCGATCTGGGACACCGCCCCGTGTTCGTCGCCGACGTGGCGTTCAAGGGCACGTTCGAGGCCTACGGCTTCGAGGAACGGCTCATCCACATGTCCGAACCCATGTCGGCCGAGCAATCGGCGCAGTACTGGCAGGACTTCATCACCGCCCAGCTTCCCGCCTTCCGTACCTCGGCCTACGAGCAGATCGACACCTATGTGAAGGCGTGCTGGGACGCCATCGTCGAGACCTCGGTGTGGGCCGAGAAGGAATTGCCGCAGACCCTGGCCGCCATCAAGCCGGACCTGATCTGCATCGACAACGTGGTGTTGTTCCCCGCGACCAAGGCCTACGGCGTGCCCTGGGTGCGCATCATCAGCTGCAGCGAAAACGAGATCGAGGACCCGGACATCCCGCCGCACCTGTCCGGCTGCGGCGAGAACGACAAGGCGTGCTTCGAGCGCTACCGGAACCGATTCCGCGAGGTGATCAAGCCGATCCACGACCGGTTCAGCGCGTTCCTGGCGACGCGCGACCAGCCGCCCTATCCGACCGGCGAATTTTTCGAGCCTTCGCCCTGGCTCAACCTGCTGCTCTATCCGGAGCCGGTGACGTTCAAGCGCCGCCACGCGCTCGACCCCAAGCGGTTTCAGTATCTGGAAGGCTGCGTGCGGGAGGAAAAGCCCTACACGATCCCGACCTTCGCCAAGGGCGGATCGGACCCACTGGTCTATGTCAGCTTCGGCAGCCTGGGATCGTCGGACGTCGACCTGATGAAGCGCCTGATCGCGGCCTTCGGCGGCCTGCCGATCCGCGTGCTGATGAACGTGGGCGACAATCTGGCGGCGTACCCGGACGTGCCGGGCAACGTGCATCTGGCGCCGTTCTTCCCACAGCCCTCGGTGATCCCGCAGGTCGACGCGGTCATCCACCACGGCGGCAACAACAGCTTCACGGAGTGCCTCTACTTCGGCAAGCCGGCGCTGATCATGCCCTACTGCTGGGACGGCCACGACAACGCCACCCGTGTCCAGGAGACGGGACACGGGCTGAAGCTGCACCGCTACGACTGGACGGCTGAGAGCCTGGGCGCCGCGATCCGGACATTGCTGACCGACAAGAGCATCGCCGCGAAGCTGGCAGCCACGGCCTCGCACATGCGCGGCGCCGACGGCCGGCGCAAGGCCGCGACCTTGCTCGATACCCTGCTGCGAAGCAAAGGATAGCACGATGGTGAACACGGTCGCCCTGATCGAGAACGCGCGCGGCCTGGACTCGGGCGCGCTCAAGGACTGGGGCCCGGTAGCGTCGCCCATCGGCACGCCGGTGTCGCAGACGCGCGGCACGTTGCTGGATCTCGCGGCCAGCGGCTTTCCCGAAAGCGGCGTGTGGGAATGCTCGCCCGGCACCTGGCGCTGCGAGGTCGATCGCGCCGAGTTCTGCCACTTCCTGACCGGCCGGGCGACCTACACCCACGACGACGGCGAGGTCATCGCGATCGCGCTTGGTACCACGGCTTGGTTCCCGGCCGGTTGGCGCGGGCGCTGCACGGTCCACGAGACCGTGCGCAAGGTCTACATCGTCGTCTGAACGCGCGCGCCGGGGCCAGGAAATGCAACGTGCCGGCCCGTCGCCGTGCCGGCCCGTGTTCCGTGAACCGTCGTGACGGCCTAGCCGCCCTCCGCCTGATCCGAGGCTTCCGGCGTCGCGGTGAACATGTCGGTGATGTCGCCGCCCAGAATGATCAGCGCCGAGATGATCGCGATCGCGATCGCGGCGGCGATCAAGCCGTATTCGATTGCCGTAACGCCGGACTCATCGCCCACAATGGTGCGAGCCTTCGCCTTAACGACCTTCATGACCTGACGCAGCATGTCATTCTCCGTTTGCCGTTGACAGACCAAGCGCGAGGTGAACTGGCTGTCCCTGGATCGCGCCCAAACTACGCTTCTTCTGGCACGCCATCCACCGCCGTCCAGTGATCAGGGTCACTCGTGACCCGACCCGGGACCTCTTGCTTCCTACCGTAGCCCCCGACCCTGGAAAACCCTGGTCGGCGGCTTGACGCCGGAAACCCCTTCGCATGGAATGCCTGACCGGTCGCCCAGCCTTGCCGATCCGGCGAAGAACCACGCATGCGTGAGTTGAAGACTGGCGTCCATTTGTTAATGCAAGGTTAACAAAGAGTATCTCATGATGGATCAAACCTGACAAGGGATGCCCGGCATCGCTCGGGCCGCCACCGAAGGCCTCAACAGGACGTAATCAATGCGACGTATTTTTCCCGTCATCGCCGCCATCGGTCTCGCCGGCTTCGGCGTGGCGCGGGCAGAAACGGCCCCCAAAAGCCTGTCCGAGGCCGGGCGCGCGCTCTACGGGCACATCGTCGGGCAGCTCGACACCATGAGCGCGCCCGACGCCAGTCTGCGCCACGGTCCGATCGCCATCGACGAAGGCGGCACCGGCTTCCATGTGGTCATTCCCGACGTCGCCATGACCCTGGCCGAGGGCGGCACGATCCGTCTCGGCACGATCGAGGCCGACCTGACGCCCGAGGGCCCCGATGTCTACGATGTCGCCCTGACGCTGCCGAGACTGATCACCGTCGCCGACGAAACCGGCGCCGAGATCGGCCACGCCACGGTGGGCGAGTCCTCCTTCACCGGCACCTGGGCCCCGGTGACCGGCGGCTACCTGGATCAGAAGCTCAGGCTGGCGGACGTGGTGGTCACGTTCCCCGATAGCGGTTTCGAGGCGCGTGCTGTGCTCGCCGCCTACGAGGCCGCGCTGACACCGTCGAACGACTCCAAGGTCACCGGGCCGAGTGCGTTCCTGCTGGATGGCCTCTCGATCAGCGACGGCCAGGGTCACGAGATCGTGCGGCTCGGGTTCTTGGCGGGCACCAGCGCCGTGCGCGCGCTGGATCGCGCCGCGATGCTGAAGCTGAACCAGGGTTTTGCCGCCCTGGGCGAGGCCGGGCAACCGAACGCCGACGGTACGCCGGCCGCGCCGCTCGACCTGTCGTTCCTGCCGACCGCGCTCGGCGACATCATCGCCGACGCCAGCACCGACGTGACGCTCGAGAACCTGACGATCATGGATCCGACCGGCGCCGGCGGCGTCATCATTGACCGCCTGGGGCTCGCGTCGGACGTGACCGATCTGGACGGGGAGCTGGCCCGGCTCCACCTGAGCTACCGCCACGATGGGCTGCAGGCCACCGGCGAGGCGGCCTCGCCCCTGGTGCCCGATGTCGTCAACCTGGAGATCAACGTGGAACGGTTGCCGGCGGCGCGGCTTTACGTCATGGCGGTCGCGGCGGGCGCGATGGCGGCGGTGGCGCCCGACGCCACGGGCTCCCAGGCACTGGCGCAACTGCCGGCGCTGTTCGCGCAGTCCGCGACCGAGGTGAAGATCGGCGCGCTCGACCTGGCGATGGCCGGGGCCAAACTCTACGGCAGCGGCACGATCGCCGGCGATCCGAACGCGACTGGCGGCGTGGTCGGCGGCTTCACCCTGTTCGCCTCGGGCCTCGAGTCGGCGATCGCCACCTTGACCGCCAACCCCGAAGACGCCGAGGCCCAACAGGCGGGGTTCTTTTTCAGCCTGCTGCAGTCGCTCGGCGCGCCCGAGACGGCGGCCGATGGCGCGCCGGTCCTGGCCTACCGCGTCGCGCTCGATCCGGCGGGCAATCACACGCTCAATGGCCAGAACCTCGGCGAGTTGTTCTCGGGCATGGCCGGGGGCGAACCGGGCGCGACGCCGTAGTGGCACGGCCCAGGGCCGTGCTATCTAGAGATGCCCGTCCCTGGAGCGAGTTCGTGAT
>VGDP01000018.1 GCA_016869675.1 Alphaproteobacteria bacterium | reverse complement strand
AGCCCATCGAGAGGCACGCCGCGCCGCGCGCGGGTCCCTCCCATGGACTACCGGGACAAGCTGCAAACACCGCGTGGCCCCTTCTTGCTCCGCCACAGTGGCCCAATATCCCGCCGCCGTTGACACGCTTCAGTGGGGGAGTATTCCGCCGACGTTCTCACCTACGGCCGCAGGCAGTCGGCGAACCGCTCAGCGTCCACGTTGCCGCCGGACAGCAGGACGACCACGGTCTTGCTGGCGGTGGGGAAGCGCCCAGACAAAGCGGCCGCAAAGCCCACGGCACCGCCCGGCTCGACCACCAGTTTGAGGAACTCGAACGCCAGGCGCACGGCGGCACGCACGTCCGAATCGCTAACTGTCGCCACGCCTGCCAACAGCCGCCAGTTGATGGTGAGTGTGAGCATGCCGGGCATGCTCGTTTGCAGGGAATCGCAGATCGTCGGCCGGGTCAGGTCGGCACGCTGGCGTTCACCTGTGGCCCAGGACCTGGCCGTGTCGTCGTTCGCCTCGGGCTCCACGGCGTGGATCGCCGCCTCGGGAAAAGTCTCCTTGATCGCCAGCGCGACGCCCGAAACCAGGCCGCCACCACCGCACGGCGCCGCGACGATGTCCGGCGCGACGGTCAGGGCTTGCAGGTCCTCGACGATCTCGAGACCCGCCGTGCCTTGGCCGGCGATGATCAGAGGGTGGTCGAAGGGTGGGGCGATGACGCGGCCCTCGGCCTTCGCGATGCCTTCAGCGATGGCCTGGCGGTCACCGGTCAGGCGGTCGTAGGTCACGATCGTGGCGCCCCAGGCGCGTGTGCTCTCCAGCTTGATGCGTGGGGCATCGGTCGGCATCACGATCTTGGCCGATACGCCGGCCGCGTGAGCCGCCGCTGCCACGGCCTGGGCGTGGTTCCCCGAAGAATAGGCGACGATTCCCCGTGCGCGCTCCTCCGGCGTCATGGCGGCGACGAAGTTCGTGGCACCGCGCAGCTTGAACGAGCCGGTGCGCTGCAACGGTTCGGCCTTGAACAGAAAACGAGCGCCCAGTTGACGGTTGAGCAAGGGTGACTCAAGCAGTGGCGTGCGAACGACCACACCCTTCACCCGCTTCGCGGCGGCGTGAACCTCAGCGACGGTCGGAGGTTGGAGCGCGGTCATGGACGAGCCGGCGCGATGGCGACCGGGCCGGTCGCGGCCTCGTAGTCATGGTCGCCGGCGTCGAGTTCGGCACGGATCATGACCGCGCGCCCCGCGATCACCGCGTCGTCGACGATACCCAGGCGTGACAGCACGGCCTCGGCGGCCACCATCCACTGCACGTAGTAGACCGAGGCCGAGCCGCTCTCGGGCTGGGGCGGGAGGTCACAGCGCGCCACTTCGGCGGCCAACGCCTCGTGGAACGCGCGCCAGGGGAACAACCCGCGCTGATGCAGCGCGATGATCATGGCGAAGGCCTTGGCCTCCCATGGCGCCGCGAACACGGGCTCGGGGAACGCCGGATCGTCAGGCCGGATGGAGGTGGTCATCCCACAGATCGAGGTAGAGTTTGTCGCCGCCGCGCGCCGCCGGGCCCCACAGTTCGTCCATGGGGAAGGCGACCGCGTAGACATGCTGAGGTTGCTCGCCGTCGCCGCGGCCGTTGGCGTCGCTGAAGGTCATGATGCCGTGGTCGCGCGTGATCGTGCCGATCTTGTCCCGCGCGTAGCGGGGCAGGCGGGTGTGGGTCGCCGGATGGTCGTTGCGCGTGCGCACGAGGTCGCCGACCTTGAATCGCCTTGGCTTGCCGGCCTCGCGTCGCGCCGAAAAGCCGTCTGCGAGGGCGGCCAACGCATCCGCCGCCTTGACCGCGGGGAACACCTCCACCCCCTTGGGCAGTGGTCGCGCCTTGCCGGAGGCGATCTCGTCCCTCGACAGCAAACCCCGACCGACCAGGATCTTGGTCATCGCCTCGAGCCACAGCTCGTAGTAGGTCGAGGCCAAGTAGCGCTCGGGTGGGATGCTTTCGATGGCCGGACGCAGGCTGTCGTCGTTGAAAGGCACGGCGAAGGGTATCGCGGTGGCCAGGGCGAACACGCGCCGCTCCCAATCCGCGTGAAAGGGTGATTCGTTCGCCTCGCGCACGACGGCACCGAAGCCGTGCATGCCCCCCATGTCGTGGATCGTGTTCATGGCTCAGACCGCCGCGACGCCGATCATGCCGTCGCGCGTGACCAAGGCGGCAAGCGCATCCTCGTGGAGCCCTTCGGTTCCGGCGGGTCGTCGCGGCAGCACCATGTAGCGCAGCTCGGCGTTGCTGTCCCAGACGCGGAGTTCGGTCGTGTCCGGAACCCGCAACCCCATCTCCGCCAGCACGCCGCGCGGGTCCATGACCACACGACTGCGATAGGGCGCGCTCTTGTACCAGACGGGCGGCAGGCCGAGCACGGGCCACGGATAGCACGAGCACAGCGTGCACACGACGACGTTGTGCACGGCAGGCGTGTTCTCGACCACGACCATCTGTTCGCCCTGGCTGCCACCGTAGCAGAGCTCACGGATCGCGGCCGTCGCGTCGTCAAGCAGCCGCCGCTTGTAGGCCGTGTCGGTCCAGGCCCGCGCCACGACCCGCGCGCCGTTGCGCGGGCCGACCTTGGTCTCGTACTGGTCGACGATAGCATCGAGCGCCATCGGGTCGACCAGACCCTTTTCGACCAGCAACTGCTCCATGGCACGTACGCGCAACTCGATATCGCTGCGGCCCGCGCGTCTGTGGTGATCGTGATGGTCGCTCATGGCGCGCAACACTACAGCCATGGCCGCTCGCCGCGCCAGGGCCGCGCCTTCTCGAACGCGGCCGCGGCGAGAAACACGCTCGCGTCGTCAAAGGGCCGACCAACGATCTGCAGGCCCGTGGGCACGCCCGTCCGCGCGAAGCCCGAGGGCACCGAGGCGACGGGAAGTGTCGGCAGGGCGTTGAACGGGTAGGTCATCAGCCAGTCGAGGCCCGGGTCGATGGGCTTGCCGTTGATGCGGAACTCCTTGGCCACGGGCGAAAGCGTCGCGGGCACCGCCGGCACGGCCAGCGTGGGGCACAGGAACACGTGGTTCCGTTCCAGGATCGGCCCCAGCGTCGCCCACATTGCGGCGCGGTACGCGACTCCCTGACCGAACGTCAGCGAATGGCGGGTCGGCTTCTTCCGGGCGTAGCCCTGGATGTAGTCCGACAGTAGATGGCGCTTGTGCCGGGGAACGAAGCAATCCGGATCCGCGTCCATGAAGGCCACATGATTGGCCAGCCAGGCCTCGCGAACCTGCCACTTCCAGCTCGGACTCGCCTCCTCGACCGTGCAGCCGAGTTCTCGGAACGTCTCGACCGCGGCCAGCGTGTTGCGTCGTACGTCGGGGTGCACCTCGCAGAAGCCAAGATCGAGGGAGTAGGCGGCCCGCCAGCCCTTGATGGGGTCAAACGTCGGCCCCAGACGGCGCGGCTTCGGCAGGGCCGTGACGTCGCTCCCATGGGGGCCGGCCATGACATTGGTCATGAGGGCGCCGTCGGCTACACTGCGAGTGATTGGCCTGAACGAGAAAAATCCGTTGAAGTTCCACGGCGGCCTGGTGGGGATGCGCCCGCGCGGCGGCTTGAAGCCGAAGACGCCGCAACACGACGCTGGTGTGCGCACTGAACCGGCATAGTCCGCGCCGTCCGACAGGACGGTCATGACCGCCGCCACGGCCGCCCCGCCGCCGCCCGTGGACCCGCCGGGTGAGTAGCGCCGGTTCCACGGGTTGCGCGTCACGCCCCACAGCGGCGAGTAGCAGATCGACGCGGCAGCGAACTCCGGCGTTGTCGAGCGCGCGTGCATGATGGCGCCGGCGCGCAACAGCCGCGCTATGGCCACGACCGTTCTGGTGGAGACCTTTTCGGCGAAGATGCGAGACCCGTGGGTCGTGATTTCGCCCTCGACGTCGTGGTCGTCCTTGACGGTCAGCGGCACACCCTCGAGCGGGCGAAGGCGTCCGTCGGTCATGGCGTAGCGCGTCTCCGCGCCGCGCGCCGCCGCCATGGCCCGCTCGAAGAAGGTGTAGGTGAAGGCGTTGAGTTTCGGGTTGACCCGCTCGCAGCGCCGGATGATCGCGCCCATCAGCTCCACCGGCGACAGGCGACGGCGCTTGAAAAGGGCGACCGCCTTGGTCGCCGTCAAGTAGCACAGATCGTCGTCGGTCATGACGGCGTCAAATGCCGACGATGGGATCGCCGCCGTTCGGGCACAGAAGCTGGCCCGTGAAGTAGTCGCCTTCCGGCTCCACCAGAAAGGCGATGGTCGCGGCGATCTCACCGGGCTCGGCGTAACGCTTCAGCAGGGTCAGTTCGCCCTCCTCCCTCACGGCGCTTTCGCCGTAGGCCAGCGTCATGGCGGTACGTACCATGCCGGGCGCCACGGCGTTGGCGCGCACGTTCCACGGCGCCAGCTCGCGCGCCCAGGACTTGGCGAACGCGATCAGGGCCGCCTTGGCCCCGCTGTAGTGGCACGACCGCCCGAAGCCGAGCTGGCCCCAGTTCGACGCGATGTTGACGATGCGGCACCAGAGCGCGGCCTTCATGGCTCCGACCACGGCCTGCAGGCAGATCAGGGCGCCTTCCACGTGGACACCGAACATCCGCCCGAAAACCTCGGCGTCGATCGCCTCGAGCAGCGCGTTGTTTCCGGCGACCCCGGCGTTGTTGACCAGGATCGTCAACGGGCCTAAGGCAGCCGATGCCTCCATAACGCCCCCGCCCAACCAGGTCGCGCTGGCGGACATCGGCGACGACGGCTTCGGCTCGACCGCCCGCTTGGCGAATTGCCTCGACCGTGGCGCGGATCCTATTCTCGTCACGATCCAGGAGGGCCACCGCGGCCCCGTCGCGGGCCAACAGGAGCGCCGTGGCGCGCCCGATGCCGGAGCTGGCGCCGGTGACCAGCGCCGAGCGTCCCGACGATGGCAGGGCTTGGCTCATCGCCCTCGACCTGTCGCCGGAAAGTCACGAATTTTCAAAAGACTCGGCCGATCTTGACGGGTCTGGACGAATGGTCCGGGTGTTGCTTAACCATGGCTGGCGCGGGGCGCGATGTCACTCTCTGGCACATCGAAGCGCTTTGGCTTAAACGGCAAAGTATGGCAGGTTCCCTCCATCGCGATCCTGATTCCGAGATCCTGACGTTGGTTGCGCCGTGAAGGATGGAGCGATCGCCGCGGTGATTCTGGCGGCGGGCCTGGGCACGCGCATGAAGTCGACGCTGCCCAAGGTGCTGCATCCGGTGGCCGGGCGGCCGATGATTCGGCACCTCTTGGCCAGCGTCGAAGCCCTGAAGCCCGGCCGCATCGTCGTGGTCGTCGGCCGCGAAGGCGCGCCGGTGGCCGAAGCCGTCGCGCCGGTGCCGACCGTCGTGCAGGATCCGCCACTCGGGACGGGCCATGCGGTGCTTGCCGCGCGCGACGCGATGGCGGGCTTCGTCGGCGATGTGCTGGTGCTGTTCGGCGGCGACCCGTTGACGAGCGCCGCGACCATGACACGCTTGGTCGAGGCGCGCCGCCAGGCGGGCGCCGCCGTGGCCGTGCTTGGCATGCGGGTGACCGGCTCCAACATGTACGGCCGGCTTGTCACCGATAGGATGGGCCGGCTCGAGCGGATCGTCGAGTTCCGCGACGCGAGCCCCGAGGAGCGCGCCATTGAGCTGTGCAACGGGGGCGTCATGGCGCTGGATGCCCGCGTCGCGTGGGACCTGCTCGCCAGCCTTGGCAACGCCAATGCCAAGCAGGAGTACTACCTGACCGGCGTGGTCGCCGCGGCCCGCGCCGCCGGGCACGTGTGCGTGGCGCTCGAGTCCTCCGACCCTGAGGAACTTCAGGGTGTCGACACGCGCGCCGATCTGGCCAAGGTCGAGGCCATCGTGCAGCGCGACTTGCGCAACCGCGCCATGCTGGATGGTGTTACCTTGATCGACCCATCGAGCGTCACGCTCCATTGGGACACCATGCTCAGGCCCGACGTCACGATCGAGCCCAACGTGGTGTTCGGTCCCGGCGTCCGCGTGGCCGGCGGTGCTGTGATTCGCGCGTTCAGCCATCTCGAAGGTGCCGAAGTCGGGCCCGGCGCCATCGTAGGACCCTATGCACGTCTGCGTCCCGGCGCGCGCATCGGCGCGGACGCGCACATCGGCAACTTCGTCGAGGTCAAGAACGCCGTCATCGGCGAAGGCGCCAAGGCCAACCATCTGAGCTACGTCGGCGACGCCGAGGTCGGGCCGCGCGCCAACATCGGCGCGGGCACCATCACCGCCAACTACGATGGCGTCGCCACCAAGGCGCGCACCGTGATCGGGGCCGGCGTCTCCATCGGTTCGAACAGCGTGCTCGTGGCGCCGGTCAGCGTCGGCGACCGCGCCATCATCGGCGCCGGCAGTGTGATCGCCCGCGACGTGCCGGCCGATGCGCTGGCGTTGACGCGCGCGCAGCACGAGGAACGTCCTGGCGGCGCCGCTCGGTTCCGCGCCAAGCGCGCCAAGCCCCCTTCCACTAAGGCCAAGGCCCGGTCGAACGACCCGGCCTGAAAAGGAGACCCGTCATGTGCGGCATCATCGGCGTGATCGGTGCGACGGACGCGGCCCCCATCCTGCTCGATGGGCTGCGGCGGCTGGAATACCGCGGCTATGACTCGGCGGGCGTAGCGACGCTTGTCAACGGCCGCGTGGAGCGCCGGCGGGCCGAAGGCAAGATCGGCAACCTGGCCGACCGCATCGCGCGCGAGCCGATCGCCGGCACCATCGGCATCGGCCATACACGGTGGGCGACCCACGGCGTCCCGAACGAGACCAATGCGCACCCGCACACCGCCGGCCGCGTGGTCGTCGTGCACAACGGCATCATCGAAAACTACCGCGCCCTACGCGACGAACTCGGCGCCGCTGGCCGCCGGTTCGACAGTGACACGGACAGCGAGGTGGTCGCGCACCTGATCGACCACTACCTGAACAAGGGGATGGCTCCACGCGAGGCGATGGCGAAGGCCCTGGGGCGTCTGGAGGGCGCCTTCGCCCTGGGCATCCTGATCGCCGGCGAGGACAAGCTGATGATCGGCGCGCGCCGCGGCAGCCCACTGGCGGTCGGCTGGGGCGACGGCAGCATGTACCTGGGATCGGATGCCATCGCGTTGGCGCCGTTCACGCGCAAGGTCACGTACCTGGACGACGGTGATTGGGTCGTGCTGAGCCAGACCGGCGCCGAGATTTTCGATGGCACCGGTGATCGGGTCGAGCGGCCCGTGCAGATTTCGAGCTATGGCGGGGCGGCGGCCGGCAAGGGCAACTTCCGTCACTTCATGGAGCGCGAGATCCACGAGCAACCCGAGGTCATCGGCGAAACGCTGCACGGCTTCATGGACGCCGTTGAGCGCCGCGCGTCGTTCCCAGGCCTGAGCTACGACCTAACCGCCGCACCGCGCATGACCATCGTCGCGTGCGGCACATCTTACTATGCGGGTCTCGTCGCCAAGGTATGGTTCGAACGCTACGCCGGGTTGTCGTGCGACGTCGACATCGCCTCGGAGTTCCGCTACCGCCGCCCGCCCATGCCGCCGGGCGGTATCGCCGTGTTCGTGTCGCAGTCGGGCGAGACCGCCGACACGCTGGCGGCGATGCGCTACGCCAAGGAGCAGGGCCAGCACTCGGTGGCGCTGGTCAACGTGCCCGAGAGCACGATCGCGCGTGAGGCCCACGCCCATCTGGTGACGCGCGCTGGACCCGAGATCGGCGTGGCCTCGACCAAGGCGTTCACCACGCAGTTGGCCGTGCTGGCGCTGCTGGCAGTGGCCACGGCGCGGGCGCGCGGGCGCATCGACGCGACCGAGGAACGCCGCCTGATCGACGCGCTCGTCGAGGTTCCGGGGCGCGTGCTCAACGTGCTGCACCAGAACGGCCGCATCGAGGCAATCGCCCGCGCAAACCTGGTGGGCGCGCGCGACGTGCTCTATATCGGTCGCGGCACCAGCTACCCGATCGCGATGGAAGGGGCGCTCAAGCTCAAGGAGATCTCGTACATCCACGCCGAGGGCTACGCCGCAGGCGAGATCAAGCACGGCCCCTTCGCGCTCATCGACGAGACCGTCCCCGTGGTGGCCATCGCGCCCTCGGACGAACTCTTCGAGAAGACCGCGTCCAACCTCCAAGAGGCGGTGGCGCGGCGCGGACGGGTGATCTTCATTGGCGACGCCCATGGCATTCTCAATCTGGGCAATCTGGCCATGACGACTATCGAGATGCCGCGCGTGGACGCGTTCGTGGCGCCCCTGCTCTACGCGATTCCGGTGCAGCTTCTCGCCTACTACACGGCCGTCCTCAAGGGCACGGACGTGGACCAGCCCCGCAATCTGGCCAAGAGCGTGACGGTCGAGTAGGGCAGGATGGCGCGGGCGCCGCCCGGTCGCGCCTCAGAACTTCTCGACCCAGGGTCGCAGGTCGAGTTCCTGGGTCCAGGCGCTACGGTGCTGCTGGTGCAACTGCCAGTAGACCTCGGCCATAGCGTCGGATGACAACAGCGCGTCGGGCCCGCGCTCGCGCTTCAGGTGCTCGTAGTAGGGGCCGGCGATCTGGCCGTCGACCACGACGTGCGCCACGTGCACCCCCTTGGGTCCCAGCTCGCGCGCCATGCTCTGCGCGAGCGCGCGCAGGGCGAACTTACCGACGGCCAAGTTGAAATAGCGCGCGCTGCCGCGCAGCGACGCCGTGGCGCCGGTGAACAGGATGGTGCCAGCCCCCCGCTCGACCATGCGCCGCGCCGCCTCGCGTCCTACCAGGAAGCCGCCCAGGCAACCGACCCGGAAGCATTCCTCCACGTCGCTCGCCGTCGTCTCCAAGATCGACTTGGGCCGGTATGCGCCGGCGTTGAACACCACCAGGTCCGGGGCGCCGAAGGCCCGGTCGCTGGCTTCGAACAGGCGCAGCACCTGGGCTTCGTCGCTGGCGTCGGCCGGCACGGCCAGCGCACGTCCACCCGCTCCCTCGATTTCCTTCGCCAGGGCATCGATCATTCCCGAGCCGCGCGCCGTGGCGATCACTGCCATGCCAGCCGTGGCCATGCGCCGCACCAGGGCCGCGCCGAGCCCGCCGCCCACGCCGACGATGATCGCGACACCGTTCGTCACGGAACCCTCGTTCAGTGCGCGCGCTCGACCACGAAGTCGAGCAACTCCGACAATGCATTCTTTGGCTCGCCGTCCTCGAAGATGGCCAGGGCGTCGCGCGCCACCGCCGCGTAATGCCGGGCGCGATCGACCGTATTGCCGAGAGCGCCGTGGGCGTTAAGCAGACGGATCGCCTCGGCCAAGTCGTGATTGTCCTGGTCGCGGTCCTCGAGGGTGCGGCGCCAGAACCGACGCTCATCCTCGTTGCCCCGCCGGTAGGCCAGCACGACGGGCAGTGTGATCTTGCCGTCGCGGAAGTCGTCGCCCACCCGTTTGCCCAACTCCACCTCGCGCGCGGAGTAGTCGAGCGCGTCGTCCACCAACTGGAACGCGATCCCCAGGTTCTGGCCATAGCTTTGCAGCGCGCTCTCCTCGGCGGCCGGACGGTCGGCGACCACGGCGCCCAACCGGCACGCGGCGGCGAACAGCTTGGCGGTCTTGGCGCTGATCACCGCCATGTAGGCTTCCTCGTCGGTGCCCACGTCATTGGCGGTGGTGAGCTGCAGCACCTCGCCCTCGGCGATGACCGACGAGGCGTCGGCGAGGATGTCGAGCACCTTGAGCGAACCGTCCTCGACCATCAGGCGGAACGACCGGCTGAACAGGAAATCGCCCACCAGCACGCTCGCCTTGTTGCCCCACAGCGCGTTCGCCGTGGCGCTGCCGCGACGCAAGTCGCTCTCGTCGACCACGTCGTCGTGAAGCAACGTCGCGGTATGGATGAACTCGACGCAGGCAGCCAGGTCCACGTGGCGACGGCCGCGATAGCCGCACAGGCGCGCCGCGATCAGCGTGAGCATGGGCCGGATGCGCTTGCCGCCCGAGGCAATGATGTGCCCCGCGAGCTGCGGGATCAGTGCCACGGGCGAATGCATGCGCTCGAGGATGACCCGGTTGACGGCCTGCAGATCGGCCGCGACCAACGCGTGCAGTCGATCGAGCGTCGCCCGCGTGTTGCGTGCCCGATCGTCGTTGACCGGCTTGGCTATGGACACCGTCCCCCCCCTTGTCGTCTTGACCATGCCGCCCCCGCCCAGGTCATCATGGCCGCCACTAAGTCGCGAGCATAACAGAGCACGTGCGCCCTACAAGCTGGGCGTCCCGGCCGGGAAACGATGATCGAACTGCTGCGGACCAACGACCTGGTACGTCTGTCATGGCTGGTGGCGCTGCTCGCCGACGCCGGCATCGACGCCGTTGTCCTGGATGGTCACACCAGCAATCTCGAAGGCAGCGTGGGCGCTCTGCCACGTCGGCTGGTCGTCATGGGGGACGACGCCGAAGCGGCGCGCCACCTGTTGCGCGAAGCCGGTGAGCTGGAGCCGAGGACGTGACGGACGCGGAGGAGCACGGCCTACTGGGCGGGCGGGTGCGTCTAGTCCAGCCGCGAGACGGACTACGAGCAACCACCGACACGGTGCTGCTGGCCGCCGCCGTCCCAGCGCGCGTCGGCGATACCGTGCTCGACGTCGGTTGCGGCACCGGCGGTGCCGCCCTTTGCCTGGCCGCACGTGTGCCGGAATGCCGCGTGGTCGGCGTCGATCGCGAGACCGCGCTGGTCCGCTACGCGCGCCAGGGTGCCCGCCGGTCCGGCCTCGCCGATCGAGCGACGTTCCACATCCTTGCCCTGGGCCGGCCCTGGCCCGCCGATCTCGGCCCGTTCGACCACGTGCTGACCAATCCGCCGTACAACCGGCTGCGCAGCATGGCAGCTCCGGCTTCGACGAGGCGCGGGCGGGCCATGGTCGAGGACCCGTCGCTCACGCTCGACGCGTGGATCGTAGCCTGTCTCGAACGCCTGCGGCCGCGAGGCTCCTTAACCATGATCGTACGGACCGACCGGCTCGGGGACGTGCTGGCGGTGCATCAGGGGCGCGTCGGTTCGGTCGTCATCTGGCCGATCTGGCCCAAGGCGGGCCAGCCGGCCAAGCGGATGCTCGTCGCGGCGCGCAAGGGTCGGCGCGGACCACTGGTCCTCGGCCCAGGCCTGGTCCTGCACGACAGCGATGGGCGCTATTCGGCCGAAGCCGAGGCGGTTCTGCGTCACGCCCATCCGATCGTGCTGGACGGCCGCACCACGCAACGGCAGGATTGACCCGAGGTGGACGGGGAACCGCAAGGAAATTCGGGGCGCCAAGGCATGAAGCAGGATCCCAGACAGGAACGACGGACCGGAGCGGAGCGCCGCACCGGCCAGGATCGCCGGACTGGTCTCGAACGTCGCACCCACGACCCGGCCGCCAAGGCCGACGACCGCCGCATGCCCGATCGTCGCCACGACGATCGACGCCGTCATTCGGATCGACGCGACGGTGACTGATCAGAGGTGTGAGAGCGCCCCTTCCAAGACGGCTCGGTAAGACACTGGCAAGGGTGTCGGCCGGCCGCTGGCGCGGTCGACGCACACGGTCTTGACGCGCGTGATGGCCAGGCAGCGCTCGCCGTCGAACGCGCCTTGGCCAAGGGTGAACGACGTGCGTCCCAGCTCTATCGGGCGCGTGCCCACGTCGATCACGCCGAGGTAGCCCATCGATCCTTTGAACGTCACCGCCAGGGTTACCAGGACCCACGCGAAGTTCGTGTCACGCGCGGCATCCGCGGCCTTTGCCTCGCGCAGCTCGACACGCGCGTTCTCGAGCAGGGAGCAGAGCGCCACGTTGTTCACATGGTTGTTCCGGTCGAGATCGCCGAAGCGCACCTTCTCGCGCGACCAGATGGCATAGGTGTCGCGGCGGGCAAGGTCATCGTCGGTCATCGGGTAGGTCCAAGGCAGCCTAGGCATCTTGGATTGCCACGAAAGACCAAGTAAGGGAATGGTGTCCGTCAGGGAGCCAAGGCCATGCCAGGGGCGATCTTGGAGCGGCACGGCGACGTCGCCGTCATCACCATCGACAACCCGCCGGTCAATGCCATGAGCGTCGGTGTCCCCAGCGCGATCCTGGCCCGGCTGGCCGAGGCGCAGCTGGACGCGGCCATCAAGGCCGTGGTCGTGCGTGGTGGCGGGGGTGGCACCATCGCGGGTGCCGACATCCGCATGTTCGGCAAGCCCTGGCCGGCCGACGAGCCCACGCTTCGCGACGTCATCGCCGCGTTCGAGACCAGCCCCAAGCCCGTCGTCGCCGCCCTGCGCGGTAGCTGCCTCGGCGGCGGTCTCGAGCTGGCCATGAGCGCGCACTACCGGGTCGCCGGCGCGGATGCTTCGGTCGGCCAACCTGAGGTGAAGCTGGGGTTTCCGCCCGGCGCCGGCGGCACGCAGCGGCTGCCGAGGCTCGCGGGTGTCGACGCGGCCTTGCCCATGATCGTCGAGGGCAACCCGATCGGCGCGGCGCGGGCGCTGGAGTTCGGCGTTGTCGACCGCGTGGTCGATGGCGATCCGCTGGCCGGCGCGCTGGCGTTCGCGCGCGAGCGCGTAGCCGCTGGCGGGCCGCATCCACGGGCGCGCGACAAGGCCGCCAAGGTCAACGATCCCAAGATCTTCGAGGCCACGCGCGCGGCCGTGGCCAGGCGCGCGCGGGGGCTTCGTGCGCCGCTCGCGTGTATCGAGTGCGTCGCGGCGGCCGTGAACCTGCCGTTCGACGACGGCGTCAAGCGCGAGCGCGCGATCTTCGAGGCGTGCATGGCGTCGCCCGAGTCCGCGGCTCTGCGCCATGTCTTCTTCGCTGAACGCGCGATCGGCAAGGTACCCGGCGTTGCCAAGGACACGACGAAGAAGACCATCGCGAAGGGCGGCGTCGTCGGGTCCGGGACCATGGGTACGGGCATCGCCATGAACTTCGCCAACGCCGGCATCCCGGTGAAGCTGTTCGATGCCGACGCGGTGGCGCTGAAACGTTGCATGGCGACAATCGAGAAGAACTACGCCGGGTCGGTCGCTCGCGGGTCCTTGGCGAAGGACAAAGCCGACAAGGCCTTCGCCCTGATCCAGCCTGTCAGCGACCTGGCAACCTTCGCCGACGTGGACATGGTGATCGAGGCGGTGTTCGAGGAGATGCCGATCAAGCTCGAGGTGTTCCGCGCCCTCGACAAGGCGTGCAAGCCCGGCGCGATCCTGGCCAGCAACACATCCTACCTCAACATCGACACCATCGCCGACGCGGTACCCGCCCGGCACGGGGACGTGCTGGGCACGCACTTCTTTAGCCCGGCCAACGTCATGCGCCTGCTCGAGGTAGTGCGTACCAAGTCGGTCAGCGCCGAGACCCTGATGACCGTGCTCGATCTGGGGCGGCGCATGCGCAAGGTCCCTGTGGTCGCCGGTGCCTGCCACGGCTTCATCGGCAACCGCATGCTCGAGGGTTATTTCCGCGAGGCGGTGTTCCTGCTCGAGGAGGGCGCTTCGCCGACGCAGGTGGACAAGGCGATCACCGATTTCGGGTTTCCCATGGGGCCCTTCACGGTCGGCGATTTGGCGGGGCTCGACATCAGCTGGCGCAAGCGCAAGGCGGGCGAGGCGGGGCGCGACAAGACCAAGCGCTACTCGCCGCTCGGCGATCGACTGTGCGAACGCGGCCGCTTCGGCCAGAAGACCGGCGCGGGCTACTACCGCTACGAAGCGGGCAGCCGTGCCCCGATCCCCGATCCCGAGGTGGACGATCTGATCGTCGCCGTGGCCAAGGAGCAAGGCATCGCCCGGCGCTCGATCGGCGACGAGGAAATCGTCCAGCGCTGTCTTCATCCCCTGGTCAACGAGGGCGCGCGCATCCTCGACGACGGCATCGCCTTGCGGGCAGGCGACATCGATATCGTGTGGCTGAACGGCTACGCGTTTCCCGCGTGGCGCGGCGGCCCCATGCACTGGGCCGACACGGTAGGACTGTCGGGAATCGTCGTGACCATCGAGCGCTTCGGGCGCGACCATGATTTCTGGGAACCGGCGCGGCTGCTCGTGCGTCTCGCGCGCGAAGGGCGGCATTTCGCCGATCTGGACAAGGAGGACGCCCATGCCTGAGGCGGTGATCGTCTCGACCGCGCGCACGCCGATCGGCAGGGCGGCGCGCGGCGCGTTCAACAAGACCCACGGCGTCGACATGATGGGCCACGCGATCCGTCACGCCGTCACGCGTGCCGGTGTCGAGCCGGCGGAGGTCGAGGACGTGGTGATCGGTTGTGGCTATCCCGAAGGCGCGACGGGCTTCAACCACGCGCGCCAGGCAGCCTTGCGCGCCGGCCTGCCGGTCACGACGGCGGGCACGACGATCAACCGGTTCTGCTCCTCGGGCCTCCAGGCGATCAGCAGCGCGGCCCATCGAATCGTCGCCGACGGCGTACCGGTCATGATCGCGGGCGGCATCGAGCAGATCAGCTTGGTCGCGTCGAGCGCGAACCAGAACGGGCGCGAAAACCCATGGCTCGCCGCGAACAAGCACGACGTCTACATGCCCATGATCGACACCGCCGAGGTGGTGGCGAAGCGCTATGGCATCGGGCGCGACGCCCAGGACGCCTACGCCCTGGAAAGCCAGCGGCGCACGGCGGCGGCGCAGCAGGCGCGCAAGTTCGACGACGAAATCGTGCCCATGACCACCAGCATGGAGGTCAAGGACAAGGCAACCGGCGCGACGAACATGGTCGAGGTGACGCTCGCTAAGGACGAGGGCAACCGCCCCGACACCACGGCCGAAGGGCTGGGCAAGCTCGAGCCCGTGCGCGGCGCGGGTTTCACCATCACCGCCGGCAACGCCTCGCAACTGTCGGACGGCGCGTCCGCGTGTGTCGTCATGGACGCGAAGCTGGCCGAGAAGCGCGGCCTCGAGCCGCTCGGCGTCTACCGCGGCATGGCGGTCGCCGGCTGCGAGCCCGACGAAATGGGCATCGGCCCTGTGTTTGCCGTGCCGCGGCTGCTGCAACGCCACGGGCTGAAGGTCGACGACATCGACCTGTGGGAGTTGAACGAGGCCTTTGCCGTCCAGGTCGTCTACTGCCGCGACCGGCTGGGCATCCCCATGGAGCGGCTCAACGTCAACGGCGGGTCGATCGCCGTGGGCCACCCGTTCGGCATGACCGGGGCCCGATTGACCGGGCACGCCCTGATCGAGGGGCTGCGGCGCAAGGCCAAGCGCGTGGTCGTCACCATGTGCATCGGTGGCGGCATGGGCATGGCTGGTCTGTTCGAGGTGCGTTGAGGGGAGGCTCCGATGGCTCGGGATCCGCGCTACGACGTGCTGTTCGAACCGGTTCAAATCGGGCCGGTCACGGCGCGCAACCGATTCTACCAGGTGCCGCACTGCAACGGCATGGGCCGGGCGTACCCCACGCCGATGGCCGTCATGCGCGGCATCAAGGCCGAAGGCGGCTGGGCCGTCGTGTGCACCGAGCAATGCGACATCCACTTCTCCGGTGCCACCACCCGCGAGATCCGGCTGTGGGACGCCCAGGACATACCGACGCTCGCGCGCATGACTGAACAGGTGCACAAGCACGGTGGGCTCGCGGGCATCGAGCTCACCCACATGGGCTACTACGGCTCGAACCTGGAAAGCCGCGAGATTCCCTTCGCGCCCTCCGGCAAGCCGATCCACTACAACAACCCGATCCACGCGCGCACGGCCGACAAGACCGACATCCGGAACTACCGGCGTTGGCATCGCAAGGCGGCGCTGAACGCGCGCAAGGCCAGTATGGACATCATCTGCGTTTACGCCGGGCACGACTTGACGCTGCCCATGCACCTGCTGGCCCGGCGGCACAACCACCGCACCGACGAGTACGGCGGCAGCCTCGAGAACCGGGCGAGGCTCCTGCGCGAGGTCATCGAGGAGACCAAGGAGGCGGTCGGCGATACCTGCGGCGTCGTGGTGCGCTTCGCGGTCGATGAGTTGCTGGGCGAGGGCGGCGTCACCATGGGCGCGGAGGGGCACGATGTCCTCGCGCTGCTGGGCGAACTCCCAGATCTTTGGGACGTCAACTGCGCCGCGTGGGAGAACGACTCGATCACCGCGCGGTTCGCCGACGAGGGGTTCCAGGAACCCTACATATCGTTCGTGAAGAAGCTGACGACCAAGCCGGTGGTGGCGGTCGGGCGCTACACCTCGCCGGATCGCATGGTCAGCCTGATCCGCAAGGGCATCGTCGACATGATCGGTGCCGCGCGGCCATCGATTGCCGATCCGTTCTTGCCGAATAAGATCGAGGAAGGGCGGCTCGAGGACATCCGCGAGTGCATCGGCTGCAACATCTGCGTCGGCACGAGCAACCTGACAGCGCCGATGCGCTGCACGCAGAACCCGACGACGGGGGAGGAGTGGCGGCGCGGCTGGCATCCCGAGCGCATCGCCCCGAAGGACACCGAGGACACGGTGCTGGTCGTCGGCGCTGGCCCCGCGGGGCTTGAGGCCGCACGCGCGCTGGGGCAGCGCGGCTACCGCGTCACCCTGGCCGAGGCGACCGCCGAGCTCGGCGGTCGGGTCTCGCGCGAGGCGCGGCTCCCTGGTCTGGCGACCTGGAATCACGTGCGCGACTACCGGGTCGGCCAGATCGCCAAGATGCCGAACGTCGAGGTCTTCCGCGACAGCCGCCTGACCGCCGATCAGGTGCGCGACATGGGTTGTTCGCTGGTCGCCATCGCGACGGGCGCCTCATGGCTGGCGAGCGGCATCGGCCGCTGGCACGGCTTCCCGATTCCCGGCAGCGACGGCGCCAACGTCCACACGCCCGACGACATCATGGCGGGGCGCATCCCCGAGGGGCCGGTCGTCGTGTTCGACGACGACCAGTACTACATGGGCTCGATCATGGCCGAGGTGCTTGCCAAGGCCGGGCGCGCTGTCACTTATGTGACGCCCGTCAGTACGGTCGCGGCATGGACGGTCCTTACCCTGGAACAAGGCCGCATCCAGAAGCGCCTGATCGAACTGGGCGTGGACATTGTGCCGTCCCACGCGCTGACGCGCATCGCCTCCGATGGCGTCGAGTTGACGTGCGCCTTCACCGGGCGCACGACGCAGCGGGCCTGCCGCTCGGTCGTCATGGTGACGGGCATGGCGCCGAACGACGGCCTCTACCACGAACTCGCCCGTGCCAAGGCGAAGCTCGCCGCGGCCGGGATCCGTCGTGTCGTGCGCATCGGCGATTGCTACGGCCCCGGCACGATCGCTGCCGCCGTGTGGCAGGGCCATCGCTTCGCCCGCGACCTGGGCGCGCCGATGCCCGACAAGGCCCCGTTCAAGCGCGAAAACGTCAAGCTGGCGGCCCTTTGACATGTCGAACCGATCGGATACCCGCGACCTCGAGGCGCGGGTCCAGGCGTTCATGGATGAACACATCTTCCCGGCGGAGGACGTGTTCGCCGCCGAGCTCGCCGAGCACGGCCGATGGCGTCAGCCGCCAATCCTGGAGGCGCTGAAGGCCAAGGCGCGTGCCGCCGGCCTGTGGAACCTGTTCCTGCCGGAAAGCCATCGCGGCGCGGGCCTCAGCAACCGGGCCTACGCGCCGCTGTGCGAGATCATGGGCTGGAGCCCGATCGCGCCCGAGGCGTTCAACTGCTCGGCGCCGGATACCGGTAACATGGAGGTGCTCGAGCGCTACGGCACCGAGGCCCAGAAGGATCGTTGGCTCAAGCCGCTGCTCGAGGGCACCATTCGTTCGGCCTTCTGCATGACCGAGCCCGATGTCGCCTCGTCGGACGCGACCAACATCCGCTCGCGCATCGAACGCGATGGCGACAGCTACGTGATCGGCGGGCGCAAGTGGTGGAGTTCGGGCGCCGGGCACCCGGCGTGCAAGATCCTGATCTTCATGGGACAGACCAATTCCGAGGTGCCCAAGCACCAGCGCCAATCCATGATTCTGGTGCCCATGGACACGCCGGGCGTGACGGTCAAGCGGCACCTGACCGTGTTCGGCTACGACCACGGACCGCGCGGCCACATGGAGATCGCCTTTGAAAACGTGCGCGTGCCGGCCTCGAACCTGCTGCTGGGCGAGGGTCGCGGGTTCGAGATCGCCCAGGGCCGGCTCGGGCCCGGCCGCCTTCACCATTGCATGCGCATGATCGGCATGGCCGAACGGGCGCTCGACGCCATGTGCCGTCGGGTGAAGGATCGGGTGGCGTTCGGCAAGCCGTTGGCCGAGCAGGGCACGATCCAGGCCGACATCGCACGTTCGCGCATCGAGATCGATCAGGCACGGCTTCTAGTGCTGCATGCCGCGCAGCGCATGGACGAGGTCGGCAACAAGGAAGCGCGCAAGGAGATCGCCGCGATCAAGGTCGCGGCGCCGCACATGGCGCTGGCGGTGATCGACCGGGCGATCCAGGCCCACGGCGCCGCCGGCGTCAGCCCGGATTTCGGCTTGGCCGAGGCGTGGGCCCAGGCGCGCGTCACGCGCATCGTCGATGGCCCCGACGAGGTTCATCTGAGCGCCATCGCCAAGCTCGAACTGGGCCGCAACAGCACGCGTGGCTGGCGCCATGGCGGTGGTGCCTGACGATCCCGAGACGATCGACGTCCGATCGGACGAGGCCCTCGATCTCACCCGGCTCGAGCCGTGGCTGTGCACCCGCCTGCCTGGCGCGGTCGGTGATCTGACGGTCCGCCAGTTCGGCGGCGGCCACGCCAACCTCACCTATCTGCTGCGCTTGGGCGCTACGGAATACGTGTTGCGGCGACCACCACATGGCACGATCGCGCCCTCGGCCCACGATATGGCGCGCGAACATCGCGTGCTCGCCCGGCTGTGGCAGGTGTTCCCCCTGGCACCGCGCAGCTTCGTCCACTGCGCCGATCCATCGGTCATCGGTGCCGAGTTCCATGTCATGGAACGGCGCCACGGCATCGTCGTGCGCGAGGCAAACGCGGATCGTTACTTGACTGACCCCGCGGTGTGCGGCCGGGTCGGGGCGATGCTGGTCGATGTCCTCGCCGACTTCCACAAGGTGCCACCCGACGCGGTCGGGCTGGGCGACCTCGGCCGGCCGGAGGGCTTCATTGAGCGCCAGCTCGCTGGATGGGAGAAGCGCTGGCAGGCCGCGCGCGACGACGATGCGCCGGATGTGTCGTCGCTCATCACGTGGCTCGGCTCCACGCGCCCCGACAACCCGGTGCATACGCTGGTCCACAACGACTACAAGTTGGACAACGTGCTGGTCGATGCCAGCGATCCTGGCCGCGCCGTGGCCGTGCTCGACTGGGATATGTGCACGCGCGGCGATCCGTTCGCCGACGTGGGCACGCTGTTGAACTACTGGAAAGAGATCGGCGATCCGGAGGACTGGGGTACCGCGACCGCCCTGCCGTCCGACCGCCCGGGATTTCCCGGTCGGCGGTTGTCGGTGGAACGCTACCTAGCGCGCACCGGGTTCGATGGCCGGGCGATCGGGTGGTACTGGTGCTTCGCCACGTTCCGCACGGCGGTGATCCTGCAGCAGATCTACATCCGCTGGCTCAAAGGCGAGACGCAGGACGCCCGGTTCGGCACGTTCGGCCAGCGTGTCCAGGCTCTGGTGCGCAAGGCGGAAACGATAGCCGAGGGCACGTTGCCACAGGCCCGCTTGCTCGGCTGATCGCCTACCACTTAATTTTGTCGACGCCCTGGAACGTCAGTTCGCTGCCGTCGGCGAACACGATGGTGCCCGTCGCGTCAGCGGACAGCACCATGTGATCGGCCGTGGTCTTGACGACCGAGCCTTGGTCCAGCGTGATCGTCCAGCTGTCGTCGGGCAGGCCCCCGTCGGCGGCCTGCAGCCACACCGTGTCGCTGTCGCTGTCGCCCGACACGGCGTCGAAGCCGTCGCACTCGTGGAAGATGAACAAGTCGTCGCCGGCGCCGTAGAAGGCCTCATCGTCGCCGGCGCCGCCCACGATGGTGTCGTTGCCATTGTCGCCGAGGATGACATCGTTGCCGTCGCCGCCTGCCAGGGTGTCGTCGCCGGAGCCTCCCTCGAGACGATCGTTGCCCGCCCCGCCGTCCAACGTGTCGAGGCCGTTGCCGCCGCCGAGCGTATTGTCACCGTCGTCACCACTCAGGCGGTCGTCGCCGGTGCCGCCTAGGATGCTGTCGTTGCCCGTGCCGCCGGACACGAGACGTCCGCGTCGTTGCCGGCATCGATCTGATCGTTGCCCGCGCCGCCCGCGATGGAATCGGCCCCGGTACCCCCAAGGATCGTATCGTCACCGCCTTCGCCAAGCAGCAGGTCGACTTCGTTGCCGCCATCGATGCTGTTGTTGCCGGCGCCGCCAAGGATGATGTCTTCGTTGGTGCCGCCCGTCAGCGTGTCGGCACCGGCGCCACCGAAGATCATGTCCTCGCGATTGCCACCGCTGATCGTGCAGCGTCGGCCCTTGGAGGATCATCTCGCGATCGTGCGCGAGGAGTTCGCCATGCGCGAGGTGCTCTACAAGGAGCGGCTGCAGTCCAAGATCGTCTATCTGGAGACGCTGCGCGAGGTGACGCGCGTCGAGGGCTCACTCGCCGAGCTTGATGGCCACATCGCCCGCGCCATCGACGCCATCAGCGAGGGTGAAAGCCGCCTGGCCGAGCTCGATGCGCGGGTCGTCGCTGATGCCGCTGCCGAGCTGGAGACAGCCCGTGCCGAACTGGCTGAGGTCCGCGCGTCGCTCGCTGACCTTGAGGATCGCGTCGATCGGCTCGATGTGCTGGCGCCCGTACGCGGGATCGTCAAGGGCCTCGCGGTCGCCAGCATCGGTGCCGTGGTTGCGCCCGGGGCACCGATCCTTGAGATCGTGCCCGTCGACGACACCCTGATCGCCGAGGGTCGGCTTTCCATCGGCGACGCGGGCCTCGTTCGGAGCGGCGAGCCTGTCACGATCAAGGTCTCGGCCTACGATTTCGCGCGCTACGGCACGATCGACGGCACGGTCACCGACATTTCCGCTTCGACGTTCCTGGATGAAGAAGGTAAGCCCTACTACAAGATGACGGTAGCGCTGGCCGCCACTTCGGTCGGTCGCGACGCGGCCTACGCGGTGCTACCGGGCATGCCCGCGCAGCTCGATGTGCGCACCGACGCTCGCACGGTCTTGGACTATTCGCTCAAGCCGGTCCAGGCCTCCGTCAGCGGTTCCTTGCAGGAGCACTGACCGGGTCCGGCGCCCGCGTGGTCGACCAGCGCGCGACGATCGCCGTCAGGCGTGCGATCAGTCGGCTGGTGCGACGTTCCTCCAGGCACAGCACGAACTCACCGGCGTCCACGGCTTCGCCGGTCAGGCGCGCCGAGACGATGCGATCGTCGTGGCCGAGCTCCGGCTCCTGCACCACGCCGAGCCCGAGGCCGTGGGCGACCGCCTCGCGGACCGCTTCGCGGCTGCCGATCTCCAGCACGATGCGCGGGGTCACGCGGGCAAGGCTCAGCGCCGCCTCGATGCTGCGCCTCGTGCCCGAGCCAGGCTCGCGTAGGATCATGGGTTGACCGTCCATCTCGGAGATGACGACACTGTCGCGCCCGGCCCACGGGTGGTCGCGCGGGATCATCAGGCGAAGCGGATGACGTGACGCTGCAAGCACGGCGAAGCGGTCATCGGCGGGGTACTCGCCCAGCACGCCGATCTCCGCCTCGTGATCGAGCAGGGCACGCAGCACCGAATCCGAGTTGCCGATGGCCACCGTGATCTGCAACGCCGGTAGCTCGGCGCGCAGCGACTGAATCAGACCCATCACGTGGAACGGGCCGTCCGCCGCCAGGCGAACCCGGCCGCGCTCCAGGCGGCCCTCGGCGCGCAGCATGTCCTCCGCCTCGCGCTCGAGAAGGGCGATGCGGCGCGTCAGCGCGTGCAACTCGGCGCCGATCCTCGTCATCCGCACGGAACGTCCGCGCCGCTCGAAAAGCTGCACCTGGAACGCGTCTTCCAGGGCGCGGACCTGGACGGTCAGGGCGGGCTGAGACACGCCAAGCCGACGGGCCGCCGCGGTGAACCCACCTTGCTCGGCCACCGCCTGAAAGGCACGGATCTGCGCGTGGTTCAAGGTCATTATCGTATATTATTGAGAATTATGAATATGCATCAAACAATATATTGGATTTATCAATGTGCGATCCTTAGCGTCCGCTGTGTTCAGTTCCCATGCGAGATCGAGCCATGACGACCCCAGGCGCCAGCGCGGCCCAACACACCGGCAACAACGAACTCCTGCTCACCCCGGGGCCGTTGACCACATCGCTCGGCGTCAAACAGGCGATGGTTCGCGACTGGGGCAGCCGCGACAAGGCGTTCATCGCGCTCAACGCCCGCATCCGTCGGCGATTGGTCGCCATCGCCGGCGGTGGCGACGACTTCGTCTGCGTCCCGGTCCAAGGCTCTGGCACCTTCGCCGTCGAGGCGACCATCGGCACCCTCATGCCGCGCGACGGCCGCCTGCTTGTCCTGGTGAACGGTGCCTATGGCGAGCGGATTATGAAGATCGCCAAGGTCGCCGGTCGTTCCGCCGTCGCGCTGTCGAGCCCCGAGGACCGCGTGCCCGATCTCGCGGCGCTCGATGCGCTGCTGGCGAATGATCGGGCGATCAGCCACGTGGCGGTGGTGCACTGCGAGACGACCAGCGGCATCCTCAACCCACTCGCCGACATCGCGCGCACCGTCGCGCGCCACGGAAGCAGCCTGATCGTCGACGCCATGAGCGCCTTCGGCGCCATTCCCATCGACGTTCGCGCGCTGCCCTGCGACGCGGTCGTCGCTTCGTCCAACAAGTGTCTGGAAGGCGTGCCGGGCGTGGGCTACGCGGTGATCCGACGCTCGGTCCTCGAGCGCTGCGTCGGCAACGCGCATGCCCTGACGCTCGATCTGCACGACCAGTGGCGGGCCATGGAAGTCTACGGCCAGTGGCGCTTCACGCCGCCCACCCATGTGCTGGCGGCGTTCGACCGTGCGCTCGACGAGCACGAGGCCGAGAGCGGTGTCGCGGGGCGCGGTACCCGCTATGAGTCGAACCGCCGCATCCTTGTCGAGGGCATGCGTGCACTGGGCTTCGTCACGCTGCTACCCGATGCGATCCAGGCGCCGATCATCGTAACGTTCCGCATGCCGCGGGACCCGCGTTTCGTGTTCGAGACCTTCTACGATCGGCTCGCCGCCCAGGGGTATGTCATCTACCCGGGCAAGTTGACCGTGGCGCCGTCGTTCCGCATCGGCTGCATCGGACAGGTGCATGGCGAGGATCTGCGGGGCTTCATCGAGGTCGTGCGCGAGGTGCTCGGCGCGATGGGCGTCGTGGATGCGGCGCCACTGCCCGAAGCCGCGGAGTAGCGATCATGCCTACGATCCAGATCAACGGCCGATCCTACCGCTGGCCGTCGGCACCGGTGGTCGTCGCCTGCGTCGACGGCTGTGAGCCGGCCTATGTCGAGCGCGCCGTGGCCGCCGGCGCGATGCCGTTCATGGCGCACATGCTGGCGCGCGGCGCCGACCTGCGCGCCCGATGCGTGGTGCCCAGCTTTACCAACCCCAACAACCTGTCCATCGTCACCGGGCGGCCACCGGCGGTGCACGGCATCGCCGGCAACTTCTTCCTCGATCCGGAGAGCGGCGAGGAAGTCATGATGAACGACCCGAAGTTCCTGCGCGCGCCGACCCTGTTCCCGGCCTTTCAGCGCGCCGGCGCGGCCATCGCCATCGTCACGGCCAAGGACAAGCTGCGCCGCCTGCTCGGCCACGGTCTGACCTTCGGTGCCGACGGCGCGGTATGCTTCTCCTCCGAGAAGGCCGACCAGACCTCGCTCGTCGAGAACGGCATCGAGGGCGTGCTCGCCCTGGTCGGCCTGCCCGTACCCGATGTCTACTCGGCGGGCCTTTCGGAGTTCGTCTTCGCAGCGGGTACCGCGCTGCTGGCTCGGCGCCGGCCGGACCTGATGTTCCTGTCGACCACCGACTACGTTCAGCACAAACACGCCCCGGGGACGGCCGAGGCGAACGCCTTCTACGGAATGATCGACGGCTACCTCGCCCGGCTCGACGGCTTGGGCGCCGTCCTGGTGCTGACCGCCGATCACGGCATGAACGCCAAGCATGGGGTCGACGGCCGCCCCAACGTCATCTATCTGCAGGATCGGCTCGATGCGTGGCTGGGTGCCGGACGCCTGCGCGTGATCTGCCCGATCACCGACCCCTACGTGGTGCATCACGGGGCGCTCGGCTCGTTCGTCACGGTCTACCTGCGCGACGGCGTCGACCAGGGCGACGTGCTCAGTCGGGTGGGCGCCCTCGATGGCGTCGAGGACGCGCTACCACGCGCCGCGGCGTGCGCCCGGTTCGAGTTGCCGGAGGATCGGGTCGGCGATCTGGTCGTCGTCGCCCGGCGCGACTGGGTGATCGGCACCAGCGCCGACCGCCACGATCTCTCGGGCCTCGAGGCGCCACTGCGCTCGCACGGCGGCGTGTCCGAACAGACGGTGCCGCTGCTCGTCAACCGGTCGGTGATTGGTCTGGCCGGGCGCGAGCTCCGCAACTTCGATGCCTTCGACATCGCCCTCAACCATGTGAGCGCCGCCTCGGCGGCGGCCGAATGAGCAGAGCCATGAACCTCGCCCAAGCCGTTACACCGGCGGTTCGTCACGAACCGATGCGCATCGCCGGCCGTAAGGTCGACGCCGATGGCGTGATCGAAGTCCGCTACCCCTACACCGGCGCGGTCATCGGCACGGTACCCGCGGGGATGGCCGAGCACGCGCGCGAGGCCTTCGCCATCGCCGCGGCGTATCAGCCGAAGCTCAGCCGCTACGACCGCCAGCGCATCCTGTTCCGCACGGCCGAGATCCTGCAGCGCCGCCGAGCCGAGATCGGCGAGCTGACCACGCTCGAGCTCGGCATCTCGCGCAAGGATTCCGACTACGAGGTGGGCCGCGCCTACGACGTGTTCACCCTGGCGGCGCAGCTCTGCATCCTCGACGACGGCGAGATCTACAGCTGCGACCTGACGCCCCACGGCAAGCCGCGCAAGATCTTCACGCTGCGCGAGCCCCTGACCGCCATTTCGGCGATCACGCCGTTCAATCACCCGCTCAACATGGTCGCGCACAAGGTGGCGCCGGCCATCGCCACCAACAACCGGGTGGTCTGCAAGCCGACCGAACTGACACCGCTCACCGCGCTCATCCTTGCCGACGTGCTCTACGAAGCGGGACTGCCACCCGAGATGTTCTCAGTCGTCACCGGTTGGCCGCGTGATATCGGGGCCGAGATGATCACTAACCCGAACATCGAGCTGATAACGTTCACCGGCGGCGTGCCCGTGGGCAAGATGATCGCGGCGACCGCAGGCTACCGGCGCACCGTGCTCGAGCTCGGCGGCAACGACCCGCTGATCGTGTGCGACGACCTGGGCGAGGCGGATCTGGCGCGCGCGGCCGACCTGGCCGTGGCCGGCGCGACGCGCAACTCGGGCCAAAGGTGCACGGCGGTCAAGCGCATCCTGTGCCAGGTCGGCGTCGCCGACCGCTTCGTGCCCCTGGTGCTCGAGCGGGCGAAGAGGATCGTGTTCGGCGATCCCATGGACCCCATGACCGATCTCGGCACCGTGGTCAGCGAACACGCCGCGGCCACGTTTGAGCGGCGCGTTCTCGAGGCGGCCGGGCAGGGCGCTGAGGTGCTCTACAACCCGGGGCGTTCGGGCGCGTTGCTACCCCCGATCGTCGTCGACCACGTACCGCACGCCTCCGAGCTGGTGATGGAGGAGACGTTCGGCCCGGTCATACCCATCGTTCGCGTGCCGAATGACGATGCCGCGACCATGCGCATCTCGAACGGCACCGCGTTCGGCCTGTCGTCGGGCGTGTGCACCAACCGGCTCGACCGCGCCACCGCGTACATCGCCGGGCTGCGCGTCGGCACGGTCAACATCTGGGAGGTACCCGGCTACCGCATCGAGATGTCACCCTTCGGCGGCATCAAGGATTCCGGCCTCGGTTACAAGGAAGGCGTCATCGAGGCGATGCGCTCGTACACGAACGTCAAGACATACTCGTTGCCCTGGCCGGCTTGAGTACTCCATCCTCCCCGCGATCCGGGGAGGCGATCATGGCCCGTGCGTCGCAGCGGTCAACCGCGGTTGGCTCAGCGCCCGTCGCGCGGCCCAGGTCTACGGCGTCGTCGTGCGCCGCGACCGTCGGGGCGACTGGGTCATCGACCCCGCGGTGACGCGGCTCAGGCGGTCCCGCCGTACAGTCGGTGGCCGACCTTCTCGAGCAGGGGCAGCGACGGATAGTCGGTGATCGCTAGGCCGCCGTCGACGATCAGGGTCTGGCCGGTCACGAACGACGCCTCGTCGGAGGCGAGGAACGTCACCGCCGCCGCGATCTCGGCGGGCGTTCCCATGCGGTTCAGCAGCGACGGCGGCATGTCCCAGGAACCGCTAGCAGTGCCCGAGGCCGGCAGGGCCTTGTCCTGGTCGGTGGCGATCCAGCCGGGGCTGACGCCGTTGCAGCGCACGCCGTGGGGCGCGCCTTCGGCCGCGAGCGAGCGCACAAGCCCTTCCACGGCCGCCTTGGCCACGCAGTAGTAGCCCCAGTTGCCGTGGATCGTGGCGGTCGAGGAGATGTTGACGATGGCACCCTTGCCCGACTTGACCAGCCACGGCATGGCGTAGGCGGCGACGAACAACTGGGCGTCGATGTTGGGACCGCGCAGCTTGGCCCAACGCGCGCCAGGCCCGTCGCCGTCCTGGATGCCGGCGCGCCGGCTGCCCACCCCGGCGTTGTTGACGACGATGTCGATGCCGCCGAGCCGTGCCGCCGCTTGGCTGACCATGGCTTCGACCGCCGCCTCCCGGGCCAAGTCGACCGGGTAGAACGCGGCGTCTCCCATAGCGGCGGCGATCTCCGCCATAACCTTGGCGCCCTTCTCCACGTCGCGACCGCAGAACGCGACACGCGCACCCTCGGCGATGAAGCGGTGGACGATGCCCCGGCCGATGCCCGAATTGCCGCCCGTTACCAGCGCGCGCTTGCCTGCCAGTCTCATGATCGTGCCCCTGTGCTACAACGCGCCGACCGTACCACGTGATGGCCGGCTCTTGGCTAGGGCGGGCGAGTCCGCGATTGAAAACGACGGGGACCATGACCGACCGTATCCTGACGATCAACGCCGGGTCCTCGTCGATCAAGCTCGCGCTGTTCGCCGCGACGCCCATGTTGCCGATGCTGGTGCGCGGACAGATCGAGGGCATCGGCGCGGCGCCCCGGCTGGTTCTGCGCGCGCCCGATGGCACGGTTCTGGACCAGCACGCCATCGAGCCGGCTCGCGTGTCCGACCACGCCTCCGCGCTCGATGCCTTGTTGGCATCTCTTGCGCCGCACCTCGGCCGCGACCTTGTTGCCGCCGTCGGCCATCGCGTGGTCCACGGTGGTGCCACGTTCGTGGCACCGATCGCGGTCGGCGACACGGTGATGTCCGCTCTGCGTGCGCTGGAACCGCTGGCGCCGCTGCACCAGCCGCACAACCTGGCGGGTATCGAGGCGGCACGTCGGGCGTTCCCGTCGGCGCTCCAGGTCGCCTGCTTTGACACCGCGTTCCACCGGACGCAACCGTGGGTCAGCGACACCTACGCGTTGCCGCGCGCCTACTACGAGCGGGGCGTCCGGCGCTACGGCTTCCACGGGCTGTCCTATGAATCGGTCATGGCCCGCCTGGCCCTCGACGCGCCCGACGTGGCTCGAGGCCGTCTTGTGCTCGCTCATCTCGGCAACGGCGCGTCGCTGTGCGCCGTGTCGGGCAGCCGAGCCCAGGCGACGACCATGGGCTTCTCGCCGCTCGATGGTCTGCCCATGGGCACCCGCACCGGCCAGATCGACCCGGGCGTCCTGCTCTACCTGATGACCGAGGACGGGTTGGATGCCGCGGGGCTCGCCGATCTGCTCAACCGCCGCTCTGGCATGCTCGGTCTATCGGGGCTGTCGAACGATGTCCGGACCCTCGAAGCCGCAGGCACCGCCGAGGCTTCCGGCGCACTCGACTACTTCGTCGCGCACACGGTGCGCGAGATCGGCGGCCTCGCCGCGACGCTGGGCGGCCTTGACGGCTTGGTGTTCTCGGGCGGAATCGGCGAGAACGCCTGGCGTCTCCGCGCACGCATCGTCGAGGCGCTGGGCTTCCTTGGCGTGGACCTCGACGTCGCCGCCAACCGTCGCTCCGATCCCGTCGTCTCTATCCCTGGCTCGCGGGTCGTCGCGCGGATCGTCCCGGCCGACGAGGAAGCGGCGATCGCGCGCCACACCGCAGCCTTCGCGCGGAGCGAACGTCCCTAACCGCGCATGCGTGCGCCGTCGGCGTCGAACAGCGGTTCGGTGATCAGGGTCGCGCCGCGCTTCTCGCCCAGAATCTCGATCGCGACCTTGCGGCCGGGCGCGATTAGGTCGACCGGCAGGAAGCCGATCGCCACGGACTTCCGCGCAAAATGCGCGTAGCCGCCCGACGTGACGTAGCCGACCACCTTGTCGCCGTGCCAGATCGGCTCGTAGCCCCACACGTCGGCGTCGCGCGCGTCGACCACGAAGGTGCACAGCCGGCGGCTTGGTCCGGCCGCCTTCTCCTTCAGCGCCGCCGCCTTGCCGATAAAGTCGGCGGGCTTGTTGTAGGCGACGAAGCGGTCGAGCCCCGTCTCCGCCGGCATGTACTCCGGCTTGAACTCGCGCAGCCACGAACCGAACGCCTTTTCCAGGCGCAGGCTCATCATGGCGCGCATGCCGAAGGGTTTGAGCCCCAGGTCCCGACCCGCTTCGGCCAAGGTCGCGTACAGCGCAGTCTGGTCCTCGGCCGGTACATAGATTTCGTAGCCCAGTCCGCCGGTGTAGGTGACGCGCTGCACCAGCGCGCGGCACACGCCGATGTCCAGCTCGCGGCACGCCATGAACGGGAACGCCGCGTTCGAGACATCGCCGCGCGCCACGCGCGCCAGCAGTTCGCGCGAGCGCGGCCCCGCGATCTGGAAGCCGAGCCGGCGGGTCGAGACGTTCTCGAGCGCGACGCCGGGCATCGGCAGATGCCGCTCGAACCAGCGCGTGTGGAACGCCTGGGCACCGAACGAGGCGGTCAACTGGAACGTCCGCTCGTCGAGCGCGGAGACCGTGAAGTCGCCGATGATCCTTCCCTTCGGGCTCAGCATGGGCGTCAGGCAGATCCGCCCAACCTTGGGCAGGCGCCCGGCCATGATGCGGTCGAGCCAGTCGCGCGCGCCGTCGCCGCGCACCAGATACTTGCCGAAATTGTGGATCTCGTTGATGCCCACCGCCTCGCGCACCGCGCGGCATTCAGCGCCGGTGGCGTCGAAGGCGTTGGAGCGGCGGAACGTCGGCGTCTCGTGCAGCGGCTCGCCCTCGGGCGCGAAGTAGTTGACCGCCTCCATGCCGTAGGTTGCGCCGAACACGGCCCACTGGTCGCGCCAGATGGCGTGGGCGGGCGTGGTGCGGAAGGGGCGCGCCACCGGCAGTTCCTCGTTGGGGTACGAGATCGAGAACCGCCGCTGGTACGTTTCGCGCACCTTGGCGCGGGTATAGCCCGGCGTGATCCACGGCCCGAACCGCGCGACATCGGCGGCGAACACGTCGCGCTCGGGTTCGCCCTCGACCATCCATTGGGCGAGCGACAGGCCGACGCCGCCGCCCTGGCTGAACCCGGCCATGACGGCGCATGCCGACCAGTAGTTCCTGAGCCCCGGCACGGGGCCGATCAGCGGGTTGCCGTCCGGCGAAAAAGCGAAGGGGCCGTTGATGATGCGCTTGATGCCGGCACGTTCGAGCACGGGGTAGCGGCGGAATGCGAACTGCACCGCGTCGCCGATGCGGTCGGGTTTGTTCTCCAGAAGCTCGTGGCCGAAATCCGCCGGCGTGCCGTCCACGGCCCAGGCATCGCACGGCTGCTCGTAGAACCCGATGACCAGGCCGCGCCCCTCCTGGCGCAGGTAGCTCTCGCCCTCGGGGTCCATGACGTGGGGCAGCTCGGTCGATCGCTCGTAGACCTCGGGGGCCGCCTCGGTCACCAGATACTGGTGTTCCATGGGCAGCAGCGGCAGGTAGACGCCGGCCAGCGCACCGACCTCGCGCGCCCACAGGCCACCGGCGTTCACCACGTGCTCGGCTACCACCGTTCCCTCGCGCGTTACCACGTCCCAGCCGCCGTCGGCGCGCGGCCGCGTTTCGATCACCGGGTTGCGCAGCACGATCTCGGCACCGGCCATACGCGCCGCCTTGGCGTAGGCGTGGGTCGTCCCCGCGGGGTCCAGGTGCCCGTCCAGCGGGTCGTAGAGTCCGCCCAGCACGCCGTCGGTGTTGGTGATCGGCGACCGCTTGCTGATCTCCTCCGGTCCGATGATCTCGGTGTCCAGGCCCATGTAGCGGTGCTTGGCCCGCTCGGCCTTCAGGTGGTCCAGGCGGTCGGGCGTCGAGGCCAGCGTGACGCCGCCGACATGGTGCAAGCCGCAGCTCTGGCCCGTGATGGCTTCGAGCTCGCGGTAGAGCCGGATCGTGTAGCCCTGCAGCGCCGCCATGTTGGTGTCGGCGTTGATGGTGTGGAAGCCACCGGCGGCGTGCCAGGTCGAGCCGGACGTCAGTTCCGAGCGTTCGATGAGCATGACGTCGGACCAGCCCAGCTTGGTCAGGTGGTAGAGCACCGAGCAGCCGACGACGCCGCCGCCGATCACGGCGACACGGGTATGGGTCTTCATGGCTACATCCTGGTTGGTCGGACGATTAGCCGAGCACCGAGAAGCTCGAGTTCGGGTTGACGTCGCGGTTGCGCGAGAAGAAGCCGATCGAGATGTCGCGGTCGATGTGGTCCAGGTGGAACCCGACCGGATCCTTGTCGTGGTCGCGCCCGCCTTCGCACGCCTCGATCAGGTGGGTCATCATCTTGCCGGCGACCGGCGCGTTCTTGAACTGGTTGCCGCTGGTGCCGATGGCCACGTAGAAGCCGGGCAGGTCGGACTTGTCGTAAATCGGAATCCAGTCCTCGGTCACGTCGTAGAGATCGACGATGCCCTTCATGCGCGACGGAATGCCCATGGACGGGATGCGCTGGGCCAAGCGCAGGGCCTGCACGCGCCACTGCTCGGTGAACTCGCGGTTGTAGTGGTCCGGGTCGACCCATTCCTTGGTGTCGCACGCTGGGTCCTCGGATCCGATCAGGATGTGGTTGCCGAGCTCGGGCCGCGCGTAGGTCGCGATGTCGCTGTCGGAATAGACGCAGCCCAGCTTCTCGAAGTCGAACCCCTCGGGTGCCGGCACGTGCGCGACCTCGTGGCGCAACGCGCGGGTCTTCATCTTCATGGCCTCGTACACCCCCGCCATGCGGTTGATCTTCGACGAATGGGGGCCGGCGACGTTGACCACGATGGGGGCATCGATGGCGCTGCCGTCGGCCAGGGTCACGCCGGCGACACGGTTGCCCTGACGCCGCACCTCGACCACCTCCGCGCGGTAGCGGAACTCGGCGCCGCGTGCCTTTGCCGCATGCTCGACATTCTGAGCGGTCAGCGCCGGATCCGACACGTAGCCGCCGCGCGGGAAGAAGATGCCGCCGTCCACGGCATCGGCCGTGGGCACGCCGAACGCCGGATCGTCGGGCCGCCGCGGCGGGAAGAACTGATGCAGGTCCAGGATGGGCAGCCGCGCGCGCATCGCGTCGGGCGTCAAGTGCTCGTAGGGGCAACCGATCTGGTCCATCATGGCGGCGATGTGCGCCAGCCCCTTGTTGTGCGTCGTCTTCACCACCAGGCAGCCGGTGTCGTTGTAGACCGCCATGCCGCGCGGGTCCGCGGCGCCCAGGTAGCCCGGCCAGTCCTTCCAATAGAACCAGCCCTCGTAGGACACGGCGCAGGTCTCGTACGCCGAGTAGTACGTGCGGATTATGGCGCAACTGCCCGAGGTCGAGCCATAGCCGGCCGAGGCGTTCTTGTCGACGCTGACCGTCCGGTAACCCTTCTTGGTCAGCTCGAAGGCGACGCACGCGCCGATCACCCCGGCGCCGATGATCACGGCGTCGTATCGCTTGCTCATCCTCGGTCAGACTCCCTGCGCCCCCGGCAAACCATTACGATAGTCGATGGCCTCGGACGGTAGCACGCACTTTCGCGGGCCGGGCCTTCGCTCAGAAGACGCCGGCCTCCAGCCCCGCCGCCAAGGCGGCACCCAGTTCGTGGCAGGGGGTGACGAAGGCGTCCTGCCACGGCCCGCGCAGCACCAGTGGTTCCTGCACCGCGCGCCAGCGCAGGCCCGTGACGATGGTCGTCAATTGTCGGCGCGTGCCCGTGCCGTCGTGGCCGGCACGGATGAACGCCGCGTAGGGCAGGCCCTGCGTGTGCTCCAGGCACGGGTAGTAGATGCGGTCGAAGAAGTCCTTCATCGCACCGCTCATCGACCCCAGGTTCTCGGTCGTGCCCAGGATGATCGCGCCGGCCGCGCGCACATCCTCGGGCGCGGCGTCGAACGGGCCTCGGGCGACCGGCTCGATCGTCTGGGCGCCGACCGAAGCGGCGCCTGCCATCACCGCGTCGCGCAGGCGCTGGGTGTTGGCCGACGGCGCGTGAACGACGATCAGCATGCGTTTCGCCGCCATGGCGCGATTCCCGTTCCGGACCTCAGGCTTCGTGGGGCAGTCTAGGCAGCCTCGTCGCCCCGAGTCTCGCGAGTGTCGCCATGCGCCGGTTCCTGGTCGTCGTGCCCGAGAAGATCGCCCCGGCCGCCCTGGTGGGCGAGATGCTGGTCGAACAGGGCGCTGTCTACGACACCGTCATGCCGGCGGACCGCTTCGCGTCGCACGCACCGTTCGCGTACCCGGGCCTACCCAAGAGTCCCGACGGCTACGCCGGCCTGGTCGCCTGGGTGGCGGCATGAGCGGCAACGACGACGCCGAGCACCCCTTCGTCGCCGACCTCAGGTACCTGGTGCGTGCCTTCGACGCGGCCGGGCGGCCCGTGCTCGGCGTCTGTCTCGGCGCGCAGATCGTGGCGCGCGCCTACGGCGGCACGGTCTACCGCATGGCTCGCTTCGAATTCGGGCTCGGCACCGTCGAGCCGACCGCGGCCGCGCGTGAGGACCCGGTGTTCGCCGGGCTGCCCACGCCCTTGCCGGTTTTTCACAACCACTACGAGGCGGTGCGCGACGTGGCGGGCGCCACCATCCTGGCCGCCAACGAACACTGCCCGGTCCAGGCGTTTCGCGTGGGCACGCGTGTCTATAGGCTGCATTTCCACCCGGAAGTCACCATCGACATCGTGCGCGAATGGATCCGCGTCTTCGGCGCGCGCTTTTGCCTGGACGAACCGCGCCTGCTGACCGACCTGGACCGCACGTTCGCCACGAGCTTCGCGGCGCACCGCGCGGCGGGTCGCGCCTTGATCGAGCGCTGGGCCGCCCTTGCGCCTTGAGAACGGTTCGCCCTCATCCTCGGGCTGGCCTTTGCGCGCCGGTTGTCCTAGTTTTCGGCTTCGACCGGGTCGGTCGAGTAAGGAGGGCGTGGCCCACGCAGTGATCAAAGGGAGGTAACCAACGATGAGCAAACTCTATTCCTCGCGCCGCGGCTTCATGGCGCAGTCCGCCGTGTGGGCTGCCGCGTTCGCGGGTGTCGGCGCCAGCGGCATCCGGTCCGCGCGCGCCGACCGTTCGGGCGAGTTGAACATCCTTTGCTGGGAGGGCTACAACTCGGCTCAGGTGCTGGATCCGTTCCGTTCGTCGACCGGCGCCACGGTCAAGGCGGAATCGCTGACCAACGATCCGACCATGATCAACCGGCTGCGTGCCGGCGAGATCAACGTGTGGGATCTGATCAACGTGAACAACCCGTGGGCGCGCAGGGTCATGTGGCCCGAAGGGTTGATCCGCGCCATCGACCGCGCGACGTTCGAGCCCTATTTCAATTCGATGCTGCCGGCGTTCAAGCCGCCCTACAAGTGGGCCATGGACGACGCCGGCGAGGTCATGCTCGGCATGTGCCAGCGCTTCGGCCCCTACAGCTTCGTGGTCAACACCGACAAGGTCAGCCGCGAGGCCGCCGAGGACCAGGGCTGGAATCTGTGGAACGACCCGGCCAACGAAGGCAAGTACGGCGTGCTCGAGTCCGACGACTGGAACGTCTTCAACATTTGTTGCATCGCCGGGTTCGACCCGTTCAAGGTGCACAGCGACGACGAGGTCGCCGCGTTCGGCGAGACCGCGAAGCATGTGTTCAAGGGCGCCAAGGTGGTGGGCGATATCGCGACCATGAACCAGGCGCTGGTCTCGGGCGAGATCGATTTCCACATGACCGGTGGCACCTACAGCGCGTCGCCGGCGCGTGCCGACGGCGCCACCAACATCCGCGGCGTAACGCCCAAGTCCGGGCCCATGGAGGGCGGCAAGGGCGGCATCTCGTGGATCGAGGTGACCTCGGTGGTCAACAACCCGGACGTCTCGCCCCGCGCCGAGGAGTTCCTGAAGTACGTCCAGGACGCTGAGGTCGCGCACACGGTGGCCTTCGCCGAGGGCACCTTCAATCCCGTCGCCCAGATGGGCAACCCAGCCTGCTTCGGGCTGTTCACGGCCGAGGAACTGGATGCCATCCAGTGGGACAGCCTGGAAGAGGAGATGGCGCGTTCGGTCGAGTACGACATCGTACCCGACTACGACAAGCTGCTCGACCTGATGACGGCGGCCAAGCGCGAGGCCTAGGCCTCCTGGCGGTAGGACGGACCCCGACCCGGCGTAGCACGCCGGGCCGGGGCCGTGTCGGTCGCGGGCATGAGCCAGACACACATTCTGCGGCTGGATTCCGTGGTCAAGCGCTTTGGCGGCCTGACCGCGGTCAACGGCGTTTCGCTCGCCATCGCCGAGGGCGAGTTCTTCACCATCGTGGGGCCGTCAGGCAGCGGCAAGACCACGCTGTTGCGCATGCTCGCCGGCATGGATACCCCGAGTTCGGGCGACATCCTGTTGCGGGGCGAACGCATCAACGACATGCCGGCGAACCAGCGCCCGACCTGCATGGTCTTCCAGTCGCTCGCCCTGTTTCCCCATCGCACGGTCGGCCAGAACATCGAGTTCGCGTTGAAGATCCGGGGCGTCGACGCGGCGACCCGCAAGGCACGCGCGCTGGAGCTGATGGCGCAGTTGCGCCTGCCCGCCGACTATTACGGCAAGAGCGTCACCAAGTGCTCGGGCGGTGAGCGGCAGCGTGTCGCGCTGGCGCGCTCGCTCGCCTACGACCCGGCGATCCTGTTCTTCGACGAGCCGCTCTCGGCGATCGACTACAAGCTGCGCAAGACGCTCGAGAAGGAGCTGAAGGACATCCACCGCGAGACAGGCAAGACCTTCGTCTACATCACCCACAGCCTCGAGGAGGCGATGGTGATGAGCGACCGCATCGGCGTCATGTGTGCGGGCGAGATGGTCCAGGTCGGCACGCCGGACGAGATCTACACCGCGCCGCGCACGCGCTTCGTGTCCGAGTTCATGGGCGACGTCAACGTCGTGCCGGTTCGGCTGGGGCCGGATGGCCGGTTGCATTCCGACGATCCGCCCAGCGTCTTCAAGGCACCGACATTGCCGGAGGGCTTCGCCCGGGGCCATCTGGTGGTGCGGCCCGAGTCCATGCGCTTCGTCGAGCGCGCCGAACAGGCCGACAATCACGTCGCCGGGCGGCTCTACAACGAGTACGCGCTGGGCTCGCGAATCCAGTATCAGGTGCGCGTGGGCGAGCGGGTGTTCATCGTCGAGCGGCTGCGCCAGCAGGCGTTCGCCGGCCGCCTCGACGACGCGGTTCTGATCGGCTGGGACGCCGCCAACAGCCTTGTGGTGGGCGATTGATGGCCGCGGGCTCGCGCGCGCCGGGGCCGCGCTTCGCTCTGCCCGTGCTGGGCCTGTTGTTGGTCGGCTTCGCGGCGCCGCTCCTTGCCGTGATCGGATACAGCTTCATGCCCGAGCGCACGTTCGGCCTCTGGCAGGAACCGACGCTCGACAACTACGCCAGCGTCTTCTCGGGCACCAGCTACATTTCGTTCCTGTGGTCGCTCGCGCTCGCCTCGGCCACGGTCACGGTCCTGGCGCTCGTGTGCTACCCGATCGCCTACGGTCTGGCCCGCGTGTTCGGCCGCTGGTCGCCGCTGATCACGCTCCTGTTCACGATCCCGCTGTTCGTGTCCGAGAACGTGCGGCTTTACGGCTGGGTGCTGTTCTTCATCAAGGGTGGCGTGCTGCTGGGCACGCTCAAGTCGGTTTTCGGTATCGAGATCGAAAGCTGGCTGTTCACGCGCGGGATCATTCTGCTCGGAATGGTCTACGTCTACCTGCCGTTCATGCTGTTCCCCATGACGCTGGGCGTGGCCATGGTGCCGCACGAGACCAGCGAGGCCGCCGCGGACCTGGGGGCCAGCCGCTGGCAGGTGTTCCGCGAGGTCGAACTGCCACTCAGCATGCCAGGCATCGTCATCGGCTTCCTGCTGACGTTCGTCCTGGCGGTCGGCGCCATCGTCGAGGCCAAGGTTCTGGGCGGCCAGCAGATCATTCCAATCACCCACGACATCGAGATCGCCTTCACGTACGCGCAGAACTGGCCGCTGGGCGCGGCGCTGGCGGTGCTCTTGATGGTCGTGGTCGGCGTCCTGGTGATCGGCGTGCTGCGCCGGTTCGATCTCGACGCCGTGCTGGGGCGTCGTTGATGGGCGCCGGGGCGCGTTGGCGCCATCCCCTGGTGTGGGCGTGGGCCGCGACCGTGCTGGTGTTCATGTACGTGCCGGCGTTGTGCCTGCTGCTCGCCTCGCTCACCTCCAGCCGCTACTTCATTTTCCCCATCACCAAGTGGGGCGTGGCGTGGTGGGAGAAGACGTTCGACTCGCTCGAGATTCACGCGCTGTTCCGCACCTCGATCAGCGTGGCGTTGTGCCTCACCGTGGTCGCCGTCGTCATCGCGTTCTGCGGCGCGCTCGCCTTCGCGCGCTACCAGTGGCGCGGCCGTACCCTGTTCCAGCGCCTGGTGCTGCTGCCGATCTTCTTCCCGCAATCGGTGCTCGGGCTCGCGCTGCTCTTGTGGTTCAGCGCCCTTGGGCTCGACCTCTCCTGGCGCACCGCCGTGTTCGCGCATCTGGTATGGATCGCGCCGGTGGTGACCCTGGTGATCGCGATCCAGGTCTACAGCTTCGACCCCGCGCTCGAGGAGGCGGCGTTCGATCTGGGCGCCAGTCGTTGGCAGGTGTTCCGCGAGGTCACGCTGCCGGTGCTGTTCCCGGGGGTGTTCTCGGGCGCGCTGTTCGCCTTTCTGCTGTCGTGGGGCAACTTCCCGCTGTCGCTGTTTTCCACCGGCGCGGACACCACCATTCCCGAGTATCTATATGCCAAGATGGTCGCCGGCTACACGCCCGGCGTGCCGGTGCTCGGCACCGTGTCGACGGTCGGCGCGGCGGTGCTGCTATTGGTCGGCTACCTGCTGATCCGCTTGGGCCGTCGGTCGCGGCGCGATGACGCCGTCGAGCGCACGTGACGTAACCGAACGAGGGGAAACCGAATGCTGGGCGAATCCATCAAGGGCAAGTCCGTCGTCGTCACCGGCGCGAGCAAGGGCATCGGCAAGGGCATCGCGCGGGTGTTCGCGCGTCATGGCGCCAAGGTTCTGGTCGTGGGTCGTGATCTGAAAACCGCTGAGGCTTCGGCCGCCGAGCTGGTCAAGGCCGGCGGCACGGCGTCAGCCTTGGCCGCCGACATAGCCGACTGGAACGCCATGCAGGCGATGGCCAAGGCGGCGGTCGACCGGCATGGCGGCCTGGACGTGCTGTGCGCCAACGCCGGTGTGTTTCCGCAGACGAAGATCGAGGACATGCCGCCCGACCAGTGGGATGACGTGCTGCGCGTCAACCTCAAAGGCACGTTCCTCTCGGTCAAGGCTTGCCTGCCGCACCTCAAGCGCTCGAGCCAGGGACGCGTCGTCATCACCTCGTCGATCACTGGCCCGGTCACCGGCTTCCCGGGGTGGACGCACTATGGCGCCAGCAAGGCCGGGCAGCTCGGCTTCATGCGCACCGCGTGCATCGAGCTGGCCAAGTACGGCATCACGGTCAACGCGGTGTTGCCCGGCAACATCGTGACCGAGGGTTTGGCCGGACTCGGCAAGGAGTATCAGGACTCCATGGCGGCTTCAGTGCCGCTCCGTCGGCTGGGCGACGTGGAGGACATCGGCCACGCCGCGTTGTTCCTGGCGTCCAAGGAGGCGGCCTACATCACCGGCCAGACGATCATCGTCGACGGCGGCCAGATCCTGCCCGAGTCCCTGGACGCGTTGGCGCAGGCGTAGCGGCACACCGGTGTCCCGTAGGGGCGGGTCTCGGACCCGTCCCTGCCGAATCCGCCTGGTGTCTCAGTGCGGCTCGCGCGCGCTCCGCCAAGCGCGCGGGCACTGGCCGGTCCAACGCGAAAACGCGCGGCTGAACGCGCTGAGTTCCGAGTAGCCGAGCAGCAGGGCGATCTCGGTCATGGGCACGTGCCGCTGGCCGAGGTACGCCAGCGCCAGCGCGCAACGCACGTCCTCGACCAACACACGGTAAGTCACGCCGCGCTCCGCCAGCGCGCGCGCGATCGCCGAAGGCGCCACGCGCAGATGCGCGCTGATGTCGTCCAGCGTCGGGTAGCCTTCGTGCAGCAGTTCGCGCACGGCTTCGCGCACGCGATCGGCCAGGCTGATCGTCTCCGGCCGCTGCGTGGCCAGCGCGACCAGGCACGTGCGCATCATGTCGGTCATGCGCGCGTCGCGCGCCGGCATGGGCCGGTCCAGCACCTCGGGCCGGAACACCAGGGCGTTGCACGGTTGGCCGAAGAAGACGGGCGCGGCGAAGGCCGCCTCGTGCTCGCGCCAGCCCAGCGGGCGCGGGTGGACGAAGTGGACCTCCTCGGGTGACCAGGCGCGGCCCAGACCCTCGCGCACCACATTCAGGAACATGCCGAGCGACAGTTCCGCGTCCTGGCGCCGCTCGATGATCTCGGGTGCGGTGATCTGATAGGTCAACCGGGCCAGGTCACCGGCACCGCGCTCCAGCGCCATGATCGACGATTCCTGGTGGTAGCTGAACAGATCCACCAGCGTGCCGAGCGCGTCGCCCACGGTCGCGGCCGTGACCGCGGCGTAGCCCCACAGCCCCAGGTCGCGCGGCTGGAATTGGTTGCCGAACCACAGGCCGAAATTGTCATTGCCGGTGCGCCGCGCGGCTTCCTCGAACAGCCCGCAGAACGACGCCAGCCGCAGACGCAACGTCGGACAGCCGGCCATGTCCGGCGCGATGCCTGCGTTGCCGAAGATGCCGTCGATGTCGCCGCCGAAGCGCTCGATGAACGGGACGATGCCCGTGGCGGCGCATGCCAGCACGGCCGGCGAGGCCGCGCCGCTCCCCGGATCGACGATGGGTCCAAGGTGTTCGGTCATGCCGTCCCGCTCCCGGACCGGCGGATGAAACGCGGATGATCGCACGCGCCCGGGGGTGCCACAAGACGGCTGCTGTCAAGTTTCGCCACCGTGCGGTCAAGCGCCACGCCACGCGGGGTTCGAGACTCGACGTGACGTGGCGGATCAGGGATCGGTCGTGGACGGACCTTCGAGCCATGACGCATTGATGCGGGCGGTCGAGGCCTTGGCCATCGCGGCGCTGCCGCGCTGGGGGCTGGACGGCGCGTCGTTGCGGATGGTCAACCACTCGGAGAACACGACCTACCTTGTCACCCCCGCCGGTGGCGGAACGCCACGGGTCCTGCGCGTCCACCGCGAGGACTACCACACGGTCGACGGTATCCGCAGCGAGCTCGCCTGGATGCGTGCGCTCAAGGCCGAGGCGGGTGTGCGCACGCCCCAGGCGATCCCCGGCCTCGACGACGCCGACGTGCAGACGGTGGCGCATCCAGCGCTGCCTCGGCCACGCAACTGCGTGCTGTTCGCCTTCATCGAGGGCGAGGAGCCGCCCCAGAATCGCCTCATCGAGCCGTTCAAGCAGCTCGGCGCGGTCACGGCGCGCACCCACGAACACTCCATGCGTTGGCGTCGGCCGCCCTACTTCGAGCGCCTGATTTGGGACTTCGACCACACCGTGGGCGCCACGCCCAACTGGGGCCCGTGGACCGCCGGGCCTGAGGTGACGGCAGATCGCCGTACCCTCCTGCAACGCCTGGTGAACAGGCTCGGCGAACGGCTCGCGCGCTTCGGCCAGGCACCCGACCGTTACGGCCTGATCCATGCCGATTTCCGCCTGGCCAACCTGCTGGTCAAGGACGGCGATACACGGGTGATCGACTTCGACGACTGCGGGCTTGGCTGGTACCTCTACGATGGCGCGACCGCGGTCAGCTTCATCGAACACCGCCCGGACCTGCCCGAACTTCTGGCGGCATGGTTGGAAGGCTACCGCGCCGTGCGTCCGCTCGGCGCCGCCGAGGAGGCCGAGTTGATGGCGTTCGTCCTGCTGCGCCGCATGACGCTGCTGGCCTGGATCGGCAGCCATGCCGAGACCGACCTGGCGCGCGGGGAAGGCGCCGCGTTTACCCGCCACACGTGCGATCTGGCCGAACGCTATCTGGCGCGTACGCCATGACGCGCGCACCAGCCAAGGGAGACCGTCCGATGGCGAGCCCCGAGAAGCAGCAGTTCATCGCTGACTCCATCCAATACTGGAATCCCGGCAAGACCCAGGCTTGGCAGGACATGCAGGTCGATCTGGTGATCGACCGCCGCCAGGGATACTTCCTGTTCGACATGGACGGCCGTCGCCTGATCGATGCCCACCTCAACGGCGGCACCTACAACATCGGGCACCGCCACCCCGAGCTGATCGAGGTGATCGAGCGCGCCATGACGCGCTTCGACATGGGCAACCATCACTTCCCGTCGCTCGGGCGCACGGCGCTGGCCAAGGAGCTGGCGCGAATCTGCGGCGGCGACATGCACTACACGATCTACGGCTCCGGCGGCGGCGAGGCCATCGATATCGCCATCAAGACGGCGCGCCACGCCAAGCAGAAGCGCAAGATCGTCTCGGTCATGCGCGCCTATCACGGCCACACTGGCCTGGCGGTATGTGCGGGTGCCGAGCGCTTTTCGACGCTCTTCCTGTCCGACCGTCCGGACGAGTTCCCGCAGGTGCCGTTCAACGACCTCGACCGCATGGAGGACGCGCTCAAGGGGCGCGACTGCGCCGGCGTGATCATGGAGACGATCCCCGCGACCTACGGCTTCCCCATGCCGGTGCCTGGTTATCTGAACGAAGTGAAGCGTCTGTGTGAGCGCTACGACGCGCTCTACATCGCCGACGAGGTGCAGACCGGCCTGATGCGCACGGGCACCATGTGGGGCTATCAGCGTTACGGGGTGCAGCCGGACATCCTGGTCACCGGCAAGGGAATCTGCGGCGGCATGTACCCGATCGCGTGCGTCGTGGTGCGCGAGCCCTACGCCGGCTGGCTCAAGCAGGATGGCTTCGGCCACATGTCGACCATGGGCGGCGCCGAGATCGGCTGTCTCGTCGCCATGAAGACGCTCGAGATCCTCGAGCGGCCGACCATGGTGGCCCACGTCAACTACGTCTCCGAGACCATGCGCAACGGCCTGGGCCGAATCATGGATCTCTACGACGATTTCTTCGTGGGCATCCGCCAGTGTGGCGTCGTCATGGGCCTGGAGTTCGACTATCCCGAGGGCGCCAAGCCCGTGATGAAGCACCTCTACGAGCATGGCGTGTGGGCCATCTTCTCGACCAACGATCCGCGCGTCCTGCAGTTCAAGCCGGGTGTGCTGATGTCGGCCGCGCTCTGCGAGGAGTTGCTCGAACGGGTGGAGCGGGCGATCGGCCTGGCGCGGGCCGAGTGTCTCGGCGGCGCGCGCGGCCGCCTGAAGAGCGCGGCGTGAAGGCCCGGCCGTGACCGCGATCGTCGCCGAACTGCTGGCTGGGGCGAAGCGCCCCATCGGCCGCGCGGACCAGATGTTGGATGTCGCCGAATGGGCGGCCGCGGCCTACGCGCGCTTCGATCACCGCGCGGTCGACGCCATCGTGTGCGCGGCGGCCGAGGCGGGTCACGCCAAGGCGGCCGCGTTGGCCGAGGCGGCGGTCAAGGAAACCGGCTTCGGCGTCGTCGCCCACAAGACGCTCAAGAACCAGATGACCTCGCGCGGGCTCTACGAGCACTACCGGGGCCAGGACTTCTGCTCCAAGCGCGTGCGCGCGGCGGACAAAGTCGTCGAACTGCCGCGCCCCGCCGGCGTCGTCTTCGCGCTCACACCGTCGACCAACCCGGTATGCACTGTCTACTTCAAGGTGCTGCTGGCCCTGATGACGCGCAACGCCATCGTGGTCTCGCCGCACCCGCTCGCCAAGGAATGCTCGGCCGAGGCCGCGCGCACCATGGCCGAGGCGGCCGAGCGGGCCGGCGCGCCGGCCGGGGTCGTCCAGGTGATCGACGAACCCAATCTGGCGTTGGTCGAGCACGTCATGGCGTCACCGCGTGTCCAGGTGATCCTGGCGACCGGCGGCGCACCCATGGTGCGGGCCGCCTACGGCTCGGGTAACCCGGCAATCGGCGTAGGCCCCGGCAACGCGCCGGTTCTGGTCGACGCCACCGCCGATGCGGACGCGGCGGCGCGCCGCATCGTCGAATCCAAGTCGTTCGACAACTCGGTTCTGTGCACCAACGAGAGCGTCGTCATCGCCGAGGAGGCGGTCTCCGACAAGTTGGCTGCCGCGATGGCTCGTTACGGCGCGGTGATGGTCAAGGACGACGAGGTGGCGCCGCTGCGCCAGGCGCTGTTCGGCGCGGGCACGTTTGCCGTCGATCTGCTGGGCCGCTCGGCCGCGACCATCGCGCAACGCGCCGGCGTGCGGGTTCCCGCCTCGGCCAAGGTGCTGCTGGCGCCCATCGACCGCGTCGGCCTCGACGAGCCTCTGTCTCGCGAGAAGCTGTGCCCTGTGCTCGGGTTCATCCGCGTGCCCCACGCACGCGCGGGCATCTCGATGGCGCGCGCCCTGGTGCGCATGGCGGGCGCCGGCCACTCTGCGGCGATCCACAGCCGCTCCAGCGAAACCGTGATGGCGTTCGCCTCGGCGCTGCGCTCGCTCCGCATCGTGGTCAACGCGCCGTGCAGCCAGGGCGCCGCCGGCTACGGCACGCACTTGGCGCCGTCGTTCACCATCGGTACGGGGTTCTTCGGCCGATCCTCGGTCGGCGAGAACATCGGCCCCGAGCATCTGATCAACTGGACCCGCATCGCCTACCCGGACGACGCGTCCGAGCCCATGGGCGACTTCGCCGGGCTGGAACCCTGGACCAGCCTGGGCCCGCTCGCCGGCGGCCGCGAGGCGCCCATGTCGCTCGGCGTGCTCCAGGAAGGCGCGCCGCCCCGCGCTCCCAAGACGGCCCACGCCGCGCCGCGCGCCGCCGCCATCGACGAGATGGCCGTGCTGCGCGAGGAGATCCGCCGCCTCGTCCAGGACGAGCTGCGGCGGGCGTTGAGATCCTGACCATGGCCGAGCTGCGCTCGTTCATCTTCATCGACCGGATGCAGCCGCAGACGCTGTGCTACCTGGCGACATGGATGCGCGGCCGCCTGCCGCGTGCCGACATGGCAGCCCAGATCATCGAGGTGGCGCCTGGGCTGGATATCGAGCCGTTGACCGATGTCGCGCTCAAGCATGCCGACGTCGCCGGCGGCATCCTGGTGGTCGAGAGGCAGTTCGGCTACCTGGAGTTTCACGGACGATCGACCGCCGCCGTCAAGGCCGCCGCCGCCGCCGTGCTTGCGGCGCTCGGCGCGGCCGAGGGCGACGCGACGCGACCCACCATCCTGGCCGCGCGCATCGTCACCGGCATCGACCCTGGTCAGGCCTTCCTGGTCAACCGCAACCGGCTGGGCTCGATGATTCTGCCGGGCGAATCGCTGTTCGTGCTCGAGATGCAGCCGGCCTCCTACGCGATCCTCGCCGCCAACGAGGCCGAGAAGGCGGCGGACATCAAGATCGTCGACTACCGGATGATCGGCGCGACGGGCCGGGTCTACCTGGCGGGCGAGGAGTCGAGCCTGCGCACCGGCGCCGAGGTCGCCGAGGCGACGCTGGCGCGGCTGGCGGCCTGAACCATGATCGATGCTGCCGCCCTCCGTCGTCTGGTCCGCGAGGTCATCGCGACCGAACTGGAATCGGCGCGCGTCTCTCCGGCCGGCGAATTGGTGCGCATCGCGGATGACGCCGATCTCGCCGCCTTCGCCCGGCGAGTCCTGACCCTGGCCGAGGATACCACCACGCGGCAGGCAATCGCGGTGGGCCGCCATCCCTTCAAGCTTGCCAAGGGCGCGGCGGCGCCCTCGTCATCGTCGCCATCGCCGTCGTCGCGAGGATCGGGGGGCGCCGCCGCGCGCATCGACACGGGCGTCGTCACCGAGGCGAGTTTGGCCAAGCTGCCCAAGGGCGCGGCCCGGCTCGTCATCGGCGACGGCGTCGCGGTCACGCCGCTGGCGCGCGATCGGGCGCGCAAGCTCGGCATCACCATTGAAAGGTCGAAGCTATGATACGCGCACACGTCATCGGCAACGTCTGGGCGACCAAGCGGATCGAGCACATTCCCGCCGGCGCCTTCCTCGAGGTCGAGACCGCTGGCGGCGGCCGCTTGGTCGCCTTCGACGTGCTTGGCTGTGGCGAAGGCGAGGAGGTGCTCATCGTCTCGGGCTCGACCGCCGCCTCCTGGCTCGGCGGCGGCAAGATCCCCATCGACGCGCTGATCGTCGGCTCGATCGACCAGCGCGCCCCGGCCAAGCGCAAGTAACCCATCACGCCAACCACCAGCAGCACGGAGACCACCATGTCCAACGCCATCGGAATGATCGAAACCAAGGGCTTTGTCGCGGCGCTCGCGGCGGCCGACGCCATGGTCAAGGCGGCGAACGTCACCATCGTCGGGCGCGAGGAGGTCGGCGACGGGCTCGTCGCCGTCGTCATCAACGGCGACGTCGGCGCGGTCAAGGCGGCGACCGAGGCGGGCGCCGAGGCCGCAGGCAGCGTCGGTACACTGGTTTCGGTTCACGTCATCCCCCGTCCACACGCCGACCTGGCCAAGCACTTCACCACCACGGCCGGCAAGTAAGTTCGCGGTCGAGTCCGTGGCCAGGCCCCATCGGGGCCGGGCACCGAACCATGAACGAACTGCGGGTTTACCTGCTGATCGAGCGGCTGGGGCGCCAGTTCGCGGCGGCCATGGCCACGCCCATGCGCGGCCGGGGCTACCCGCCCATGGCCGGCGAGCACAGCCTGATCGTCGAGGTCGCGCCGGCGCTCGCCATCCATCGGGTCTGCGACCTGGCGCTGAAGTCGGCGCCGGAGCTCGAACCGGGCCTGCTGTATGTCGAGCGGCAGTACGGTCTGGTCGAGCTGCACACGGCCGATCTGGCCGCCCTGCGCTCGGTCGGCGAGGCGATTCTTGGCGGCATCGGCGCCCGTGCCGCCGATCAGCTCAAGCCGCGGACGCTCTTCGTCGACATCATCGAGGACGTGGCCGACCAGCACGCGATAATCGTGAACCGCACGCGCGAGGCCTCGATGATCCTGCCAGGCATGGCGCTGCTGCTCTACGAGCTGGAGCCCGCCCTGTTCGCCTCGCTCGCCGCCAACGAGGCGGAGAAGGCCGCGCCGGGCATCGTGCTGGTAGACGTGCAGATGATCGGCGCCACGGGGCGGCTGTTCGTGGCGGGCACACCCGATGCGTGCCGCGCCGCGCGCGCCCGGGTCGATGACGTGCTCGCCGCCGTGGCCGGACGCGCGCGGGCCTGATCGCGCGCCTCCCGAGTGTCGAATCAGCAGGAATGCAGCCACCACATCGCTGTCACTCGCGGGTGCCGCGAACGCGGCGAACGGGGAGCCCGGGGCCACTGTCGTGCTCGTTGTCCCTGGGTCCCCGGTTCTGACCTGCGGTCGGCCTGGGGACGACAAGAGGCGGGCCTCGAAGGCACCTGCCAGCGCCCTAGCCATACATCGGTCGCAGGGCGTCGAACAGGCGCCGGTAGCGCCGATACGCCTGTTCGTAGGCGCTGACTCGGCCCGCGACCGGATCGACCGTCGCCACGATCTGACCCACCAGACGCGCGGCCTCGGCGACGCTGGCGTGGCGGCCGACGCTGACCGAGGCGAGCAGCGCGGCGCCGACCGGTGAAGTGTCGGCACGCGCGACCACCGCGACCGGGCGCGCCGCCACGTCGGCGCGGATCGCGCTCCACAGCGCACTGCGCGCCCCGCCGCCCAGCAGCACCAACGCGTCGCTGCGCACACCCATCGCCACCAGGCGGTCGATCACGTCGCGCATGGCGAAGGCGCAACCCTCCAGCACGGCGCGCGCTAGATCCGCGCTGCCATGGCCGGCGGTCAGGCCGTAAAAGCAGCCGCGCGCGCCAGCGATCCATTCGGGCGCCATGGCGCCCGAGAGCGCGGGCAGGAATGTGACGCCGTTGGCGCCGGGCGCGGAGGTCGCGGCCAGCCGGTCGAGCGCCACGGGGTCGGCGATGCCACACAGATTCTGGAACCAGGTCAGCGCGCCGCCCGACAGCCATCCCGGATTCTCGAGGAAGTAGGTCGGACCCACGTAGCCGTGGGTCTCGACCAGCGCGCGTCCGTCGACGATGGGGGCGTCGTGCACCGCGCCGACCACTTCGGCGGTGCCCAAGGTGCACACGGCGCGGCCCGGCGACACCAAGCCGCCGCCCAGGGGGTTCGCGAAGTCGTCGCCCGTGCCGACGGCCACGGTCGTGCCGGGGCGAAGCCCGGTTAGGCGGGCACCTTCGGCGGTCAGACGCCCGGCAGGAGAAAAGGCGTCCGCGATCGCCGGCAGGAGCGCCAGGTCGATGCCGAAGGCGTCGACCAGATCCGGGTCCCAGTCCCGCCGGGCCAGGCCATACAGCATGGTGGTCGACGCCAGCCCATGATCGAACACGTGCGCGCCGGTCAGGCGCACGACAAGGAATGATACCGGCTGATGAAATCGGGCGGCCCGGCGCGCCGCCGCGTCGTTGCGCAACAGCCAGCGGATCTTGGCGGCCATATGCGTCGGGTCGAGCACGATGCCGCCGCGCGTGCGCGCGAGCTCCGCCGAAACGCCCTCGATGTCCTCCTCGGCCCGGCGGTCCATCCAGATCAAGGCCGGACCCAGGGCGCGGCCGTCCCGATCCGTCGCGACGCAGCCGTCGAGCTGGCCGGCGATGCCCAGCCCCGCGATGTCGGTGGGGGCGAGGCCGGCGTCGGCCAGGGCCTGGCCGATGGTGGGGGCCAGCGCATCGAGCCACAGGGCGGTGTCCTGCTCGGCCCAGCCGGGCCGGGGGAAGCGCGGCTGGTAAGGCGTCGTGGCTTCGCCGATGATGGTGAGGTCGTCGTCGGCGACGACCACCTTCAGGCTCTGGGTTCCGATATCGGCACCGATCACCGGCATGGCGCGACCCTACCGGACGAGGGCTCCGGTCGGATACAAGATCGACGGTGGACCGGGAGGGCAGGGTGCGCAGCCGAACGATCATCCACACGGTGAGCTGTCATGCCGAGGGCGAAGTCGGCGACGTCATCGTCGGCGGTGTCGCGCCGCCGCCCGGCGCCACGATCTGGGAGCAAAGCCGGTTCATCGCCCAGGACGGTCGCCTGCGTGCCTTCATGCTCAACGAGCCGCGTGGCGGGGTGTTCCGCCACGTCAACCTGCTGGTGCCACCGAAGCACCCCGAGGCTCATGCAGGCTGGATCATCATGGAGCCCGAGGACACGCCGCCGATGTCCGGGTCCAACTCGATCTGCGTGGCGACCGTGCTGCTCGAGACCGGCCTGGTGCCCATCGTCGAACCCGAGACCGAGCTGGTGCTGGAGGCGCCGGCCGGCCTCGTGCGGGTGGGCGCGACGTGCCGCGACGGCAAGGTCGAACGAATCACGGTGCTCAACGTGCCGTCCTTCGCCGTGCGTCTGGATGCGCGCCTCGAGGTCGCCGGGCGTGGCACGCTCGCGGTCGACACGGCTTACGGCGGCGACAGTTTCGTGATCGTCGACGCCGAGACGCTTGGCTTCCGCGTCGAGGAGAGCGAGGCGCGCGACATGGCCGTCCTCGGCGTGGCGATCACGCGCGCGGCCAACGAGCAGCTCGGCTTCGATCATCCGGGCGCGCCGCACTGGCGGCACATCTCGTTCTGCCACTTCGCGGGTCGCGCGGGGCGCGTCGACGGCGGGCTCGAGGCGCGTTCGGCGGTCGTCGTGCGGCCCGGCAAGATCGACCGCTCGCCCACGGGCACGGCGGTCTCGGCGCGCATGGCGGTGTTCCACGCGCGCGGCCAACTGGCCGTGGGCGAACGCTATCGGGCGCGTTCGATCATCGGCTCGGAGTTCATAGGACGCATCGAGGACGTGACGGAAGTGGGCGGGCGTCCGGCCATCGTGCCCTCGATCAGCGGCCGCGCCTGGATCACGGGTACGCACCAACACATGCTCGACCCGTCCGACCCGTGGCCGGGCGGCTATCGCATCAACGACACTTGGCCGTCGTTGGGTTAGGGCAGGGGCTGACGCGTCGACCGGTGCCGTGCCAGGATGGGCCATGATCGATCTGGGTACGCGCTTGGCGCGGGGTGAGGTCATCGTCCTGGACGGCGGCTCCCTGCGCTTCCCGGCCTATGCCTGCGGCGCCGCGACCGTGAAGCCGGGCCTGAGCTGGGTGCCGGCGTTCAACCCTTCGGCCAAGGCCGAGCGTGGGATGCTGTCGCAGGTCATGTCGGTCCAGGGCGCGATCTGCCGCGAGGTGCGCGACGTGCGCCTCGCGATGCGAAGCCTCGTCGCTTACGACCCCCACGATCCCTGGCAGGTCCCCATGCCCTTCGAGGGTCCGGCCCTCGATCGTCCGATCCGCGTGGCGTTCACAAAGAACACTTTCGAGTTCGACCTGCACCCGGCCGTCGAGCACGCGCTGGCCTTGGCCCGCTCGGCGCTCGAATCGGCGGGCTATCGGGTGGAGGAGGTCGAGCCGCCGTTGTTGCGCGAGGCGGCGGCGCTCGGCGCCCGCTGCCTGATGAGCGATGCCCTGGCCCTCACGGGGCCGGATGTCCGAAAGTACGGCTCGGCGACCGTGAACCGCATCTTCGATGAATACTTCCGCCAATTTCCGCCGTTCGAGGGCGTCGACTACCTGAAGGCGATGGCCGACCGCAGCCGGTTCGTCCGCGCCTGGGCCGTCTTCCTCGCCGAGTACCCCTTGGTGCTCACGCCCTTCTTGCCGCGGCCCATCTTCACCTGGAACCGCGACGAGGAAGGGGCCGAGGGCGTGCGCGAGGTGCTGGGATCGGCGATCTACAGCTACGCCATGAACTTCATGGGCCTGCCCGCCGGCATCGCCCAGGCGCACCTGGCCGATGGCCAGCCCGTGGGCGTGCAGATCGTCGGCCGCCGCTTCCGCGAGGATCTGATCCTTGATGCCTGCGAGGCGGTCGAGGCCCGCGTTGGAGTCATGGCCGAACGGCTCTGGGCCAAGGTCTAGCCGTGGCCTCGCCGTTGCCCGATCGCGCGGCGACCCGCATCCTCTTCGCCCACGTCGCCTATCGCCTCAGCGAGGCGATGGCGGCGCGCGGCACCGGCCTTGCGTCCCACGAGGTGCGCACGCTCGAGGATCTCAAGGCGGCCATGCCGTCGGCCGACGTGCTCGTCGTCTCGGGCCTGTGGCGGAACGAGCTCCTGGATCTCGCCCCCCGCCTTCGCTACGTCCAATCCATCGGCGCCGGCACCGACCAGTTCCCGAAGGACTCCTTCCGCGCGCGCCGCATCCGGCTCGCCAGCGCCCAAGGCGTCAACGAGGTCGCGGTCGCCGAGCACGCCATCGCCCTCATCCTCGCGCTCGCCCGCCAGCTTCACCTCGCCCGCGATCACCAGGCGCGCCGCCACTGGCGGGGCATGATCGGCGATCGCGCGATCCGCGAGGACGAGATCGGTGGCAAGACGCTCGTGATCGTCGGGCTGGGGCGCATCGGCAACCGCCTCGCGCGGCTGGCCCGCGCCTTCGGCATGCGGGTAATCGGTGTCCGCCGTGATCCCGCCCTTGGCGCCTGCGCGGCCGATGAGGTGGTGGGGCAGGCGGACCTGTCCACGGTCCTCGCCCGCGCCGACGTCCTCGCCCTCACCTGTCCCCTGACGCCCGAGACCCAAGGGCTGATCGACGCCGCCGCCCTGGCCGCGCTCAGGCCTGGCGCCGTCCTCGTCAACGTCGCCCGCGGCCGGGTGGTGGACGAGCCGGCGCTGATCGCGGCGCTTCGCTCCGGCCGCCTCGACGCCGCCGCCCTCGACTGCGTCTGGGAGGAACCGATGCCCCCCGACTCGCCCCTCTGGTCCTTCCCCCAGGTCCTCATCACACCCCACACTGCAGGCGAGACCCGCCGCTACGAGGAGAACGTCCTCGACATCCTCCTCGACAACCTCGACCGCCTTTGGTCCGGGCGGACCGACCTGCGGAACGCCGTCGTCTGACCCGCGACCAGTTCCTTCATGTCGCGCATCTCACGGCGCAGATCCCTGACCTCGCCTAAGGAGGCCTGGCGCGCCGTGTCCCCGGCGAGCCTCTTCTTGCCCGCCTCGAGGAACTCCTTCGACCAGCTGTAGTAGAGGCTCTCGGCGATCCCCTCGCGCCGGCACAGCTCAGCGATGCTGTCCTCCCCGCGCAGCCCCGAAAAAACGATCCGGATCTTCTCCTCGGCCGAATACTGCTTGCGCGTCCGACGGCGGATGTCCCGTACCGTCTGCTCAGCCTTGGACGCCAATGCTTGCGATGTCTGTCTCATCTCCGGTCCCTACGATGAGCCAGAAATCCTCCACTCCCAAATCACCTCAATCCGTCCCACAGGCGCTGACGTCAGACAGGGTCAGATCACCGCTGATCCTCCGCGGGAGCGATCCGCGGAACGAGGCCGAAGGGGCACGCTTCGAGGCCAAGGTTTTCCTTCAGCAGGATCTCGATACGGATCTTTTCCTGCGAGGCGAGCGGGGTGCGTCCATCCGAGCGCGCGCGCAGGACGCGCACCGCGCTGCGAACCAGATGGCCGGGGTCCTGGGCGATGACCGCGTCAAGCGTGCCATCCCAGAGCTGACGCTCGGTGATCTGGGTACGTTCGTGGGCAATGATCACTTGGACGGTCGGGTCACTGAATTCGGCGATGGCCGCGAGGGCAGGCCCCGCTTCGGAACTCAGGACGTAGACAGCCACGATGTTGTTTTGGCTCGCGTAGGCGTTGCGGATCACATGTCGCGTGCGCGATGGATCGCCGTGGGTCTCCAGTGACGGCAAGGCGACGAGGTTCGGGTAGTCCGCCGTCAGCACGGCATCGAAGCCCAACCGCCGCTCCACGCTGTCGAGCGCGGTCATCGTCTCGGAAATCACGAGAACCGAGCCGGACCGGTCACGCGTGAAGCGACCGATCAGACGGCCGGCGGTGGCGCCAGCAGCGTGGTTGTCGACGCCGACGAAGTCGAATGGGCGCACGTCCTGCTGCCCTGACACGAACTGGACCACATGGATGCCACGGTTCTTCGCCCGGAGCATGGCGTCGCGAACCTGTGGTGATTCGGGCGCCATGATGGCGATGCCGTCGACCTCATCGTGTTCGATGACCGACAGGGCCGCGGAAATCTGGTGTGGATCGTTCTCGAGGACCTGGCGATAGCCGATCTGCACCGAGTCCGCTTGGAGCGCTGCATGTGTCTCGGTGATCCGGGAAATCACACTGGCGAGGAATTCATGGCCGGATCGGGGCAACAGGAACTGGAAGCGGTAGATCCTTCTGCGCGCCAGATTGGCGGCCGATTGGTTGCGGACAAAACCGATGCGGTCGACCGCGGCCATGACCGCATCGAGCGTGGCTTGACGCACGCCGGGGCGCCCATTCAGGACACGATCGACCGTCGCAAGGCTGACGCCCGCCTCTCGCGCAAGGTCTCGGGTGGTTGGGCTCACCGACGCTTCGCCTCGGATCGATGGGGTCGCGTCCACGTTGTTCCGTGAGTTCTCGGAAGATGCAATAGGAAATGAGGTACGAACCTCAAAAATTACTTGCGATAAGGTACGTACCTCAGCTATGCATGGGGTTCCATCCGTGCCGAGGCAGGGTGTTCTTTGCCAACCTAGGGAGGACGTCCGATGAACCGCATGAGATTGATACCGGCTGCGTTGGCGGCCGCAATAGCAAGTGCCGGCTCTGCGCAGGCTGCGGACCTGACACTGTGCTGGGCCGCATGGGACCCGGCAAACGCCCTTGTGGAACTGAGCAAGGACTTCGAGGCCCAATCGGGCATCAAGATGAATTTCGAGTTCGTGCCTTGGCCGAACTTTGCCGATCGGATGCTCAACGAACTAAACTCGGGCGGTCAGCTTTGCGACCTGATGATCGGCGACAGCCAGTGGATCGGTGGCGCGGCCGAGAACGGCTGGTACGTAATGCTCAACGACTTCTTCGACAAGGAAGGCATCTCGATGAATGCCTTCGTGCCGGCGACCGTCACCGGCTATTCGGAGTGGCCGAAAAACACGCCTAACTACTGGTCACTTCCCGCCTTTGGCGACGTCGTCGGTTGGACCTACCGCAAGGACTGGTTCGAACGCCCTGAGATCCAGGCCGCCTTCAAGGAGAAGTACGGTCGCGATCTGACGCCGCCCGCCACCTTCGCCGAGCTGAAGGACGTTGCCGAGTTCTTCCAGGGTCGCGAAATCGACGGCAAGACCGTCTACGGTGCCTCGATCTACACCGAGCGCGGCTCGGAAGGCATCACGATGGGCGCGATGGATGTGCTCTACAGCTACGGCTTCAAGTACGACAATCCCGAGAAGCCCTATGACATGGAAGGCTTCGTGAACTCGGACGGCGCGGTGGCCGGTCTTGAGTTCTACAAGTCGCTCTATGATTGCTGCGTCGCCCCCGGCACGTCAAACACCTACATGGGCGAAGGTATCGACGCCTACAAGTCGGGCCAGGTCGCGCTTCACATGAACTTCGCCTTCACCTGGCCGGGCTTCGAAGTCGACCCGAACGTGGGCGGCGGCAAGACTGGCTATCTAGTCAACCCGGCCGGCCCGAACGGCGAAAAGTTCGCTCAACTGGGCGGCCAGGGCATCTCGGTCGTTGCCAACACCGACAACATGGATGGCGCGCTCGCGTACATCAAGTGGTTCGCCCAGAAGGACGTGCAGGACAAGTGGTGGTCCATGGGCGGCTTCTCGTGCCTGCGCGCGGTGGTCGAGGATCCGAACTTCGCGAAAAGCCAGCCCTATGCTCAGACCTTCCTCGACAGCATGGCGATCGTGAAGGACTTCTGGGCGGAACCCTCCTACGCGACACTCCTCCAGGCCTCGCAGCAGCGGTTCCATGATTACGTGGTCGCGGGCAATGGGTCTGCCAAGGAAGCCCTTGACGGCCTGATCGCCGACTGGACCGAGACGTTCCAGGACGAAGGGAAGCTCTGAGTCCGTAACACTGCCCCTCTCCCCCCAGGGGGAGAGGGGCAGCCGGTGTTCCCACCGGCCCCGTCGTCTGAGATCATGAAGCCGCCGGCATTGCCTCCCCTTTCCTCTCGCCCGCGGGGGATAAGGTCAGGGTGGGGCCGACCGACACGCTGCCCCGAGTGATCCCCGCGAGCGCGCCGAGCATGACCGACACCCCTGCCGATCGCATTGCCCGCGCAACGCCCCCGGCGATAGCCCGTCGTGTCCGGGGGCTGCCCGACCGAGTGATCGCCTGGATCTTCGTGGCGCCCACGATCTTCCTTCTGCTCGCCGTCAACATCTTCCCGCTGATCTGGACGATCCGCCTGTCCTTTACGAACTTCGCCGCCAACAAACCCAATGCCGAGGTGAAGTGGGTTGGCATCCGCAACTACACACGGATCCTGACCGACGCCGATACGTGGGCGAACATGCAGACGACGGCGCATTTCCTGATCTGGACGATCTTCTTCCAGGTGTTGATCGGCTTCGCGCTCGCCTGGCTCATCAATCGCAAGTTCAAGGGCAACGATCTGGTGACCACGCTGATCGTGATCCCGATGATGCTGTCTCCGGCCGTGGTGGGCAACTTTTGGACCTTCCTCTACCAGCCGCAGATAGGCGTGGTGAACTACGTGGTCGAGTTCCTGACGGGCATCCCAGCCGACTCGTTCTCGATGCTGGGCCCCGGCGGCTGGGCGCGCTGGTCCATCGTCATCGTCGATACCTGGATGTGGACGCCCTTCGTGATGCTGATCTGCCTAGCCGGGCTGCGGTCCATCCCGGACTACATCTACGAGGCCGCGGAAGTGGACCGCGCCTCGAAGTGGCGGCAATTCTGGACGATCACGGTGCCGATGGCGCTGCCGTTCTTGATGCTCGCCGTGCTGTTCCGGGGGATCGAGAACTTCCGGATGTTCGACCTCGTAGTGCTGCTGACCGGCGGCGGCCCTGGGGACGAGACACTGCTCGCTTCGATCGACCTCAAGCGCGAGGCGTTCGAGAAATGGCGGACGGGGTACTCCTCGGCCTACGCAATCATCCTGTTCGTGACCGTATTCGGCCTCGCCTCCATCTACGTGAAGGCCCTCAACCGCGTGAAGCAGAGATGAGTGCCCATTCGGTCACCGCAGCGTCCCGCAAAGCCAAGTGGGTGGCCGGCATCCTTGTCGTCCTCTACGCCGTCCTTACCCTCTTGCCGCTTCTGTGGATCATCTCGACCAGCTTCAAGTCCGGCCCCGACTCGATAAGTTATCCGCCCAAGGTCTTCTTCCAGCCGACGCTTGAAGGCTATGTAAACCTTTTCACCACGCAAGCCCGGGCCTCGGCCGAAGACCTCGCGACTCTTACCCCGCCCGAAGCTTGGTACGACGAGATCGCCTGGGCGGACGGCATGATCATTGTCGGCCCGTCGCGCTTTGGGCAGCGATTTCTGAACTCCGTCATCATCGGCTTTGGCTCGACCTTCCTCAGTATCGTCCTGGGCACGTTGTCGGCCTATGCCTTTAGCCGCTTCCGGGTGCCGCTCAGGGACGATCTTCTGTTCTTCATCCTCTCTACCCGGATGATGCCGCCCATAGTCGTCGCCATCCCAATATTTTTGATGTTCCGTTCGCTGGGCCTGTCGGACACCCACGCCGGGATGATCCTGCTCTACACAGCCGTAAACTTGTCGCTCGCGGTCTGGCTCCTGAAAGGGTTCATCGACGAGATCCCCCGCGACTACGAGGAAGCGGCGCTGATCGACGGCTACACGCGCTTTCAGGCCTTCGTGAAGGTGGTCTTGCCACAGGCCGCGACCGGCATTGCGAGCACGGCGATCTTTTGCCTGATCTTCGCCTGGAACGAATATGCCTTCGCGGTGCTTCTCACCTCGGGCAACGCCCAGACCGCGCCGCCCTTCATCCCGACGATCCTGTCGGTCGGCGGCGGCATCGACTGGCCTGCGGTCGCCGCGGCGGCAACGCTGTTTCTCCTGCCGGTTGTGGTGTTCACCATCCTCCTCCGCAAGCACCTTCTGCGCGGGATCACCTTCGGGGCGGTGCGGCGGTGAAAGCCCAACTCAGATCGTCGCATGCGGCGCGGCGCGGCACGGATGCGATGCGCTTGCCATCAGCGGACCCGACGGGACACCGACGCCCATGAACGCCTTCCTGAGCGGCCTTTCCCGGCTCCGCCGCGGCCCTTGCGAGATGGTGGCTTCCATCATCATCGCCATCGGTGTCGTGATGCTGATGCAGCCCTTCGCCATCGAGTTCTTCACCTGGTCCTTCGTGGTCACGCTGATCGGGACCGTCATGTTCGTCATCGTTTCGCACTTCCCGGAGTGACGCCCCTTGGCCGAGATCGTCATCCGCAACTTGCGGAAGGAATTCGGGAGTTTCACCGCCGTGAAGGGCTCGACCTTCACTGTGGGCGATGGCGAATTCTTCATGCTGCTGGGGCCGTCGGGCTGCGGCAAGACCACAACGCTCCGCATGATCGCGGGGCTCGAACTACCGACGAGCGGGGAAATCCTGATCGGCGGCGAGGATGTTTCGCAGCGCCCGGCAAGCAAGCGTGACATCGCGATGGTCTTCCAGATGTTCGCCCTCTACCCGCACATGAACGTCCGAAAGAACATCAGTTATCCGTTGGTCAGCCAAGGTATGCCGCGCGACCGGGTGGCCACCAAGGTGACCGAGGTGGCAAGGACTCTCGACATCGCGCACCTGCTTGACAAGGGAGTGGGCGGCCTGTCGGGCGGCGACAGGCAAAGGGTGGCGCTGGCCCGGGCCATTGTCCGGGAACCCAAGGCCTTCATGTTGGACGAACCCCTCGGCGCCCTCGACGCCGAGTTCCGCGAACACATGGCCGAAGAGCTTCGGTCGCTTCACAACCGGATGGGGGCAACGACGGTCTATGTCACCCACGACCAGCTCGAAGCGATGCAGATGGGCGACAAGATCGTGATCATGAATCATGGCGTCGTCGAACAGTTCGGCGTGCCGCAGGATCTTTACGACTGGCCCGCAACCATGTTTGTGGCCGAGTTCCTCGGTTCGCCACCGATGAACTTCCTAAGGTTCGACGGTATCGTTGGGCGCGGCATGGCTGCCGTCACGTTGGGCGAGGCGGTGATCGATGTGCCACAGCAGCGCGAGGATGCGCATGGCGCGCTGGCACTGGGGGTGCGACCGGAGCATGTGCACCTGGACGATGCCGCGCCCACCCGCGGGCGGGTGATCGCCGCCGAGTACCTCGGTACGTCCCAGATCGTCACGCTCGCCACACCGCACGGCGAAGTCAAGGCGCGCATTCCCTCCGCCCGCGCAGTCCGCTCTGGCGACACGACGGGCCTCTCCTTCGACGCACGCACCCTGTCGTTGTTCGACGTTGCCACCGGCCGCGCCCTGAGTTCGGCCGCCAACCAAACAGTCTTGGCCCATGGCTGAGATCGCACTTCGCCACGTGACCAAGCGGTATGGGTCCACGGTGGCGCTGTCGGACCTGTCGATGACCGTGCCCGATGGCGCCTTTGTGGTGCTCCTAGGCCCGACCGGCGCGGGCAAGACCACGCTGTTGCGCCTCGTCTCGGGGCTGGAAGCCCCTGATGCGGGAGATGTGCTGATCGGTGGGCAGCGGGTCAATGGCATGACGCCCGCGCAGCGAAACCTCGCGATGGTGTTTCAGCAGTACTCGCTCTACCCGCACATGACGGTGCGAGAGAACCTCGCCTTTCCGCTCAGATCGCCCTTGCTGCGTACGCCCCCCGCCGAGATCGCCCGCAAGGTCAACGAAGTGGCAGCGATGCTGCAGATCACTCACAAGCTCGACAACGAAGCCACCGCCCTTTCAGGGGGCGAAATGCAGCGCGTGTCGATCGGGCGCGCGCTCGTGCGGCAGCCCGCCGCTTATCTGATGGATGAACCGCTCAGTTCCCTCGACGCCAAACTGCGCGCCGATCTCAGGGTGGAACTGAAGAGCATCCAGGGGCAATCCGGCGCGACGTTCCTCTATGTCACCCACGACCAGGTGGAAGCGATGACCATGTCCACGAATGTCGGCGTGCTGGATCGGGGTCGCCTGGTACAGTTCGGAACGCCGCGCGAAGTCTATGAGCAACCTGTCAACGTTTACGTCGCCACGCGCCTTGGCCAGCCGCGCATCAACGTGCTGCCGGCCGCGCTCTTTGGCGGGGCTCCGCCTGGAGCGGTCAGCATCGGCCTGCGTCCCGAGCAGATCGTGCAGGGCGAGGGCGAGGCAAGCTTCGTCACGCGCGTGGAACACCTGGGCGACCAGACCCGCCTGCACCTGTCGTTCCGCGACCACGACATCGTGACGATCACCGACGCCCATACCCCGCTCTGCGCGGGAGACATGGTGAAGATCCGACCCGAGCGGCCCCACCACTTCGACGCCGCAGGCGATCTCATCGCATGAGGAAAAACCGATGACCCATTTCGTCAACAAGAAGGAAGACATCGTCACCGAAGCGGTGGATGGACTTCTCGCGGCCTCGGGCGGCAAACTCGCGCGTCTCGACGGTTATCCGCACATCCGCGTGGTCGTCCGCAGCGACTGGGACAAATCGCGTGTCGCACTCGTATCCGGTGGAGGATCTGGGCACGAACCGGCGCATGCCGGCTTTGTCGGGCCCGGCATGCTCACCGCGGCGGTGTGCGGCGATGTCTTCGCCTCGCCCTCGGTCGATGCGGTCCTTGGGGGTATCCTGGCGGTCACGGGGCCAGCCGGCTGCCTCTTGATCGTCAAGAACTACACCGGGGACCGGCTGAACTTCGGACTCGCCGCCGAGCGTGCTCGAGCCTTCGGTCTGAATGTCAGCATGGTGATTGTCGATGACGACGTGGCGCTGCCCGATCTGCCGCAGGCGCGCGGCGTGGCCGGAACTCTCTTCGTCCACAAGATCGCGGGCGCCTCGGCCGAGGAGGGGGCTGACCTTGCCCGAGTGACGGCTGCGGCGGAGGCGGTCATCGACCAGATCGCCTCGATCGGCATGTCGCTGGACACCTGCACCGTACCCGGCGCGCCGAAGGGGGCTCGAATCCCGCCTGGCCGGGCTGAGTTGGGTCTCGGCATCCACGGCGAGGCTGGGGTCGAGCAGGTCGACTACCAGGATGCGAGATCCGCGATGCGGATGATGACGGAGAAGCTCGGATCGGCGATAGCCACCGAGGGGCCCTATGTGGCGCTTCTGAACAATCTGGGCGGAACCTCGGTCCTGGAAATGCAGGTGTTGGCGCATGAGTTGGTCAACTCGGGCATCGGCCCGCGTTTGACCCATCTCATTGGGCCCGCGGTGATGATGACCTCCCTCGAGATGCGGGGCGTTTCGATCTCAGTCCTCCCTGCGACGGACCGTTTTCTGGCCGGGCTGCGCGCGCCGACGCCGCTGTCGGCCTGGCCGGGCCTCGCCCCACTCGGTGCGGTTAAGGTCCTCGACCTCCCCGATGGCTTGCGCCCGATCCGGCCGATGCCCTCGCAACACCCGGCGACCCGCGCGTTCCTCTTGAGGTGCTGCGAGATCCTAATCGCGGCCGAGGACGAGTTGAACCGGCTCGACGCGCGGGCGGGGGACGGCGATACCGGCAGCACGCTCGCCGGGGCCGCGCGCGCGTTGGTCGGGGCGATGGACCGGTTGCCGCTGGCCGACCATACCCAGCTTTGTCGCGCCATCGGACTGGAGTTGAGCCAGACCATGGGTGGGTCCTCGGGGGTGTTGTTGGCAATCTTCTTCGTGGCCACCGGCGACGCCGCGGCCAGTGGCCTGCCCATGCGCGAAGCGCTTATGGCGGGGCTTGCACGGATGCAGGAGATCGGTGGCGCGCAGCTAGGTGACCGCACGATGGTCGACGCCTTGCAACCTGCGCTGAATCATCTGGCCCAGGGATTGACCGAAGCCGCTCGAGCGGCGCGCGCGGGAGCCGACGCCACGGCCAAGATGGCTTCGGCACGGGCCGGTCGTTCTTCGTACCTCAACCCCGAACAGCTTCTGGGCAACGTTGATCCAGGCGCCGAAGCAATCGCGCGCCTGTTCGAAAAGCTGTCCGCCCGAGGCAGCGCTGGGCATTGGGGTGAATAGGCAACGATCCATGCTCGCATCGCTTCGCTCCCCGATGATGCCAGCGAAGAATGACACGAAATGACGAGGCTGGATGGCTGGTCGTGTCAACCGCTTCGCCTTTCGCCACCCCGCCGCAACCGCCTCGGCCTCTGAACAGAACCGCCGCTCGCCTTTGGCCTCGTTGATCTCTGTGCGGTCGTAGTACTGCCCGCCGGGGACGTGGTA
>VGDP01000017.1 GCA_016869675.1 Alphaproteobacteria bacterium | reverse complement strand
GAGACGAATTCGGGCTCCGGCGCGGTTCACTCGGTCAACAGCTTTGGTGGGTGAACCGCGCGGATACTGGGGTCTTCGTCGGTGCCGCCGGAGGCGGAGAACGTTGTCTCGATAGAAGTTGGCGGAGCGGGGGGGATTCGAACCCCCGGTACGGCTTTTGACCGTACAACGGTTTAGCAAACCGCCGCCTTAAGCCTCTCGGCCACCGCTCCAACCGCGCGTGCCCCAGCCCTGTCGGACCGTAGCCGCGTCGAACCCTTCTTACGGGACCGCGTTCGGCGGTGTCAAACCGACTGGCGTTTGCGCGCGGCTCGTGGCGTTCAAGCGTGCGCCGCGTCGTGGACCAGGGCGAGCGGGTCGCGCTCGCCGGCACGGCCCGTATCGACGTCGCCGAGCACGCCGCCTTGCACCGGCGCGGGGTCATGGAGCGCTTAGCCGATCAGGCGCGCGACCGCCGCGGGCAGCTCGCGCGCCCCAGCCCTACTTCTGCAAGATGTTCTCGACCTCGCGCACCTGGACGCGCGCGCGCAGCAGGAAGAAGCCCTGGCTCGCCAGGTGGCTCGGCAACACTTGGCCGGACGGCGCGCCGTTGATCACGACGATCGGCTGCAGCGTCGCGGCCTCCTGGAAGCTGTGCAGCATCTGGCGCCAGGCGACCTCCAGGCGCCGCTCCGCCAGCACGGATTGGTAGTCGGCGCCCAGTTCGCGCAGCACCCCATAGTACCCGTAGAGCAGGCCCTTGTTGCGATAGAAGATATCGTCGCTGACGAAGTCGAACAGGATCGGCGCGTCCTCGGCGATGCGGTCGTCGATCTTGGCCGAGGCCGAGCCGAGGTCGGCGGCGATCCGCTCGAGCGTCGCGATCAGATTGTCGGCGCGACGGTCGAACACGGCCGCGCCCTGTTCGAGGCGCTTGTTGTAGTCCTCGAGCGCCGTGACCGCCGCCGCGTACTGCGCCTCGGACGAGGCGGTCGGCAGCCACGAGACCGACGGGTCCCACACCCAGACGTCACCGGCGTACTGCAGCAGGCTGGCGGCGCGTTCGAGGTCGCGATCGGCCTGGCTGGAGCCGCGCGTACGGCCGAGTTGGTCGCGTGCCTCGACGGCGAAGCGGGCCAGCGCCGCGACGATGCCCTGCTGGAAGTTCGGCATGTTGTCGAGCGTCGCCGAGGGCAGGAAGAACGGGTCGTTGGCGGTCCAACCGTTGTCATCGAGTTCGCGCCGTACCAGGGCCGCGGCGGCGGCCACCGCCCGGCTGCGCCCCGCGGCGACGGGCGTATCAGTGAAGAACGCCACGTCGTCGTCGATCGTGTGCATCAGGGCCATGCCCACGGGGTAGTAGAGCGCCAGCAGGGCCAGGACGACCACCGCGCCGATGCCCAGGCGACGCCTGGTGACCGCACCGCGCAAACGACGAAGGGGCGCATCCGTGCCGTCGTCGAGACCTGGTCCTTCGCTCACACACGCCTCCTTGGCGTTGTGCTCCGGCCCAGTTCATACCGGCCGTGCTGATATGCTCACGAACGTGGTGGACCGCAAGGCCGTCGATCAGGGTGGGAGGACACCATGGCCAAGCAACGCAAGCGGCTCAGGCTCGCCAACGTCGATGCACCGTTTGCCAGCAAGGCCGAGTACGAGGCCGCGCTCGATGCCCTGCAGCTTCGCATGCTGCGGATCCAGCGAGCGTATTTCCATCAGGGCCGCCGCGCGGTTCTGGTGTTCGAGGGCATGGACGCGGCGGGCAAGGGCGGGGCCATCTGCCGGCTGACCGCCATGCTCGACCCGCGCGGCGTCAAGGTCTGGCCAATCGGCACCCCGACCGCCGAGGAAAAGGCCCAGCACTACCTGGCGCGGTTCTGTTCGCGTCTGCCGACCAAGGGCACCATCGCGATCTTCAACCGCTCGTGGTAAGGCCGGGTCCTGGTCGAACGGGTCGAGGGTCTGACGCCGAAGGCCGACTGGCGCGGCGCCTACTCCGAGATCAACGAGTTCGAGCGTCTGCTCAACGACGACGGCGTACGCATCGTCAAGCTGTTCATGAACATCAGCAAGGACGAACAGCGGCGCCGCTTCATCGAGCGGCTGACCAATCCCTATAAGTGCTGGAAACTGACCGAGGCGGATTTGAAGTCCCGCGACCATTGGCCGGCCTACACGGGCGCGGTCGAGGACATGCTCGCGCGCACCGACACCAAACGGGCCCCGTGGCACGTCATTCCGGCCAACCGCAAGTGGTACGCGCGGATGCGCGTGCTGGAAACGGTGACCGAGGCGCTCGCGCGCGGCGTCTCCCTCAAGACCCCGGCACTCGATCCCGCGCTTCTGCGCACCGAGGCCGAGTACCTGGGCATCGACCCCAAGACCCTGAAGGTTCGTTGAGCGGCGCTGGTCAACCGGGCGCGCTGTCGCGCCCCGCCGCCATCCGCCGGCCGAGTTCAGCCAGGTCATTGGCCGAAAGTCGCCGGTGTGCCAGCGGCAGGACGGTGCCGTTTTCCCATGCCAGGTGCCGGCGCTGCAGCACCGAGAAGGCGCGCGCGTCCGCCGCGAACACCACCGCGTCGGCCAAGGGCTTGCCTTCGACGATGGCGCGCAAGGGGCCGATCAAGCGCTGGAGCAGCGCGTCGTCCGCCTGATGCTCCTCGCTCAGCATGCCGAGGATGGCATCGACTCAGTCGTCGGGCTCGGTGCACTTGGTCCAGCGCGAGGTGCTGGACGCCATCGCGAGCGGCGAAGGCGGCGGCTGACCCCGGCGCGGCCGACGCATGGTTTCGATTGACCGCGCGGCCTTCCGTTGGTTTCAGTAGGGCCAGCAGGCGGGCTCCGACGTGGGGCGCGCCACGGTTTCGATCGAATGACCCCAGGCGCCGGCCGGCGCCGCCAGCCAGGAGCCCACGATGGTCAGTTTGACCTTTGAAGGCGTCATGTCCGTGGTCGTCACGCCGTTCGACACCAAGGGCGAGGTGGACCTCGGCGCTCTGGGCCGCCAGCTCGACTTCCTGCTGGCCAACGGCGTGCACTGGATCGTGCCCGGCGGCACGACGGGCGAGTACTACGCCCAGTCGATCGATGAGAGGAAGCGGGTCATGGACTTCGTGGCCGATCGGGTGGGCAAGCGCGCCCGCCTGGCGGCCGGCGCCAACAGCGCGCGGGTCGCCGAGATCCTCGATCTTTCGGCCCACGCGACCGCGCTCGGCTACGAGGCGCTGATGCTGGCCGCGCCGTACTATTCGCTGCCAACGACCCAGGATCTGGTCGATCACTTCCGCTACGTCGCGGCGAACACCAAGCTACCGATCATCCTCTACAACTTCCCGGCGCGCACCGGCGTGGACATGTCGCCCGACTTCCTGCGCGGCGTCGCCGATGTGCCGTCGATCTGCGCCATCAAGGAATCGAGCGGTTCCTTCGCGCGGATGCTGGAGCACATCGTCGGCTTCGACGACCGCTACCAGCGCATCGTGGGCGCCGACGATCAGGCGGTGGACGGTTTTCTGTGGGGCGCCAAGGCGTGGATCGCCGGCGCCTCGAACATGCTGCCGGCCGAGCATGTCGCGTTGTACGAGACCTGTGTCGTCCGGCGCGATTTCGTCGCCGGCCAGAAGCTGATGCGCGCCATGCTCGAGCTGTTCTACACGCTCGAGAACGGCGGCAAGTACATCCAGTACGTCAAGTACGGCTGCGAGCTGGCCGGCGTGCCCGTTGGCGCGCCGCGCCGCCCGCTGCTGCCGCTCTCGGTCGAGGAGAAGGCACGCTTCCGCGCGCTGTTCGACACGATCAAGCTGGCCAAGCTGGCCAAGGCCGCCTGACGGGGCGCCTGCGTCAGGTACCCTTGAACTGCGGCTCGCGCCGGCCGAAGAACGCCTTGACGCCTTCGCGGTGATCGTCGGAAAGGGCGCTCACCACCAAGGCCTCGGTCTCGAAGGCCAGCATGGCCTCGAGTGAGGATTCCTGGCCGCGGTCGATCATGGTCTTGTGCAGCTGCACCGCGAGCGGCGAGCGTGACGCAATGCGCCGCGCCAGTTTCTCGGCCTCGGCGCGCACCTGGTCGTCGGGCACCACCCGGTTGATCAGGCCCATGGCGAGCGCCTGGTGCGCGTCGATGAACTCGCCCGTGTAGGCCAGCTCGCGGGCGCGCGCCAAGCCCACCTTGCGCGGCAGCAGGAACGTGCCGCCGTTGGTGATAGTGACGCCCACGTTGACCTCGGGGAAGCCGAGCCGCGTGGAGGCGCCCGCGACGACCAGGTCGCACGCCAGCGTCACCTCGCAGCCGGCGCCGACCGCGAAGCCGTGCACGGCGGCGATAACCGGGTAGCGCGCGCGGCGGATGCGCCGCGTCGTTTCCTGCAGCGACTTCTGGCCTTCGTGCAATTCGGCCGCGCGGAACGTGCCGGCGTCGATGCCCTCGGCATGCTCCTTCATCTCGCCCACGTCGTGCCCGGCCAGGAACGCGCGGCCCTCGCCGGCCAGGATCAGCACGCGGACATCCGGGTTCTTCTCGATCTCTTCCAGGCGCTGGCCCATCAGGCGCCAGGACTCAATGGTCATGGCGTTCAGCTTGTCGGGCCGATCCAGGATCAACCAGGCAACATGGCCGTCGATGCGGGCGTGGATGCGCCCAGGCGCGGCTGCACTCATCGGTCCTTGCTCCTCGGGTTGCGCGGCCGGGTCTTGTCCCGGTCCCACGTGGTGGCGGTGACGCCGCGGGCGCGCAGGTCGAACTTCTGGATCTTGCCCGTGGGCGTCTTGGGCAGGGCGTCGACCACGTCCACGTAGCGCGGCACCATGAACGACGCCATGCGGGTCGCCAGGAAGTCGACGAGCGCGGCCGGGTCGATCGCGCGTCCCGGGCGCGGCACCACGATGGCCATGACGTCCTGTTCCGTGTGCTCCGAGGCGACTGGCACCACAGCGCTTTCAAGCACGTCGGGGTGGGCGTTGACCTCGGTCTCGACCTCCATGGACGAGATGTTCTCACCGCGCCGGCGGATGGCATCCTTGGCGCGGTCGACGAAATAGAGCTTACCGGCCGCGTCGCGCTTCATGACGTCGCCGCTGTGCAGCCAAAGGTTGCGCCACGCCTTGACGGTCCACTCGGGGTGGCGCCAGTAACCGGCCATCAGCACCCACGATTCCTTGGCGCGGATCACCAGTTCGCCCGGCACGCCCGGCGGCACCTCGTTGTCGTCGTCGTCGACGATGCGCACCTCGAACACGTCGTCCTTGACAACGCCGCACGTGGTCCAGTCCGCCTCGTCGAAGCACATGCGCAGCGGCGCGCTGACCTCGGTCGAGCCGTAGGTCGTGGCGACCTCGACGTCGAAGCGCCGGCGGAAATCATCGGCCTCCGGGAACAGCGGCACGACGATCGCCTTGGCCAGCGGCGTCGTGGCGTCGTCGGCGCGCGCCGGCTGGCGATGCAGGAAGTTCGCCATGGCGCCCAGCAGGAACGTAGACGTGGCGCGCGACCGGCGCACGTCGTCCCAGAAGGTCTCGACGCTGAACCGCCCCGTCAGGACGGCGGACGCTCCGGCGATCATGGCTGCGTAGACCGTGGCCCACTGGCCCGCGATATGGAACAGCGGCAGCGGGGCGTAGTAGACGTCCTCGGGCGTCAGCTCCAGCAGGTCCACGCCGGCCAGCGCGTAGACGTAGGCATGGGCGTGGGTGATCATCACGCCCTTCGACGGCCCCGTCGTGCCCGAGGTGTACATCACCGCCATCAGGTCATGGTGACGCGGCGCCGGCGCCGGCGGGTCGGCCCGCTCGGCGAAGACGTCGGCGAATGCTAACGGCTTGGCCTGGGCCGCCAGGGGCTGGGGCAGGGTGGCGCCGCCACCATGGACGATGACCGTCGCCACCGAGCCCATCCGGTCGGCGATCTCGGCCAGGCGATCCAGGTACTGGGCGTCGACGATGATGGTACGCGCGTCCGAATCGCTCACCACGTGGGCTAGGATCGCGCCGCGGTAGGCCGTGTTCACCGGCACCTCGATGGCGCCGAGCTTGGCCAGGGCGACCCAAGCCAGGATCATGGCCGGCACGTTCGGCAGCAGCAGCAGGACCGGATCGCCCGCGCGGATGCCGTGCGCCGCCAGGCCGTGGGCCAGACAGCTGGAGCGCTCGTCGACCATGCGATAGGTCAGCGGCCCGTGGTCGGTGAGCAGGAACGGGCGATCGCCGAAACGCGCCACCCGCCGGGCGAGCACCGTGGGCAGCGCGCGATCCTCGGGGCCCTCGGGCGCGGGTCTCCAGCGGGTCGTCATGACGCGGGCGACCTTGGCATGGCACCGCCGCGCCGGCAACCGGCCGTGTGGGGCGCCACCCCGTGGTCGACGGCCGGGTCGCCTTCGGCTACATGTGCCCGTGCCGCGACCGAAGCGCCACCCCGAGCCGATGACACTCACCGACAATGCCACGCCGTTCATCCCCGCCGTGCTGCGGGCGGCACCGGCCGTCGTCGCCCGCTACGACGTCGGGGCCGACGCGGCGGTGACGCTGCTGCACCAGTCCGAGAACACGATGCTGCTGGTGGATGATGCGTCGCGCGGGCACAAGCTCGTGCTGCGCGTCCATTCGCAGCGCCTAACGTACCACACAGCCGCGTCGATAGCCTCGGAGCTGCAATGGATGCGGGCGCTGGCGCGCGATTCCGACGTGGTCGTTCCGGTACCGATGGCGGCGCGCGACGGCAGCTTGGTGCAGACCATGACGGCGCCCGACCTGGATTGTCCGCGTCACGCCGTGATGTTCACCTTCCTCGCGGGGGCTGAGCCCTCGGAGGACGATCTGCTCGGCATGTTCCCGGTGCTGGGCGCGGTCACCGCGCGCATGCACCGGCACGCGCGGCGCTGGCAACGGCCGGCGTCGTTCACGCGGCACCACTGGGATGGCGCGGCGGTGCTCGGCGACGCGCCGTTGTGGGGGCGCTGGCGGGAAGGCATGGGGGTCGGCCCGGCGGAACGCGCGGTGCTCGACCGCCTGGCCGCGACGCTGGGGCGGCGGCTCGAAAAGCTGGGACGCGCGCCCGAGATCTACGGCCTGGTCCACGCCGACATGCGGCTGGCCAACCTGCTGGTCGAGGGCACGAGCCCCAAGGTCATCGACTTCGACGACTGCGGCTTCTCGTGGTTCCTCTACGACCTGGCGACGGCAGTATCGTTCCTGCAGCACAAGCCCTTCGCGGACGCGCTGATCGCCGCGTGGCTCGACGGCTACCGGCGCGTCGAGGCCGTGCCACCCGTGCTCGAGGCCGAGATCCCGACCATCGTCCTGTTGCGCCGCATGGCCGAGATCGCCTGGCTCGGCACCCGGCGGCATCTGGCCTTCGCCCAGTCGCTCGGCCCCGCCTTCACGACCGACTCGTGCCGGCTGGCCGAGGACTATCTCGTCCGCTTCGGCTAGGTTCACCGGCAGCGCGTCCGGCCCAACATCCGTCCAGGAGCCTCCATGAAGATCACGGGCATCAGCGTCCATCAGGTCGGCATGCCGCTGAAGGAGGGCCGCTACAGTTGGTCCAACGACAACTTCATCGAGGTGTTCGACGCCACGGTGGTCAGCGTGCGCACCGATGAGGGGATCGTCGGTCACGGCGAGTGCACGCCGCTCGGCTCGGCGTACCTGCCGGCCTACGCCCAGGGTGTGCGAACCGGCCTGACCGAGATCGGGCCGAAGGTGATCGGCCTGGACCCGCGTGACCTGGACGTGCTGAACCGTCGCATGGATGCCGCGCTGCGCGGCCACGCCTACGTCAAGGCCGCGATCGACGTGGCGTGCTGGGACATCCTGGGCCAGGCCGCGGGACAGCCCCTGTGGCGCCTGCTCGGCGGCCGGCAGCAGGACGCCGTGCGGCTCTACCGCGCGATCTCGCAGGAGGAGCCCGCGGCCATGGCGGCGAAGATCGCGGGCTACAAGGCCGAGGGCTACACCAAGTTCCAGCTCAAGGTGGGCGGCGATCCGGACATGGATATCCGGCGCATCCGCGAATGCCGCGCGATCCTGGATCCGGGCGACCTGCTGGTCGCCGACGCGAACACGGGTTGGACCATGCACGAGGCCGCGCGCGTCGTCGGCGCGGTGCGCGACGTGGACGTCTACATCGAGCAGCCGTGCCCCTCGTTCGAGGAATGCCTCTCGGTCCGGCGGCGCACATCGCTGCCCTTCGTGCTCGACGAGGTGATCGACGGCATGCGCACGCTGCTGCGCGGCATCGAACTCGACGCCTTCGACGCCATCAACCTGAAGGTCTCCAAGGTCGGCGGCCTGTCCAAGGCGCGGCGCCTGCGCGACGTGTGCGTCGAGACCGGCGTCGCCATGACCATCGAGGACACCTGGGGCGGCGACTTCGTGACCGCCGCGATCGCCCATCTGGCCCAGGCGACGCCCGAGGAGTTCGTGCTGTCGGCGACCGACTTCAACAGCTACGGCACGAAGGACATCGCGGTCGGAGCGCCGCGCCGTGTCGCGGGTCGCATGGCCGCCTCGGACATCCCCGGGCTCGGCTGCCAACCAATCGCCGCCGCACTAGGCCCGCCGGTGCACGTCATCGGCGCCTGACGCCTCGCCGCTCGGCGTCGCGGCGCGATCTTGCCGCGACGGAAGCCGCCTGCGAGACTTAGCGCCAGGGCCAGCGGAGGAGGCGGTCATGCGTCGTACGATCGGCTTTCCACGGGTCGAGGGCCGGGCCTCGCGCCAGGCCCACGCCAACCTGCCCGAGGGCACCTACGAGCGGGAGTTGGGCCGCGAGGGCTTCTTCGGCCCGGCCAGCCACATGTACCACCGCCACCCGCCGACGGGCTGGATCGCATGGGACGGGCCGTTGCGGCCGCGCGCCTTCGACCTGGCGGCGCTCGGCGACAGCCAGGCCTCGCCGTGGCAGGCCGTCGACGTGGTCGGCAACGGCGCGGTGCGCGTGCGCCAGTGGCGCCTGGACGCCGCCATGGATCACCTGGCGCGCAACGGCGACGGCGACGAGCTGCTGTTCGTGCACCAGGGGAGTGGCGCGCTCTACTGCGACTACGGGCATTTGGCGATCGAGACGGGCGACTATGTGCTGCTGCCGCGCTCGACCATGTGGCGGATCGAGCCGACCACGCTTATGACGATCCTGCTGATCGAGGCGACCAACGGCGCCTACGCCTTGCCCGACCGCGGCATGGTCGGCCAGCACGCGGTGTTCGACCCGGCGGTGCTCGAGGCCCCGTCGATCGACGACGCGTTCCTGGCCCAGCAGGACGAGCGCGCGTGGCGGGTCGTCATCAAGCGGCGCGGCGCGCTGTCGACCGTGACCTACCCGTACAACCCGCTGGACGCCGTGGGCTGGAAGGGTGAACTCGCGCCCGTACGGCTCAACGTGCGCGATATCCGGCCGCTGGCCAGCCACCGCTTCCATGTGCCGCCCTCGGCGCACACAACGTTCGTGGCCAACCGCTTCGTCGTCTGCACCTTCGTGCCGCGCCCGTTCGAGACCGACCCGGACGCGCTAAAGGTGCCGTTCTTCCACAACAACGACGACTATGACGAGGTCATTTTCTACCACGCCGGCGACTTTTTCAGCCGTGACAACATCGAGGCCGGCATGGTGACGCTGCACCCGTGCGGCTTCACCCACGGGCCGCACCCCAAGGCGCTGCGCAATATGCTGGCCCAGGCGAAGCCCGCGACGGACGAGATCGCGGTCATGATCGACACACGCGACGCGCTCGATGTCGCCCCCGCCATGGCGGCCGTGGAGCGGACCGACTACGTGGACAGCTGGAAGCCGAAGCCGTGAACCTACGCGGTGACGCCGGCCACCAGCCACTGGGCGAAGCGCGAGGGCACTGGTTCCAGGAACGAGTACCGTCCAGCCCGCGCGGCGGGCGATTCCAGGCCCTGCTGCTGCAGCGCGAGCACACGGTTGTCCTCGTCGAGCACACAGTGCCAGCGTGCGTAGTACCGCTCGGCCTTTTTGGCGAAGTCGTTGCGCTCGGCGATGGCACGCGGGAAACCCATGTGCATGGCGACGCGCGACCGGCCGGGTCCGTCGGGCTCGACCTCGAAGAACCACACGCTGTCGACCGTGACGGCGAAGGCGAACGAAGGGTAGAGCCAGCCGTAGCGCGTGCCGCTGGCCGGCAGGCCTGTCATGGGCGGGAAGGCGTGGTCGCGGTCCTCGGACGTCAGACCGCTGGTGCCTTCGTGGGGGTTCCAGATCGATGCGTAGCCCGGGCCGGTCTCGGGTGGGGCGGGCTTGATGTAGGTCGCGGCGATCGAGGCGCCGTGCACCGCCTTCAGGTGATAGTCCTCCATGAACACGTCGAGGAACAGCTTCCAGTTGCACTGCACATCGTAGGTCCGCGTCCGGGTTGTCACCATGTCGGCGAGGCGGAACGGCGCGAACAGATCGGTCATGGCGCCGAAGCTGGCCTCGAGGCTCGGCCCTCCGGGTGTCAGGCGCACGAAGAGAAAGCCGTTCCAGACGCCAGTGTCGTAGGGCAGCAGGCCCGACGCCGTCGGGTCGAAGCCGCGCGTCGCATCCATGTCGGGCGCGCCGCGCAAGGCCCCGTCCAGGCCGTACGTCCAGTTGTGGAACGGGCAGCGGATCCAGCGTGTGGTTCCGGCCCCCTCCAGCAGCTTGGTGCCACGGTGCCGGCAGACGTTGGCCAGCGCACGGATCGTGCCGTCCTCGCTCCGCACCAGCAGGACCCGATGGCCCGCCACGTCGAGCGCGCGGTAAGCGCCAGCGCCGGCCAGCATGTCAACCCGGCCGACGCACAACCAGGACCGGGCCAGCACGCGCTCGCGCTCGGCGGCGTGGAAGGCGTCCGACGTGTAGCACCACGGCGGCAAGCTGTCGGTGTCGAGCGGATCGCCCGTGACGCGGGCGTAGCGGCGCGGGTCGCGGACGTCGATGGCCTCACGCGGTTCCATGAGCAAGCCTTTCAGCGCGGGACGGGGCAGTGGACCAGACCATGGCGGGCGTGTCCATGGGCCGAGGGGGCCGTGCCGTGAAGCTCGCGACGCTCGACGACGGCACGCGCGACGGCCGCCTGATCGTGGTGACGCGCGACCTGACGCGCCGCGTCCCGGCCGACGGTATCACGCCGACGTTGCAGAGCGCGCTCGACGCCTGGGCCACGGTGGCGCCGGCGCTCGCGGATCTGTCCGACCGCCTGCACGCCGGCGCGGTGAAGGGCGAGCCGTTCGACGAGGCACGCGCGTTGGCGCCACTGCCGCGCGCGTTCCAATGGGCCGACGGCGCGGCCTACGTCAACCACGTCGCCCTGGTGCGCCCGGCACGCGGCGCGACCCTGCCGGAAAGCTTCTGGACCGATCGGCTGATGTACCAGGGCGGGTCGGACACGTTTCTGGTGCTGCGTGCGCCGAACCGCCTGGCGGACGAGGTGTGGGGCATCGACTTCGAGACCGAGGTCGCGGTAATCACTGACGACGTTCCCATGGGCATCGCGCGCGAACGCGTGGCCGATCACATCAAGCTGATCGCGCTGGTCAACGACGTCAGCCTGCGCAACTTGATCCCGGGCGAGCTGACCAAGGGTTTCGGCTTCTTCTACGGCAAGCCGTCGAGCGCCTTCACGCCCGTGGCCGTCACGCCCGACGAGCTCGGCCCGGCCTGGCGCGACGGCAAGGTCCATGGGCCGCTGCTCAGCTTCGTCAACGACCAGACGTTCGGCCGGCCCGACGCCGGTGTCGACATGACCTTCGACTTCGCCACCCTGATCGCCCACGCGGCGCGCACCCGGCCACTCGGCGCCGGGACCATCATCGGCTCGGGCACCGTGTCCAACCGCGCGGCCGACGGCGGCCCGGGGTGGTCGATCGCGGCGGGCGGACTCGGCTATTCGTGTATCGCCGAGCAGCGCATGGTCGAGACGATCCAGGACGGTGCGGCGCACACGCCGTTCCTGCGCTTCGGCGACCGCGTGCGCATCGAGATGCGCGACGCCGCCGGCGCCTCGGTGTTCGGCGCGATCGAACAGGTTGTCGAACGCTACGTTGGAGGGGGATCGTGATTAGAGCCTTCGCGTCGGTGGCCGACACGGCCGAGAAGACGACCCGCTTCGAGGAGATCGGTCGCGATCTCTACGCCTTCACCGCCGAGGGCGACCCGAACACCGGGGTGATCGTCGGCGACGACGGCGTCATCGTGATCGACACCCAGGCCACGCCCGTGATGGCGCGGCGCATCGTCGAGCACGTCCGGTGCGTGACCGACAAGCCCATTACCCACGTGGTGCTGACCCATTACCACGCGGTGCGCGTGCTGGGCGCCTCGGCCTACGGCGCGCGGGCCGTGGTGGCGTCCGACGCCTGCCGGGCCATGATTGCCGAGCGTGGCCAGGAAGACTGGCAGTCGGAACTGGAGCGGTTCCCGCGCCTGTTCCAGGCGGCCGAATCGGTTCCCGGCCTGACCTGGCCCAACCTGACCTTCGCGACCAGCCTGACGATCCATCTGGGCCGGCGCCGGGTGGATCTGTTGCGGCTCGGGCGGGGGCACACGGCGGGCGACATCGTCGTCCACGTGCCCGACGAGCGAGTCGTCTATTCCGGCGACCTGGTCGAGTACCATTCGGCCTGCTACTGCGGCGATGCCCATTTCGCCGACTGGCCGGGCACGCTGGACCGGATCGCGGCGATCGAGCCGCTGGCCCTGATGCCGGGCCGTGGCGAGGCGCTGCGCGGGGCCGGTCCGGTGCGCGAGGCGATCGATCTGACACGGCGTTTCCTTTGCGACACCTACGAGCCGGTTGCGCGCGGAGTCGCGCGGGGCGACAGCTTGAAAGCGTGCTTCGACCGCGCCGCCGAGGCGATGCGGCCGCGCTACGGCGACTTCGCGATCTTCGAGCACTGTCTGCCGTTCAATGTGGCGCGGGCCTATGACGAGGCGCGCGGCATCGACACGCCGCGCATCTGGACGGCGGAGCGCGATAAGGCGATGTGGACGGCCTTGCAGGGCTGAGCACCGTGACCGAGGGCTTCCACTACCGGACGTACGCCTACGCGCGGTCAGCCGACCAGGATCGTGCGCGACCGGCCCATCACCCGGTCGTCGTCGCGGGCGGCGGCCTGGTCGGCCTGACCATGGCCGTCGACCTGGTGCAGCGGGGCGTGAAGGTCGTCGTGCTCGACGACGGCGACCAGGTCAGCGTCGGCTCGCGCTCGATCTGCGTGGCCCAGCGCACGCTCGAAATCTTCAACCGGCTCGGCGTCGGCGCGCGCTGCCGAGCCAAAGGCGTCACGTGGAACACCGGCAAGGTGTTCCGTGGCGACCGGTTGCTCTACGCGTTCGACCTGCAACCCGAGGGCGGCCAGAGGAACCCGGCGTTCGTCAACCTGCAGCAGTATTACGTCGAGATCTACCTGATCGAGCGGCTGGCCGAACTTGACCCGGCGGCCTTGCGCTGGCGCAACCGCGTCGAGGGCGTCATCGCGCGCGAGGACCATGTGGAGATCGGCATCGTGACACCTGAAGGCGGCTACCGCGTCACGTGCGACTGGCTGATCGCGGCGGACGGCGTGCGCAGTACCGTACGCGGCGCGCTGGGCCTGCCGTTCCCCGGCGAGGCATTTGATGACCGGTTCCTCATCACCGACATCGTCATGAAAAGCGCGTTCCCACCGGAACGCTGGTTCTGGTTCGACCCACCGTTCCATGCGGGTCGCAGCGCGCTGCTGCACAAGCAGCCCGACGATGTGTGGCGCATCGACCTCCAACTTGGCCCCGAGGCCCGGCGCGAGGAGGAGCTGCGCGAGGATCGGATCGTGGCGCGCCTGCGCGCCATGCTGGGGCCCGAGGTGGCGTTCAGCATCGCGTGGTCGAGCCTTTACACGTTCCAGTGCCGGCGGCTGAAGCACTTCCGCCACGGCCGCGTGATCTTCGTGGGCGATGCCGCCCACACCGTGTCGCCGTTCGGCGCGCGCGGGGGCAACGGCGGCGTGCAGGACGCCGACAACCTGGGCTGGAAGCTGGCCGCGGTCCTGGCGGGCGAGGCGCCCGAAGCGCTGCTCGGCAGCTACGACATCGAACGCGGCCAGGCGGCCGACGAGAACATCCTCAACTCGAAGCGCGCGACCGACTTCATCGCGCCCAAGATGCCGGCCATGGCCTTGTTCCGCGAGGCCGTGCTCGACCTGGCCACCGAGCACGCCTTCGCACGGGCCTTCGTCAATAGCGGGCGCCTGTCGGTCGCCGCCGCGTACACAGACTCGCCGCTCAGCACCGCCGACACCGAGCCGTGGAACGCGGGTCCGGCGCCCGGCGCGCCGGCCCCGGACTCCCCCGTGACGATCGACGGGCGGCAGGGTTGGCTGCACGACCTCATGCACGACGGAACGACGATCCTGTGCGGATCGCGCGCGCAATCGTGCGACGGGCACCTATCGGTGCGCGTCGTCCGCGAAGGGGACGATGTCGAGGACGCGACGGGGCTGGTCGCCCGGCGCTACGGGCTCGACTCGACGGTGGCCTATCTGGTGCGTCCCGACGGGCACGTCGCGGCGCGCTTCCGCGACCCGACCCACGGCGCGGTCACGGCGGCGCTGGCGCGGTTGCACGGGAGGGCGGCGGCATGACGACACGGCGGGGGCTGGCCAGGCCCGACGACATCTATCAGGCCCTGATGGCGGCGCAGTCGGGGCTCAGCCCGGAGGATGCCGAGCGGTTCCGCGCACGGCTCATCCTGATCCTGGCTGATCGGCTCGGCGATGACGCGGCTGTCGCCGAAGCAATCGCGGCGGCGCGCCAAGACCTGAGACGGGCCACCGGCGCGTGACGCGCGGCTACTCGACGCTCTCGGCGTCCGAGTCCGATGCGGGCTAGGCTTCGGGTTCCGGCTCGGTGGCTGCGCCGGCGACCTGTGAGTCCGATTCCATCACGACGCCGCCATCGGGCCCGAGGATGCGCAGCCACGCCGGCGTGAGCGCGCCGGCCGCGCCACGCCAGATGCTTTCGAGCGCGGCGAAATTGCTGGCGCGGAAGTCCTCGGGCAGGGCGAGCCACTCCAGGGTAGCGACCACGGCGGCGCCCGCCGCTGCCCAGATCGCGCACGGACGCGAAGTAGGCGTAGCCCTGGTTGCGCCCTAAGGTGTTGAGCTGGTCGACCGTCGATTCCAGGGCCTTGATCGGGCCCAGCCCGGTCGAAGGCGCGGTTTGGCCGGCGGCGGCGGTGGGCGCCGGCGTCAGCAGGGAACGGTGCACCCGGCCCGACGGGGCGTCCGCGCCGTCGAGGTGGATCTGGACCCAGTCACCCTCGCGTCCCACTTCGCTGGCCGTCTGGCCGAGCGCCAGGGTGGCCAGCACGGGGTGATCCTTCCCGGGGCCTTCGCGCAGGTTGACGCCGTCCTTGGCGACGGCCCACGCATCGCCCATGGGCGCGGTCGCCGACCCAGCCACGAACATCAAGGACAGGCAGAGCCCCACGGCCCCCACGGCGCTGTCTGGAACGATCGGTGCGCCATCGCTGAGCTTAGCATCAATGGCGATGAACGGAGGTGTCTGGTGGCGGTGGGCGACGATCCCAGGCGAAAGTACCACTGTCTACAGTCCGGCCCGATGGGATAGACTTGCCCGGTGGAAGCGTACGGGGGGGTGTCGGCGCCGCCGCTTCACGACAACGGGAGGGACCATGCAGAAGTCGCTGCTTATCGAACCGGAGAAGTGCACGAGCTGCCTGCAGTGCGAGATGGCCTGCTCGTTCGAGCACGAAGGGTCGTTCAACCCGGCCAAGTCGCGCATCAAGGTGTTCGAGTTCGAGCACGGCCGCCGCGCGATTCCCTACACCTGCACGCAGTGCGCCGAGGCGTGGTGCCTGCACGCCTGCCCGGTCGAGGCGCTGGCGCGCAACCCGACCACGGGCGCGGTCGAGGTGAAGGAGGACGTCTGCGTCGGCTGCAAGGTGTGCACCATCGCGTGCCCCTTCGGGACGATCAACTACAACCGCGATTCCGGCAAGGTCGCCAAGTGCGACCTGTGCGGCGGCGACCCGCAGTGCGCGGCGGCATGCCCCACTGGCGCGATCACGTTCGTCGACAGCGATTGGACGGGCTACGAGCGCATGAAGGCGTGGGCCGCCAAGACGGACAACCAGCCGCGCGCCTGAGCGCGCCGACGCAACAAGGGCGCCGCACGGGCGCCGAGGAGCGAGAACGATGGCAAAGGGCAAGACCAAGGCGAAGAGCAAGGCCGCCGGCGGCTGGCAGGGCCAGGTGCTGGTGGTCGACCTGACGAAGGGCGAGGCCAAGGCCGAGCCGCTGAACATGGAATGGGCCCAGCAGTACCTGGGCGAGCGCGGCCTGGCGACCAAGTACCTCTACGAGATGATGAACCCGCGCGCCGACGCGATGAGCCCGGAGAACGTGCTGATCTTCGCGACGGGGCCGCTGACCGGCACCATGGCCTCGACCAGCGGCCGCTACGCGGTGGTGACCAAGGGACCGCTGACCGGCGCCATCGCCTGCTCGAACTCGGGCGGCAAGTTCGGCGCGGAACTTAAGTTCGCCGGCTACGATCTGCTGATCGTCAAGGGCCGGGCCAAGAAGCCCGTCTACCTGCACATCATCGACGACAAGGTCGAGATCCTGCCGGCCGACGGGCTGTGGGGCAAGACGGTCTGGCAGACCGAGGAGCTGATCAAGGCGAAGCACCAGAACCCGCTTCTGAAGATCGCCTCGATCGGCAAGGCGGGTGAGAAGGGCGTGCTGTACGCGTGCGTGGTCAACGACCTGCACCGCGCGGCGGGCCGTTCGGGCGTCGGCGCCGTCATGGGCTCGAAGAACCTGAAGGCGGTCGCCTGCCACGGTTCCAAGGGCGTGACGGTCAAGGACCCCAAGCGCTTCATGAAGGTGGTGGGCGACGCCAAGCAGAAGCTGGCGGAATCGACCGGGCGCAAGGAGCTGACCGAGTACGGCACCAACGCCATGATTGACGTGATGCAGCAGTTCGGCGGCCTGCCCACGCGCAACTTCCGCGAGGTCCAGTTCGAGGGCGTCGAGCACATCAACGCGCAGGCGATGAAGACGCCGAACGCCCATGGCCACACCAACCTGGTAGCCAACAAGGCGTGCTTCGGCTGCACGATCGCCTGCGGGCGCATCGCCCACATCGACAAGCAGCACTTCTCGATCGTCAACCGCAAGGAGTACTGGCTCGCCTCGGGCGGGCTAGAGTACGAGACCGCGTACGCCTTCGGCCCGGTGGTCGGCGTCGACGACATCGACGCGCTGACCTTCGCCGGCTACATGATGAACGAGCACGGCATGGATCCGATCTCGTTCGGCGTGACGCTGGCCGCGGCGATGGAACTCTACGACATCGGCGCGATCACCAAGAAGGACACCGACGGCATCGAGCTGAAGTTCGGCAACGCCGAGGCCCTGACCGTGATGGCCGAGAAGACCGGCAAGGGCGAAGGCTTCGGCAAGATTCTCGGGCTCGGCTCGAAGCGTATGTGCGAGAAGTACGGGCACCCTGAGCTGTTCATGGGCGTCAAGGGCCAGGAGTTCGCCGGCTACGACAGCCGCGCGCTCCAGGGCATGGGGCTGGGCTACGCCACGTCGAACCGCGGCGCGTGCCACCTGAAGCACGACGTCTTCGCCGAGGACATGGAGGACCAGACCGGCAGCGGCAAGGCGGTGCCGGTCAAAAAGTCCCAGGACAAGGTAGCGGCGATCGATTCCACGGGCCTCTGCCTGTTCGTCACCGCGGCCTGGGGTGTCCCCGACTTCGCCGCCCAGGTCGACGCCGCGTGCGAGGGTTCGTGGGATGAGAAGCGCCTCTACGAGACCGGCGAGCGGGTGTGGAACCTGGAGCGCATGTTCAACCTGAAGGCCGGGTTGACTGCCAAGGACGACACCCTGCCCAAGCGCCTGCTGGAGACGCCGGCGCCCAGCGGGACGGCGAAGGGCAAGGTCAGCGAGCTCGGCAAGATGCTGCCCGAGTACTACAAGGCGCGCGGCTGGACGACCGATGGCAAGCCGACCAACCAGACCATCGCGCGGCTCGGGTTGTAGCGTTCGGATCGGTTGAGGGCAGGGGTGGGTCGGCGATCCGCCCCTGCGTTCGTTTCAAGGCACGGAGAACGAGCATGGACTATGTGGTCGTCGGCGCCGGCCCAGCTGGCGTGATCGCGGCCGAGACACTGCGTCGCGCCGATCCGTCGGGCGCGGTGACGCTGATCGGCGACGAGCCGGCCGCGCCGTATTCCCGGATGGCGATCCCCTACCTGCTGGCCGGCGACATCGAGCCGGCCGGCACGCACCTGCGCCATGGCACGGGCCACTACCGCGCGCATGGCATCAAGGTGGTCAAGGGCCGGCGCGTCACCCGCGTCGCGGCCAAGTCGCGCGTGCTCACGCTCGATGACGGAGCCAAGGTCAAGTACGACAAGCTGCTGGTCGCGACCGGCTCGCGCCCCGTGCGGCCGCCGATCAAGGGGATCGACCTGCCGGGGATCGAGTCGTGCTGGACGCTGGCGGACGCCGCGGCGATCGCGCGCAAGGCCAAGCCCAGGAGCCGCGTGGTTCTGATGGGCGCCGGCTTCATCGGCTGCATCATCCTGGAGGCGCTGGCCGCGCGCAAAGTCGACCTGACCGTGGTCGAGATGGCCGACCGCATGGTTGCGCGCATGATGGACCGCCAGGGCGGGGACATGATCAAGCGTTGGTGCGAGGGGCGTGGCGTCAAGGTCCTGACCTCGACGCGCGTCGAGGCGATCGAGAAGACCAAGACCGGGTTCCGGCTGGCCATCGGGCGCCGCGCCGCCCTGGAGGCCGACCTCGTGGTGTGCGCCACGGGCGTGGCGCCCAACGTCGAGTTCCTGAAGGGCAGCGGAGTGGAGACCGAGTTCGGCATCCTGGTGGATCACGGCCTGCGCACCAGCGTGCCCGACATCTTCGCCGCCGGCGACGTGGCCCAGGGGCCCGAGCTGATCACCGGCAAGCCCGAGGTGCACGCGATCCAGCCGACCGCGAGCGAACACGGGCGTGTCGCCGCCCTGAACATGGCCGGCGTGCCCAGCCACTACCGCGGCAGCCTGTCCATGAACGTGCTCAACACGCTGGGCCTGATTTCCAGCTCGTTCGGCCACTGGCAAGGCCTGCCCGGCGGCGAGATCGCCGAGGCGAGCGACCCGGACCACTTCTGCTACCTGCGCCTGTGCTTCAAGGATGACCGTGTCGTCGGCGCGCTCGCGCTCGGCCTGACCCAGCATGTGGGCGTCATCCGAGGCCTGGTTCAGACGGGGCTTCCGCTCGGGCCGTGGAAGAAGGCCCTGCAACGGGATCCGCACCAGGTGATGAACGCCTACCTCGACCTCACCAAGGCGGTGCCGTGAGGATCACGTTCAAGACCGCCGGCATCCTGCAGAAATACCTGCCGGCCGGGGCCAAGGGCCTCAGCGCGCCGCTCGACGTGGCCGACGGTGCCACGGCCGTCGATGTCATGAGCCAGCTCGGCCTGCCCATGGCCGACCGCTATCTGGTGGCGCTGAACGGCACGGTTCTGGCGACCGCCGAACGCCCGAACCGGCGCCTGGCCGAGGGCGACGAGCTGGCGATCATGCCACCGCTCAAGGGCGGCTAAGCGCGCTCGTTGTCCGGCGCCGGTGCGGCGGCACCAGGGGCAGGGCCATCAGCAGGCAAGGGTTGTCGCGGCCCCACAGCGTCGGGAACACCTCCAGCGGCACGAACCCCATGGCGCGGTAGAAGGCGCGCGTGCGGGCGTAGGCGCGATCCGGCGAGGAGGGCGCGAGCGTCTTGACGGTCAGGAGGGTGGCACCGCGCGCCGCCGCGTGGGCCGCCGCCGCCGCGACCAGGGCGCGGCCAGCGCCCCGCCGGTGGCGATCGGGCCGCACGGCCATGACCGCGATCTCCCACGCCGCCGTCATGAGGCGCTCGAGCACCAGGAACCCGACGATGCCCGCGCCGTCCTCGCACACGTACATGGGCGCGCGTCCGGCCTGCTGGATGTGGGCCTCGCGCGCGCGTCGGGTGCCGAACCACGCCGGCAACGATTCGAGGATTTCGCGTGCGATCGCGACCCGGCGCGGGCCGCGCAAGCGACGGACGGTCGCGCTCACACCTCGGCGCGGGGCAGGGGTGGCCGGCCCAGGATCATGTCGGCCGCCTTCTCGGCGATCATCACGGTGGGGCCGTTGGTGTTGCCGGTGACCAGGATCGGCATGATCGAGGCATCGACCACACGCAGGCCCTCGACGCCGCGCACGCGCAGGCTGGCGTCGACCACCGCCATGGGATCGCTCGCCACGCCCATCTTGCATGTGCCCACGGGGTGATATCCCGAGATCAGGCTGTTGCGTACCGCCTCCAGGATATCGGCGTCGCTGCGCACGGCGGGCCCGGGCCGCAACTCCTCGCCCCGGATCGGATCGAACGCCTTCTGGCTCACGATCTCGCGCCCTGCCTTCACGGCCTCGACCATCTCGCGCCGGTCGATCTCCTCGGTCAGATAGCGCGGGTCCATCAGGGGGTGGTCGCGCGGATCGGTCGAGCGCAGGCTGAGCGTGCCGCGGCTGCGCGGGTGCATCTGGTTGACGTCGAACTGGAATCCGGGAATCGCGTACTTGCCACGCGTGAAGATGCCAGCGCCGAAGGTGGAGCGCGCCTTGACGCTGGTCGAGCCTTTGGGGTCCTCGACAATCACCATGGGCGTGAAGAAGACCTGGAGCGCCGGCACGTCGGCGCCGGGCGACAGCGCCTTGAACGCGCCGGCGCTCCATAACGGTGCCGCCGCCGGCCCGTCGCGCGTCAGCAGGTAGCGCAGGCCGATGCCGATCGCCTTATCGGCGCGCATGTAGCGCGTGAAGCTCAGTTCGGGCTTGGTGCACACGTACTGCACCGGCACGTTCGGGTGATCGTGCAGGTTCGCCCCGACGCCCGGTACGTCGGCGACGACGGGGATGCCGAGCCGGCGCAGGTCGTCGGCCGGACCGATGCCCGACAGCAGGAGCAACTGGGGCGAGCCGATAGCGCCCATGGCGACGATCACCTCGCGCGAGGCGCGCACGGTTTCGGTCGCGCCATCGCGCGCCAGCCGCACGCCGACGGCCCGGCCGTTCTCGACAGCCAAGCCGAGCGCGAGCGCTCCGGTCATGACTGTCAGGTTGGGTTGTTGGCTCAGGTAGGAGAGCGCCGTGGTCGAGCGGCGGCCGTGGCGCACGGTCATGTCGTAGATGCCGCAGCCGAACTGGCTTGCGCCGTTGAAGTCCGGGTTGAGCGGGTAGCCCGCCTGCTGGGCGGCCGCGACGAAGATCTCGTCGATCGGCTGGACGTTGCCGGCGCGGCTGGTCTTCAGGGGCCCGTCGGCGCTGTGGTAGCCGTCGTCGCCGCGCGGGTTGCCCTCGGAGCGGCGGAAGTAGGGCAGCACGTCGGCGTAGGCCCAGCCCTCCAGGCCGAGCTGGCGCCAGCCGTCGTAATCGCGCGCGTTGCCGCGGATGTAGATCATGCCGTTGATCGTCGAGGATCCGCCGAGGCCACGGCCGCGCGGCCAGTAGACGCGCCGGCCGTTCAGTTCGGGCTGCGGCTCGGTGTAGAAGCTCCAGTCGAACTGCGGCTTGCCGAAGACGAAGCCGTTGGCCGCCGGCATGCGCACGAACAGGTGCCGACCGCCGCCACCCGCCTCGATGAGCAGGACACGCGCGTCGCGCTGCTCAGCCAGACGCGCCGCCAGCGCGCAGCCGGCCGATCCGGCTCCGACGACGATGTAGTCGAACGTGCTCATGCGCGGACTCCGCCGTCGCGGCCACAGATTTCGAGGATGGCGAGGGCGTAGGTGCGCGCGGCGCCGACCGCGTCGGCGACCGCCATGCTCTCGTCGAGGGGGTTGATATCGTTCACCTTGCCGGGCCCGTAAATGGCGGTGGAAATGCCCGCGCGAAACAGGTGCGAGGCGTCGGCGCCGATGTCCCAGGCGATGTGGCGTATCCGATCGTCGCCCGCCAGCCCCAGATCGCCGAGCACCGTGGGAATGCGCGGGCTCGCGTGATCGCAGACCAGCAGCACCGGCGCCCGGCCCCCGGCGTTGACCACCTCGTATGGCGCGGGCTCGTCCGGGCCAAGCATGGTCAGTGGTCGAGCGGGTAGATGCGCCGGGCGTTGTCGTGCGCGATCATCGCGACGATGCGGTCGGCTTCGCGCACCGAACAGAAGCCGTCCGCGATCCAGCGGTCCAGATGCTGCTGCAGCGCGCGGCGGAACAGCACGGCGCCCAGGTAGTAGAACTCGGCCACGCCGAACGCGTCCGAGCTGTAGAGTTGCTTGGTGAACGGTGCGAGCTCCAGCGCCTCGCCCAGGATCGTCGCCGACATGGCGCCCGTGTAGTTCAGGATCACGCCGACGTCGAAGTAGACGTTGGGGAAGACCTCGGCCAGGTAGCCGGCCTCGCGCTGATAGGGGTAGCAGTGCAGCAGCGTGGCGTTGACGCCCATGTCGTCAAGGTGCTGCAGGAAATCCATCAGCAGCGACGGGTTGTTGAGATGGATCTTGGCGTCGCGGTCGCCGTAGCCGACGTGAAACTGGATCGGCATGGCGCGCGCGCGGGTGAGCTCGGCCGCGACCCAAAGGCCGTGGCGCATCAGGGTCATGTCGTCCATGCGGCCCTGGCCCGAGGCCATGCGCTTGAGCCACGGCCCGGCGGCGGCCTCGACCTCGGCCGTGGTCGGCGCGGCCGGGTCGAAGGCGAAGCCGCCACGGTAGGCGACAATCGACTTCAGGCCGACCGCGTCGCGCGCCGCCTCGGCAAGGGCGTCGGCGAAGGCGCGCGCGAAGCCGGCGGCCGAGACCCCTGAACGGCCGACGCGCTCGGCCACGGCCTCAATGCGCACGACCTCGCAGCACGGGATTCCGGTCGCGTCGGCCATGCCCTCCGGTGTCAGGATGTCGCCACCCCGGAACCCGGTGTCAACGAGGAGCTGCCCATAGCCGCCTGCCTGGACGAACCGGCGATTGACCTCGGCGGCGCCCAGCGTGGCGCGCCGCGCCAGGTAGGCATCGGGGTCGGGGAAGGGGTCGAGGTCGAGCAAGGCCGCGCATTTCGCACGGATCACCAAGCCGACCGGCGCGTCGAAATGCGAGGTGCCCTTGGGCGCGGCGACGAAGCTCTCGGAGATCAGCCTCTCGAACGCGGCCCGTTCCAGGGTCTTGGGCACCAGCCCGTGGCAGTGGTGGTCGACAAGCGGACGATCGATATCAATAGGCATTGCGGTACTTCTCGCAGATGTCGTTGGGGCTCAGGCCCTCGCAGAGCGCGATCTCCTTGCGCTTCACCGCGATGAACGTGTCGAGCAGGTTGGGCGCGAACCAGCCGCAGACCACCGGGTCGGCGCGCAGTGCATCCAACGCCTCGCCGAGCGAGGTGGGCAGGGGCCGGATGCCGAGCTCGCGGCGGCGGGCCTCACCCATGTCGTGCGGGTCCTCCTGGACGAGCGGCGGCAGCGGCAGTTTCTCGTCGAGACCGGCCAAGCCCGCCCGCACCAGCGCGCCCAGCGCCAGGTACGGGCTGGAGGTGCCGTCGGCCGGGCGGTACTCCAGGTTGAAGCGTCGGTGCACCGACGCCGCCGTGCCCTTGGACGGCAGGCAGACGCGCAGCGCGGCCTCGCGGTTGGTCACGCCCATGCACGCGTAGCCGGCGCTCCAGTGGTGTGGGCCGAGCCGGTAGTACGACGGCACGCTGGGCGCGGCGAAGGCGCACAGGGCCGGCATGTGCCGCACGATGCCGGCGGCGAAGCGCGCCGCCTTCTCGGTCATGCCACCGGGACGCGACGGGTCGTGGGTGGCGGGCTTGCCGCCGGACCACAGGCTGAGGTGGATGTGGGCGCCGTTGCCCGGGCGGTTCGGGTAGGGCTTGGGCGTGAAGCTCGCCCGCAGGCCGGCGCGGCGCGCTACCTCGCGCACCACCTCCTTGGCGAGCACGATGCGGTCGGCCGCCGCGACGCCGAAGGCCGGCGCACAACTGAACTCGTACTGGCCGACGCCGTACTCCGGTTCGTAGGTCTCGGGCTGGCAACCCGTGGCGCGCAGCGCCTCGACGACCCGCTGGCCCAGGTCGGGCATGAGCCGGAACGCTTCGAGCGAGAAGGGCGTCGCCTCGGGCAGCGTGCCACCGACCAATTGGAACTCGAGCTCGGGTGAGGCCAGGAGCTCGAGCCCGTGGCGCCTGCGCAGGTCGGCGATGGCCCCCTTGAGGAATCCGCGCGGGCAGGAATCCCACGTGCCGCCGTCGGTGGTGATGGCGTCGCACAGCGCCATGTTGAACGCCGGCTGGCCGTTGCCGACCTCGAAGCGGACATGGGTCTCCTCGGCGGGGGTCATGTGGACCTCGTCCATCGAACACCAGGGGTTGTCGGCGATGTCCTCGAACGGGGTCAGGGCGTGGCCCGCCATCGCCCAGTTGATCCCGACGGCGCGGCGCGAGGCGTACTCCGAGACAGGGACGGCGCGTCCGCGCGTCATGGCGACAAGATCGTTCCATGCCAGCAGAACCAGCTCGTCGCCCGAAGGCCCGCCGCGAGGGCGTTTCGGTGTCCGCGCACGCGCCATGATCGTCCGCCTCCCTACCAGCCCGTGAACCCGGCGATCGCCGAATCGGGAACCAGGCCGCGTTCCACGTCGCTTATGGCGCGCCCCAGGATCGCCACCGCGCGGTCGACGGCATCCGCGTCGATCACCAGGGGCGGTGTCAGCTCCAGCACGTTGGAGCGCTTGCCAACGTAGTAGACCACCGCGCCGTGTTCGAGCGCGCGCACCACAACCTTGGCGGCGGCATCGCGCGCGGCCGTCCTGGACGCGCGGTCCGTGACCAGCTCGACGCCGATCACCAGGCCACGCCCGCGCACGTCGCCGATCAAGGCATGACGCTGCGCCAAGTCGCGCAGGCCCGCCTGCAGACGCGCACCCATCGCGGCAGCGTTGGCGACCAGGCCCTCGGCCTCGATGGTGTCGAGCACCGCGAGCCCCGCCGCCGCTGTGACCGGATTGCCGTGCAAGGTCTGCATGGCGAAGGCCGTCGCGTGGTCCAGGATCGCCGCCGGCCCGACCACGGCGGACAGCGGCAGGCCGCCGCCCAGGCCCTTGCCGAACGTGACCACGTCGGGCGACAGGCCGTCGTGGGCGAAGGCGTGCAGCAGGCCGCTGCGCCCCAGCCCGACCTTGACCTCGTCGCACACGATCAGGATGCCGTGCGCCCGGCAGCGATCGGCCAGCGCGCGCAGGAAACCCGGCGGCGGCACCAGCAGTCCGCCGTCGCTCTGGACCGGTTCGATGAACAGGGCGGCGACTTCGCGCGGGTCGACGTCGGTGGCGAAGCGGCGATCGAGCTCGGCCAGCACCGCCGCGCCGGGGTCGGCGGCGGGCTCCTCGCGGTAGACGTCGGGGTAGGGGATCAGCACCAGGCCGGGTGCGCGCGCGGCGTGCGCCTGCACGGCGTGGCCCGAGATCGCCATCGATCCCGCGCTACCGCCGTGGTAGGCGCCGGTGAAGGCGATGAAGCGGTGCCGGCCGGTGGCGGCCGCGATGGCGCGTGCCGCGGCCTCGTTGGCGTCCGAGCCCGAATGGCCGAGCCAGACGCGCCGGTCGCCCACGCCGGGAACCAGGGCAAGCAGGCGTTCCACCAGCGCCACCGCCGGCGCGGTGGTTGCCGACAAGGTGCTCGCCCCGGCGGGGTTCGCCGCGGCGCGGGCGATCGCGTCGACCCAGGCCGGATGGCCGTGGCCCAGGCTGGCCGAACCCCAGCTCGCCGACAGGTCCAGGAGCTCCCGGCCGCCGGCCTCGATCAACGAGCAACCCTTGCCGCCGGTCACCGCCACGGGCGAGAAGCGCAGCTTCTGGATCGCGGCCATGACACGCGCGTCGCGGGTCAGAAGATCGGCGCGGGCGTCGGTCATGGTGTCGGCGCCGCCGCCCGCCGGCGCGTCGGGGCATCGTGACGGGCGTCCACGGTGACGCGGTGGCGGCGGCGCAGCGCCTCGAGCCGGCGCAGACGGCCGCGCGCGCGATCGGCGAGCCGCGCGACGCACGCTGCCACCAGCGCCTCGACCTGCGCCATGGCCGGCACCATGGTGTCGTAGGGCGACAGCACCTCGACCGGGGCGATCAGGGTCACGTCGGCGAAAGCCGCGATCGGCGATTTCCAGGGATCGGTCATCAGGACGATGGCGGCGCCGGCCTCGTGCGCCTCGCCGGCGAAGGCGACCACGTCCTCCTGGTAGCGGCGGTAGTCGAACACGACAACGACGTCATGGCGGTCGATCTCGACCAGCCCGTCGATCATGTCGGAGTGCGTGCCGTCGATCACGGCCGTGTGGCGGCGCATCTGGCACAGGTGCGCGCGCAGCATGGCGGCGAGGAAGCGGCTGAACCGGCCGCCCACGCAATGCACGCGGCGACGCGGATCGGTCAGCAGTTCGACGGCGGTCTCGAAGTCCGCCGGCAGCACCAGGCCCATGGCCGCCTCGATGCTGTCGCCCGCGTTGCGCATGAACCGGCCGTAGAGATCGCGGCGATGCAGCTGGCGCCGGCGGGCGGGCAGCATGGCCAGCGGCGAACGCATGCGGCTTTCGACCTCGCGCAGCAGTGTGCGCTGAAACGCGCCATAGCCCTCGAACCCCAGCTTCGACACCAGGCGCACCACCGTGGGGTCGCTGACCTTCGCCTCGTCGGCGAGCTGGGCGACGGTGGCCAGACCGGCCGTCGGGTAGTTGGCGAGCAGGGCGCCGGCGACACGCCGTTCGGCGCGCGTCAGGCTGACCTTCCCGCTGGTCAACAGGTCCCGGACGGTGATGCCCTGGGTCACGGCGAACCCGCGCAGCCTGTAATATCGATTACAGATTGATACGGCGTCGTCGACGTTGCAACCAATTTGACGGTGGATTGGCGCCTTGATAACGTCCGTGCAACATCTCTCCGCAGCCGTGAAGGGGCCATGGCGAACGCGCGAGGAACCGAGGTCGTCGTCGTCGGGGCGGGTATCGCCGGGGTCAGCACGGCGTATCATCTGGCAGCGCGCGGCGTGGCGACGACGCTGTTGGAAAAGCGTCATCCTGCGTATGGCCCCACGTGGCGGTCCTCGGCGATCTGCCATGCGTTCTACATGGCGCCCGCGCTGTCGCGGCTGGCGGCGCGCGGCACGGCCATCCTGCGCGATCTGCCGGCCACGATCGGCGCGCCGGTCGTGTTCCGTCCGGTCGGGATGATGTGGCTGGTGGGCGCCGAGGCGGCACCGGCATGGCGCGCGGCGGTCGAGCGCATCAAGGGCGAGGGCGCGGCCATCGAGGCGATCGCGCCGGCCGAGGTGGCGCGCATGGCGCCCGGCATCGTCACCGACGATGCCGCGCTCGGCGTCTGGGAGCCCACGTGCGGCTACGCGGATCCGTACGGCGCAGCGAACGCCCTGGCGGAAGGTGCCCGGAGGGCGGGTGCGCGTATCCGGCTGGACACGGCCATGATGCGGTTGGTGGTGGAACGGGGCCGTGTGGCGGGGATCGAGACGACCGGTGGGGAGCGCATCGGTGCCGACGCGGTTGTGCTCGCGACCGGGGTGTGGACGCGGCCCATCGCCGCTCGGCTCGGCGTCGAACTGCCGATCACGGTCGAGCGGCACGGCATGGCGGTGCTTGACGCCCCGGCGCGCGCCCGCGCGATTCTGCCCTTCGCCTGGTGCGACGACATCCTGTGCAACTACGCGCGGCCCGAAGGCGAGGGGACGATTTTGGTCGGTTCGTGGGCCGGCGGCGGCACGGGGGTGCGCCATGGCGATGTGGAGCGTCCAGACCAGGCCGATGATCCGGACGCCTATGACGAGTTGGTGGATCAAGCGGGGTCCACCGAGATCCTGACCCACATCGTGCGGCGCGTGCCGGCGTTCGAGAGCCTCGGCGTACGGCGCGGCTACGCGGGGCTCTACGACATGAGCCCCGACGACCTGCCGATCATCGATCGACTGCCGGGGGTGGACGGAGCGCACATGATCTGCGGATCCAGCGGGCACGGCTTCAAGTTGGGTCCGGCGGTGGGCGAGGAGGTGGCGCGGTTGGTCGCGGCGGGCCAGGCGCCGGCGCTCGATGACTTCGCGCTGGCCCGCTTCGGCGACACCGCGTGATGGCGGCTTCGACGCACGCCGCGCGCGCCGCGCGGGATCTCCGGGGCGCCGCGTTCCTGGTGGCGCCGCTGGCGTTGGTCGCGATCGCGACGGCGGCCGCCGGCGATCCGGCGTGGACGCAGACGGTGGTCAACTTCTTCGTGGCACTGACCGCCGTGGTTGGCATCGGCATCTACGTGGGCAACGCCGGTATCGTCAGCTTCGGGCACACGTGCTTCATGGCGCTGGGCGGCTACCTGTCCGCCATCCTGACCGTGGCGCCGAACTTCAAGGCCGGAAACCTGCCGGGGTTGCCCGCGTTCCTCGCGGTGGTCGAACTGCCGCTGCCGCTGTCGCTCGCCTTCGTTGTCCTGGGAGTCGGGTTGGTAGCCGGGCTGACGGGCATGGTCATCGCTCGGCTGGACGGTGCTGCCGCGTCGATCGCGACGCTTGGCTTGCTGGTTATCGTCTACAACGTGCTGATCGGCGCGCGCGAGATCACGCGCGGCAGCCAAGCGTTCTACGGCATCCCGATCACCGTCGGCGTGTGGACAGCGTTTGCCGCGGCCGCCGTGGCGATCGTGCTCGCGCGTGTCTTTCGCGGCAGCAGTATTGGGCTGGAGCTGCGCGCGACGCGCGAGGACGAGCCGGCGGCCGGTGCGGTCGGTGTGCGCGCCGTGCCGCGCCGCTGGTCGTCGTGGCTGCTGAGCGCCATGGTCGCGGCCGTCGCCGGGGCGCTCTACGCCCATTTCCTCGGCGTCATCACGCCGAAGGCCTTCTACTTCCATCTGACGTTCGCGCTGCTCGCCATGCTGATCGTCGGCGGCATGGCCAGCGTCTCGGGCGCCGTGGCGGGGGCGGTGCTCGTCACCGTGCTGATCGAAGCCCTGCGCCGGCTGGAGGAAGGCTTCGCGATCGGCAGCCTGGCGGTACCGCCGGTGTTCGGCCTGACCGTGGTGGGGCTCGGTTTGGCGATCCTGCTGGTCATGTATCGACGACCCCAAGGCCTCCTCGGCTTCGCCGAGATCGAGGAACTCGTCGCGCCCGCCGCTTCACCGCATGTCGCGCCGGGCCCTCTGCCGCGCGTCGAGGCCGCCGGCGCGCTGGTCGCCGAAGGCATCGGCCGCAGCTTTGGCGGTCTGCGCGCCGTGGACGGCGTGGACCTGCGCCTCGCGACCGGCGAGATCGTCGGATTGATTGGGCCGAACGGCGCGGGCAAATCGACCCTGCTCGGCCTGATCTCGGGTGTGCTGCGGCCCGATGCCGGTCGCGTGACCCTGGATGGCGTGGACGCCACCGACTGGCCGGCGTGGCGCATGGCGCGCCGGGGCCTGGGCCGCACGTTCCAGAACATCCGACTGTTCCGCAACCTGAGCGTGCACGAGAACGTGGAGGTGGCGGCGCGACGCTCGGGCCTCGACGCTGGGCCCCTGCTCGCGCAGTTCGGCCTGGACGCCTTGGCCCACCGGCCGGCGGGGACGCTGGCGTACGGTCCGCAGCGCCGGCTCGAGATCGCGCGGGCGGTTGCGCTGGCGCCCCGATTCCTGTTGCTGGACGAGCCGGCGGCCGGCATGAACGAGACGGAGTCAGACGCGCTGCTTGACGATCTGCGGCGCTTGCGCGACGAGACGGGGATCGGTCTCCTGGTCATCGACCACGACCTCAGGCTGATCATGCGCTTGTGCGATCGGGTCGTCGTGCTCGATCGCGGACAGGTCATCGCGGAGGGTCCGCCCGCCGTGGTGCAGAAGGACCCGGCGGTGATCGAGGCCTATCTGGGCCGCGCGCATCGGCCGACCGAACCGAATTCCGAGGGTTGAACCAACGACAGAGGAGGTATCCATGAAGCGCAGACACGTCCTAGGCACGCTGGCAGCGGCGGCGGCCCTGAGCCAGGCCCCGCTGGCCCAGGCGCAGGAGACCATCGTCATCGGCTTCGGCGGCGGCCTGACCGGCTACCTGGCGTATTACGACGGGCTCGTGCTCAACGGCGCGCAGATGGCGGTGGACGAGATCAACGCGGCCGGCGGCATCGCCGGCAAGTACATGATCGACTTCCAGGTGAAGGACGTGCGCTCCGAGGCGGCCGCCGCCGCCGTCGCCGGCAATGAATTGGTCGCCGCCGGGGCGGTGGCGCTGATCTCGCCGTGCGACGCGGACCCGGCCATCGCCTTCGCCCAGCCGGCGCAGGCGGCGCAGATCCCGGTCATCGCGCCCTGCGCGTCGACCCCGGTGCTCTTCGCCGCGGTCGGCGACTACACGTTCCAGACTTACACGGCGGACAACCTGCAGGCGGCGGTCTCGGCCAAGTACGCGCGCGAACGGGGCTACGCCAACGCCTACATCCTGATCTCGCCGGACACGCCCTACACCGAGAAGTTGCCGCTCTACTTCGCCGACGCGTTCCAGAAGATGGGCGGGGCGCTGGTCGGCCAGGGCACGTACGCGTTCGGCCAGCAGGATTTCAGCGCCGAGGTCACCAACATCAAGGCGCTCGACCCGCAGCCCGACGTCATCATGACCTCGGCCTACGAGCCCGACTTCCCGGCGTTCATCAAGCAGCTCCGCGCGGCCGGCATCACCACGCCGGTGATCGGCAGCGACGGCATCGATTCCGGCACCACGCTGGCGCTGGGCGAGATCGCCGAGGGCGTCGTGTTCACCACCGGCGGCTTCCCCGCCCCGGGCAGCGACCTCGAGGCGTTCTACAAGGCCTATGTGGCGCGCTACGGCGGCGCCATCGAGACCGACGTGGCGCCGTTCGCGGCCGTGGCGCACGAGGCCGTCATGACGCTCGCCAAGGCGATCGAGGCCGCCGGTTCGACCGAGGGTGCGGCTATCCGCGACGCACTGGCCGCCATGACCGACTTCAAGGGCGTGACGGGCAGCACGGTCGCGCTCAACACGCCCAACAACGTGGCGCTGCGCGATGTCGCCCTGGTGCGTGTCACCGGCGGCGCCAAGGAGCACCTGGGCAACATGCAGCCGGCCGCGGCCGACGTCCCGGCGCCGTGACACGGACGCACGTAGCGTGAGCGCCCTGGTCGTCCAGGACCTGGGCGTCGCCTACGGGTCAGTCCAGGCCGTCCGTGGCATCGACATCTCGGTCGAACGCGGCGGCCTGGTCGCGCTGCTCGGGCCCAACGGGGCGGGCAAGTCGTCGACGCTCCGCGCGCTGATGGGCTGGGCGCGTGGTGCGTCGGGGCGCGTCGCGTTCGACGGCGAGGACATCCTGGGCTGGCCGCCCGAACGCATCGTGCGGCGCGGCATGACCATGGTGCCCGAAGGCCGCCGGGTGTTCGCCGACCTGACGGTGGACGAGAACCTGGTGGTCGCCACGGTCGGCCGGCGCGACCGCGCGACCATCGCCGCCGACCGCGACCAGGTGTTCGCGTTGTTCCCCGTGCTCTACGAGCGGCGAGGCCAGAAGGCCGGCAGCCTGTCGGGCGGCGAACAGCAGCAGCTCGCGCTCGCCCGCGCGCTGCTCTCGGCCGCCCGCCTGCTGTTGCTGGACGAGCCCTCGCTAGGCCTGGCGCCAAAGGTGGTGGACACGATCTTCGAACGGATTGTCGACCTGAAGCGGCGCGGCCTGACGCTGTTGCTGGTCGAACAGAACGTCGACCGCGCGCTCGACATCGCCGACCACGCCTACGTGCTGGCCAACGGCGCGATCGTCATGTCTGGACCGGCGGCCGAGCTCAGGCGCTCCGCTGGCCTGGCCCAGGCCTATCTGGGCCTCGAACGGGAATCGGCGGCATGACGACGTCCTGGCGACCGCGTGGGCCTGGCCGGACCGCGGGGGACCACGACTCGTGACGATCGAGCTGTTGCTGCAGCAGGTGCTCAACGCGCTTAGCCTGGGCGGTACCTACGCGCTGCTGGCACTCGGGCTCGCCATCGTGTTCAGCATGATGGGCCTGATCAACTTCGCCCATGGCGAGATCATGTCGGGCGCGGGCTACGGCCTGTGGTTCGTGATTCTGGTGGGCCTGCCGTTCGGGCTGGGCATCGTGGCGGCGGTCGTCACGGGCTTGGCAATCGCGGTCGCCATGGAGAAGATCGCCTTCCGCCCCGTACGCAGCGCCAGCCCGGCGGCACTGCTGCTGACGAGCTTCGCGGTGAGCGGCATCATGCAGGTGCTGTTCCAGAACCTGATCTCGCCCAAGGGGCGGCCGGTCGCGGTGCCCGATGTGCTGACCGGATCGTGGACCCTGGGCACGCTGCATGTCGGCACGATCCAGGCGTTGTCGATCATCGTCACCCTGGCGCTGCTGGCCGGGCTGACCGTGTTCTTCCGGCGTACGCGCATGGGCATCGCCATGCGCGCGGCCGCCAGTGACTTCGACGTGGCACGGCTGATGGGCATTCGGGCGAACGCCGTGATCGCGGCGGCGTTCGGCGTCTCCGGCGTGCTGGCCGGCGCTGCGGCGACGTTCTGGGTGGCGCAGCGTGGCTCGGTCGATCCGCTCATGGGTTTCCTGCCGGTGCTCAAGGCCTTCATCGCGGTCATCGTCGGCGGCCTGGGCCGTCTGGAGGGGGCGGTAGCCGGCGGCTTTCTGCTTGGCTTCATCGAGATCGGCTTGCGCGCCTTCCTGCCCGACGACCTGGTAGCCTACCGCGAGGCGTTGACGCTGGCCCTGGTCATCCTGATCCTGGTGCTGCGGCCGCGCGGGTTGATGGGCCGCGCGCGGGAGAGCGTGCGCTAGGGTCGCGTCTCCCCGTCCACGGAAGGAAGGTGCGCCATGGTTGCCCACGGAATGATCTGCGCGCCGCAGCCCGAGGCGGTGGAGGCCGGCGCGCTGGCCCTGATGAAGGGCGGCAACGCCGTCGACGCGGCGATCGCCTGCGCCTTCGTCCAGGGCGTGGTCGACCCCTTGATGTGCGGCATCGCCGGCTTCGGCAGCTGCCAAGTCTACATGCCCGGCCGCGGCGCTCACGCGATCGTCGACTTCCACGGCCGCGTGCCGCGGCGTGCCCGGCCCGAGATGTGGCAGCATCTGATCGAGGGCGAGACGCGCGACGGCTTCGGCTTCGTGCTCAAGGGACGCGTCAACGACGTCGGCTACCGATCGATCACGACGCCCGGCTCGCTCAAGGCCTACCACGAGGTCCACCGACGCTTCGGCGTCCTGCCGTGGTGCGACGTCGTCGCGCCCGCGATCGCCCAGGCGGCCGATGGCTTCGCCGTGTCGCCCGATGTCTACCACTACTGGATGTCTGTCGACCCCGACCCGCGCGTGCCGATCCTCGACCGCCTGCGCCACAGCGCCGGTTCGCGTGCTCTCTACCTCGATGCCGAGGGCAACCCGAAGCGGATCGGCACGATCATCCGCAACACGGATTATGCCCGGACCCTCACGCAGATCGCGGAGGAGGGCGCCGAGACGTTCTACACCGGGGCCCTGTCGCGCACGATCGCCGCCGACATGGCGGCGCACGACGCGCTGCTCGATGCCCAGGACCTGGCGGCGTACCGGACCGTCGAGACGGAACCTCTCGTCGGCACGTATCGCGGGCATCGGCTGACGACGAACCGGCCACCCGGCGGCGGCATCCAGCTCATCGAAATGCTCAACATCCTCGAGAATTTCGACGTCACCGCGCTGGGCCACAACACGCCCGCGATGATCAAGCTGGTCGCCGAGGCCATGAAGTCAGCCACCGCCGACAAGGATGCCCATGTGGGCGACCCGGCCTTCGTCGACGTTCCCGTGGCACGCCTGACGGACAAAGCCTACGCCAGGGCGCGCACCGACGAGATCCGCGCCGGCCGCCGCGTTCGGGTCACGCGCCTGCCCTCGTCCGAGTCTCCCGGCACCACGCACATCTCGGTGATCGACAAGGGCGGCAACATCGTCTCGATGACGCACTCGCTCGGCATGATGTCGGGCGTGATCACCGATGGCCTCGGGTTCATGTACAACGGCTGCATGGGCGTGTTCGACCCGCGCCCGGGCCGGGCCGGATCGATCGCGCCGGGCAAGGCGCGCTTCTCCTCCATCTGCCCGACCATCGTGTTCAAGGACGACAAGCCGATGCTGGTGATCGGGGCGCCGGGCGGGACCCACATCGCCATGGGGGTCCTGCAGGTCATCCTCAACGTCATCGATTTCGGCATGTCGATCACCGAGGCGGTGATCGCGCCCCGCTTCTCGGCGCTGAGCGACGCCATCGAGGTGACGGCGCGCATCCCGCGCTTCGTTTCGGATCAGCTCGCGGTCGAGGGCTATGCGATCGACCGCAACCCGCTCAGCTTCGCCATCGCCGGCGTCCATCCCATCAAGATCGACGGTGATCGGCTGACCGGAGCGGGGGACCCAGCCTACGGCGGCGGCATGGCCCTGCTGGTCTGAGGTGGCGGCCGAGGGGCGGGCTAACGCACCAGACGCGCGATGGTCGCCGTGGTGCTGTGGCCGGGCATGATGTCCGCGAGTACGACCCGGCCGCCCCAGCTCTCGACCAGGTCGGCACCGACCACCTGATCGTGCTGGTAATCGGCGCCCTTGACCAGCACGTCGGGTCGCAGCGCGTCGATCAGCGCGAGCGGCGTGTCCTCGGCGAAGATCACGACCAGATCGACGGCGGCGAGCGAGGCGAGGACGCGCGCGCGCGCCTGCTCACCCTGCACGGGGCGCCCGGCGCCTTTCAGCCGGGCGACGCTCGCATCCGCGTTGAGCCCGACAATGAGCCTGTCGCCCGCGGCGCGCGCCTGGTCGAGCAGGCTCACGTGCCCCGGGTGCAGCAGGTCGAAGCAGCCGTTGGTGAACACGATCCTTTCATCGCGACGGCGCCACAGGGCGACACGGTCGCGCGCCGCCTCCAGCCCGATGACCTTCGCGGCGTCGGCGGCGTCAAGGGCATGGCGCAGCTCGTCTGGATGGACCAACGCGGTTCCGACCTTGCCCACGACGATTCCGGCGGCCACGTTGGCGAGCTGGGCGGCGGTGAGCAGTTCCGCCCCGCCGCCCATTGCCGCGGCGAACGTGGCGATCGCCGTGTCGCCCGCGCCCGCCACGTCGAACACCTCGCGGGCACGCGCGGGCAGGTGGGTCGCGTCCTCGGCCGTGACCAGCGTCATGCCTTCGGCGCCGCGCGTCACCAGCACGCCACGGCCGCCGATCTGGCCCAGAACCGCGCGTGCCGCGTCGACGATGGCGGCATCGCTCTCCAACGCGCGGCCCACCGCCTCTGCCAGCTCGGAGCGGTTGGGCGTCAGCACCGCGGCACCTCTGTAGCGGCTCACATCCTTCGCCTTGGGGTCCACCACGACGGGCCGGCCGGACCGTGCCGCCGCGGCGAGAATGCGACGCGTAAGATCGGTGCCGAGCACTCCCTTGGCATAATCCGACAGAACCACCACATCGCACGCGCCAAGCAGCCCATCCACCCGGTCCAGCACGGCGGCGGCCAAGTCCGCATCGATGGGCGCCGTTGTCTCGCGGTCGGCCCGCAGCATCTGCTGACCGCCGGCCATGTAGCGCGTCTTGAGGCTGGTCGGCCGCCCCGGTGCCACGACCAGATGCGGCTCGATGCCGCGCGTGGAGCCCGCGCGGTCGATCAACGCCGCTCCCTCGGCGTCGTCGCCGACAACTGCCACCAGGGCGGCCGTGGCGCCGAGCGAGGCCACGTTGCGCGCCACGTTGCCGGCGCCGCCCGGCGCGTCGGCCTGCTGCGCGATACGCAACACTGGCACCGGAGCCTCGGGCGAGATACGCCGCACGTCACCGTGGACGAAGCGATCGAGCATGATGTCGCCGACGACGAGGACGCGCTCCGACGCGAACGCGGCCAGCGCGCGCGCTGCAGGCGACGCCGCGCCGGAGGGTTTCGTCACCACGGCAGGGCGATCCGGGTCGACATCTCCGTGTCGGCCGGAATCGTGAGCACCCGGTTGGTGCTCATGAGTCCACCTTCTCGCGGGCGGTCAGGTTACGGAATCCGCCCCGGATGAACACGGCGGTCGTCGCACCGGACTTCGAGGACGAGACGTGGCGCGACCCCGCCTTGAGCGACACGCAGTCGCCCGCCTTGTAGACGGTGCCGTCGCAGTCCTCTATTGAGCCTTCCAGCACAACGAATTCTTCCCACTTCAGATGCTCGTGAGGGATGGAACACCCTCCCGGCCTGAACTTGACCAGGAAGAAGCCGTCGCCGGTCTTCTCGTCGTAGCTCAGGTTGACCCAGGATATGTCGCTCTGGGTCTCGCCCTGCAGGTAGTAGGGCTGGAACTTCGCCGTCTTGTAATTGACGAGCGTGCGATAGGACGCGAGGGGCTTCCGCCGGGAGCCCCTTGTCGTCGGCCGCGGCGCGGCCGCCTTGCAGCGGTTCATCGCGCGGCCTTACCCGCCGACTTGATCTCGGCGGACAGCTTGTCGATCAGCTTCTGCTTGCCGGCGGCGTCGAGCTTCTTCAGCTCGTTGTTGAGCACCCGGTCGTTGACGCTCTGGTTCCAGTAGTCGAGGGATTCGAGGCCCAGCAGCGCCCACTTGCCGACGAACTGGCGCAGCACCTCGTTGGTCGGGCCCATCATCCAACCGGCGCGGCTGTCGCGGAAGAGGCGCTCGATCTCCAGCGCCCGCTTGTAGCCCGTGCCGCCGCACGCGTGCAGCATCTTGTCGCCCACGTTGTAGACGTTCTTGCACGCGATGAACTTGGTCATCCATGTCCAGGTTAGCAGGCCGGCCCGGGGCATGGCATCCGGGTCCTTCTCGTGGATCGACCAGTCGCAGTTGTTGGTCACCTGGTCCAGCGCCTGGGCGCAACCATAGGTGTAGAACCGCGAGGCCTGGGTATCCATGATGGCTTCGCCGACGTAGTCCTGGATCGTCGGGTAGTCGGCGACGCGCATGCCGACGTCGGCGTGGGTCTTGCCGAGCGCCTGCTTGCGGGCGATGTCGATCATGCCGAGAGCCATGCCGTTGTAGCTGGCGCCGAAGTTGACCAGGGTGATGGGGTCCACGGCCTCGTCGTTCGATTTGGCGCCGTCGCCCGGCGGGCCGATCATCCGGTCGGCCGGAATCTCGACGCTGTCGATGGTGATCGGGCCCGACTGGTTGCCGCGCATGCCCATGGCATCCCAGGTCGAGACCTGCGCCTTCACCTCGTCGGCGTAGATCAGGAACACCGAAAGATCGGCATAGTTGCCCTTGAAGTCCGGGCTCGTGGTCTGCACCACGTAGAAGTCGGCGAAGCCGCCCGACGTGGTCCATGACGACCGCTTGTTGACGCGCCAGCCGTTCGCCGTCTTCTCGGCCTTGGACGCCACCGGGTACCAGAAATGGGAGCCGGTCTCGGGGTCGGAGTACGACGCGGTGCCGATGAACACGTCCTTGTTCAGGCGGCGCAGGACCTTCTCGATCTCCTTGTTGCCCTTGGCGCGGAACAGGAGCGCGGTGACCGCCAAGAGGTGCATGCTGTAGACGAGCGCGGTCGAGGGACAGCCGTAGCGGCCGATCGCTTCCAGCACCATGGCGCAGCACAGGTGGTTCTGGCCGAGCCCGCCCAGGCTCTTCGGCACGTGCAGCGCGAGCAGCCCGGCCGAGGCCAGCGCCTCCATGTTCTTGCGCGGATACTCGAGCGACTTGTCGGACTGGATCGCGTTCGGGCGCAACGTCGAATGGCAGAGCTCGATCAACTTCTTCTGGATCTTCTTCTGCTCGTCGGCGAACAGCCACTGCGGGTCGAAGTCGTAGCCCAGCCCGTAGTAGGGTTCCGCGCCCCACATCTTCACGTCGCTCACGTCCACTCCTCCTTCTGGCAAGCCACGCGCCTTGACGCGACCTTAGGTCGAAGACGCGCCGTCGTCGAGGGTGCATCGAAGGTCAGCCACGACCGACATGCAGTCGCGAGGAACAATCACTTGAAATCCGGGTTCCAATACGGCAGACGCACGCGCTCCGGATTTTCCGGTCATCTGCTGGTTGGGGAGGACGCCTATGTTGAGGCAGAACGCCCTCTTCCAATTGGGGATGGACTTGGACCCGCGTTCAAGCACCGCCCAAGAGGAGAGCCCTTCGTCCACGCACGCTTCGGCCGAGCCCGAGGCGTGCAAGGACTTCTTCGTCGAGCGCGACGGCAAGACCTACGCCGGCTCGCACGTGATCGTGGACATCTGGGATGCGAAGCGCGTCGACGACCTAGATCATGTGCGCTCGACTCTCGAGGCGTGCGTCGCGGCGGCGGGCGCGACGCTGCTGCACATCCATCTGCACCACTTCACGCCCAACGGTGGCATCTCGGGCGTGGCGGTGCTGGCGGAATCGCACATCAGCATCCACAGCTGGCCCGAGCGCGGGTACGCCGCACTCGACATCTTCATGTGCGGCGAGGCCGAGCCGGCGCGGGCGGTGCCGGTGCTCGAATCGGCGTTCGGCCCGTGCCGTGCCGTCGTGACCACCCACCTGCGGGGGATCGTGGCGTGACGGATCGCTGGATCGACGAGACCCTGCACCCGAACTTCCGCACGTCGTTTCACGCGGCCCGCGTGTTGCACGAGGAGCGCTTCGAGAACCAGCACCTGGTGCTGTTCGAGAACGAGATCTTCGGCCGCATGTTGGTGCTCGACGGCGCCATCCAGACGACCGAGAAGGACGAGTTCATCTACCACGAGATGCTGACCCACGTGCCGATCCTGGCCCACGGCGCCGCGCGCCGCGTCCTGATCATCGGCGGTGGCGACGGCGGCATGCTCGAGGAGGCGCTCAAGCACCGCGCCGTCGAGCGCGTCGTCATGGTTGAGATCGACCCGAGCGTCATCGCGTTCAGCAAGCGCCACCTGGCGTCGATCTGCCGCGACGCTTTCGACGACCCGCGCGCTCAAATCGTCATCGCCGATGGCGCGCGCTTCGTGGCGGAGACACCCGAACGCTTCGACGTGGTGATCGTCGATTCGACCGATCCCGTCGGGCCGGGCGCCGTGCTGTTCACCGAGGCCTTCTACCGGGGCTGTCACCGCGTGCTTACACCCGGCGGCGTCCTGGTGACGCAGAATGGCGTGCCGTTCCTGCAAGGCGACGAACTGGTCGCGTCCGTGGCCTCGTTCCGGCGCCTCTTCCGCGACGGCTCGTGCTACATGGCGACGATTCCGACCTATACGGGCGGACCCATGGCGTTCGGCTGGGCCAGCGACGATCCAACGTTGCGGCGGATCGCGCCCACGACGCTCGCCGAGCGGTTCAGGGCGGCAGCGCTGGACACCCGCTACTACACGCCCGAGGTCCACGCGGCGGCGTTTGCCCTGCCGCGCTACGTGGCCGATCTGATCGGCTAGCGCGGGATCAGCCCAAGGCCTTCGCCTGTTCGCGCAGGACGAACTTCTGGATCTTGCCGGTCGAGGTCTTGGGCAGCGGCCCGAACACCACGGTCTTCGGCGCCTTGAAGTGGGCCAGCCGGCCGCGGCAGAACGCGATGATGTCGGCCTCGGACGCCCTGGCGCCATCCTTCAGGGTCACGAAGGCGCACGGCGTTTCGCCCCACTTGTCATCGGGACGCGCCACGACCGCCGCCTCGGCGATGGCCGGGTGGTGGTAGAGCGTGCTCTCGACCTCGATGGTCGAGACGTTCTCGCCGCCGGTGATGATGATGTCCTTCAGCCGGTCCTTGACCTCGAGATAGCCGTCGGGGTGGAGGACCGCCAAGTCGCCCGAATGGAACCAGCCGCCGGCGAAGGCGTCGGCCGTGGCCTTGGGGTTCTTCAGATAGCCCTTCATGATCGTGTTGCCACGAATCATGACCTCGCCCATGGTCGCGCCGTCGGCGGCCACCCGCGTCATGGTCGACGGGTCCATCACCGCGACCTCGGTCTGCGTGGGGTAGGCGACGCCCTGGCGCGCGATGCGTCCGGCACGGTCCGCCAAGCCGAGCGAGTCCCACGCGTCCTGCCAGGCGCATACCACCGCGGGGCCGTAGGTCTCGGTCAGCCCGTAGAGATGGGTGATGCGGAACCCCATCGCCTCCATGGCGGCGATAATCGCGGCCGGTGGCGCCGCGCCGCCGGTCGCCACCTCGACAGTCCAGTCGAAGCGGCGCTTCACCGAGACCGGGGCATTGGCCAGCACGCCCAGCACGATGGGCGCGCCGGCCAAATGGGTGACGCGGTGCTCGACGATCGCCTCGAACACCGCCGCTGGCTCGACCTTGCGCAGGCACACGTGGGTGCCGGCGACGGCGCTTATGGCCCACGGCATCGTCCAGCCGTTGCAGTGGAACATCGGCAGCGTCCACAGGAACACCGGGTGACGGCCGACGCCCCACGACAGCACGTTGCCCAGCGCCTCCAGGTACGCGCCACGGTGGTGGTAGACAACGCCCTTGGGGTTGCCGGTGGTGCCCGACGTGTAATTCAGGCTGTAGGCGCGCCACTCGTCGTCCGGGTGCAGCCACGGGTGGTCGGGATCGCCGTTGGCCAGAAAGGCCTCGTAGTCCAGGGCGCCCAGGCGCTCGCCCTCGGGCCCCAGGGGATCGTCGATGTCGACGATCAGGGGCCGCGCCTTGGCCTGGGCCAGCGCCGCCTTGATGGTGGCCGAGAACACCCGGTCGGTGATCAGCACCTTGGTGTCGGCGTGGTCGAGGATGAAGGCGAGGTTGGCGGCATCCTGGCGGACGTTGAGCGCGTTCAGCACGGCGCCGGTCATGGCGACGCCATAGTGCGCCTCGAGCAAGGCAGGCACGTTGGGCGCCATGACCGCGACGGTATCGCCGATCCCGACGCCACGGGCCGCGAGCGCTGAGGCGAGCCGCCGGCAGCGCGCGTAGAGCTCGCGGTAGGTGAAGCGGACGGCACCGTGGATCACCGCGACCCGATCGGAATAGACCGCGGCGGCGCGTGCCAGCAGCGACAGCGGCGTCAGGGGCACGTGGTTCGCCGCGTTGCGGTCGAGCCCGGTTTCGTAGGGGTTGGTCATGGACGCCTCGCCGGTTGCACGGGGCCGATCATTTCCGAGCGCGCGCGCCAAGACAATCGGGGTGTTGCGTGGCACCTTGCTCCGGTAGGGCAGCGCGCTAAGGTGCGCCCGCAACAGCCGTGGGATGGGGCATGGCCAGCCGCTACGACGAGACCTACCGCCGCTCGATGGCGGATCCGGAAGGGTTCTGGGCCGACGCCGCGGGTGCGATCGCCTGGGATCGGCGCTGGGACACGGTGCTCGATACGTCGCGCCCGCCGTTCGCCCGCTGGTTCGTCGGTGCCCGGCTCAACACGTGCTTCAACGCGCTCGACCGCCATGTCGCCGCCGGGCGCGGCGACCAGGCCGCGCTGATCCACGACAGCCCGGTCACCGGCGCGGCACGCGCGTTCAGCTACCGCGAGTTGACCGATACGGTGGCGCGCGCGGCCGGTGCCTTCCGCGCGCTGGGCGTGGGGCAGAGCGATCGCGTGCTGGTCTACATGCCCATGATCCCCGAGGCCGTCGTCGCCATGCTGGCGTGCGCCCGGCTCGGCGCCGTCCATTCCGTGGTGTTCGGCGGGTTTGCGCCCAACGAACTGGTCAAGCGCATCGACGACGCGAAGCCCAAGCTGATCGTCAGTGCGAGCTGCGGCCTGGAAGGCGCCCGGGCGATCCCCTACAAGCCGCTGCTCGACGAGGCGATCCGGCTCGCGGCCATCAAGCCGGACCATTGTCTGATCAAGCAGCGCCCGCAGGTCGCTGCAGCGCTGGAGCCGGGGCGGGACCTCGACTGGGACGACGCCGTGGCGCGAGCCGCGCCAGCCGACTGCGTTCCCGTCGCGGCGACCGATCCGCTCTACATCCTCTACACCTCGGGCACGACCGGGGTGCCCAAGGGCGTGGTGCGCGACAACGGCGGCCACGCCGTAGCGCTCGCCTGGAGCATGGCCAACGTCTACGGCGTCGCGCCGGGCGAGGTGTTCTGGGCCGCGTCCGACGTGGGCTGGGTGGTCGGCCATTCCTACATCGTCTATGCGCCGCTGCTGCACGGCTGCACGAGCATCCTCTACGAGGGCAAGCCGGTGGGCACGCCCGACGCCGGGGCCTACTGGCGACTGATCGCCCAGCACGGCGTCGCCGCCTTGTTCACGGCGCCCACGGCGTTCCGCGCGATCAAGCGCGAGGACCCCAAGGGCGAGCACATCGGTCGTTACGACCTGGGCCGCTTCCGCACCCTGTTCCTGGCCGGCGAGCGCGCCGACCCGGACACCGTCAAGTGGGCCGAGGATCGGTTGCGCCGGCCGGTGATCGACCACTGGTGGCAGACCGAGACCGGCTGGCCCATGGGCGCCAACTGCGTCGGGCTCGGCGCGCTGCCAATCAAACACGGCTCACCGACCAAACCGGTGCCAGGCTACCGCATCGAGGTGCTGGACGAAAAGGCGCGCCCTGTGGCCGCGGGTCAGATCGGCGCCATCGCGGTCAAGCTGCCGTTGCCGCCCGGCTGCCTGCCGACGCTGTGGCACAACGACGACGGATTCTCGAAGTCATACCTGAGCGACTTCCCCGGCTACTACAAGACGGGGGACGCCGGCTTCATCGACGAGGACGGCTACCTGTTCATCATGGCGCGCACCGACGACATCATCAACGTCGCCGGTCACCGCTTGTCGACCGGTGGCATGGAGGAGGTGCTGGCGTCCCACCCCGACGTGGCGGAATGCGCGGTAATCGGCGCTGCGGATGCGCTCAAGGGCCAGGTGCCGGTGGGCTTCCTGGTGCTCAAGGCCGGGGTCAACCGGCCCCACGCCGAGATCGTGGCCGAGGTGGTTCGCCTGGTGCGCGAACGCATCGGGCCCGTGGCGTCGTTCTGCACGGCGACGGTGGTGCAGCGCCTGCCCAAGACCCGCTCGGGCAAGATTCTGCGCGGCACCATGGTCAAGATCGCCGACGGCCAGAGCTACACCACCCCGGCGACCATCGACGATCCCGTCATCCTCGACGAGATCACGGTGGCGCTGAAGGGGATCGGGTACCCGGAGAAGGGTTAGCCCGCGGCTTCGCCGGCGGCGGGGGTCTCGGCGGCTTCGGGCTTGGAAGCCTGGACGACCTTGGGCTTCAGGCGCGCGAGTTCGGCCGCCATATCGGCGGCGCTGCACAGGCCCAGCGCCACGGGATCGCGCGCGGTCAGCCGTGCCGCGTCCTTGTGAGTGCCCTCGCGCACCGCCTTGATGGTCGCCTTGGTGGTGCCCAGCAGGCGCGAGATCTGGGCATCCGTCAGGTCAGGGTGACGCTTGGTCAGGAACAGGATCGCGTCGGGCTTGTCCTGGCGCTTGGTCACCGGCGTGTAGCGGCCGCCACGCCGGGTCTTCAGCCCCGGTGCCTCGATCTGCCTGCGCATGGTCAGGCGCGCCTTGGGGTCGGCGAGACAGCGTTCGACCTCGCCGGGCTCAATCTGGCCGCTCTGAACCGGATCGAGCGCCTTGATGCCGACCGCGACCTCGCCGTCCGCGATCGCCTGGACCTCGAGCGGATGCAACCCGCAAAACTCGGAAATCTGCTCGAACGTCAGACCGGTGTTCTCGACCAGCCATACGGCCGTCGCCATCGGCATCAAAGGATGCGCCATTCCCGCCTCGTGCGTGGATACCCGGCGGCGCGGTGCCCCGTGCACCGCCCGCGGCTCACACCTAGGACATTCCCGCCGCCGATTCCAGCATGAAAGGCACCGTCACGCGATCGTCAGCACGATCTTGCCCACGTGGGTGCTCGATTCCATCAGCCGATGGGCCTCGGCCGCCTGGGCGAGCGGAAAGGTCTTGTGGATCAAGGGCTTGACGCGACCCGAGGCGAGCAGAGGCCAGACCTCACGCGCGAGTTCGGCCGCTATTGCGCCCTTCTGTTCGACCGTGCGCGGCCGCAGCGTCGAGCCGGTCAAGGTCAGCCGCTTCATCATCAGCGGGCCGAGGTCCAGGTTGACCTTGCTGCCGCCCAGGAAAGCGATCACCACGATGCGGCCCTCGAGCGCCGCGCAGCGGATGTTGCGCGCCACATAGTCGCCGCCGACCATGTCGAGGATGACGTCCACGCCACGCTTGTCGGTCAGCGACAGGACCACCTCGGCGAAGCCCTCGGTGCGGTAGTTGATGCCGCGTTCCGCCCCGAGCGCCTCGCACGCCCGACATTTGGCGTCGCTGCCGGCGGTGGCGAAGACGCGCGCGCCCCACGCGGCGGCGAGCTGGATCGCCGTGGTGCCGATGCCCGAGGACCCGCCGTGGATCAGCACCGACTCGCCGGGACGCAGCCGGCCACGCTCGAAGACGTTGGTCCACACCGTGAAGAACGTCTCGGGCACGCCGGCCGCCTCGACCATGGAGAGGCCAGATGGCACCGGCAGCGCCTGGGGCGCCGGGACAACGCAGTAGTCGGCGTAGCCGCCACCCGCCACCAGGGCGCACACCGCATCACCCAAGCGAACTCCATCCACGTCCGGCCCCAGCGCGACCACCGTGCCGGCGATCTCCAGGCCCGGGATGTCGGTCGTGCCGGGCGGAGGGTTGTAGCCACCCTGGCGCTGCAGCACGTCGGGCCGGTTCACGCCCGCCGCCGCGACCCGAACGAGAATTTCGCCCACTTCGGGGGTGGGGACGGGGCGCGCGGCCGGGCGCAGCACCTCGGGCCCGCCGGGCGCCGCGATCTCGATGGAGGTCATGGTCGTGGGCAGCGCGGTCATCGTGGGCCTCCTGGTCCCGGCCTCTTACCACGTCGGCGCGCTTGTCGCGTAGTCGGCGCGCGCTATCATCGGCTCATGAACCCCGACGAGCTCGACCCCCGGCCGGCCAAATCCAAGCCCAAGGACCTCGAGGCCATGTCCATCGAGGCGCTCGGCGACTACATCGCCGAGCTCGAGGCCGAAATCGCCCGCGCGCGTGAGACCATCGGGCGCAAGCAGTCGGCCCGTTCGACCGCCGACAGCGTGTTCCGCCGCTAGGGTCCTTGCCTTGTGGCCGCCCGCCGGCCGCATCTATGCTCCGCGCAACGGGAACCAGGAGAAGCGACCATGGCCAGGACCAAGGCGAAACGGACGTTCGACCGCGCGAAGCTGCCGAGCCGTCACGTCACCATCGGGCCATCCAAGGCGCCGCACCGGTCCTACTACTACGCCATGGGGCTTTCGGCCGACGACATCGCCCAGCCGTTCGTCGGCGTGGCGACCACGTGGAACGAGGCAGCGCCGTGCAACATCGCGCTTGGCCGTCAGGCCCAGGTGGTCAAGAAGGGCGTCGCGGCCGCCAGCGGCACGCCGCGCGAGTTCACCACCATCACCGTGACCGACGGCATCGCCATGGGCCACCAGGGCATGAAGTCGTCGCTGGTCAGCCGCGAGGTGATCGCGGATTCGGTCGAACTGACCATGCGCGGCCATTGCTACGACGCGCTGGTCGGGCTGGCCGGCTGCGACAAGTCGCTGCCCGGCCTGATGATGGCGATGGTGCGGCTGAACGTGCCCTCCGTGTTTCTGTACGGCGGCTCGATCCTGCCCGGCCGCTACCAGGGCCGCGACATCACGGTGCAGGACATGTTCGAGGCGGTCGGGCGCCACCAGGGCGGCACGCTGAGCGACCGCGAGCTGCACGCCATGGAGCAGGTCGCGTGCCCGTCGGCCGGGTCGTGCGGCGGCCAGTTCACCGCCAACACCATGGCGTGCGTGTCCGAGGCGATCGGCCTCGCGCTGCCGTACTCGGCCGGTGCGCCAGCGCCTTACGAGTACCGTGACATCTACGCCGAGGCCTCGGGCAAGGCGGTGATGAACCTGCTGCGAAAGAACATCCGGCCACGCGACATCGTGACGCGCGTGGCGCTCGACAACGCGGCGGCCGTGGTCGCGGCCTCCGGCGGGTCGACCAACGCGGCTCTGCACCTGCCGGCGATCGCCCACGAGTGCGGCATCAAGTACGACCTGCACGACGTGGCCAAGGTGTTCCGCCGTACCCCCTACATCGCCGACCTGAAGCCGGGCGGCCGCTTTGTCGCCAAGGACATGTTCGAGGCGGGCGGCGTGCCGGCGCTGCTCAAGGCGCTCCTTGACGGTGGCTATATCGACGGCAGCGCCATGACGGTGACGGGCAAGACCATGGCCGAGAACCTAAGGGGTGTCGTGCTGCGCAAGGACCAGGAGGTGATCCGGCGCTGCTCGGCCCCGCTGTCGCCGACGGGCGGCGTCGTCGGGCTAAAGGGCAACTTGGCGCCCCAAGGCGCCATCGTAAAGGTCGCCGGCATGAAGACGCTTCGCTTCCAAGGCCCGGCGCGCTGCTTCGACAGCGAGGAAGCCGCGTTCGCGGCCGTGCAGAAGAAGCGTTACAAGGCCGGCGACATCCTCGTGATCCGCTACGAGGGTCCGCGCGGCGGCCCCGGCATGCGCGAGATGCTGGCGACGACCGCGGCGATCTACGGCCAGGGCATGGGCGAGAAGGTGGCGCTGATCACCGACGGCCGGTTCTCGGGCGCGACGCGCGGCTTCTGCATCGGCCATGTCGGACCCGAAGCGCAGGTCGGCGGCCCGATCGGGCTCCTGCGCGACGGCGACATCATCACCATCGACGCTATCAGGGGGCGGTTGGACGTGGACGTCAGCGCGGCCGAGTTCGCCAAGCGGCGCAAGGCGTGGAAGCCGCGCGCGACCGACTACGCCTCGGGCACGCTCTGGAAATACGCGCAGACCGTGGGCGATGCCGTCAACGGAGCGGTCACCCACCCCGGCGGCACCGCCGAGACCCACACTTACGCGGACATCTGAGCGACGCGCGACGGCGATTGCGCGGCCATGAGCCGCGCGACCGACTTCTCGAACAGGTGGACCAGGGCATCCTGGTGCGCCGAGAAGCGGCCACCATCCATGGCGGGCGAGGCACGACCGCGCTGGGCGCTTTCGACGATGGCCACGTCCTCGACGAACACGGCGTTCCAGCGATCACGCGTCTCCTTGCGCGCCGGCGCCAGGCGATCGTCGGTCGTGGCGCCGTCCACGAAGAACAGGTCGAAATGCTCTAACGTGTGATCCGGCGCCAGCGGCACGACGTTGATCACGTAGAAGTGGTCGCACTGTAGCCCGACCATCAGGCTCGGGAAGATCACCGGATATTCGGCGCGCGCCCGCGCGGCGTCGTTGAGTCCGTCGAGAGGCGGCAGCGTCTGGCCGCACGCGAGGTCGGGTGCGTAGACGGTCGTCCCCTGGCCATAGGCGACCGTGCCGGCCTCGAACATGTAGTGATCGTCGAGCCGCGAGTAGCTGTTCAAGCTGGGGTGCACCCAGGGCAGGTGATAGCTCTCCAGGTAGTTCTCGACCGCCAGCTTCCAGTTGCACGTGAGCGTGTAGTCGATGGAACCGGCGTAGCGGAACCGGCCGACGTCGTAGGCGCTCCAGCGCTCGGTCAGCGGACGCAGGTGGTCGGCCAACGGCGGCGCGTCGCCGGACAGGTTGACGAACAGCAAGCCGCCCCACGATTCGCAGCGCACGGGCTTCAAACCCAGTTCGGCCCGCTCGATGCCTTCACAGGTGTGCTTGCCCGTGCCACCGATGTGCGGTGTGCGCAGGAGGCCGCCGTCCAGATCGTAGGTCCAGCCGTGGTAGGGGCAGACGAGACTGGACCGCTTGGTGCCGGGTTCCGTAACCACCAGCGCCGCGCGGTGCCGGCAGATATTGTGGAACGCGCGCACGGTACGATCGCGGCCGCGCACAAGTACGACCGGCGCGTTGCCGATCGTGGCGGGCAAGGTATCGCCCACCTCGGGGACCGCGCTTTCCGCGCCGGCGTAGATCCAAGTCGGCGCGAACACGCGCGCGATCTCGTCGTCGAGGAAGGCTTGGCTCGTGAACGCTTGGCGTGGCAGCCCGGACGCGAAGCCGGTCGGGCGTTCCAGGGCACGCAGGGCGTCCGGGGTCAGGATCGTCGACACCGCTCGGGTCTCCTCGCTCGTGGCAGTCGGGTAGATAGCACATCGCCGGGCCGGGTGCCGGCTTGAACCTTGCGCCGCACTCTGGTCTCGTGGCGGCTCGAACCAGGGGGCACCATGGCATGCATCGCGGTCGGCGGGTTCCAGCACGAGACCAACACCTTCGCGCCCATGGGCGCGAGCTACGCGGACTTCGTCAAGCACGATGCCTGGCCCGGCCTGGTGCGCGGGCCGGCGCTGTTCGAGACGGTCGCCGGCATCAACCTGCCGGTCGCTGGCTTCGTCGAGGCGGCGCGCGAGGATGGGCACGACCTGGTGCCGCTGCTGTGGGCCTCGGCCGAGCCGTCGTCCTACGTGACCGAGGACGCTTTCGAGCGCATCGTCGGCGCGATCGTCGAGGACCTCCGCGCGGCGCTGCCGGTCGACGCGGTCTATCTGGACCTGCACGGCGCCATGGTCGCGGCCCATCACGAGGACGGCGAGGGCGAGGCGCTGCGCCGCGTGCGCGATGTCGTTGGCCCGCGCATCCCGGTGGTCGCCAGCCTCGACTTCCACGCCAACGTGACCGACGCCATCGCGCGCCATGCCGACGCGTTGACCATCTACCGCACGTATCCCCACCTTGACATGGCCTTCACCGGCGCGCGCGCCTACCACGCGCTGGCGCGTATCCTGGCTGGCCAGGCCATGGCCAAGGCGTTCCGCAAGCTGCCGTTCCTCGTGCCGTTGACCGCCCAATGGACCGACGCCGAACCCAACCGCGCGCTCTACGCCGACGTCGCCGACGCGGTGCGCGGTACGGTGTTCAGCTCCGACCTCGCGCTCGCCTTCCCGCCGGCTGACATCGCCGACTGCGGTCCGGGTCTGGTTGCGTTCGCGGCGACCCAGGCCGAGGCTGATGGCGTCGCCGATGAGCTGATGCGCGCGGTGCTCGCGGCCGAACCACGGTTCGCCAACGACATGCTGTGCCCGGACCAAGCGGTGCGCGCGGCCATGGCGATCGACGAGGGTCGCCCAGTGGTGCTGGCGGATGCCCAAGACAACCCGGGCGCCGGCGGCACGGCGGACACCACCGGTCTCCTTGAGGCGCTGGTGGCGGGTGGCGCGCGGCGTGCCGTGCTGGGCATGTTGAACGATCCCGAGGTAGCGGCACGCGCCCACGAGGTGGGCGTCGGCGCGGCGTTCGAGGCGGCGCTTGGAGCCAAGTCGGGGCTGCACGGCCATCGGCCGTTGCGCGCGCGCTTCCGCGTCGAGCGGCTCAGCGATGGCCGATTCCTATGCAACGGACCGGTGTTCAGCGGCACGCGGACCGACCTGGGGCCGACCGCGCTGCTGGCCATCGAGAGTGGCGGGTCGGACGTACGCGTGGTCGTCGGCAGCAACCGGTTCCAATGCCTCGACCGGGCGGTGTTCACGCACTTGGGCGTCGCGCTTGACGAACAGCGCATCGTGGCGGTGAAAAGTACCGTCCACTTCCGCGCGGACTTCGATCCGATCGCGGCGCGCACCATCGTGGTCGAGGCGCCGGGCGCGCACCCGTGCCGTCTCGTCGGTCTCGGGTACCGGAATCTCAGAAAGGGCGTGCGGCTGGAGCCAGGCGGGCCAGCGCACGCGTGAACCATTCATACGACACCCGCCCGGATCCCTTAGGGACCGGGCGGGTATCGGGTTGTCACGTCAACGCGGGTCGCGGCGCGGCCGGTCGCCCCAACGCGGCCCGTCACGGTCGCCACCGCGGTCACCGAAACGGGGACGATCACCACCACGATCGGGACGATCGCCCCAGCGTGGCGGGCCGTCGCGCCCGGGGCCCGAGCGGAAATCTCGCTCCAACCCGCCCTCGCGCGGAAGGCGGGGCGGCATGGGCGTGGCGGTCGAGGTGTCGAGGTTGACGACCCGGCTGACCTGGCGCCCCTTCTGGCCCTGCACGACCTCGCAACTGATGGTCGAGCCCTGGGGCGCGTCCTGGACGTTCAGCCGCTTCAACACCGAGACGTGCAGGAACACGTCCGGCGAGCCGTCGTCGGGAGTGACGAAGCCGTAACCCTTGTCGGCGCGGAACCACTTGACCTTGCCATTGACGACGGTGCCCTCGCTGTCACTTGGGGGTTGATCGTGATAAGCCATGTTCGAGGAAGACCTTTGTCTGCGTGGAAACCTTCACACCTACGGCGCGGGCAAGACCTTTGCGCGGGCTGGGGCCATGGAAGAGCCTTGGGCGTGAACCAACCGGCACCTGCCGGAACCCTTCGATCATGAGCACGGCCCCCACGTCGCGCAAGCGGATTTCTTGGGGCCCTGCTCGGGGTCAGCCGATGTCGAGTTCGCACCAGACCGGCGCGTGATCGGAGCAACCTTCGAGCCCGCGCGGCCGGCGGTCCACCCCGGATGCGCCAAGCCGGTCGGCCGCCTGGGGCGACAGCAGCAGATGGTCGATGCGCAGGCCCTGATCCTTGGTCCAGGCGCCGGCGCGATAGTCCCAGTAGGAGAAGTGGCCAGCCTCGGGGTGCAGGGCGGCCAGCGCATCGATCAGCCCCAGGTTCATCAGGCGGCAAAACCGGGCGCGCTCGTCGGGGTGGAAGCAGACCTCGCCGTCGAGCGCCTCGGCATCGAAGACGTCGCCGGCGTTGGGCGCCACGTTCAGATCGCCGCCGATGACGAAGGCCTCCTCGCTGGCCAGCATGGCGCGCGCCTGCGCGGCGAGCCGATCAAGGAACCGCAGCTTGTAGGCGAAGCGTTCCGTGCCGACCGCTTGACCCTGGGGCACATAGACGGACGCGACGCGCACGCCCGCCGTGAACGCTTCCAGGTAGCGCGCCTCCTCGTCGGTGTCTTCGCCCGGCAAGGCACGTGCTAGCTCGTCGATCGGGCTCAGGCTCAGGATCGCGACGCCGTTGTACGTCTTCTGGCCGCACACCAGCGCGTTGTAGCCGAGCTCGCCAATGGCGTCGTGAGGGAACGCTTCGCCCACGCACTTGAGTTCCTGCAGCAGCGCCACGTGGGGCCGCTCCGACGCCAGCCATTCGACCACGCGCGCCAGGCGCGCGCGGATCGAGTTGACGTTCCAGGTGACAATCTTCATGACCCCGCACCGTAGCGGTGGCCGGATGGCACCTCAAGGCGAACGCGGCTATTCGACGGCCGGCAGCACCCGGTCCAGGGTCGCGAGCCAGCGCTCCAGGCGGGCGCGGTTGACGCCCAGGTCGCTGTGGCCGATCTGCGAGCGCGAGTAGAGCGCGATGGTGGATTGGCCGCCCGGGCGGTCGATGAACCGGACGATGATGGTGTCGGGGAAGCCCAGGCGTGCGCTGCGCTGCACGTAGCGATCGGCCAGGGTCGCGTCGTCCGACGCGACCTGGGTCACGCGCGGCTCGGCGGCGATGACGCCCACGAAGGCGGCGCGCAGGACCCCGGCGCTGACCGGATAGACGAGCGTCGCGATATCGGCTGGCGCGACGCAGAGGTCCGGCGGGCAGGCGAGGGCATCGTTCGGGGTCGCGGAGCGCAGCAGGGTCTCGAACGCCACGGGTCCAATGTCCGGATCGCCGAAAAGGCGCCAGAACCGGTCGTGACCAATGGCGAAGAAGGCGACGACGATGAGCGCGACGACCGCCACCGCGGCACGCACGATAAAGGCTATCATCTTTATGGTCTCAATCGGGCCTTACTCGGCGCAAGACCGCGACGGTCAGTCGAGCGGGAGCGACAGGGTGTAGAGGTCGGCGGCTCCGGCGCCGTAGACCACCGCGGAAACGACCTGCTCTAAGGCAAACCGCTCGGCCCAGCCGGGAAGGGCCGACGATCCCTTTGCCGGCTGAGGGTCACGCCGCGTCGCCCAGCGCGAGGCGATCTCTGGATCGAAGCTGCGCACGGACCTAGATCGCGAAAGAACTGCCGCAACTGCACGAAGCGGTCGCATTGGGGTTCTTGACCGCGAAGCGGGAGCCTTCGAGCGATTCGACCCAATCGAGTTCCAGACCGAACACCAGGGGCAGCGACATGGCGTCCACCACAACGGATGCGCCGTCGCGTTCGATCAGCATGTCGGTGGGATCACGCTCGGGGTCCAGCTTGAAGATGTACTGGAAACCGGAACAGCCACCACCTTCGACTGCGATGCGCAGCTTGGTGTCCGGGTTCCCCTCGGACCCCACCAGGTGAACAATTCGCTTGGCCGCGCTCGCAGTGATGGTGATCGGGGCAGGAACGGTGTTCGTCATGGTTCGCGGGGCCTCCAGGGGCTCGGGGCACGCTCTTTCAATGTAGGGTGGGGCGGCGCAAAGTCAAATCGGGGTCTTCCGGGTCTCTTCGCGTTGCACCATGGCTAGCGCCGAGAGTAGCTTGAGCCATGACGAGCCGTGATTCGGCCTTTGGCCCTGGGCGCTGGGCGCCGTTCGCGTGCCGCCCCGAACTCAGCCGCGGCCGCCAGCAGGTGGAATCGGACAGCCCGAACCGCACGGCGTTCCAGCGCGACCGTGACCGCATTGTTCATTCCACGGCGTTCCGGCGGCTGAAGCACAAGACCCAAGTGTTCGTGCAGCCCGACGGCGACCATTTCCGCACGCGTCTGACCCACAGTCTGGAGGTGGCCCAGATCGCCCGTTCGATCGGCCGTGCGCTGGGGCTCGACGAGGACCTGGTCGAAGCACTGGCGCTCGCCCACGACCTGGGTCATCCGCCGTTCGGCCATGCTGGGGAAGACTCGCTCGATGCCGCCATGGCGGCCTTCGGTGGCTTCGACCACAACGAGCAGGCGTTCCGCATCGTGACCCGGCTCGAGGCGCGCTACGCCGAGTTCGACGGGCTGAATCTGACCTGGGAGACCCTGGAGGGCCTGGTCAAGCACAACGGCCCGATGACCTCGCCACCGGCGTCCATCGCACGCTTCGGTTTGGATCTTAAACTGAACTCGTACGCGAGCGCCGAGGCGCAAGTATCGGCTTTGTCTGACGATATTGCCTATCACTGCCACGATGTTGATGACGGTCTGCGCGCCGGGTTGTTCGCCATGAGCGATCTGGCGGGGGTGCCGCTCGCGGGGCCAGCGTTCGCCGAGGTGCTCGATCGCTGGCCAGGGCTCGAACCGGCCCGACTCATCCACGAGGCCGTGCGTCGCATGATCGACCGCATGGTCGCTGACGTGCTCGCGACCACCGAGAACCGCATTGTCGAGATGCGTCCCGAGACGGCGGACGACGTGCGCGCCTTTGGTCGACCCCTGGTCGCCTTCTCACCGGACATGGCCGTGGCCAACGGGGCGCTCAAGACGTTCCTCTACACCACCATGTACCGTCACCAGAGCATCCTGGTCATGCAGGACGAGGCGAAGGCCGTGGTCAGGGATCTGTTCGCGTGGTATCTGGCCGAACCGTCGCTCCTGCCCGCCGCGTGGCGTTCGCGACTCGAGACCGATGATCGCTTCGGCCGGGCTCGATCGGTCGCCGACTACGTGGCGGGGATGACGGACAATTTCGCGCACGGCGAACACGCTCGGTTGTCGCCCGGCAGAAAGGCCGCATGAACTACGTCCGCAGCCTGCGCGCCGCCACGGTCAAGGCGATCGAAGGCCTCATGGCCTCGGGCGCGCTGCCTCCGGATCTCGTGCTCGATGCCGTGGCCATCGACATGCCACGCGATCCCAGCCATGGCGATGTGGCGACCAACGCGGCGCTCGTGCTGGCCAAGGGCGCGCGCAAGCCGCCGCGTGAGCTGGCCGGCATCATTGCTCAGGCGCTGCGAAGCCTCGATGGCGTCGTCGCCGCCGAAGTCGCCGGGCCTGGCTTCATTAACCTGCGCTTCGACGATAGGTTCTGGCACGAACGCCTGCACGAGGCGGTAGCCGCCGGCGCGGGCTACGGCACGGCCGATGTGGGCGCCGGTACCAAGGTCAACGTCGAGTACGTCTCGGCCAACCCTACGGGTCCGCTTCATGTCGGTCATGCGCGTGGTGCCGTGGTTGGCGATGTCCTGGCAAACATGCTCGCTGCCGTAGGTAATGCTGTGACCCGCGAGTACTATATTAACGATGCTGGCGCTCAGATCGACCAGTTGGCGCGTGCGCTACACTGGCGCTACCGGGAGGCTGCGGGGGAGACGCCGGGGCCTATGCCGGAGGGACTCTACCCGGGTGAGTACATGGTGCCGGTCGCGCATTCGCTGCACGCGCGGGACGGCGGTGCATGGCTTGGCCGGCCTGAGGCCGATTGGCTCGGCCCGCTTGGCGACTACGCCATCGCCGCCATGATGGATTTGATCCGCGACGACTTGGCGGTCCTGGGCATCCACCAGGACGTTTTCTCGTCCGAACGCGCCGGGGTGGCGCGCGGCGGGGTCGATGCCGCGCTCGTCGCGCTCGATGCCAAGGGGTTGATCTATCAGGGCGTCCTGGAGCCGCCCAAGGGCTCCAAACCGGACGATTGGGAACCACGCGAACAGACGCTTTTCCGCTCGACCGGCTTCGGCGACGATGTCGACCGGCCGATCCGCAAGTCCGACGGGTCGTGGACCTACTTCGCCGGCGACATCGTCTATCACCTGGACAAGCTCAACCGCGGCTTCGACGTGCTGATCGACGTCTGGGGCGCGGATCACGGCGGCTACGTCAAGCGCATGCAGGCGGCGGTCAAGGCCCTGTCGGACGGGCGGGTGCCGCTCGACATCAAGCTCTGCCAGCTGGTCAACCTGCTGGACAATGGCCAGCCCGTGCGTATGTCCAAACGCGCCGGGACGTTCGTGACCCTGCGCGACGTGGTCGACGCAGTGGGCAAGGATGTCGTGCGCTTCGTCATGCTGACACGACGCAATGACATGCACTTGGACTTCGATCTTACCAAGGTACGTGAGCAATCGAAGGACAACCCGGTGTTCTACGTGCAGTACGCCCACGCGCGCTGCTGCTCGGTCCTGCGCAACGCTGTCGAAACCATGCCCGACCTGGTGATCGACCACGGTGCCGCGCCGCTCGACCGGCTAGTCGATGCCGGCGAGATCGCGTTGATCCGGATGCTCGCGTCCTGGCCAAGGACCCTGGAGGGCGCGGCCGAAAGCCATGAACCGCATCGTCTGGCCTACTTCCTGGGTGAGTTGGCCGCGGCCTTCCACGGTCATTGGAACCGGGGCGGGGACATTCCTAGCCTCCGCTTCCTGGTCGCCGAGGACCGGGGCCTGACGCAGGCCCGTCTCGCCCTGGTGGCGGGCGTCCGTGCCGTGATCGCGGCCGGTCTCGGCATCTTCGGCGTGGCGCCCGTGGAGCAGCTGCGATGAACAAACCCGAGTTTGAGGGCGGCGTAGCGCCCGACCGGGGCGCTGATCCAATGCTCGAGCCGGATGGCGCGGCAAGCCCTGTATCGCCCCGAAGGGCGTGGACCCGGTACCGCCGGCCGGCCCTTCTCGGCTTGGCGGCGGTGGTTCTGGCGGTGCTGGGATGGAGCCTCGTGCCGGGCGACGACGTGCCGGGATCGCCCGAGGACGTCCCCTTGATCCTGGCCGAGGACACGCCGACCAAGGAACGCCCGGCCGATCCTGGAGGCATCACCATCCCCAACCAGGGCATGCATGTCTACGACCTGATCGAGCCAACACGGCAGGACGGCGAGGTAGTCGAGCGTCTGTTGCCGCCACCGGAGGAGCCGGTGGCCGTCGCGCTGTTGCCCGCCCAGCCGGAATCGGAGCCGATCGAACCGGCCGCCACGGTGGACGTCATCGGCGAGGCCCTCGAGGAACTCGAAGCGGCCGCCGCGCCGGCCGCGGGCACAGACGCGACGGCGGTGGCGTCCGAGGACGCCGAGGCATCGTCCATCGATGAGAAGGTCGATCAGACGGTCGCCGCCCTCAAAGAGGACGAGGCGGACACGACATCGAGCCGCACGTGGCGCGTGCAGATCGGCGCGGTCAAGGACGAAGCCCAGGTCGAGCCGGAATGGCAGCGCCTTAAGGGTAAGCTCGGGGCGCTGGTCGCCGGCCTGGCGTTGAAGGTCGAGACGGCGGACCTCGGCTCGGGGCAGGGGCTTTACCATCGGCTGCAGGTTGGCGCCTTCGCCGATCGCAATGGCGCGGAAGGCCTGTGCACCGAGTTCAAGGCGCACGGCGTGGATTGCCTTGTCGTCCGTCGCTGAACGCGCGCGCCTGACGGCCGCGGTCTTCGGCTGCGCCGGGCCGCGCCTGACCGCGCCGGAGCGGCGGTTCTTCGCGCGCATCCGCCCGGTCGGCTTCATCCTATTCGCGCGCAACATCGAGGCGCCCGACCAGGTGCGCACGCTGATCGCGGACCTGCGGGCCAGCGTCGGCCGGGCCGACGCTCCCGTCATGCTCGACCAGGAAGGCGGTCGCGTGCAGCGTCTGCGGCCTCCCCAATGGCGCGGTCTGCCGCCGGCTGCCGTCGTCGCGTCGGGCGGCGTGCGAGCCGCCCGCCTGCTGGGGCGCCTGCTGGCCGCCGACCTGCGGCCGCTCGGGTTCGATGTGGACTGCGCGCCGGTGCTCGATATTCCGGTCCCGGGAGCCCACGATGTGATCGGCGATCGCGCGTTCGCGACCACGCCAGTGGCCGTCGCGCGGCTGGGTCGCGCGTGCGCCGAGGGTCTGCTGGCCGGTGGCGTCGTGCCGATCATTAAGCACATTCCCGGTCACGGGCGCGCCACGGCGGACAGCCATCATCACCTACCGCGCGTGGCGGCGACGTTGGGCGCGTTGCAACGGCGCGACTTCGCGCCGTTCCGGGCGCTGGCCGACCTGCCGTGGGCGATGACAGCGCACGTGGTCTACGACGCGATCGACCGCGACGCGTGCGCCACGGTTTCGGCGCCGGTCATCAAGCGCGCCATTCGTGGCGAGATCGGCTTCGATGGCGTGTTGCTGAGCGACGACCTTTCGATGAACGCGCTGGCCGGCACCTTGGCCGAACGGGCCGCGGCATCCCGGGCGGCGGGCTGCGACGTCGTCCTGCACTGCAACGGCCGCCTTCCCGAGATGGAGACGGTGGCCAAGGCGGCGGGACCGCTGGGCGCCGCGGGCGCGCGACGGCTGGGGCGCGCACTGCGCTGGCGCCAGGACCCCGCGCCGTTCGACGCGGAACGGGGCACACGAACCTTGGCGACGCTGATCGAACGCGGCGGTCAGGAACGAAGCCAGTCGCGGAAGCGGTACCTCCAGTAGGTCATCTGGGCGTAGGCGAGGCCCGCCGGCCCGCCGGCCCAGTCGAGCCCGAACGTGTCGTCGATGCGGCGGTAGGTGTCGTCGCCCTCGGCAATGGCGGCGGCGATCAGTTCGCCGGCCATGGTGGTTGTGTCCATGCCATGACCGCCGAACGCCTGGGCGTACCACAGCCCCGTTTCCAGCCGGCCGACCTGGGGCATGCGGTGCCGCGCGTAGCTCATCAGGCCGCCCCACGCGGCCTCGACGCGCACGCCGGCGAGCTGCGGGAACACTCTGAGCAGATCGCGCAGCATGAAGCGCTGGACCGCCGCGGGTGGCGCGTAGCGCACGCTGATGCGCCCGCCCCACAGAAGCCGCGTGTCGGGCAGGCGGCGGTAGTAATCCTGCGCGAACCGGTCGTCGTACGTGGCGTAGCGCACGCGGATCGCCTCGTCGATGCGCGCACCCAGCGGCTCGGTCACGATCACATACGTCGCGATGGGCAGGATGGCGCGCCCGATGCGCGGGGTCAGCCCGCCGATGTAGCCGCCGCACGCCACCACCACGTCGCGCGCGGTGACGGAGCCGTTTGCCGTGGCGACGCGCCAGCCGCCCCCATGCGGCTCCACGGCCATGGCCGGCGAGTCCTCGTGCACCCTGACGCCGCGCGCCTCGGCGGCGCCGACGACGCCCAGCACGTAGTTGAGCGGATGGAACTGGTAGCCCTTGGGGTTGTAGAGCCCGTCGAAGTAGCGGGCGGTGCGGTAGGATTCGCGCACCCGCTCGCGCGGCCAGATTTCGGTCTCGACGCCGAAATTCCGGGCGAGCTCCGCCCGATAGCCTTCGATGGCGGCGCGGTCGTCGAACCACGAGACGAGCATGTGACCGGTCTGCTCCAGGCCGCAGACGATCTGGTAGGCCTCGACCCGGCGCGCGATCAGGGCGACCGCGTCCTCCGCAAGGGCGCGCAGCGCGCGCGCCCGATCGAGCCCGACGCGCTTGATCAACGCCGAGCCCGGCAGAGAGAAGCCGGCGTTGAGAAAGCCGCCGTTGCGGCCCGAGGCGCCGAAGCCGATGCGCTTCGCCTCGATCAGCGCGACCGACCGGCCGCGCTCGGTCAGGCCGAGGGCCGCGTTGGCACCGGCCAGGCCGCCGCCGATGACGCAGGCGTCGACTGTCAGGTCCCCGTGCAACGACGGGCGGCCCCGACCGTCGTTGCGCGTGCGCGCGTAGTAGGTATCGGGGTAGTCGGCCTGTGTCATGGGCACTCCGCGCGGGCGCCCATCCTACCCGGCGACCACGACCTTGGCAGCGTCTGGTGAACGCGATATGAGAACAAAAGAAGAACATCATACAAGGTGCCATGCCCAAAGGCCGTCCCGCCAAGGTCAAGCCGATCACCGTCGCCGAGGTCGTCGAAGCCGGCCTCGACCTGGAGGTCTGGTGCGACGGATGCGGGCGCCGCGCGGCGGTGCCGCGCGCGCTATGGCAGGGCCGCCTGCGTGGCGCCGCTCTGCTGCCCTTGGCGGCGCGGCGATTCCGCTGCGCGGTGTGCGGCGCCCGCGCGGCCGACGTCCGCCCGCACTGGCCGGATCCAGGCGCGCGATCGCTCCATCACGATCTGCGCGGCCTCTACGAAGCTTCCTCAGGCCGCGCGGCGGATGACGCGTGCGATGGCGAACAGGACGGTCGCGACGCACACGATGGCCGGACCGGACGGCGCGTCGACCAAGACCGAGAACGCCAAGCCGAGTACCACGGCGGCGACGCCCAACAGCGACGCCAAGACGGCCATGGCCTCGGGCGTACGCGCGAAGGAGCGGGCCGCCGCCGCGGGCAGCACCAGCAACGCCGTGACCAGCAGGATGCCGACGGTCTTCATGGCCACGGCCACCGTCAGGGCGAGCAGCACCAGGAAGGCGAGGCGGACGCGCCGCACGGCGATGCCCTCCACGGCAGCGACATCGGCATGGATCAGGATCGCGATTAGGGGGCGCCACAGCGCGACGGTGCCGGCGATGGCGACGGCCATGCCGGCCAACGCCCAGGCAAGATCCGCCGGACCAACCGCCAGGATGTCGCCGAATAGGTAGCCGTAGAGGTCGACCTGGGCTCGGCCCACGATCGCGAGCACGACCAAGCCGACGGCGAGCGAACCGTGCGACAAGGCGGCGAGGAGGGAATCTGGAGCGAGCTTCGGGTCGGCGAGAGACCAGGCCAGGACGGTCGCGACCACGAGCCCGACACCAGCGACGCCGAGCCAAGGGTGCCAATCCGCGATCAACGCGACGACGATGCCGAGCAGCGCGGCGTGGGCGAGCGCGTCGCCGAAGAACGCCATGCGTCCCCACAGTACGGCCGAGCCGAGTGGGCCGGCGGCCAGGGCCGCCGCGACGCCAGCCAGGCCGGCTCGGATCAGAAAGTCGTCCATCACGCCGGCCCGTGATGCCGATGAGACCCGTGACGATCGTCATGGTCGTAGCCATCGACCACCGCGCCGGCCACGTCGTGCCGGTGATCGTGGCTGTGAGCATAGACCGCCAAGCCCCGCGCCGTCGGGCCCAGCAGCGCCAGATAGGCTGGATGCCGACTGACCGCCTCGGGATGGCCGGTGCAGCAAACATGATGGTTCAGACAGACGACCATGTCGGTCGCCGCCATGACCAGGTGCAGGTCGTGGGACACCAGCAGCACGGCGCAGCCGCGTTCGCGGCGGACGCGCGCGATCAGGTCGAACAGCTCGACCTGGCCCTGCACGTCCACGCCTTGCGCCGGTTCGTCCAGCACCAGCAGATCGGGCTCGCGGCTCAGCGCGCGCGCCAGCATCACCCGCTGCAGCTCACCGCCCGACAGCCCCTGCACCGGCGCGCCCTCGAGACCTGCGGCGCCGACCTCGGCCAGCGGCCCCGCGACGGCGCGAGGATGCGCGCCGCCCACCGCCATGAAACGGCGCACGGTCAGGGGCAGGGTGGGGTCGATGGCGAGGCGCTGGGGCATGTACCCGATGCGAAGTCCGGCACGGCGCACGACGGTGCCGCGCGTAGGTACGACGAGGCTGAGCGCCACGCGAACCAGCGAAGTCTTGCCGGCGCCGTTGGGACCGATCAACGTGACGATCTCGCCGGGGGATACGTTCAGATCGATGTCGCGCAGGACGGCACGCCGCCCGAGATCCAGATCGATGCCGTCCAGGCGCAGCAGCGGGCCGCCGGCGGCGGGCAGCGTCGTCATGCGCGGTCCGCCGCGGCACAACGCTCGCAGCGTCCGCTGATCTCGACGGCGATGCGCTCCGGCGCGAAGCCCAGGCTCGCCGTCGAGCGGGCGATGGCGCGCGCGATGGCGCTGTCGTCGATCTCGGCGGCGTTGCCGCACGCGCGGCAAATCAAAAACTGGCCGACATGGTGCCGTGAAGGCAGGGCGCAGCCGACATAGGCGTTGCGCGATTCGATGCGGTGGATCAGGCCATGGCGCAGCAGGAACTCGAGCGCGCGATAGACGGTCGGCGGCGCCGCCTTGCGGCCGGCGCCATTCAGCGCGGCCAGCAGGTCGTAGGCGCCGATCGGCGCGTGGCTGCGCCAGATCAATTCGAGCACCTGGCGGCGCACCGCCGTCAACCGGGCACCTTGGCTGGCGCACACCCGCGCCGCTTCGTCGAGCGCCGCGTGGGCGCAGCGCTCGTGATCGTGGCGCGAACCCGCAAAGGCCGGGTGAAAGGCCTGATGGGTGCTGGTCATGACAGGAGGCCTATCGCGGGCTGCGTGCAGTGGCCGCCCGCCGCATCGCATGCGCATGGCGGGGGGGCCTGGCGTACGTTCGAGTGAGGGCACCGCACGCGGCATCCTTGCTCTCCATGAATGTTATGATATAACATTGCTAAACTTGACTCCATATCTCTCGCCGCCCGATGCCATCCGGCGTTGCGGTAGTGCCGGGATGGGCGTCCGAGCACGACAACCTCTTCACGGTAATGAAGGTGCCCATGACCCCGAAGGATCCTAAGGCAAGGCGGAACGTGTTGCGATGGCTCGGGCCCCTCGCGGTGGTTCAGACGATGCTGGGATCGCCCTTGGCGACCGCGTCCGAACCGCCACGCGTGGTCGCGAGCATCCTGCCCATCCATGCCCTGGCCGCGATGGTGCTGGGCGACGCGAGCCAGCCGGCGCTTCTTGTACCGCCACTGGCATCGCCTCATGCGTTCGCGCTCCGACCGAGCGATGCCTCGGCGCTCGCCGGGGCCGACCTAGTGGTCTGGATCGGGCCTACGTTCGAGGTGTTCCTGGACGGTGTCTTGGACGAGATCGCGCCCGACGCGCGGCATCTGGTGCTGCTGGATGCGCCGGGTGTCGTGCAGTTGCAGGTTCGCCGGGGCGGCGTGTGGGATGAACACATGCACGACGAACACGACTTGGAGCACGCTGACGAGCACGCCGAGGACGACCATGCGGAGGAGAGCGATGTCCACGACGATCACGAAAGTGCCATCGATGGTCACATCTGGCTCGATCCGCACAACGCCCAGGCCATCGTGCGGGCCATCGCGGCGGAAGTGATCGCGATGGATCCGGACCGTGCCAGGACCTATCGGGCCAATGCCGATGCGGCGATCGTCGCGCTGGAGGACTTGGACGCCGAGATCGCCGCGACTCTTACGGCCGTCGTGGACCGGCCCTTTTTCGTCATGCACGACGCCTACCAATATGTCGAGGCGCGCTATGGCCTGAACGTGGCTGGGTCGATCACGGTGCATCCCGAGCAACCGCCGAGCGCGCAGAGGTTGATCGAGATCCGCGAGCGTATCGGCGCTTTGGATCGACCGTGCGTCATGGCCGAACCGCAGTTCCCCGACCGCGCGGTCGCTGTGGTCGTGGAGGACACCGACGCACGGACGGGGCGAATGGATCCATTGGGCAGCGGTCCGCCGGGCGCTGGGGCCTACGGCATCATGATGCGTGCGTTGGCGGCGTCGCTCAGCGGCTGTCTATCTGAGAACGTGACGGATTAACCATGTCTTGGTCCGCTTCTTGCACAGCCGAGCGTTGATCCCCGGCACCGTATCATGCCTGGAATCAAGGAAAATTCACGTTGGCGTCTTGCATTCGACCCGTGGATTTACGATGCTTCTCGGGCCGACGGGGAATGATGGGCGTGCACCTGGCCGCGGGACGGTACGCTGGTCGTCCAGCGAGCGATCCATGTTAGAGCCCGTTTGAAAAGGGGTTCACATTCGGACTTCGGCGTGATTCAAGCTGGGTATGTGGACCCCAGCGAACCGTGGCCGAATGGCCGAGATCGAGCGCAAGACCAAGGGGTACCCTACTGATCTGACCGACGAAGAGTGGTCGCGGATCGAGCCATTGCTGCCTCGGCCTGGCAAGGCCATGCTCCGACGCCGCTTCCTGCAAGGTGGCGCTGCGGCCATTCCGCTGATCGTCACGTTCGGTCGTCCGTCGGCGGCGGTGGCGGCTTCGATTGACTGTTTCGTGCGGGCGGGGTTTGCCAGCCCGACCGAGGCGTTCTACGACACCCAGTCGCGCGAGGCGTTCCTCGAGTCACTGCAGGCGACTGCGCTGGGCGGTTTGATCGCCCTCCCCTGGTAGTGGTCCGACCGTGATGTAAGTTTTTCACATCGAGGAGGACCGAGATGGCGAGGAAGAAGCACAGGGCCGAAGAGATTGTCGCGAAGTTGCGGCAGGTCGATGTGCTG